>NZ_QGMZ01000006.1 GCF_003173335.1 Methanospirillum stamsii
GAGGATTGGGTAGAAAAAAGACAACAAATACTGTCCGATTTTTTTTGTCATCCAATCTCTCCTAAACACTTCACCGATGATCGTCTTGCCCGAATTTTAGACTACTTCTCCAATTCAGAGAGATGGAATGAGTTTGAGTGTCAATTGAATGCTACAATTATTCGTGTCTATGGTGTCTTTTCAGATCTCGTCCGAATTGACATGACCACAGCCAATTCTGATGGAATTGTCACAGAATCAGGGTTACTACAATTTGGTCACTCAAAAGATGATCCAACCACTCCACAAATAAAAATCGCCCTATCCGTCCTTGATCCCCTTGGACTGCCCCTCACTGTCAGCATTCTTCCAGGGAATACTGCTGATGACCCTCTCTATATCCCTGTGATGGACTCAGTTATTAAAAACACGAATAATCAGCGACTTCTCTTTGTAGGGGACTGCAAAATGTGTGCACTTGGAACCAGACTTCATGCATTCCTGCACCAAATGGATTATTTATGCCCGTTGTCTGAAGTTGCTCACCCTACAAGTGAAATAATAGAGGCAGTTCACTCATTTGAGTCTTCAAATGGAATTATGACTCCAATTAAAAGAGAATATTATACCGGAGATGAAGCAATAATTGCTGAAGCTTTTGAAAAAAAGGTGATGCGTTCAGCACATAAAGATGGGATGCACCATTCCTGGGAAGAACGGATCATTTATGCAAAATCTTTTGCTCATGCAGAAAAACAGAAAGCAAAATTAGATTCAAATTTGGAAAAATCGTTGGATGAGATTTTTTCTATGAATGAACGAGGAAGAGGGAAACCAGTATACCGAAGTCGTTCTGAAGCTGAAGATAAAATTCAATCCGTTCTTAAGAGTAACTCCATTTTAGGGGTGATTTCATATGAAATCCGGGAGGAATTAACGAAGAAAACGATCCGTGCCTATGGTAACAGACCTAAAAGAACTGAGAAGAAAATATCCGTCAAAGTCTCTGCAAATGTAAATCAAGAAGCGTATGATGCTGCAATCGAGATTTTGGGATGGAGAGCATACATCACAAACAGGTCAGAAGATCTTCTTTCAATTGAGGCGGTTGTTCTCGCATACCGTGATCAGTATGTTGTTGAGCATGCATTCCATCGGTTGAAGGGAAAATGCCTATCGTTAACTCCTATTCACATTCAAAAAGATGAACGAATCGATGGATTGGTCAAATTATTGACTATCCCGTTAAGGATATTGGTAGTTATCGATAAAACTCTGCAAGATTCGATTGCACAGAGAGGAGAAAACCTGAGTGGTTTATTCCGGTATAATCCAAAAAAAGAACTCGTTAAACCAAAGGCGGAAAGAATTATTGAATACTTTAAAGGGGTTTTTGTCTCCAAAGTTGCAATGGGAAATCAATATTTTACGAGCATTATAGGATTGGAGGAAAAACATATGGAAATTTTAGGTCTTTTGAATCTTTCAGTAGATATTTTTACTGCTTTTGGAGTAATTCAAGATACTTAGGTCAAATATGTGCGAACGGGGAGTGAGTTTTCATAGACAAATCATTACAACCCATATTCTTACAGTAAATTATTAGAAGAGAAACCATCCTGACTCCAATAAAAAATGTCTGGAGAGGGACAAAAACAGTAATCACCAAACTGGCTTTCAGTTGGCCCTGACACTTATCGACCCATACCTTAAACATCAAATAATACAGAATCTGGAAATATATGACCCGGATACAGCATTGGAGATAACTCACTTTCGTCCGGTTCTTTTAATCCGGAAGAGCCAGACAGATCTCATAATCTCCCGGCATTTTATTTTGAAACTCCATAGGTGAGAAAATAGCATGAATTTCACCTTTTTTCCCTCTCTTAAAATCCTCACCATCTGTGACCCATAGATCAATTGTACCAAAGATTGTCATGCCCGGATCATATACTAGGCCATAACTTCTAGAGGGGGATGAATATTCATTAAAATAGACCCACAACAAAAAGATAATTCCTTACAATTTGCCAAATAATCGCCAATATATCCCTTATTCGAAGATAAGGATCTCTCAAAAATTAAACCTCGATTTTGGGATTATTTTCAGAAAATAAAGGAAGTAACATAAAGAGAGCAACCCGGACTATACCGGGAAAAGGTTCTATCATTCATCAGGATAAATAACACTGTATAATGAGGTTCTTCAACACTGCCGGACCGGTGAACTGCCAGGACCATTACTGCCTCCCACCACTCTCCCGGTTTAATCTGCCGGAAATTCTCACTCTTATCAGTCAGAAAAAATATTTTGTCCTTCACGCTCCCCGGCAGAGCGGTAAGACCTCATGCCTCCTGGCACTACGTGACTATCTTAATTCACAAAACCAGCATTATGGACTATACATCAACGTTGAAATGGGACAGGCTGCACGTGAAGATGTCTCTTCAGCTATACGGGCCATCATTTCCGGAATGCAAAGAAGAACAGAGATTACTTTTCCAGGGATTGTGTCTGTTGACGATATAAAGCAGATCACTCTGCAAAATACTCCTTTTGACGCGATAGGAGTATTTTTCTCATTATTATCCGAACGACTGGATAAACCATTTGTTCTGATGATCGATGAGATAGATTCCCTTGTCGGGGATACCTTGATTTCTGTTCTCAGGCAGATCCGGGCAGGATATGATACCCGTCCTGATCACTTTCCTTCATCTGTCATCCTCTGCGGTGTCCGGGATATCCGTGACTACCGGATTCATTCGGAAAAAAATAAATCGATAATCACCGGGGGGAGTGCTTTCAATATCAAAGCTGAATCTCTCCGGCTGGGTAATTTTACAGAAGAAGAAACCAGAAAACTCTGCCTTGAACATACAAAAGAAACTGCACAGATATTTCAGGAGGATGCACTGAAATCCATCTGGTCCCTGACAATGGGACAACCCTGGCTGGTCAATGCCCTTGCATATGAGATTTGTTTTAAAATAGAAGAAGGGAAGAATCGTGAAAACCCGGTCACCGAAGATCTTGTCATGGAGGCAAAAGAACGACTTGTCCAGAGGAGAGAGACACACCTTGACCAACTGGTGGATAAATTAAAAGAAGAACGTGTCCGGAGAGTCATCGAACCGATGCTAATCGGTGAAGGCAGCCCTGAAACGATACCGGAGGATGACATCTGGTACGTTGAAGACCTTGGCCTCATCACCACAAGGGGACAACTTCGAATTGCAAATCCCATCTACCAAGAGATAATCCCGAGAATTCTTACTTACTCAACTCAGTTGACGATAACAAAAAAACCTGCATGGTATATTAACCGTGCAGGAAAACTTGAAATGAACCTGCTTCTCACGTCTTTTCAGCAGTTTTTCAGGGAACATAGTGAGATCTGGCTGGACAGGTTTGCGTACAGGGAAGCAGGCCCCCAGCTTCTCCTTCAGGCATTCCTCCAGCGAATCATTAATGGAGGCGGACAGATAACCAGGGAATATGGACTCGGTATGGGCCGAACTGATCTTTTTATCCTATGGTGTCTTCCGGATGGTATGGTTCAGCGGTTTGTCATCGAATGTAAGGTCATGTGGGGATCTAGGGAGACTACAATCAACAAAGGACTTGCCCAGGTTACCCGGTATGCTGACCGATGCGGAGCTGACGATGTATACCTGCTTATATTTGACCGGGAAAAAAAGAGAACATGGGATGAGAAGATCTTTACCGAGACAGTAGAACATGAGGGGATGCAGGTAACTGTGTTTGGCATGTGAACCTGCGGGATTTTTGGGAAATTTGATGCCTTTAATATCTATTTTGTATTTCAGTTTAGGATGCCGTTTCAAAAAAAAGTTCAATCATATTACCCGATATTCGGATGAATACGACGAGATCCTGGAGATCCCGTTATACCTCACCTGGAATCTGAAGACTTACCTTTGAGAATTGTTACACCAACTGTTTTAACTTAAAACAAAAAAAGTTATTTTGCTTCAATAAAGACTTGTATTGCACTACCAGATATTGAGGCATAATGAAGTTAATTTTTATCGGCTCTGGAACCGGAGAAAATCCCTGGTTGGAAGAAACAGGAAAACTCTGTCATCGTCCGGACTTTTCCGTGGAAATATTTCAGGCAACATCAGAAGATCTGGACTTACAGGAAGGATTATTTCAGTCTCTCTTATTCCATTGTGATGATTGTTCATTACTCATCCTGAACAGTCATGCCGGAACTACCTACTTCAAAAAATTTGATCGCCTGCTAAAAATAATCCGGGAAAAATCCATCAATACCTTTATTGAATGTACCATTCCGGAAGAGATGCAGGATTTCAGACCATTATTTAAGGGATCTAATGAGGATTACCAGTATATCCATTCATCTCTGGTATATGGGGGAAGAGAAAATACCCAGGCTCTCATTCTTCAGGTTATGAAAATGACAGGAGGGCATGATATTCAAATACCTCCCCTGGTTCGTCCGCCCACAGAAGGATGTTATCACCCAGAACTCCCGGAAGATACCACCTTTAAAACACATATTAACCGGTTGAACCCGGATAAACCAACCATAGGGATTATTTTTCATCAGTCAACATTTATCCGGAATAACCTTCTTGTCATTGATGCCCTCATTCATGCTATCGAATCAAAGGGAATGAACAGTCTTGCAATTTTTCTTAACACCGCTCCTGACCCCTTTTCCGGTTCACTGGGAATAAAAAAAATCGTTGAATCATACCTCATAAAAGAGCGAAAACCCATAATTGACTGTCTTATCATAAATATGGGTTTTTCACAGATATCTCTCTCTGATCCAAATGACGGGAGCAGGAAAGAATTCCCCCGGAATTTTTTCCAGGATCTCCATGTTCCCCTGATCCAGGCTCATACCATGTTTCGTTCATTCGATGCATGGAATAAAGATATTCAAGGCCTTTCTACCATGGAAATCTCCTCAAATATCGTCTGGCCTGAATTTGACGGACAAATAATTTCTATACCTCTTGGATCATCTGAAAAAGACGAGAAAGGAACGACGATAGCAATTCCAATACCGGGAAGACCTGAACGTGTCGCAGATATGGCACAACAAATCTCGCGGCTTCGGAGGACTCCGGTTTCAGAACGGAGAGTTGCAATCCTCATTTACCAGTATACCGGAGAAACCGACACCCTTGGCCATGCAACAGGTCTTGATGTTCCGGCAAGTGTAATTGAGATGCTCCGGTATCTCCAAACTGCCGGTTATCATGTGGATCATATCCCGGAAGATGGTAATGCACTCATCAAAAAGATGATTGACGGTCTTACCAATGACATCCGGTACCTTTCCAAACAACAGGTAAAGGAGCGATCTGCAGGCCTGATAACGAAAGAAGAGTATAACCAATGGTTTTCCCAAATACCTCAAAAGAATCAGGGAAAAATATCAGTCGACTGGGGAGCTCCACCCGGAGAACTTTTTGAGAATGATGGCAATTTATGCATACCCGGAATTATCAATGGGAACATCTTCATCGGAATACAACCGCCACGGGGTTATTTTGAGCAGGCAGAATCCCTGATTCATTCACACGATCTTGTCATGCCGCATCATTACCTGGCATATTACCGGTGGATCAAACATTCTTTCGGGGCACATGCTGTTGTTCATGTCGGAACTCACGGGACTTTGGAATGGCTTCCGGGAAAAGGAACTGCGATGTCAGAAGAATGTTATCCGGACCTCATCTTCGAAGACATGCCCCATTTGTACCCGTACATTATCAATGATCCCGGAGAGGCAGTTCAGGCAAAACGAAGGAGCTGGTCAGTAATCCTCGATCATCTCATCCCGGTTATGATGCGGGCAGAAGGATATGGGGAACTATCTGATCTCGACAGTATTCTCCAGGAATATTTCAGGGCTAAAACAGTAGGAGAAAATTCAAAGACCATAGCATTGCTGAAAGAAATCCACACCATCATCATTGGTAAGAATTTCACGAGTGATCTCGGCCTCCCGGATACGCTGACACCGGAAGATATTGCACCTCATGCAGAGCGGATTTATGATTATATCTGTGAATTGCGGGATACCATAATCCGTGACGGTTTACATGTATTTGGAGCTCCTCCACCGGAAAAACGATTTGAAGAGATGATATATGCCCTAACAAGACTTTCCAACGGGAATGTACCATCCCTTCGGGCAGCAATTGCACAGGAATATTCACTGGTTCTCCAGGAATTATTAGACAAACCTTCGGAATATGATCCGGCAAATAACATGACAAATGGTATGCTATTGGATATGGTTGACAGTACATGCCAGAACCTTATCCGCAGGATGGCAGAAACAGGTTATTCTTATGATCAGACACAAGAGATCATTTCAAAAGAATTTCCTGACCTCTCTTCTGAAATATTACCGTCTCTGGAATTTATCTGTAAATCCGTGGCCCCCGGATTATTAGGAACTACTGATGAACTTCATTATTTTGGTCTTGGACTTGATGGTGATTATGTCCTTCCCGGTCCTTCCGGAGACCCTACCAGGGGAAATGCACATCTTCTCCCAACCGGGAAAAACCTTTATTCCATAGATCCGGCAACAATTCCTACCCCTTCAGCCTGGAAAACCGGAAAAGACCTTGCAAACCAGATGATTGAAAGATATATTTCAGAGAAGGGAAAATACCCTGAACGGGTGGGAATTGTCGTCTGGGCAACTGATACCATGAGAACCGGCGGAGATGATATCGCGTACATCCTCCATCTTATCGGTCTTCGTCCGATCTGGTCTGACCGGGGAGGAGCAGTTACCGGCCTTGAGGTGATTCCTCTTTCTGAACTTGGACGGCCCAGGATTGATGTAACTCTTCGAATAACCGGACTATTCAGGGATGCATTCCCAAACCTCGTGGATATGCTAGATAGAGGAATTGAACTTGTCGCAACCCTTGATGAGGCTGAAGATAACAATTATCTTGCGTCTCACCTGAAACAGGATCTGCTCCAGAGAATTATCGAGGGAATACCAGAAGAAACTGCCCGCGAGATATCTCTAATCCGTATTTTTGGTGATCCACCGGGAAATTATGGGGCTGGTGTCAGTGATGTTGTTCATGCATCTGCCTGGAAAGAACAAAAAGACCTGGCAGATACCTATACCACTTGGGGAGCACATGCATATGGCAGGAAATTTAAAGGAGAGACTTTTTCCGGTCTTTTCAAAGAACAGTTTTCAAAACTTGATGCTACGGTAAAAAACCTCCCTTCCCGTGAATACGATGTCCTTGATACAGACGATGAATATATGTTCCTTGGTGGCATGAACGCCTGTGTAAAGTCGTATGGAAACAAGAATCCTGTATCTGTTACCGGTGATGCATCTGATCCAGATAATGTAAAAACACGTAGATTAGAAGAGGAAATCAGATTTACTGTCCGGAGCAGGGTTCTCAATCCTGCCTGGTTTGAAGGGTTGAAACCTCATGGATTCAGAGGAGCACAGGAGATAGTGACCTCGGTTGAGTACATGTTTGGATGGGATGCAACTTCAGATGTGGTAGATGACTGGGAATACCAGTCGGTTGCAGAGCATTTTCTGTTTAACGAAGAAAACCGAAAATGGATAGAAGATAATAATCCTTATGCAATTCATAGCATTTCCGGACGGTTACTCGAGGCTAATCAACGAGGGATGTGGGAGACAGACACTAAGACAATACAAAAATTGCAACAGTTGTTCCTGAAAGCTGAAGAATATTATGAAGGAACCGGGTAAAAAGCCATGAAATTTCCTATTGTTTTTACAATCAATTTGAAATGTTCTTGTGAATAATCCATATCTATACACGAAAAAGAATCAAAGGATGTTTTTTATGAGGAGAACTACAAATTACTGATTCATCATTGACATCACTGAATGATTTACTAAAAACCAGAATTATTGACCAGGTATTCTATCATAAATTGGAAGATTATTATTTTCATTAAAACCTAAAAAAATAATGAGAAACCATCGATAAACAGGTTTTCTGCACTACTTAAGAACATGCCCATCACCGATGGGAGATAGGTATAACTATATTATTACCCACATGTATGAATTATAACATGGCAATTATTAAAGCAAAAATTATCGATTCTCGGCATCTTGAACTTTCAGAGGATATCCTATCTTCATCCGATGAAGTTTACCTGAAAATAGTTGAAAAAAAGACTATTAATTCAATTAGAGGGGGATGGGGTTTAGATGTTGATAGTGCAGAATTTGTTGAGAATTTAAGAAAATCAACGCCAATTGAACCATTATGAATTTTTTTCTCGATACAAGTATTTGTATTGATGTTTTACGTACTTGCGGACCTGATAGTTCATTTGACCTGTTTAAAACATTTGAAGATGTGAATAATGGCTTTATCTCCACAATTACTGTTGCAGAACTTTTTGCGGGTGCTTTTCTATCAAATAGAAGAAATGCAATTGAGAAGACTGAAGATCTCCTTTCCTTTTTAGAGATTATCGATCTAAATTCCAATATAGCCCGGGAGGGAGGGAGAATTTATGCAAATTTATCAGAAATAGGATTAAAAATAGAATTTAACGATTGTCTAATCGCTGCAACAGCCATCCGGACAGGATTTCATGCAATTGTTACCCGAAATTGTAATCATTTTAAGCGAATCAAGGGTTTATCTGTCACTGTTCCTGAAGATGTAGTTACTCACTAAAAGAAATTACCAGTTTAGAAATCCTGCAAAAAAGATTATTTAAGGAAATTATGTGATACCGCTGTTCTCTTCAACCGGTTCATGAAAAGATCAGTGATCACCTCATATTCTCCTAATCCTTTTGTTTCAACTGTGACAGAGCATCCGATGGACTCTAATTGTTTCTGCCACGACTGATTGTTAGCATCCCCCGAGAGTTCTATCCATGCATGAATTCCCGGAACAATGGTCAGAGGTACTAGTTTAACTTTCTTCGCTCCAATATGTGATAAACGCTTTTTAACCTTTTCAAAATCCGGATATCCGTTTACCGTTCCGATGATCATCTGGCCGCCCGGACAGATATCATCAAGAATCATCTGCAATTGACAAAGAGCAGGTTCTGCTCCACCTTCTGCGGTAGGGGACACCAGGACAACCGCTTCATCTTTCGCTTTTGGAGCGAAGATTGACTCGATTGCTTTTGCAGTATCAACATAATCCTCCGGGTTCATGAGCAATGATGAACTGATGAGGATACCGTCAAAACCGACTGCACCATGTGCTCCGGCCAGGTCATTCAGGGTTGTGATAATGGGATATAACTCATGGTATCGTGCTCCGGAGGTGATGAAAAGCGGCTGCACTACAACTTGTGAGTGACCTTTATCCAGAAGTGAGGTTATTGCTGCCAGCGGTCCCTGAATAAATTCATTCTGTTCCCGGAGGACAAGTCTGACAGGTTCGGATGTGAATGAATACGCAACTTCTGCCTTTGGATATAAATTCTGGATCTTCTTTACACAGGAGTCAATTACTGCTCTGCCTTCCGCTTGCGTTGTACCGATGGAGACAAGTAATACTGCTCCATGACTTTCAATTTTTTTCCCATGACCTTTCATTTTGATCATCCATAATAATTATAAGCATATATTTGTACAAATTTTTGTACTTATAAAGCTTATTATTTTATGCATTTACCCTATAATAAAAAATTACGGAGAATATAACCATTAATTGTTTAAAATGTCATAATTTAGACCATAAAAAATAATATTACATTATCAAGGTCGTAATTATTTTTTAGATAACAAAAAAATACCATATAATACTATCATTGATACCTCCAAAAGATTCAAAAATCCTTAACAAAGGTACTCCATACCAACCATAAAGAAACCCGTCATCCCGTTTTCCCGGATTGTTACCATAGGGAGCTCCGATCTCCTAATCACCACTTTTTTAGAGAAAATATCAACTCGATTTAGCCCTCGGACAATGCCTACATTGTGTTTGTACCAGGGGTCACTATTCCCAGATCATACCTTAATCCATACCATTCAATGATCTCATTTGATTTGTAATACAGGCCCTTTGACAAATCGCAAATTTTTAAGATTTTCCAATTAATTGCCTAAATTAAACCCTAATTTGAGGAACTACATTTCTGAATGATCCACCTTATAATTTGGACCTTATTTCTAAAAATAGGCCTTAATTCCAGATTATTTTTTTAAAAATTATCCCGGCATATAAGGTACATTATCAAACGAGATCTCCAGTAGTATCATTAAACTACCTATTCAAAAAATGAATGAAAATAACCGCTCAACAGTTATGGAGAACCAGAATATCAATTTCACACAAATGTTTCCACCATCCAGAAAAAAAAAGAATTATCTTTCCCCAGGTGAATCAATCCATCTTCGTTTTTAGATTTTTCGAACATCCATACGTCGTGCCCATGGTGTAGAAATCCGAAACCATGGATGTTCAGTAGCCCTCTGCACTACAGTGCCAAAACACTCAAAACTCATGAAAGTATGAATATTTTCTATATAACAACAATCCAGAATATGGTCTAGTAGGTGTGAAAATGAATAACACACGATGGTTTAACCCTGATCTTTTTTACCGACCTCCCATTTCTCAATATTCCGTGACTCCGGATTGAAAACAATCCCAATCTCATAAATTTTTTTGGAATCACCGGCATATTTCTCTGCATATTTCCGGTCACGGATCTGTGCAAGCGGGCTTTTATCTCCGGATGAATCAATTCCCACAACCTTGAACTCAAAGATCCAGATACCGCTCCTTGTTTTTAAGGTCAGGTCTATTCTTCCTTTATTCGTAGTATCTTCCGGAATAACCTCGTACCCAAGACTTGCAAAATATGTGTAAACCACACTTGCATAATACCCTTCAAATCCGGATATCTGGTTTTTCCGATAATTATCTGAGGGAATGGATGCGAAAAAAGAATGAAATAGATCGCGTAATCTATCTGTATCGCCTGATTCCAGAATATTTCTGATTGTTGGAGCCGGAACCTGTTCATTATTATCCTGGATAAGAGTAAGGATCTGTCGGTTAAATGATTCTCGTACTTCCCGGTTTGGAAATCCAAGAGTATACCATGTCCCTTCATATGGATTACTGACAAAGGATCTGATAGTCAGGTATCCTGCCTGGAAAAGGAGTGTTTCAGTCCGGATTTGTTCCGGATCAAATGATCCCAGGAGATCATCACCGGCGATAAGCCCGTCATATTCTGCCGGAAGCCGGGGTTTTGACTGCCAGAGTTTAATAAGGAACGTGGGCGGCCCGGTTTCAAACCAATAGGGTCTGTATGTTTTTTTAGAGAAGAGCAGCAGAATATCAAAAGGATTGTAAACCGATTCGCCAGTCCAGGAATACCCATTGTACCATTCCCTTACTTCATTCGGGTGAAAATCTTTCAGATATCCGGCAAAAACTGTTTCAAGATCTGTCTGGGTGTAGCCGCATAAATCTGAATATCGTGCATCAATGGTGATGTCCATCAAGGTTATTCAGACCGGAGAAGATACCGGTCTTTGCAAACTTGGAGACTCCGGTGAGGAGAACAAATTTCAGATATTCATCAAGAGGTTTTATAGCTCCATAAAAATCTTTCAGATGATCTCGTAATTCTGATACCAGAATTGGATCTTCCAGATTGTCAAGGATAGGTTTGTCATATTCATCCACAAGAATGACAACCTGACTGGAAGTTTTATTAAATATTTGTGGAACCAGCGATAATAACCGGTCCCCAATTGAACCAGAAGACTTTTCCAGACCATATGTTTTCTCCCATGAATCCAACAATTTTCCAATTCTCTCTGTAATATCTGATACTGATCGAAGAGAACCACCGGCAAAATCTATTCGTAAAACCGGATATTGTTTCGCAAAATCCCACCCGGATTCCGGTGAATCCAGGTACAGTCCGGAAAAAAGTTCTATTCTGCCGGAAAATGCACAGTCTATTGTATCTATCAGAAGGCTTTTACCAAACCGTCTTGGCCGGGATAAAAAATAGTATTTGCCATCATTAACAAGTTCAGCAATGAAAGGTGTTTTATCAACGTATGCATATCCTCCAGTAATTATCTCGGAAAACGACTGGATTCCAATGGGAAGTTTTTTTAGATGCATCATTGTCATGATAATAAATGATCAGGAAAGTATATTCTGTAATATTTTTTTTGAGAAGCAAAGGGATGTTGGTTATATAATAAGATACCTGTTTTGATAATGTTATCTTTAATATTTTTCTTCCAGGCCTTCTCAATCATGAAACAACAGACTTTTCATATCATTATTCCAGAACATTGATTCAGATATTCAGACTGAAAATCAGGTTTTTCAGTTGTGTGTACGCAGAATGATAAACAATAGGTAAATCAGGAATAACTATGAAAGAAATTATCAACATATCTGGATATTCCGTTGATCTCTCACGGTACAACGATTCCTGGGAAGATGTCAGAACATTTGTTCAGAATATGGGTTGTTCAGGTGTTGAACTCCTTATGGGTGGGGAACATGACGATACGATTCCCCGTTTTCTCATATCTTCAGTCCATCTCCCCGGATGGCTTGGCTGGGTCCGGCTCTGGCGGGAACCAGAAACAGTTCCAGTCGGTTGCGATCCATTAAAAAAGTCATATTACTTTGGTGCTGCTACTCCGGGCGACCTGGTCCGGACTTTTTGTGACAATCTTACAAAGGCTGCAAGACTTGGCGCAGCATATGCGGTGTTTCACATCACCCATATTGAACTGGATGAATTTTTTACCCGGAATCACCGGTATACCCGATGGGAAGTTCTCTCATCAGCTGCTTCATTTCTCAATACCGCCTGTAAAAGTTTCCACGGAGGTGAACCTCCGGTACCAATCGGATTTGAGAATCTCTGGTGGCCGGGTCTGACCTTTTTATCACAGGAAGAAGTGGATTATTTTGTTGACAGACTTGAATTTGATAACTGGATCTTTGTCCTTGATACCGGACATCTCATGAATGCCCTGGATGTAAACAATGAGGTAGAAGGAATTCAGAAGGTTCTGTCAGCCCTTAACCGATTGTCGGATAAAACCCTGGAACGAATCCAATCAGTTCATCTCCAGTGCAGCATATCAGGCCAGTATCAAAAAGAGCACTTTTTCTGCAGGCCGCCACAGGGGTTTACCGATCTTGATTACGGTGACCAGATATCTCTCCTGATGCCAATGATATCAGAACTTGATCAACACCTGCCTTTTAAAAATCCGGAATGTATACAGATTCTTGAAAAAATCAGGCCTGATTATGTAGTGCATGAATTTACCAGCAGGTCACGCGAAGAATTAGAAAAAAAAATCATGACACAAAGAAAAGCCTTGAAAAAAATTTAATGAAGATTACATCTCTCTGATTTTCGGAGCAATCTCTTCAAGCAGATCCCAGAGACGAGGACCGGCCCGGTCAGCTTTATCACTGTCAACCCGGATTATCTTGTCTGATGCAATTGCAGAAAGAGCAGATAATCGCGGTTCAGTCTTGAAGTATTCCAGAATATCGGCATCATCGCTCCCCATTCCACTCCCGGAATTTATCATAAGGATGTCCGGATTTATGTGAACAAATTCCTCGATGTTCACGATAGCATGCCCTTCCTTATCAGCAAATGCATTTTCGCCACCGGCAATCCGGATGAGTTCATCCTGAAACGTTCCTTTCCCACTAACATAAATGGGATCATTCCAGATAACGTGAGCTACAACCGGTTTTTTCGTCAGTGCTTCTCCTTCTTTTTGAACGGTTTCTTCTCTGGCTTTCAGATCAGAAATGATTTCGGTTGCTTTATCCTCGGTTCCGGTGAGATATCCGAGTTTTTCAAACGTAGTATAAATCTGATCCAGATCTTCTGCTTCTACATAGTAGACCGGAATCCCAAGGGTCGATAACCGGTCAACGACTTCCAGATTATTTCCCGGAGATGCAACGATAAAATCAGGTTTTAGTGCGATGACTTTTTCAATGCTTACTGTTGAAAAACCCCCGACCTTACTTTTTTCAAGTGCTTCCTCCGGGTACGTGCAATAATCAGTCACGCCTACTATCCGGTCAGAAAGACCAAGTGCAAACAGAACTTCTGTGTTTGAAGGGGAAAGTGAGACAATTCGTTCCGGGTTTGCATCAAGAGTAACCTGATTTTGCAGATCATCATCTATTGTCCGCGGCCATGATGCATCACTCACTCCCTCACCAGCACAGGTTGCCGGCATTAAAGAGAGAGAAAGAGCAATAATCAGACAAAATGCAATGAGGAATCCTTTTCCGGATTTCATTTTATCATTCCATTTACGAGATTTCTGGTTCTTCATAATACTATCACTTATCTTGTTTTAGATAAAAAATACTTAAGGAATATCAGTTCTGGTATTATGAATACTATTCGGAATTCACTCATTCTCTTAAGTCTTGGATGTGCTGTTGTTATCGCAGTTCTTCTCTCCGTAGTAACCGGACCAGTGGAAATTTCGGTTATTGATATAATTACGGGAGCAATAAGTAATGGAACTGAGGCACAGATCATCTTTGATATCCGGCTTCCCCGGGCAATCGCAGCCGCACTTGTCGGTGCCGGACTTGCCTGTGCCGGTGCTGCCATGCAAACGCTCTTTCGGAATGATCTGGCTGATCCCTATACTCTCGGGACATCTGCCGGGGGTGCTGTCGGAGTATCTCTGGCAATTATTTCCGGTGCTCTCCTGCTCGTCCCGTTCGGAGCATTCTTCGGGGCTATAGGTTCTGCATTCCTGGTGTATATTCTTGCAGCAGATAGAAAACGACTTAGCACTGGAAATCTTCTGCTCACCGGAATTGCCGTCTCCATGTTTTTCTCTTCTGTTGTCTCGGTATGTCTGGTCTTTTCCGGAAATAATATGCACCAGATCATGTTTTGGCTTATGGGTGGTCTTTGGAATGCTTCATGGGCTGACATTCCCCTTCTTCTCATAACTCTTATCCCGGCAGGAATCCTGATCTTGTTCTCCAGGGATCTAAATATCATGTCATGTGGTGAAGCAGAGACCAGGACTCTTGGAATTGACCCGGAAAAGACAAAACTTCTGCTTCTCGCGGTATCAGCAGGCATCACCGGCCTTGTGGTTTCAGTATCAGGATCTATTGGTTTTATCGGCCTTGTTTCTCCCCATATTATGCGAATAATCACCGGCCCTGATCACCGGATACTCATTCCTGCATCCCTCGGTTGTGGTGCCATTCTCCTTGTTTGTGCAGATACGGTCTCCCGCACCTGGCTTGGCGATCTTCCGGTAGGCATTGTAACCGCATTTTTCGGTGCACCCTTCTTCCTCATGCTGATTCGAAGGAGGTCAGACCTGTGAATTCTGAAATCCTTACTGTCAATAATCTTCACGCTGGTTATGATGAACATGACGTCCTTAAAGCCATCTCTCTTGCTATCCATGAAAGAAGTTTTGTAGGAATCATCGGACCAAATGGTTCAGGAAAAAGCACGTTTATGCAGGTCATTGCCCGCTCCCTCCCTCAACGGGACGGAGAGATTCTTCTTTTAGGTGAATCTCTTACCTCGTATTCATTTCGTGAATTCGGGCAACAGGTCGGATATGTACCACAGGAATGTGAAATAAAGTTCAAGTATCCGGTATATGAAGTGGTCATGATGGGGAGGAATCCACATATTGACCGGTTTTGCTCCCCTTCTGCAGAAGATCATGAAATCGTCAGAAAAGCACTCGAGCAGACCGGGACAATGGATTTTGCTGACCGGCCGATTACTGCTCTTTCAGGTGGTGAACGCCAAAGGGTCATGATTGCACGGGTGCTTGCCCAGGATCCTGCTCTGCTTCTGCTGGATGAACCGTTTGCCCACATAGACATCCATCATCAGTACGAATTAATCCGGATTATCCGGGAGACTTCCCGGGGAAAAAGAGCAGTTATTGGTGTGTTTCATGACATTAACCTTGCTGCAGCATATTGTGATGAACTTGTCATTATGAGTGATGGGAAGATACGTGCATGCGGAAAGCCGGATAAAGTGCTGACAACCGGACTAATTCAGGAGATATTCAGGATAAAACCGGTGATTGATGTCAATCCTACAACAGGAACACCCTTCGTCTATGTTGAAGACGAATGGAACCTGCCGGCTGCAAAAAATGTCAATGTTCATCTGATATCCGGAGGGGGAGCAGGATCGCACCTGATCTCTCTTCTGGTCCATGCTGGTTACTCACTCAAATGCGGAGTATTGTCTGAAAATGATTCTGATTGCCGGATGGCCAGGAAGTACGATGTTCCAACTCTCATTGAACCTCCCTTTTCACTTCTGTCTCCGGAGAAAGAAGAAAAACTTAAAGAACAGGTACTGGATGCTGATTTTGTCATAGTCACAGCAATGCCGATAGGATGGGGAAATTACCCGAATATCCGGGTACTTGAGAATATTAATCCGGAAAAAATAATTTTTATTATCCCTCCTGGAGAGGTTTTGGCTGATTTCACAAGCGGAGTTGCAACGGGTACCATAAAGAGGCTTATTACCGCAGGGGCACACCAGGTTTACGGACCTGCTGAACTATTAGAGATATTACAATCAGGAACCAACCAGAATAGTTCTGATTTTATAAAGTAACAGAGTTTTTCTTTATGAATACGACACATGAAATGACTATTCAAAAAGCAGCAGAACTCCTTGGGTTTTCTGATAAAGCGAGTATGCTCGAGATAAGGAAGAGATATCATGAATTAATAAGGGTTTGGCACCCTGATGTATCCCAACATAGTCCGGATGAGTCACATGAGATGATGATTCGCATTAAAGAAGCATATGAAATCCTTATCGAGTACTGTATGAATTATCCGGTTACATTCAAGGACGAAATGAGTAAAAGCGGGCAGAAATCAAAGTCGATGGAGTACTGGCAGGAACATTTTGGTGATGACCCGATATGGGGATAACCATCCATCCAGAACCGACTTTTTCGGATCACTCATCTTTGTGAAATACCAGGATACAAAACCCCATTCTGCAATCTGCTGATTTCAGAACAAATCCATTCCGCTTTATCATGGATACCACTTCTTCCTGCGTATAAAACCGGGCATGAGAGAGAAATGTGCCCTTGTCCGGACGGGTAAGATAGGTCTGTGCTATAGTCCCTCCTTTTTCTATAAAGGCGACAACCAGTGTCCCATCATGCATCAAAACCCGGTGCACTTCCCGGAATGTTTCATCCGGACCTTCAAGAAAACAGAGAACGGTAATCATTACAACCGTCCGGAATGTCCTGGATTTTACCGGAATTGATTCACCGATCCCCTGAATAATCTCAATTCCTCTCTTTTTTGCCATCAGGCCTAAAGGTAAGGATGGTTCAACGCCATGCTTAATAGAAAGCGGCCCTGCAAACCTTCCGCTTCCGACCCCGATTTCAAGGACAGGAGTTGGAACCGTCCCAATGGCTATTTTTACCCGTTTTAATTCCCCCAGGTAAACATCAGGGTGATCAACAAACCACTGATCATATCTCTCTGCATACTGTTCAAAAACTTTGATAGGCATATAATCAGGAAGAATTGCCATATAATCTGGTTTTTACACGCTCCATTAGTGCTTCTTCACGCCGGCTTAATGTTTTATAGTCTGGTTTTCCATTCTGATAGTAATAGAGGAGTGAATACAGAAAATCAGAGGTAAAATCCATAACTTCTTTTTTAAACCGGACTTCAAAACCCGATTCATTGACAAATCCTTTGATAGAGAAGCAATCCTTTTTTTCAAATTTATAAAAGCCCTCTCCCAGTCCGGGAAGCATCTCAAGGGTCCCAAAATACTTTAAAAAATCCAAGAATTCTGGGGTCACCTCTGAATCAAGGACAAACTCCTTCATAAACGAACCATCAGCACAATATTTATGGCGATTAGATCTTATGATTCGCATGACGTGCTATCTCCTTAATTGCATCTGTAGCGATCCGGCATTCTTCATCGGTGGTAAACCATGAAAGGCTTATTCGTACACATCCCGCTCCATTATCAATTGCCTGATGCACGAACGGAGCACAGTGAAGACCGGTCCGAACCAGGATATTATCTTTTCTGGCAAGAATAAACCCGACATCATCATTATCAAGTCCGGAGACATTTAATGCAATGATAGGAAGAGCCGGCTTTTGATTATAGATGGTTATCGCAGGTTCGGCAGATAATTCATCTATCATAGAACGGGTCTGCCGGTCTGCTTTCTCTTCCATTTTCTTCATGCCGATTGAGCGAATAAAGTTTACACCAGCGATAAGCGAAACAATCCCAGGGTAATTATGTGTCCCGATCTCATACCGCTCCGGAAGGTCTTCTGGCTGATCCAGATTTCCGGAGTCTGATCCAGTCCCTCCCATTCTGACCGGAATGACCTGCTCAGGATCTCTGATATAAAAACCGCCGATTCCAGGCATGCCCAGGAGTGCTTTGTGTCCGGTAAAAACAAAGGCATCCGGATTGATGGATGATAGATCTACCGGGATATGCCCGGCGGTCTGGGAACCATCGATGATAGAAAAGATCCCTTTATCATGGAGATATTCACAGACAGCCCGGACATCCTGGACAGACCCGAGAACATTACTCCCATGATTCATCACAACAAGCCGGGTCTTTGACGTTACAGCCTCCTTTATTTTTTCCGGATTGATAATACTGTCATGAAATGGGATGTAATCCACTGAAATTTTATCCTGCTTTGTCAGATAATGAAATGGCCGGAGAACCGAATTATGTTCAAGAGTCGTTGACAGGACATGAACTTTTTCATCTTGTGATGCAACAAACCCATGTATGAGGGTGTTTAATGCATCGGTTGCATTTGCGGAGAAGATAAGATGTTCAGGAGAGTCTTCTCCGAGAAAATTACACATAACTTCCCGCCCTTCTGAAAGGTAATCCCTCTGTTCATTCCCAAACCCCCGGCCTCCTCCGGAAAAAGGAAAGGATAACGATTCCTGGACTGCCTGGATGACTTCCGGTGGTTTTGGCCAGCTTGTCGCAGCATTATTCAGATATATCAGTGGTTTTTCCAGTTTCACAGTACTATCATCTTTATGAAGTGATAGCAAAAATGTTTTTCAGATAACAGATCTGTTCGATAATAACGAATAGATAATGATAAAAATAGATAATATGATTGTACTCAAGACCGAATTAGTTTTTTAATAAAGAAAACAGAGATTTCTTATTCTGATTATTCCATCAGATTATTCCCTTATGGAAATGGCTGATAAAATTTGATGGTTACGAAAATCATTCAAATTAGTTTTTTTTCTTCATCGAGATTTTTTTTTGACATATAAGAGATCTGATCTTATTTATTACGGTTAACCGTAATTATTATATCATTACGGATAGCCTTAGTATATGGAACATGGATCCGACTTCACGAATAAGGCTCTCGCTGGGTTTTGTCTCGACTGCTATCAGTATGATCTTCGGGATGGACCGGGGGAGAAAAACACCGCTCAGCCCTGGATCTATTGAGGTACTCTATTCATCATATTTTTCAAAGGTCCGGATGGGAGACATTGCAGGAATGCTGAAAATCACTCCAAGTTCAGCTACAGATCTTGTAAATTATCTTGAACGTGAAGGATTCATGAGAAGAATTCAGGATGAGAATAACCGGAGAAGTATCCTGGTCGTTCCAACCGAAAAGGGAGAGGAATGGATCCTGGATACTGAAGAAAAAATGTACGGATTTATTGAATCCGGATTATCCAGGCTGAAACCAGATGAACAACTGCTTTTTGCTGATCTGTGTGCACGGTTTTCCGGAGTGCATGATAATTTCAGTTTTCTTGCTAGTGTCAAATCATTCAAAGAAGACCGGGGATCTGTCCGTGTTCCATTGATCACCCGGAAAAATGGCAGACTCCTCCGGCTTGAAGAAGTAGTAGATGCACGGTATAGTGAAAAACACGTAGTGGAGAAAAAGGAAGATAACATGATATTTGAAACACGGGTTCCCGAGACATGTGATGGGATTCAGGATGAAGTAACTGTCGAGCAGTATGATGAAATGCAGCGGGGTCTTCGAGACGAAGGACACATGCCAATTGAAGAACTGGTAAAATTCTCACAGTCTGGTGATAATGCTCTGGAGGTCGGCCCCGGACCAGGATATCTTGGACTTGAATGGCTGAAACATACCAAGGATACAAATCTGACCGGGCTTGAAATCAGTCCGGCAATGATCAGAATGGCAGAAAAAAATGCGAAAGATTATCATCTGTCTGACCGGGCGACATACAGGGAAGGGAATGCTCTGGCAATGCCGTTTTCTGATGGAACCTTTGATCTTGCATTCTCCAACGGTTCACTCCATGAATGGGAGGATCCAAAAAAGGTGTTTTCAGAGATTCTCCGGGTATTAAAACCAGGTGGAAGAGTCAGTGTCAGTGACCTTAAACGGGATCTTTCTACGGAAATTTACCGGTTCATGCTTGAAACCTGTGAAGGGTCTGAAATAAGGAAAGGGTTTGAGACGTCAGTTCATGCAGCATATGTTCAGGAAGAATTGGAAAAAATGCTCGGAGATGTCGGATTTAGCTGGTTACAGGTGATAACTCATCCGTATGGGCTTGTGGTTATTGGAAAGAAATAATTTTTTATCCCTGAATAAGAACTTCAGGTTTGGCTATAAGATTCCGGTCATAATATAATTCCAGGTAAAATGTATTACCCTGGTATTTTTCTTTCATCAGATCAAATTCAGGGTTTATTTTAGAGATGTTTGCATCCCCAAAAATTCCATGAGTTTCTCCAACTTTCATTGAAGTAATACCATGAGCCCACGTTTTTTGATATGTCCCGTTATTGGTGATATTGGCCTTATTTA
The DNA here is from genome assembly GCF_003173335.1 of Methanospirillum stamsii. Classification (GTDB taxonomy): domain Archaea; phylum Halobacteriota; class Methanomicrobia; order Methanomicrobiales; family Methanospirillaceae; genus Methanospirillum; species Methanospirillum stamsii. Next base: position 20,919 of record NZ_QGMZ01000006.1, read on the forward strand.
TTTCCGAAAATGAATTTTCTGCATTAGAACCAAAAGTCCGGGAAGGTTTTAATATTACAGATAAATCTGAAACAGGTAGTGGATCACCCGATACATGAGTTATTAGAAGACTGGCATTCGTGGGATCATCATGATGTTGATGAAGAGTTGCCTGCAAAGTTACTGATGGAGGTTTTACTTCTGTATCCACCAAGCCTCCGGCAAAGCTATTCACAATTGCTGCAATAATTAATGTCAAAGTCAACATGAGGAGAACACCAATAACCGGCGATACTCCGGAATCCTTATTCATGAATTATCTCCCAGAATCAGTTCCTGGCTGTATATTGTTGCTTGTGAAGGAACATGAACAATTTTTATCGTCAGGATAGTATCTTTATCTATATTATCAGGACTAGTCCCAAAAAAAACCTGATCGCCAGCTGAAGTATTGATAAACATGTTTGTACCCCCAAAAAGAGTGTAATTTCCAAAATCTTCAATTTCAGGTAGCCCATTTTTACTTGGAATTCGTCCTTGAGGATAGAGAGATCCAGGTATTGTAATATTCCCTCCCGAATTTGAAACTGATTTCCAGGACGTAATAATCTTTAGATCCCGGGTAGGAATACCATCTCCAGCAGAGATTACAGACATAGATACATTTATTAATTCGCTCGATGATTTCCATGCTTCAGTCTGGAGAACTAACTGTGGCGGTTTACTTTTTGTCTCTGACATTCCTCCTACATACCCGGATATAATTGCTGCTAGAATCACAGTGATAATAAGCATAAGCATGATTCCGATCACCGGAGACACTGCCTGTTCTTTTAGTGGACTCCCTACCTTTAAAATAGGAGAATCCAGCCTAAAACGAAAATTTATCCTAATTTTTCTAACCATTGGTAAAAAACTTCCAATTGTCCCACTCACGATTAACCAGTAATATTTTTTGTTTTAAAACAATAAAACTTTATTTATATGAACAGTACTTTTTTCATCTACTTACAATCTAAAATTTTTGAGAAAAAACCGTAATGAAACAGTTCCAGACTTAAAAAAGAGAATCAGATAATTTTTATTTATTTTCTGCTAAAAGGGAACATGGTATGCAGACACGTTTTCCATTCAGTTCACGGGTTTTTGCATCCGCTACCATCTCACCACAGGATGCACACTGAATTGACTTAAAAATACGAGCCTTCTTTGGTGGTTCCATGTCAACAAAAGAAATTTTCAGGATTTTTTCTTCCGGAGCATGAAGAATAATTTCAGGTACCTTATCAGATAATTCCCGGAACCGTTTCATCTCTGCTTCAGTAGCCTGTCCGGAAAAAACCTTTGGTCGTAATGCATCCATCTCCTCTCTTGGTAATACTTCATCAAGGTTCGTAACAACACGTACCGCCTTATTACTTCTTCGGCAAAAAAACGTGAATGCATGTTTACCATAATCATTAATTATGAGATTTCCCTTTCCGGCAGTACAGCCGGTGATCATCTGGATAGCATCCACAGAGCAGGCATCTGTTTCTGCTATTGCGACTAATTCTTCATCTTTTGGCCGTTCTACCCCAAGTGCTTTCATCGCTGCGATGGCAACCCGGTATCCGGATGAAAGCCCCCCACATGAATGCCCATGAAATTTAACCGCTTCTTCGTATGTAATAAATTCTCCGGATTTTGGATCCGGTATAGATTGTGGTGAACACATGGTATACCAGAGTTGTCCGGAAGGATTCATATATTCATCGAATTCATTGTGGATTGTGGATTAACAAACAACAAATATTAAGAATATTAAGATAATTATTGAAAAAACAGAAAAATATCATTACAATTGTAATGAATCTTCAGATCTTTTTCACAAGTTATAAATTTCATTATAATCGTATAACTATTTACGATGTTGATTACTGGAGTATTGTAGCATCACACTCACTATCAGTAAATGCCGCTATCTTGTAATGAACGTCAGATTTGTTATTGAATGGTAATCATTGTGGATGAACGAGGAATCGCATGAAACAATTATTTACTCTCCTGCTGGCATTAAGTTGCCTGATTCTCCCCATTTCAGCATTGGCTGAAGACGATCTTATGTACGACCTCGGGTCGCGGGCAGCAGAAGTAGGAATGGATCTGCTCAAATTTCAAGCAGGTGATGACAACATTCTTGTACTTACCAATGCCGGACATGCACTGGTAAAAGGCAAAACCACGGAACGTGCACTATCAGGCATCTCTGATATATCAGGACTGCAAAATGGTGACAACAATCTCTTCCAGGTTAACCGGCCAAACTGGAAACCACTCTGGTTTTATTTCTTTAATAAGGAAACAGGCATGGCTACATACATGGAACCTGATTCCTCATTCTTATTACTCAATGCAGAAAATCGTGCTTCGCTTCCAGCCGACAAAGCATTCTCCCAGGTATCATTAATCCAGGTAAATCTGGACAAGATGCTTGAGAATCCGGATGAGAGTAACACTACCTTTAACAAGAAAAAATTCAGTGGTAATGAATTTTCTCTCATCGGGCTATCAAATGTCTGGGCTGCCGGAGCATCATATGAGTTCATGAATGCAGCAATGTTCCATGATCACCTGTGTCCCGGAGTTACCAGCGGATACATGATCATCAAGTATGTTGAAGACGCCATGCCGATAAAAAACGCTTCTGAAACATACGTAGATATTGGGTGCCCAAACTGGTGCAAGGAAGATGCATACCAGATGATCTGGGACAGCACTCCGGGTAAGAGCAGCATGTATGTTATGGCACTTGACCCTGATGACGAAGCAGCATTACAGGAAAAGTATGGCATCCGTCCGGCTGGAATCATTGTGAAATGGAACAGTGTATCCAAGACAGGTAAGGGTCTTGCACTTGGATTTGATTTTGACACACTAAGCGAAGAACTCGGAGTTGCAAACTGGACCGGGCCATCATGGGCACCGAAACTTGTGCAGGACATTGGAATGATGGATTATGTCGACAAACCGGAAAGTGCCATTAAGACACTCAAGGAATTTGAGGTCGATGATGATCTGATGACACAACTCAAAACCGCTGGTAACAACCCCTATAAAGTTCTGGGAATGCTGTAATGGGACATTCCCTTAAAAATTTAAAAAACGTGAAAAATATGACAAACCTGAAAACAATTATGATTACACTCATGATGCTGGCATGCCTTATTTCAATACCAGTATCATTCGCAGAAGAGACTGCAGCAGCAGAAAAAACTATCACAGACGGATATGGAAGATCTGTCACCGTTCCAGTCCCGGCTTCAGAAGTGCTTTGTTCAGGCTCCGGATGCTTACGATATCTGACCTACCTTGGTGGTGAAGACCTCATTGTAGGTGTTGACAGTATTGAAAAAGAACCACAAGTCATGGATGCACGGGGATATGCTCTCTTAAACCCGGAGTTTAAGGACTATCCATTGTTCGGTGAATTCAGAGGCAAGGATGACCCTGAAAAGATTATCGCTATTGGACCCCAGTTGGTCTTTAAAACCGGATCAACCGGCACTCCATTTGCAACAAATGCCGAAGAAGGAAATAAATTAACAGAAAAAACGGGAATTCCAGTAATTATGTTCCCATATGGTTCACTCCGGACCCAGACTGAACAGGATGAGATGTTTGGGGCACTCCGGGTGATGGGAGAAGTAATCAACAAGGAAGACCGTGCTGAAGAACTGATCTCTTATATTGAGGATACAATTGCAGATCTTGAAAAGAGAACCGGAGATATTCCGGAAGCCGAACAGAAGACTGCATATGTCGGCGGTGTCAGTTATGCCGGAGCACATGGCATCATTTCAACCGAGCCTTCATACCCGCCATTCATCTGGACCAATGTAAAGAATGCAGCCGGAAAAATGGGCACTCAGCATGCTGATGTCGCAAAGGAAGCAATCGTTGACTGGGATCCAGAATATATATTCATGGATGTCGGAACCCTTCAGGCAGACAGTGAAGGTGGAATCGGCGAATTAAAAGATGATCCGGCATTACAGGGCCTCTCTGCAATAAGTGAAGGTAAAGTATACGGAGTGCTTCCGTACAACTTCTATAACACCAACTACGAGAATGTCCTTGCAGACGCCTACTTTATTGGAAAGACTATTTATCCGGACCGGTTCGCGGATATCGATCCAAAAGAGAAAGCAGATGAGATTATGACCATGTTCCTTGGAGAATCTCCATTGGACAAGATTAATTCCCAGTATAAGAACCTGGGATTTTCACAGATAACACTCTGATTGAGATATGAAATCTGACAAAATCCCAATTTTTCCCGGAGGTGGATGTAATTCACTTCTCTGATGGAAAAATTCCTGCTGATTATCTCGGGTATGTGCGGATAAAACTACTCTGGATTATCGGCGGCATTATTCTGTTATTTGTCCTGTTTATCTTATCAATTTCTGTTGGAGCAGTCTCTATTCCACCATATGATGTTCTGATGACGCTACTTGGTCAGAACATCAATCACAAGTGGGATGCAATTATCTGGAACATTCGTCTTCCGCAGGCATTAACTGCAATCGTTGCAGGAGTAGGCCTTTCAGTTGCTGGAGTTGCGATGCAGTCAATACTCCGAAATCCCCTGGGTTCCCCATTTACCCTTGGAATATCAAACGCCGGAGCGTTTGGTGCTGCAGTATCAGTCATTATCTTTGGTACTGGAACCATCCAATCCACCATAGCAGATCCCATTTCAATTAATAATCCGTATCTTACTACAATAACCGCCTTTGTTTTCTGCATGATTGCAACCGCCATCATTCTTCTGATTTCCCGGATACGGGGAGCATCACCGGAAGTAATGGTCCTTACCGGGGTTGCACTTTCATCGCTGTTTACTGCTGGAACCATGTTTCTGCAGTATTTTGCTTCTGATACTCAACTTGCTGCAGTTGTTTTCTGGACATTTGGTGATGTAAGCAGGGCTGGCTGGAATGAACTAGGACTTATGACAATTCTTGTAGGACTATCCAGTATCTATTTCCTGGTAAACCGATGGAACTATAACGCTATTGATGCCGGAAATGAAACTGCAAAAGGTCTCGGAGTAAATGTAGAACGTATCCGCCTTTTTGGTATGACAATATCTGCAATGATTACCGCAGTAATTGTTGCATTTCTTGGCGTCATCGGATTTGTAGGTCTCGTCTGTCCTCACATGGTAAGAAGGATCATCGGAGATGACCAGCGGTATCTCATTCCCGGGTCATGTATCATGGGAGGAGTACTTCTTCTTGCATCAGATACGGTTGCACGACTGATTGTCGCTCCCTATGTGCTTCCTGTAGCAGTTCTTACCGCATTTATGGGAGCCCCGGTTTTCATCTATCTTATTGTCAGGGGGTATAAACGATGATTTTGAATGTACAGGAACTGAACTTTTTATACCGGAACCATGATGTTCTTCAAAACGTTGCTTTTGAAGTAAACCATGGAGAAATTGTTGCAATTCTCGGACCTAATGGTGTAGGAAAAACAACAATGCTCAAGTGTCTGAACAGGATTCTAAAAGCGAATAAAGGACACATCTACCTTGATGGATCAGAAATTAAAACCCTTGATACTCTTGAAATTGCCAGAAGAGCAGGATATGTCCCCCAGCGGGTTGAAACCGGAAGATTTACTGCATTTGATGCGGTCCTTCTTGGGCGAAGGCCACACATTACCTGGGATGTTTCTGAACGGGATCTTCGAATAGTGGATGCAATTTTTTCCCGTCTTTCTATGGAACATCTCCGGCTTTCGTATATTGATGAAATGAGCGGTGGAGAACTCCAAAAGATTGCAATCGCACGGGCACTGGTGCAGGAGCCAAGAATTTTACTCCTTGATGAGCCGACCAGCAGTCTTGATCTGAAAAACCAGGTGGAGATATTATCCACAATTGTTGATATTGTCCGGGAACATGGGATTGCAGCGATTATGACGATGCATGACTTAAACCAGGCATTCCGGTATGCTGACCGGTTTATCTTCCTAAAAGATGGGAATATTCATTTCCATGGCAATTTCAATGATGTTACTCCGGAAATCATTGAAGATGTCTATGGTCTTCCGGTTATGATGGGATCAGTTGGCGGAGTCAGGTGCATTGTTCCGGGTACAGCTCCTGCATAATATCATCAAACAACCAGATTTTTCAAATTATTATCTCAATTGACATATTTTTCAGGGCAATCTATGACGAACTGGGCAGAAGTATGGAAACAACTCTATGAAGCAAGTAGCCGGACTAAAACAGTCGGAGAATGTGCTTCATTATGGGATTCAAAGGAACGTGCACTTGAATTTCTTAACATGTCCCTTGAAAATCCGGAGCGTATTGAACTGGTTTTATCAAAACTTCCCATCACGAAAAACAGCCGGATTCTGGACATCGGTGCAGGCCCCGGAACTCTTGCAATACCCTTTGCAGAGCGGGCTTTAGCAGTTACAGCCGTCGAACCTTCCACCGGAATGATTGAAGTAATGAAAGACCAGGCACAGGAAAAAAATATTACTAACCTTACTATCGTTCAGAAACGATGGGAAGATATTAATCCGGAATCGGACCTTGCAGGGCCTTTTGATATCATCATAGCATCATATTCGCTTGGAATGCCGGACATTGATGCTGCAATTGATAAGATGCAGGCCGTCTCATGTGGTCAGATCTGGCTCTTCTGGTTTGCAGGAACTACTCCCGGGGAAAGGCATATGACTCATTTATGGCCGAAAATTCACAACTGTGCCTATCAGATCGGGCCGAAATCTGATGTGCTCTATAATGTGTTGTATCAGAAAGGAATCTATCCTCACATGACGGTTCATGAGATGAAGTATCAAAAGAAATATCCAACTCTTGATCATGCAGTTTCAGAAATGAGAAGGCAGATTGGATGTTCTGAGGAATTTAACCCACTTATTAAGGAATATTTCAAAGACAAAGTTTCAAAAGATGCCAATCAACTGATTGAGAATGGAGATACCGTTCGTGTCTGCATGTGGTGGGATACAAATCAGTTTCCAAAGAATTAGATTTGGAAATTTTTTAAAAAAACTGAAAAATTTGTGATATCAATGAAGATGCTTATTTGTGGAAAAGGCGGCAGCGGAAAGAGTACTCTTACCGCTCTTCTTGCACAGCAGTATGAACAAAAAGGCAAAGATGTAGTAGTTGTGGATACTGACGAGTCTAACCTCGGATTACACCGATTCCTGGGTGTGAATCCACCAACAGACCTGATGGATCACATGGGCGGAAAACAGGAACTCATGGGTAAGATGATGTCAGCCATGAAAAGTTCCGAGGGCATGATGAACATGCAGTTATTTGAAAAGGTTTGGAAGATCCAGGACATCCCTTCGGCCTGCATTTCAGAGAACGGAAGAGTAAAACTCGTTTCAATCGGAAAAATTCACCAAGCCGGAGAAGGGTGTGCCTGCCCGATGGGATTTATCGCAAAACAATTCCTGAAAAACCTGAAACTCGCTTCCGATGAGATGGTTATTGTTGATACCGAAGCAGGGCTCGAACACTTTGGCCGGGGTGTTGAGGAAGGAACCGATGCCGTCCTGATGGTCCTTGATCCCTCGTATGAATCGGTTTTGCTCGCCAAAAAAGCAGCGGATATGACCGCATCAATGAAACTTCCGATGTATTTTGTTCTCAACAAAGTGACACCTGAAATAGCCAGTCAAATGAAAAAAGAACTTCCGGTTGAAAAAATAATCGGAGAGATCCCTCTGGACCAGGATATTCTTGCAGCAGGACTTTCCGGAAAAACCCTTTCAGGGTTCTCTTCTGCAATAGAGCCGGTGGTTCAGAATATTGTTTCGGTAACGATGAATTCCTAAATCCCTTTTTTATATTCGTAGTGGCATGGTTTTTTTATGAAGGACTATGCTTGCAACGCTCAGTATTATTGTAAATAACAAAAGCATCCAGACATCAAAATAAATCGGGAAATATCCGGTTCCGGTTAATGAAAAACGTGCGATGTCGGTAAAGTAGGTGAGCGGTGAGAGGTATGCAATAACCTGCCCGGCCCCAGGCATCTGCTCAACCGGCATAAAAATTCCGGACACAAAGATGAGAGGGAATTTTACCAGGGTTGAGAGTAACATGATGTTCTGTGAGACAGCAGTCGGGGGAACAGAGAGTAACATTCCAATCGCAGAAAAACAGATAGAACCAATTATTATTGCACATATCAACAAAATCCAATGAATCACTATAACTCCTATTAAGTGCCCGATAAATAGTGCAACCAGGGTAATCGCAATTCCAAATATGGTTGATGCAATCATATCACCCATAATAATCGATTCCGGAGCAACCGGACAGGAGATAAGACGTTCCAGGGTCCGGGTCTGTCCTTCCCAGGGGAAAATAACCGGAGAAATAGCAGTTGCAGTAAAAAACAGCGTCATGCTCAGAAGACCGGCAATAAGAAAGGGGAGTGATACAGATTTGTTTCCCATCAAAAATGCCATACAGAGAAATATTGGCATCAGGATACCGGATATGAGTACCGGAGGCTTATAATAATAGATTCTTAGATCCTTCTTCGCGATAGAGAAAGCACGTCTTGTTTGTTCCCGGACCATTCGGATATTCATTTTTCACCTCCGGTTAGCCGGAGAAACACATCATCAAGTGTCGGGGCAAGAGTGTTTAAAGAAATAATTGACATTCCTTCATGTTCACTCAGGGCAACAAGAGACCGGATGGCTAGATCCTTGTCCTGTGCGGATAATTTCCATTTGTCACCAAAACGGGAGAACGTTGTGATTCCAGGCAGATTCCGAAGCATCTCTTCGGGAATATCGCGATTAAAACTGACTTCTATCTGATGAATTTTATCCAGAGTATCTTTGAGTTTTTCAGGAGAATCGATCGCGATGAGGTTTCCTGACCGGATAATACCAACCCGGTGACAAAGAGTATTTGCTTCATCCATGTTATGAGTCGTTAGAAAGATGGTAACTCCCCGACTATTCATTTCCCGAAGCATTGAGAGAATCATCCGGGCACTTGAGACATCAAGTCCGCTTGTCGGCTCGTCCAGAAAGATAAGTTCAGGCTCATGAATCAGAGCCATGGCAAGAATCAGCCGTTGTTTCATGCCTTTCGAGAACGATTGGACTTTTTTTTGGGCATGCTCATAAAGATCAAAAATCTGAAGAAGATATAATGTCCGCTCTTTTGCATGTTCAGAACCAAGGCCGTAAAGTTCTCCCATGAACATCAGATTCTGCCATGCAGTCAGGTCAGGATAGGCATTCGAAGTCTCCGGGACCACTCCGAATTTTTGTTTTGCTAAAAGAGGTGCAGAAACCATACTGTGACCCAGGATCTGCACATCACCAAAATCAGGTTTGAGAACACCAGTGAGCATCCTGGTTGTGGTAGTTTTTCCAGCGCCGTTCGGACCTAAAAATCCAAATATTTCTCCTTTTTTCACCGAGAAAGAGATAGAATTAACAGCGGTGAGCGAACCAAAACGTTTGGTTACATTAATTACGCTGATAGCATCAGGCATGAATAATAAAAATAATGACCTGATTACTCAAGTTTCTTTTCAAGAGCACTCAGTCTTTCTTCAAAACTCTTTTTCATATCATTGCAGTCACACATTGTTTCTGCTTCGCTTGCCCCGCTACAACAACATGCACAGACTTTGTCTCCTTTCTTTTCTGGAAAACACATACTTCTCACCTCTTATACCTAGCATACTATGATAATCATACTATTTAAACTATGACAATCATAGTAATGACCAGTCATGTGTGTCGATAAAGAACATAAATATCTGTGTGCTGCCGGAGGGATTCTCTCCATAATCTCAAAAAAATGGGCACTCCTAATAATTTATAAACTTGGAACCCGGGGAAGACTCAGGTTTACTGATTTTTCAACCGAACTTGATACGATAAATCCCCAGGCATTATCTGAAACACTCAAGGATCTGGTAAGCGAAGGGCTTATAGAACGTGAATCCTTTCCGGAAGTTCCCCCCCGTGTTGAGTACTTTTTAACCCCGGAAGGTCAGACACTCTGGGAATTAGTAAAACCTCTGATACAATGGGCTGCTGAACGCGATTACCGGGATAAGGACAGGTGTGATAAGATCTGCCGGAAAAAAATGTGTCATTCTAAAAATTCACCCTGTAAACGGGAGTTACAGAATGAAAGAAAGAATAATAATCTCTAAATTATTTCAGAATTAAAACCGATAATCAGAAATAACTCAATTTTTATCTGTTTTTTAAAATAAAAAAAGTCAGAAGGAACTGATTCAGCCCTTAATTATGTCTCCAGACCTAATGTCTTCTTGGTCTCTTCCATCTCAATTCCACTCTTCAGTCTGCCACCGTACAGTAATTTTATTGCTTCCTTATCAAGATCAGAGAGTTCATTGTTCCGGGTTTCACCAACCTGGTAGAAGAAACTGTCCTTTTCAGAGTAGGTAGTTCCATGCATTCCCATGCTGTAAAGAATACCATAGAGCATATAGTAATGTCTGTCTTCGGTGCTCAAAGAATCTAGGAGGTAGAGATGATCATCTCCTACCATTCCAATAAATTCTCCTTCTGGATTTTTAATTAATCTTTCATCGGTTTTTCTATCATCTTTATAGTCTTCCAGCATTTTCTGCGGAATAATCTTGATATTATAGAAATTGTATGGAACATCTTCGTAATTAGTCTTTAAAAACCCGAGTGCAAGTTCCTCATCTTCAAATTGTGTAGTGTCAGATAAAGAATTAAGAACCGGAGCAAGATCTAACAGGAATTTCGTATCATCTGTGGTGTAGAATGCATCCATCCAGAACTGGTAATCTTTATTTGATTTAAACAGGTTTAATTTTGGATTATCATTACCAAAGATAATATCTACAAGATGTTCAGCAACATCGGTTTTATCAAACGTCTTTCCACTTTTCCCCTCTCCTTTCTGTAGTTCTACGAGATCACCCCGGATATAGAGTTTTCGTGGAGATACAATACCGATAAGATCACCCTGATCATTGGATATTGGATATTCATCAGAAGTTATCTCATTTTTCATGTTTTCAAGGTCAGTAGGTGAAATTATTTTGATGTTATAATAGTACCGGTCATCATCCCGGGTTGTTTCACTATCTGAACTGGTTTTTTCTTTAACCGGTACTGACTCTTTTTCATCTTCCTGAACGGTTTTATCAGCAGGTGTTACTTCCTCTGATACCTGACTTTTAGATTCAGAGGGCCCGGAAGTACAACCGGCAGTCAAAAAAACTAATAATAGAAGTGTAATGCTAAAAATAACGTGCCATTTCATAAATAATCATGTCCTCATTTTTTTGTTCTGGTAATATTACAAAATAATCATATTAAAAAGTAATTTTTTATTACGTTATACATAATCTCAATTCATCTCTATAGTATCAGGATATACGAAAAAAATATCCCTGGATTTCAATGAAAAAAGAGTTAATCATCGATATCAATACCCAATGATTTTTTTACATCATCGGCGGTCAATCCGGATGACAATCTTCCTCCATACATGAGTTTTATGGCTCCCTGGTCTAGCTCAGATAACTTTGTACCGGTTACATTATCAGGGTTAAAAATACTATCCGGAAGCGTACTTTCTCCATGGAAACCCATACTAAACAATAATCCCCTGATAAGGAAATGATTCCTTTCATCACCCGTTAGGTCGTTCAGGAGATACAGGTGATTTTTGCGGACAATTCCTACAGAATTATCATTTTTGTCCTTTAACAACTGTTCAGTTGAACTATCCCGGTCGTCCAGCAGTTCCTTAAAAAGATCCTTGTCCACGATACTAATCTTGTAATAGAGGTACTGAGTCGGAACATAATTCGGTTGATAAGAGGGAAGCGCAATCTCTTCATCTTCAAAGGTAATGGTGCTGGAAAGATCATTGAGAACTGAAATGTACTCACGGACAGCTTCAACATCAGACTGTTCATACATCGCATCAATCCAGATCATGTAATCATAGGTGTTTTCAAAGAGATCAGTTTGCGCATTATCCCTGCCATAAACGATATCTATCAGGTGTTTCCCAATTTGTTCTTTAACATTTACTCTTTCAGTATCCAGAACAGGAAAATCATCTTCGTTCAAGTCTCCCCGCAGGTATACAATTCCCGGAGTAATTACTCCAATACAAAGGCCCCGGGAAACTTTGAGGGGTACTGCTGATGAACCTGCATTGAATAACACTGATTCAAGCATCTCCGGAGATACTATTCGAATTTCAAAAAGTCCCGGATACCCATTCATTATAGCATTACTGCCTGCAGAATCCTCATGAGAGAGATCTTCATCGGCAGTTGAGCCAGGTATCATGAGTAAAAGAATAGACGTAAAAATTAATAAAAAAATTATGAATTTTTTTATCATTAGTGTTAGGTACATTTTTCAGGATGTAAAAGTTATTCCCTAAGAATCCTATATCTCTCCGGAGATATCAGAGAAATTTTGTTTTCTTATCTTCAGAGAATTTTCCTCGCATGAATGATAATTATCAGGATCGATGATACAAAAAATTAGTGTTTTGATAGAGGAGAAACCCTTCGTCCCCACAATTAACTATTTATGCAAGTTTTTTCTTTGACGGTCGGATTTTTAACAGATCTTCAATGAAAACCAGACAATGTTTTAAAAACCGATGATCTACCGGATTATGTATACATCCTCCGGTGAGTCGCTGCCGGACTCGCTCTTCACTTTCATCAGGCATCTCCCTAAACCAGTGATCTTTATCGAGCATTACAATCCGGCTTACTGATGTAATTTTTTGTCTCAGTTTTGTCTCCAGAAAAAACGCATTACTCACCGGCACATCAAGATCTCCCGAACCATGCAGAATAAGACATGGATCAACAAGCGCTGAATAGAGAGAAGGGAGAGATTTTTCCTCGGAAAACAATTCTCTGGGGAGATGAAGATCAACAAGATAGCCACTTTCTTTGAGCCTGATTTTACCTTTCCCTTTTCTAGATGCCCGGAATATTTTCCCCAGGTTATTCATGATGATATTTGTATCAGGGTCAAGATAAGGAGAAATATTCTCATCCGTTAATCTAAAACCATAATTTTTTATTGGCAGATATTTTTGTGTCAAAATTGCATCAATATCAGAATAAACCCCTCCGGCGATGATGTATCCGGCTGGTTTCAAACCATACATTGCCAGTTCACAGAGCATTCTGCTCCCAAATCCATGACCAAATAGTATTGAACGCCGAATCAGAGAGCCTGATTCCTTGCATATCTGTTTTATTGAGATATAGACATCTGGAATATATGATGCCAGGATCATTTCTTCATCTGTTGGAATAGCATCCGGAGGAACTGGTTCCAGAGATAATGTCTCAATTCCACGCGAATGAAAAAAACTGCAGACTTCTTTTTGAAATGAAAGTTCCCGCATCCAGGTATCCTTACGAAGGCCTGGCCCGCAAAAAGGGAGTAATCCATATACCCAGTCAGGAAGGATAATAACCAGTGCTGAAGACGCGTCATTTCCCGGATGTGATAATTTCCATTGAAGAGAACAACGATTCGATGTTAAACGAGAATTCATGTAGATGATTAAGTAATCTCATATCTATTAATACCTATTCTTTTTTGGGTAACATCATTAATACCCTAAATCGCTTTCTCAATCGTGAAAAGAAATCCCGCAAATAATATTTAGTTTTTTGAAAGATCTAAAATTTTTAAAAATATGCAATAATATTAAGAAATACCAATTTCGTAATATTTTTCTGACATCAGATCAATTAAGTACTGTGATGGCAGAATAAGGAAGGTTTTTTTCTTTATCAATCAGATATCAGGAAAAATTACCGCGTGCAAAGCTTGGACACAAATGACATTACACCTGATTTCTGCCATCTCAAATAATTCATTGTCTTTCCAAATCTTTTTTTGATGCTCATAATCCGGATGACGATGAGAAGAACAAATACACAACTTAATTATAGTTAGTAAAACATAAATTGTATTGTACTACGGCAATGAGACTACAAAATGAGGTGCCAGTACATCACAGAGAAGAAAAATCCGATCATGCTTTTAGAAATCTGGTCCGGGCAAAAATTAGTCTCTTGCTGTCACACCTCAGGCACACCGAAACACTCCGACTTTCTGCCCGGACTCATGATTTGAATTCAGCATACATTTTGTAGATATCTTTCATGCAAGAATTATTTGTAAAATATTTAAACTTGCATCATCTTATCCATTTTAAATGGAACTTTTAGGAACTCGGTAACGTTTTTTCGATTATCAGATTCAAAAAAAAGAATAAATCCGAGGAAATATGTTACGCATCCGGATATGCCGGTCTGATGAGCATTGGTTCAATCGGAGGATGATAATCTGCAAGACCTACAAAAAACTGATCATAGGGATTGTACTGAGGATCTCTACTGATATAATCCGAAAGCGAAGGCTCTGTTTTTATAAATTTTCCGACAAGGATCTGAAAAGAAAAATCATCAAAAAATTCTTCGCAATAATCAGCTACCTTATCAATTGCCTTATCATCAACAGCTTCAACTATCACATCACCCATCAGGACATGCATATTGACATCCTGTTCTGATATTTTAACCATCTTTGGAGAAGGGACCTGGTCAGTATAGTAATCAGAGGGTTTTTCAGGTGCTTTGCTTAAATATCCCGGCCCATGGACAAGCACCCGGCGAATTCCAGCGATATAAGATAGACCATCAAGAAATTTTTCCGCATTATCTGACTGAAGCATTCGGATCGGAACAATCCGACATTGAGGATATGAATGTGAATCCATTGTAATCTCCTTCTTTCTAAATTCTTAACTCCACCCCGAAAACCCGGACTTGAATTTTTGAGGGATGAAAATTCTGACCTCCAGGGTATCAGTTTTTGAGAAAATGCTGCTCTAACAAAAACAAGGATCAACCAGGAATAAGATACAGGTTTTCCCTTGTCTGAACCTACTATGACTTTCAGAAAGATATACTTTATTATTAATTTAAAATTAGTACAATTAAATATATAAAATTTTAATTTTATTATTAAATTAAGGAAAAGAGTCAGATACCCAAAATTACGGGAAAACCCAACAATCATCAGGAAATATCTGTGATATCGGGAACACATTTTTCTAAAAGAAGGATAATACAATATGTCGGTGTAAATTTAATTAATCAGGTGAATGGGCTGTACTATGAATAATTCTCATCTCCCCATAGTTCAATCTGATGACAAAAACTCGTCATCCCCCATTTTGGATTCTGAATCAATAAACCATACCAATACTTTTTTCCAGGCATTCATGGACAACCTGGATACACCAGCTTTTTGTCTTGATACAGAGTTTCGGTATACCTTTTTTAACCAGACTCACATCCAACAAATGAAAAACCTCTATAATGCCGATATCCGGATTGGAGAATGTCATCTGAACTATATTTACATAAAAGAAGACCGGGAAAGAGCAAAACAGAATCTTGAAAAAGCACTATCCGGAGAAGAAGTGATAGTTCGGGAGTATTCAGGAGATCATCTTCTATCCCGCCAGTATTGTGAGGTTCATCATAAACCAATGAAAAACTCTGACGGGGCAATTATCGGCATTTCCGTTCTGGTTAGAAATATCACAGATATGGCATTCATTCTTGAAAAATTATATTCCAGCGAAGAGAATGCACGTGCCCTGATAAATGCTCCAAATGAATCTGTTTTTATGATGGAACCGGAAGGGACCATTCTGTATGTAAATGAAACGATGGCATCAAGACTTGGATACACCGTTGAGGAGATGGTGGGAAAATCAACATATCATTTCGTAACCCCCGATGTTGCCATGCGACGAAAAACATATGTTGATGAACTCTTACGGACGAAAAAACCAATACATGTTCTGGATGAACGAAACGGGAGAGTAATTGAGAACAATCTCTATCCGGTCCTGAATAGTTCAGGAGAAGTAACCAGAATTGCCATCTATGGCAGGGATGTTACAAAACAGAAAGAGACAGAAAGAGAGCTCAGGGAAAGTGAAGAAAAATACCGGACAGTCGTGGAGAAAACTCATGAGGGTATTGTTATAGCCCTTGGCTCTAGCCTGGTTTTTGCAAATGAAGCATTTGCGAAAATGTCCGGATATTCTACTGATGAACTTATCGGAATGGATTACCTGGATTTTGTCCCTGAAGAAAAAAGAGAAGAGATGGTAAAAAAATTTGAAACCAGGTATGCTGATGATACCGCTCCTCATAAGTATGAATTCGAGCTCCTTAAAAAAGATAAATCACTATTCATTGTTGAGATAAGTGCCGGACTTATTGAATTTAAGGGAAAACCAGCAGATCTTGTGGTAATGCGGGATATTTCCCCCAGGAAAAGAGCTGAAGAAATTCAAACCCGGACTATATCACTGTTAAATCAGACCCAGGCGATAACGAAACTTGGAGGCTGGGATTATAACCTGATTACAAAAGAGATTCAGTGGACTGATGAAGTTTATAAGATTCTTGGTGCAAAACCAGATTTCCTTCCGATGGATATTGAACATGCATTTGATCTTTATTCTCCTGAAGATGCCCCGATTATCAAAGCAGCGTATAATAAAGCAGTAACAGAGGCAATCCCTTACGATATTGAATTAAAATTTTTCAGATTTGATGGAACTCCCATATGGGTTCGGACAATAGGTAATCCGGTTTTAGAAAACGGACAGGTTGTCAGAGTAACCGGGATTATCATGGATATTACCGAGCGAAAACAGATGGAGTCATCGCTCCGGGAAGTAATTCAAAAGCTCAGGTTACTAACAAGAATTACCCGGCATGATATTGTAAATGGCATAAACGTCATCAATCTATACCTTGAAATACTTCGGGAAACAGAAGATCCGGATGAAAGACAAAAATACATTCAAAAAACCCTTGATGCCTCTACTATTCTTGAGAAAACCATCGGTTTTACTCAGGAATATGAAAACTTAGGATCTGTTTCGAGCAGATGGTTGTCACTGTTCTCAATAACAAATTCAGCAATCTCCACGGTGTCGATGAAAGGAGTTCGTGTCCTTATTGATATCCCAGTGGAGATAGAGATATATTCTGATCCGATTATTAGCAGGGTTTTTTCTACTCTTCTTGATAATTCTCTCCGCCACGGAGAAAAAACTTCAGAAATTCGTATTTTTACCAAAGAAGACAATAACAATCTCATAATCTTTTACGAAGATAATGGAGTTGGTATTGAAAATGCGGAAAAGGAATCAATTTTCAAACATGGATATGGAAAAAATACCGGAATCGGACTTTTTCTGGCAAGAGAGATACTCTCAATTACCGGGATGCAGATCAAAGAGACCGGAGTGACAGGAGGAGGTGCCAGATTTCAAATACGTGTTCCCCAGGGAGTGTACCGGATAAATCCGGCTGAAATCAGAGTATAAAAACAGGATATTGAAATTTTAACATATCCCGTTCCTTTCTCTTATCTCCGATCATCTGATTGATTTGTGCAACTCTTTTATCAAAGCAATCCTCTCCGGAGACGGGGTCAGGTATCACCTGGGGCTCGAGTAATTCTTTTATCATCTCCATGGATCTAATCTCCCGATTCAGACGAACCCATTTTTGGCACACTTCTTTTGCAATGTCCTGAATTTTTGCTGCCCCGACATTTTTTAAAAGTGAAGCATACCACGAGAAAAAGTCAGAGATGGTTTCACATAATTCTTCATCAACAAAAGGCTTGATGATAAAACCATCCAGGAGGTCAGCATACCTGATAACTTCATCAGGATGAATTCTTTTCGCTGATGACATCATGATAGGAAGATCACTGCCGTTCTTTAATGACCGGATATGACCAAGAGTATCCCACCCATCAACGGGATCCATCATTATATCAAGAAGAACAAGATTTATCTCTTCTTTCTTGAGCCGCATGATTCCTTTGGATGGATCATCTTCAGCAATACAGGAATACCCGCATGAATTCAGAGCCCGGACTGTTGCTTCCCGGAAAACTGCCTCATCATCAATTACAAGAATTTTTTTCCGAATGGGATTCATATAGATATTCCCCGGACCCTGACATCAGCCCACTATCTCTATGATTATCTCTTTTCATATATTGGTCTTTGGACCATTTCCATCAGACCATCAAATTTTCAAAATACCCTGTATCCTGTAAAGTTATCATGTAAGTTCAAGGTCAGGAAATATCCGGAGTGATAAGGGTTTAATAAATCACAAGAGCATTCATGCTGCCCAATGCTCCCCATCAGTTCCGGAAACTGTGAATCGGTGCGGGAATCCGTCCTCCTCTGTTGATAAAATCACTACAACTGAATTTATTAACCGGCTGGACCGGAGCATATCCAAGAAGACCACCAAATTCTACCGTATCTCCCACATCCTTTCCAACCACCGGAATCAGCCGGACTGCGGTAGTTTTCTGGTTTATCATACCTATCGCTGCCTCATCTGCAATGATACCGGATATCGTGGAAGCCGGAGTATTACCCGGAATGGCAATCATGTCAAGACCGACTGAACAGACACAAGTCATTGCTTCAAGTTTTTCAATCGTCAGACTGCCCCGGTTTACCGCATCTATCATCCCCTGATCCTCACTCACCGGAATAAATGCTCCGGAAAGACCACCGACAAATGAACTTGCCATCACCCCTCCCTTTTTTACCTGGTCATTTAAGAGAGCAAGAGCAGCGGTAGTTCCCGGAGCACCGACAGATTCCAGTCCCATCTCCTCAAGGATTTCCGCAACACTGTCGCCGACCGAGGGAGTTGGTGCAAGAGAGAGATCGACAATTCCAAACGGAATTCCAAGCCGGACCGATGCTGCCTGTGCAACCAGCTGACCCACCCGGGTAACTTTAAAAGCCGTCTTTTTAACGGTCTCACAAAGAACCTCGAAATCCTCTCCCCTGACCCCTTCAAGTGCATGCTTGACAACACCCGGACCACTGACCCCTACATTAATAACCGCATCAGCCTCTGAAACACCATGAAACGCACCGGCCATGAATGGATTGTCATCCGGGGCATTGCAAAAGACGACAAGTTTTGCACAACCAAGAGAATTATTCTCCTTTGTTGCCTCAGCAGTCTCTTTTACAATCTGACCCATGAGTTTCACGGCATCCATGTTTATCCCGGTCTTTGTCGAGCCGATATTTACCGAACTGCAAACCCGCTCGGTTGTGGAGAGTGCCTTCGGAATGGACCGGATGAGGTTTTCATCAGTATGAGTCATCCCTTTTGATACAATCGCAGAGTAACCGCCGATAAAATTAACCCCCATATCTTGGGCTGCTCTGTCAAGAGTCCTGGCAATTGAGACAAAATCATCCGGAGAAGTGCATGCTTTTCCGGCGATAAGTGCAACAGGAGTGACCGATATTCTCTTATTAACTATTGGAATCCCGTATTCAAGTTCTATCTCTTTTCCGGTTGAAACAAGGTCTTTTGCGAGCCGGGTTATTTTATCATAAATATTGTGGTTTAGGCTATTGAGATCAGAATCACCGCAGTCAAGCAGACTGATGCCGAGCGTAATAGTCCGGACATCCAGTTTCTCCTGCTCAATCATCTTGTTTGTCTCATTAACCTCAAAAATATTAATCATGATAAACCTGTCAGATACGGTGCATTTTTTCGAAAATATCTTCCCGTTGGCACCTGATTCTAACACCTATCTCATCACCGATCCTTTCGAGATCGGTGACCATTTCAGAGTATGGTTTTGAAGATCGTCCGGTGTCAACGATCATCATCATGTTAAAATAATCCTGCACAATCGTCTGAGAAATATCTTCGACATTGACCTGATTATCGGCAAGATATGTGCAGACTTTTGCGATTATACCTACGGTGTCCTTTCCAACTACGGTAATGATGGATTTATTCATGGTATGTCAGTCCATACCTATAGGTTCTCATCAGAGATTAATCCAGGTTCAAAAAACAGGTGACTGAAAAGAGAGGACATTCAGGTGTATCATGAATATTTTTTTGGTCATGAAATACCTTTCATCCATCTTACAAAAGAAAAACAAGAAAGGATGCTCCGAAAAGTTATTTATTGCGAGATATTAGAGAAAAGGGGGTTTTTTTATGATATGGGTGATACCAAAATATCTTCGATTTCATTTGGATGAACAACAGGATCTCTGACATAATTTCTAATATCCAGCCACAATTTTTTTACATCTTCTTCGTCAGATGGCTGCTCCTTTTTCTCATCCATTTTACAGTAGAACTCCATGTTGTCAAAGGCTTCACGTGCATAAAATTTCGCCTCTTCAAATTCATAGGATGCAGTGGTCCGGACCCGGTATGCATATATTTCAAAAAACGGTCCGCAATCAAATCCCGGGTACATCTCATTTGAATATACTGTGGCAACTGGCGGGAGTGTAACAATATCCTTATCTGACATAATCGGGCCTGCATTTGCATCCAGTATCAGGGTTTCATCTGGGGTGAATGCTTTGATGTTCCGGTCAGAATCCTGTAGATACTCATCAGCCAGGTTGATATTGTCTATCACAAGTTCTTCCCCTGGATTCTGCCTGATAAATGCATTCATAGTCTCCGGATTAATCTTTATTTTTCCGACGGGATTTTCAGGCGTATTGTCTGAAATAGTTGCTGCTCCAAGCTCTTCCGGTTTTATGTCACATTTTTTAAACTCATCATATCCCCAGTAGAGGTTTACTGCTGTTGCTGCTCCACCAGTACCCGGAGATGCCCAGGATGTAGTCAACGGCTTTGTGGTCATTATCTTTTTGATCAACTTTTTAAATTCTCTATCCGTGAAAACTTCGTAATTAAATGAACTATCTGCAGTATATTGGCCACACATTCCTCCCCTTTTTAAATCATACTCCTGATCTGCAGAAAATAATGTTGGGATCTGCCCAAGTTCAACAGTAATCGTGACATCCTCGGTTAATGGTTTTGTTCCTAATTTATTGATTGCCACGATATGATGTTCCAGGTTATGGTCAACAGAATTGGGAACCGGGAGCTGTAATGTCTGTGCTCCGAGTTGTTGCTCAACCATAATTACTCCTTCATTGTCGATCCGGTATTTAAAGAAATCAATTGGATTTGTAGCCTCCACAGTAGCGGAGGGGATAACAAATCCGTCTATTGTGTACGTTACTGCAATCCAAGCTCCTGGCATGATACCGTATGTCCCTCCCTGAACAACGGTATGGAACTGACTTTCATCCGATAATGAGGTATCAGCAGTAGTGATCTCTCCATTTGGATTCTTTGCGGTAATATGGACTAATCCTCCCTTAGCATTTGGATATTCAACCGGAGGTAATATATCATCAGGAACTCCGGGTATTGTCAGAGGCTTTCCTTTGGGAACAAAACCGTCTACCTGGTCCTCGAAAAACTCACCGTAATTTATAATAACCTCTTTGAATGGGATTGAACTCTCAATTGGGGATGTTTTAGCTCCCTCGACATTCGGGATACTAACAATCACATAATCACCTTTTACGACATCAACATTCGGTTTTAAGGTGAAATCAAATACCCCTAAGTCATTTGTCGTTGTCTGTAATGTATCTTGAAGTTGTCCATCTCTGAAAAATTCAATATTTACATCTCCGTTTGCATATGCAGCCGGGCAATTTTTACCACAAATGAGAGGGTAATCAACACGCTCTGAACTATCACCATGTTCAATATCCTTTAAGATAAGACCGATAATCCGGTCTTCATAAGCACTGAGATCTGATACGTAGAAGTGATATCCTCCGGTATACACTTTCTCTCTTTCAAAGATATTTTCACGAACGTTCAGAATAGGAGCCGGATTCAGGTCAAATACATCGATATAAAATATCATGATGAAATTCAATCCATAATTTAACATACCGGAATGAACAGAGGCGTATCCTTCAAATCCTGTTGAAAACTGGAGTTCAAAGAGATCATACCCTAGGACTTCAAAATTAACCAACACCCCAATCTGTACGGTGCATGTAATATCCCCACCAAAGTCACAGTCTCCTTCTGAATATACTCCAGAATCATGATACGGATGAACTGATGACGGCCAGAAGAAGTCTACATCTCCCGCTAATCCGGCACTTGCATACGCACCTTCATCAATATCCACAATTACCTGGAACGTACCGTCAATATTGATTAAAAGCCCCAGTCCTCCTTTTAATTCTGCAATTCCAAAGTCTGCATTAATCCCGATAAATGGAATGAACAGGGGATCTTCCCCGGATCTCTGGCCCTCTATCCTGACATTAACATCAAGGTACTGAGCACCTGAAAGGCCCACCTTATACTCATCATTCCAATCATATTCTATATCCAGGGAAGAACCTATTCCAATGTCACCTTCTAAGTATACTTTCATACCTCCCTCATCGTATACAACGGTTTCATCTGGAAAGGAAAGGACAATACCGGACCCCTGGAATTGACTATTATCTACAATTGCCTTTGCTTTTTCTTTTTTTGCCTCTTTTCCATTAGAATTGAAAGCAACCAGTGTTTTATTAAATGCCGGTGTGTCTGGTTTAACCTGCCCTCTCACTGATTTGAAGGGTAAAACTTCCTGTGTATTTTTCCGTGTCATTTCCTTTGGAGCATCAGGGTGTTCAACAATAACATTCTCCAAAGGAATTTTTTGCTCTGCAATTTTGAGATTTTTAAATACTTCAGACAACTGAGCAGGCCTGATAACAAGGGCTCCGTTCGATTGGGTGAAAAGAACTTTCACCGCTTTATTATTTTCTTTATCCACCAGGACATCACCAGGAGCAAATGTCCCGCCAGATATGAGCACTCCACCCTCTGTATCTGTCATACTTCCAAGGTCCGTCTCTATGACATCTTTTGTGAAACTATAGGTAATGCCAGATTTTTCCGGAGAAATCCCGGGTATAATTCCATTCTGGTCACTTGCCTCCTCAGATGAATCACTTGAAATCCTTGAGAGATTTTTAGTAAAATTTGTATTTCCTGCAGCAAGTTGGGTAAAACCAGGATTTTTCCCAATAGAGTCACTGATTTTTAGTGATACAGCATCACTTGAAAAAATAACCGGAAAAAAGGGTTGTCCGACAAACATTACAATAAATGCACAAATAATGATGAAATGAGATGTTAATTTCATTATACACCCGGTAGAGTCATGTATTGAAATACACTACCCTCATGGGCGAATATGCATTGTTTATATATATTGATATGCAAGACATTCGAATTTTAGGACGTCTAAAAGATCAAAATTTTTCTATGTTATTGTCATAAAAACTAAAACGAAAAAAAATTCATTTCTATTGATTCATTCGATATTCTTTTCTCTTAACATAATACTTAAAAAGGATCATGATTCTTTTATTTTATTGCGCGAATATTTTTTTAAAGTTTAAAAAAATGGGATATGAACAGGAGAAAAAAATGGCGTTTTACATTGACGGGAGTTATGCAGACCTCTGTCTGATGGGAAAAATAATTTCTGACATATGAATAATCATATGGCATTCTTTCATAATCCTGCAATTGCCCAAATGAACTGAATAGTTACAAAAAATTGGGAATTATCCGGTATCATATTCCCGCAGACAATAATAGCATCCGTTGTATCCAGCGGCAAGTGCATCTTCAAGTCGGCAGTAATATTCCCGGTTTATCCTTTTTATTTTTCTGCCATATTCGCATACACGCCGGTGTACTTCACCGGTATCACGGTTTGCAATGAAAGCAGCGTAGGTCTCTACTCCTGATGTGATCAGGGAAGCTGTCACTGCTGCATCTTCATCGGTTACCTGGATAGAACTGAATCCTGCTGAAATGGTCATATCTGTTCCGGGTAGTTCTCCTTCAAACATAGCTGGTGCAATAACAAAGGGTGGCATGGATTCCACAGCATAGCCCACTACAAAATCAACAATTGCATCCAGTATCAGTTCAGGCATATCCCAATCCAGGGGGAGGTCGATATCGAGGGATCGTAAATCAACGGTCAGACGATTATCTTCATTCAGATAAAATTGTACAGATGCAGAATCAATTCTAACCACAAGATCCCGGACTCTTCCGGTAAATACCTGTAGATTTCTTGTTTCAGGTTCACCTTCAATTGCTCCAAATAACCAGAGATCTGTTGTCGTAACCTGCATACTAACTACTGCTTCAAGATCTAATGTGAATTCAGTAGACATACTAATTGTTCCATCAGAATTGAATGAAAAATCAAATTGTTCAAAGGCAATCGACATTTGAAAATCAATCCACAAAGCATCGATTGAAGATTCTTCTGTATAAATTCCGGCAGTTAATATTCCAATTATTGCAGTTTGAACCCAACCAAGTATCTCAAGTATCTGCTCTGCATTGTCAGGTATTTCGACATCATATCGATATGGAGGGTCCGGAGGGTTAGGTATTGTAATTACCTTATTCCATGTGGTGTTCTCCCACCAGAAATCGTAGATTGCATGCATTCCTGCTTCATTAACTGCTAATCCGAGATCTGCATCATTTAGGTAATCGGTGAGAGCATTAACATCACCAGATTCGTTATCAAACAGGTTTATCGCGACAACCAGTGTTTCCGGACTTGCTACTTTGAAATTTCCGAAAAGAATCGGCAGACGAAACCGTTCATCATCAGGCATTTCTGGTAATTTTGGAGAGATAATCACCGGACTTATGGGAATGCTGGTATAATCACCGAGAAGATTCTCCGAAATGATAATTTCCAGGATCTCGTTAAGACGTTCAATTATTACCGGGGAGAGGTGATATTCATCATTGATTTCAATGTCCTCCAGGGCGATTTCAATAAGTCCAATGGTTAACCTGCTTGTGTCCTGGTCATAACCCGGATTTATCTCTCCCCTTATTTGAACTTCAAAATCAAGTTCAATACCTCCAAGAAGAACGAATTTTCCCTCTATCCGTGCTCTCATAAAGAGATTTAGATCATACGTGCAATCGATTACCGGTGACTCGGCAAATGAGATCTGATAATCTATCTCAATAAATTCCTGAAGACTTTCAGGAACATCAGGAAATGGAAGAGTATAGGTTCCGGAAAAAACGAGAGAATTACTGCAAAAAGCCACGTGAAGAAAATTGTTGATAAGTCGCTCATGAACCTCTGCGGTGATATAATAGCCTGCAGTAGCGCTCATATTTCGTCCTCCCGGGGCTGAATTTTTCTAACCTTCCCATCGGTTGTGAGAAATACCCGGATAGAAATTGGTTTACCATTTCGAACCATCGAGTAATAAGGAATCTTATCTTTTGGTACCCCCTCCATCTTATTTCTCAGATCCTCCCGGACCCATTTCTGCCAGTCTCGCTTTAATTTATTTTTTTCTTTATCGCCGTATACTATCCCAAGATCTCGAATAGTTCCCTGGAAATCATCTTTGAATCTTTGAACAAGAGTAGGATCTTTTTTCAGTCTGTCTTTGATGTCGTCCAGAACAGGATGATGAAATTCCTTGATGGATCGACTATTTGAAATTCTTTTTTTCATGCTGATACCTCACACAAACAATAGGAGGTACGCAATCGAATTGACTATGAAACCATCAATTTACAAGAGACCTCATGCTCTCAAAAAACACACAATCCTGAAAAATTCGTTATTCCGCACTTCCTATAAATAGGTATAATGTCCATTCGAGTATATTAATATTGCTTTAACATCCGGATTTTTAACTGATAATAATATTCTTTGCTCACGTTATTCTTGAAATACCGTAAAATTCAGCTGATTAAAAAAGGATAAACAAAATTTAGAATGTAATAGGACAAAAATTATATGTTTCAAGCCCGAGAAAAAAATAATTATCTCTTTAGGAAAGAGAAAATACACAAAACAGCCATGAATCCGAAAACCACAGTGATTAGTGATATGGGGGACTGAGTTTTTGTTGGAATTGGTGTTGGTTTTTCGGGAACTGTTTCAGTATTGGATGTCACCGGAGTTGATTCATTACCACTCTCTTCAGGTTTTACATAGTCCGGATTTGCCTGAAGTTTGTCCTTATATAACTCAAGGATGTTCCTGACTTTTCCGGTTGCACCAACAGAAATTGCTGCCCGGAGTACAGAGGTATCCACACCATTTGACTCAAGGTTTTCAAGAACCGTGGATTGCAATTCAGTATCATTGATAATATCCATAGAATTGATATCCATGGTGTTTACCGTTTCAGATACATTCATTCCAGTGTCTTCTGCTAATGATACACCAGTCATAATACAGAGTATCAAAGCAGTAAGGATACATAAACCCGAGAATCTGACTTTTAATTGCATATGAATGCTCACAAATGTGATAATAGTAATTAATTCATTGAGATATATACTTTAATACGAACCGTTCTGGAATAATCCAGAAACAACCGTTTTACCGATGAAATGTATAAGTCGTGGTTTTTGGATAACCTTCATTTCAGGTCAACTTACCCCAACCCTTTACCAGGCACTATAGCTGTTGATAATAACCAATCATTTCAGATATGGAAATTCAATAAGATGACAGATTCCTAAACTACAGATCGGCACCAGCAGGAAAAAAATAAATTCCGGCCTGAAATACGCTGTGATGAGTATTAAAACAATACTTCCTATACACGACCGGATCAGAAGAATCGCTGTCTTCTGATGAGAAGATGCAAAATTACTTGTTATTCTTCCTGGTTCTTTGGAAGTTCTTTTAGTCGCAATACTATTCATGATTAAGAATCCATAATGTCTCTAATCTTCCTTTACTACTCGATTACAGGCATGTCTGAATACGTTTTCAAATACTTCAATCATTTTTTCCGGCTCATCTGTTCCTATCTGTACTCGCTTTCCCGAGTGTAACGTGAGTTCCAATGCATCAGGACCGGCAATATTATAGAGTGTTCCATGGGGAATCCACCGTACTCCGTATCCATAGTACCAGGGATTTTTTACCAGGCTGTATGCTTTTATCTTCTCAAATGGAAATGTTCGTTTAATAACAGAAACCGGACCAAATTGGACCTTAATAGCATCTGTAGTTATAATTACAGTCATTGTGGAGAAGAACGCCACACCGAATATTAGTGCGAGTATTGGAATCAGAAGTAGCAGGATGATATCCTGACAAAAATATGCGGTGAATAGAAGAATATTCAGACTGATAATTCCTGCCCATACCTGAACTATCCCTACCTGTTCATGAGAATACTCAAGGTTTTTTGTAAGTCCAGTCGGGTCTTCAGGATTTTTTCCCATAGTCAAAACATCCATAACTGAAAATTCCGCCTTTCTGTTCACCGGTTTGTCATGATTTGGGCACCAACCGGTAATTACTGAATCGGTATCTGTAATAATCGTAGTATTCATGTTTTCTTTCATATTGGACTTCCATTCCTGGTATCCATGATTTTTGACAATCGGTACGAATAAACTGCAACATAAAGCGATGCAAGAAGAACTACCAGCAGTAAGACAAATATTCCCCATATTCCGGCAAAGGGAGCTATCAAAATAACCAATAATCCGGCAGCCATGAATATTTTGCCCCCATGAACGTGGGTTTGTTTCCAGATGCGATCATCACGAAGGGTCCAGGGGAACCTGAATCCAACGGTCGTATTCCGTTTGATATAGGGCATGATATAGCCAAGAATTGCGAAAAAACATCCTATCAGAATCGGAATCATTACCTCCAGTGAGATCATTGTTCCGGATGAAACGAGGAGCACAAGGATCTCTATTCCATACAGGAGAGAGATAGTAGAACAGATAATCACCTGATAAAAATCACCTGAAGCCTCCAGGTTTTCTTTCATCTTTTCAAACCGGGGAAGAAGATTTAAGAATAGGGCCATTATCAGGATAATTGCCGGAAGACCAAATGCTCCGGATAGTTTATCAGAAAACCGGTCTGCATCCCCCTGGATATTCCAGTGAACCGGCACGATTTCTGGAAGATATGGCAAAAAAG
Source organism: Methanospirillum stamsii (assembly GCF_003173335.1). Classification (GTDB taxonomy): domain Archaea; phylum Halobacteriota; class Methanomicrobia; order Methanomicrobiales; family Methanospirillaceae; genus Methanospirillum; species Methanospirillum stamsii. The sequence goes on from NZ_QGMZ01000006.1 coordinate 48,966, forward strand.
CAAGAGCCGTGAGAAATGAAAGCCCTACCACTATCCAGGTAAGCTGGAAGAATAACAGCCCTCTTCCGGATATCGGACTTCCTTTTTCAACGATATTCAGATAAGAAGGGATTTCTATAGCGGTATGAATGGCACTGCTATTCGGACACCAACCCATCCAGGAATAGACTTTTTTTGATATTCCCATGTGACTCATAACGCCTCCAGTAATTTTTTAAATAACTCATCAGCCATTTTTGTCGGATCTTCTGTTTTTTCAATGATTATTCCAAGTTCTCCGGCATAATCCCAGAGTAACTCGATACACTCGGTATATAGGGGGCAACTATTACAATCCCCTTCGTGTTCATACCAGACCTGCATGCCATGTTTTTGTGAAATAAAGATAATTGCCCTGGTCTGAAACGGAATTGACCTCCCAATGAGAACGCCCCGTTCGGAATTTACCTTTTCAATGGAGATCTGGTTTGCACGTGCCATATCCTCAAGGGCAGACCCGATCTTCTTATCAACACTCAGAAGAGCCCGTGACACTGCCTGTCTTGAGATACCCAGCAGATTTGCGATGGTTATATTAGGAGTTCCGTCTCTCCGCATAATCCAGAACTGAAACTGCTTTTCATCCGTTGGTATATGCACATGTCAACATTGTAGTGTTGACAATATAAGTTTTCTGATGGTACCAGACGAGAAATTATTACAGAAAAAAGATTTCAAAAAAATTAGCGGAAATAATCCACAATATTCCGGAATAACCTCATATTTATGGACTCTGACGGAACCGGAAGTTGCTTTCGCTTGAGTATCTCTTTTTGTAGTGTCCAGTCATACTGGTTTACAAACTCCATTGCTCGTTCCGGATGGGGCATCATTGCCAGAACTTTCCCATCTGCAGAGGTAATTCCGGCAATATCAGCAGTCGAACCATTCGGATTAAAGGGATACTCTCCATCGGCAGGTCTTAAATCCTCCCGGCAGTACGTAAATGCAATCATCTTCTGACTCTTCAGACGTTTCAGAACCTCCGGAGAACATGAAAAATTTCCTTCCCCGTGAGATACCGGACAGACTATCCGTTCTATCCCTTTTGTCCAGAGATTCTCGAAGGCGGGTTTTATTGTTACATACCGGCACTCAAGCACTCCTTTCCGGTTAGGCATAAGAGCAATATCCCGGTTATACTGCTTATCAAATGCCGGAACAAGCCCAAGATTTGCGAGTATCTGAAACCCGTTACAGATACCGAGCACCAGATTGTCTTCTTCAAGAAATTCGGTCAGATCATTCCAGAGATTATTCCGGACCCGGTTTGCATAGGCATTCCCGGCACCAGTATCATCACCGTAAGAAAACCCTCCCGGAAACACAAGCAGTCGATAATCGGTCATCCGGAATTTGCGATCGATGAGATCATTGATATGGACGATATCTGCATCCATTCCGGCACGAAGAAGGGCCTCTTTCGTCTCCATCTCGGAGTTTATCCCGTACCCGCTCATAATGAGGGCCTTGTCCGGAATCAGTTCCTCTCCGGACACCTTTGTTGAGGATGAAAAAACTGCCTGAGTCATGTTAGTACCCTCCGAATGGTTTCTTATACGCAGTTTCAAGGTCGCTGACCGGCACTGCTACCCGGAATCCTTTACCGGTGATCTGCAGACTCTTCCCGGTTACCCGGCCAATAAGAAATGCATCATAGCCCATTGCAAGTTCAAACGAGCGTTTCTTATCCGGTGCAATCGTGACGATAAACCTTCCGAGCGTTTCAGAAAAGAGAGAATAATCAGGCCTCATGTCTCCGGAGATGGTGACATCCATACCAATTCGTCCGGCAATTGCAACTTTCGCAAGGGCTATTGCAAGACCTCCATGAGTTACCGGAAAAGCGGATGCGACAAGATCATGAAGGATGGCATTTGATAACCGCTTATATCGTGCTTTCATTGCCGCAATATCAATATCCGGCACCGTTCCGCCGGAACAGCCAAGGTGGGCAAAATACTCTGATCCACCGCATTCCTCCCGGGTCTCTCCAATCAGATACACAAGATCTCCTTCTACCTTTGCATCAAGCGAGACCGCCTTTGTCACGTCCGGATGAATACCGATAGAAGATACGAGAAGTGTCGGTGGCACCGAGACCTTTACCCGGTTGTTCTGCTCATCATACCCGGAGAAATCATTAAACATGCTGTCTTTTCCGGAGATAAACGGGGTCTCAAAACCGGTTGCTCCATCATAACACCCGATTGCAGCATGCCTTAACTGGGAAAGCCTTCCGGGATCATCAGACGAACACCAACAGAAATTATCAAGAATGGCTATCGCTTCAAGGGGGATTCCAAGAGCGATAAGTCCACGGATAGCAGTATCAATACAGGCAACAGCCATCCGATAGGAATCAATTTCAGAATAGGACGGGAAGATACCCTGTGAGAGTCCCACTCCTTTCTTTGATCCGGGAACAACCTTTGTCAGGGTTGCCATTCCCTGAACCCTGCCGGTTCCCTGGACCGGACCGAGCACATGCCCTCCCTGCACGGTATGGTCATACTGAAGAGAGATGAACTCCTTTGAGCAGATATTTTTCCGGGAAAGCATCTCCTTTACCATCTCATCCAGATTATCCGGACATGGAGGGACAGGAGTTGTTGACACCGGAGCAGGAGGCGTTGTCCGGAGGTGTTTTACCGGAAGACCGTCATGCAGGAAGGATAGTTCAATATCCATCACCACCGCTCCGTTGAACTCAACCACACACCGACCAGAATTGGTAAACTCTCCGATAACCGTTCCCTCAACCTCCCGACGACGAAGTAAACTCATGAACTCATCAAGTTTTTCCGGGGGAACGGCGAGAGTCATCCGTTCCTGTGATTCAGAGATCCAGATCTCCCACGGTGCCATTCCCGGATATTTCAGGGGAACTTTGTCCAGAAAAACATGACAACCGTTACATTCCTTCGCCATCTCTGCAACCGAACAAGAGATACCGCCAGCCCCGTTATCGGTAATACTATGGTAAAGACCGAGATCCCGGGCTTCCTTCACGATAACATCTGATACCTTCTTCTGGGTTATTGGATCCCCAATCTGCACGGCAGTAACCGGACTTCCCGGATCAAGTGCTTCGGATGAGAACGTTGCTCCATGAATCCCGTCTTTTCCAACCCGGCCCCCGACCATAACAATATGATCGCCCGGCTGTGCCTGTTTCTCATGAAGGTTCCGGGAACCATCAGTTCTTGGCATAATACCGACTGTTCCGGCAAAAACCAGAGGTTTACCCACATACCGGTCATCAAACCAGACAAATCCCTGGGGAGTCGGGATACCGGAACAATTTCCTCCAACGCCCACTCCGGATACAACACCGTCCAGAATCCGCCGAGGTGAAAGGATTGGATTTGACTTGTCTTTTCCTCTGAACAGGGCCGGACTTTTCTCCGGATCTCCAACACAGAATCCGTATATATTAATACAGGGCTTTGCCCCAAGACCAAAACCGATAGTATCCCGATTTACCCCCACGATTCCGGTAAGAGCACCGCCAAAGGGATCAAGTGCTGACGGGGAATTATGCGTCTCAACCTTGTGGGTGACCAGGTACTGATCATCAAAAATTATCCCGCCGGAGTTATCGGAAAAGACACTCAAACAGATATCCTTGTCTCCTCTCTCCTGCCGGATTCTATTGGTAGCCGCCTGGATACAGGTTTTATACAGGCCTTTTGGCATATCATCATCCAGGGGTGAAGCAAAGATAGTGTGTTTACAATGCTCACTCCATGTCTGGGCAAGTGACTCTATCTCGATATCAGTAGGTTTTCTCCCTTTCGTTGCAAAATAATCCCGGATAGCATGAAGCTGGGCCAGGTCAAGAGCAAGTGGTCCTCTCCGCTGACCTGTCTCCGAATCGACAATTCCCTCTTTTCCAATCCGGATTAGATCTGGGTCATCAAGATCCAGGGAAACCAATTCAGCAGCAGGGAGTTCATGGAGATCTACAAGAGGGATTACGACATCCATGCCCTTTGTTCCATACTCTGCCCTGCTTTTAATATGCACCCGGTGTATCAGCGGGTTTGCAAGCGTGGTTGCAAGGTTCTGCAGGGCATCCGGAGATAGTTTTCCGGTGACAAAGAAGAGCTGCGAAGAATAGACCGCTTCTCCTGGCTCAAATTTTCTCTTTATATAGTCTTCGATGGTCTGCCTTGCAGTAGTACCAACGTTATCGGTGACACCAGGAAGGAAACCAACCTCGATGGCTGAATCAAAGAATGCAACCGTAGCCTTATCCACGGTAAAGGTCTGCACAACCGGGTTTGCAAGCTGGATTCCAATCTCCCGGAGTTCTTCAGGACTAAAATCGCAGGAGGTTGTGTAGACAGTATAGATATCTATTACATGGAGTTCTTCAATGGGGAACCCAAGTGAGCGTATTCGATTGGTTCTCACGGTAAGGCGGGGATCATTTTTATAACGGACTTCTATCCGGTGGACATATGCCATGGGTACCTGGGTACTTAATGGTTTTTTTAAGCAAAATAAGTATCAAACAAAAGGTATCCTGAGTAGTGCCGGATACCCTCATTCCATCCCGGTTTACTCTCCCCCTCTGACCGGACAGTAATGAAGAGATCATCTCCGGAAACGGGGAATATAGGCAGGAATACGGTTACTGTGGTCGGTTGGATCATCAGACAGGAATCGGTTGACGGGCTGGTCCGGCGCATGACCAGGGAGATCTCCAGACTCCCGGTAAGCATAATCTTTACCGATGACCGTAATTACCATCACCGGTTGTCCGGACAATTTTTAGAAGCATTTCAAAATCCTTTCTTTGCCAACGGTATGATGAATAACTTTTTTTAGATAATATGGTGCTTACCCATACTCTTATCCGGCTAAATTTTCAAGATGATATGTGACTCTCCGTCAATTATCAGTACCAATACATTTTTCTCCCCTGCAGGAATCAGAACTTGAAAGAATAAATGAACTTTCAAATATGCCGGAGATATCTGAACATTTTGAAACAATACCACCCATCTCCATGGAAACTACCCGGACACTCTGGAATTACATACAGGCCGGTCTGGTCTTTTTATGGGGAATTCATGAAGATGATGAAAAAGGCAGGATTATCGGAGGAGCAGGATTTTATGCTCAACCTCCCGGAACCCGGCTTTCTTATATTGCTACATTTTTCCTCTACGTAGATCCGGCATACTGGGGAAAGGGGATTGGGAAATCTGCAATTTCATTCCTGGAACGTGAAGTAACAGACCGGGGGTACCATAAAATGGAGTGTATGGTCGCCGATACAAATCCCCGGGCAGCCAGGTTGTATGAGCAGATGGGCTATTTACAGGAAGGGAGAAAAAAAGAGGCGTTTTTCATTGATGGGAGGTATGAAGATCTCATTCTTATGGGAAAAATACTCTGAACCTAGGTATCCATACCAAATTATTATCTCTTCTGGTAGATAGGGTTTAATTAAACAGAATATTACCGAAAAACCAACTAAATTGATGACAGAGATATTTCAAATTAAAGAGTAATTACCGGGTTATTTGGGAAAAACTCATCGATTTTTTCTGAATCTTTAATAAACTTCATTTAAAAAAAGTGGTTTACTTTGAACAATCAGTACCTTTTTCAGTACCACATCATTGGATTCAATAGTGATTACAAATTTCCTTCAATGGTACTTTTCATTTTCAAATAATTTGGGTCATCGGGAATCAATTTAAGCGCTTCATCGATTGCGATTAAAGCTTCATCATAGCGGTTAAGATTCATCAATATGGAGGCTTTCGTGCCCCATGCATAATTATTTTTAGGATTCTGTTCAATTGCCTGATCAACGACTAAAAGGGCCTCATCAAATTTTCCGGATTCCTGCAATGAATAAGCTTCGTTGTTCAACTCATTACTTTTCGATTCGTTTGACACCTCAGCTGATTCATCACTCCCCCCAACTTTTTGTTCAATCGTTTTTTTCATATTGATAAGAGTGGAGTCATTTGGGCTCAGTTCAAGTGCCTTATCAATTGCGATAAGAGCTTCATCATAGCGGTTAAGATGCATCAATATGGAGGCTTTCGTGCCCCATGGATAATGAGAATTTGGATCCTGTTCAATTGCCTGATCAACTACTAAAAGGGCTTCATCATATTTTCCGGATTCCTGCAATGCATAAGCTTCGTTGTTCAACTCTTTACTCAACGATTCGTTTGTTACTTCAGTTGATTCATCACTGGTTCCAACATTTTGTTCAATAGATTTTTTCATCTCTACATATGTCGGGTCATCTGGGATCAACGTAAGAGCTTCATCAATTGCGATAAGAGCTTCATCATAGCGGTTAAGATTCATCAAAATTGATGCTTTTGTACCCCATGCATAATTATTTTCAGGATTCAGTTCAATTGACTGATTAACTACTAAAAGAGCTTCCTCAAAATTTCCGGATTCCTGCAATGAATACGCTTCGTTGTTCAACTCATTACTTTTCGATTCGTTCGTTGCCTCAGTCGAATCAGCAATAACACCTACCATACATGTTGCCATTACCAGACAACAAATAATAACAAATAAACTTTTTGCCATCATCAAAAGTTTAGGTTTTTTGTATTTAAACCTGTTTAAATATTTTTATCTATTGAACATTAATAATATATGCTCTTATTTTTCATTTTTTATGAATTCGAGCCGACATTTATGAAACAATTTATCGTATTCATAATTCCCAGAACATATCTTTAAAAGAACGAATTCAGCGTTAATGCCCGATAAGTTCAGTTTCGATTAAAAATCAGCAAGAATTCTGACAAAGTTGCCTAAATATTTACCAATCGTCTCATATTTAAACGATAAAAAGGTTGGTTCAGCGACAAAAAAATTCAGAGTTGCGGTAAAAATCTCATTCCACAGGATTTACTACTGATGGTCAGGAATTCTCCGGATCAGATCTTCCGGAATAGTAATCTCAAATCTCGCTCCACATCCTTTTTTTCCTGTTTCGGTGATTCCCATCTCTCCAACAGACAAGATCTCCCTGATAAAGTATAATCCCATCCCGGTATTCTCACCATAACCTCTCCGGAATATAGACTGTTTTTCAGTGTCTTTGATACCTTTTCCATCATCTTCACAGATAAGTATCTCACCGGACTCTGATTTCTCCATGGAAAACCGGATAACATGCATAATTCCCCCATGTCGGATGGCATTATCAATCAGGTTCCGGATGACTGTTCTGATAAGAGAGTCACTATATATCATGGTTTTTCGGGGAATCAGATTTTCAAATCTGATATCTCCGGTGACCATGACCCCTTCATTATCGACTGCTTCCCATAAATCAATCCACTCAGGTTTTTTAAGCCCCATCTCTTCGTATTCTCTTGTAAACCGGACAAGTTTTAGAATATTCTGAGCTGCTTCCTTTGAACCGCTCCAGAGATCCTTCTCGATAGGATCATGAGGGGGATCAATAAGATTGAACGCTGAGAGAATGATTGTCAGTTCATTTACAATATCATGCCTGATAACACCACTCATCAGAGAGAGTTTCACATTTGTCCTTTGGATATCTGCAGAACTCTTTTCAAGGTCACGCATCAGGTTTTTTCGGATAGTGATATCCTGAATAATAATAAGACGACCATCTTTTCCGGAATGTCCGGAAGGCATACTATTACTTCTGATATGAAACCACTGAAAATCCGCCTCTATCTCTATATCCTGCTGTGATCCGGTGAGAAGCAATCCGATATCCGGCCATGAATGGAGGGCCGATATCGCATCTTCTCCGATGACCGATTCAGAGAGTTTTGTAAACTTACAAGCAGCCGGATTCAATGAAATAATCCTGTTTTTATGATCAAGGACAATCACCCCTTCCTGAAGGTTCCGGAAGATCTGTTCATACGCAGCAGGGAAGATCTCGAGTAGATTGTGACGAGAAATTGCATATCCACAAAAAATTCCGGTAAATGAGAACAGGACCGGGGTCGTATCTATACCAGACAACGCCGGACCAAAATTCGTATACAGAATATTTCCGATGATTGGTATCAGCGAGGCAATCAGAATTATCACCATCTGCCGGTTAAATATCCCCGGACCTGAGAGGATTACCCGGATAATACAGATGAGTGAAACTGCAAGAATCAGATAAATGTACACAACCTCAACCGGAAACCAGGGCCCGTGTTCAATAACAAGCGATTGTCCGGCAATGGTTGTCTCAACTATCCGGGCACTGGTCCACAATAAATGATGTAATTCATTTGTTCCGGCCAGAAAAATAGTAATAGCCGGAATGAAAAAGAGGACCGGGATACATTTTTGCGGAAACCAGGTTCCGCTTCTGGTCAGAAGTAAGATGAATATCAGGAAAAGGACAGGAGAAGTCTGGTTACCGGTATAGATGATGATTGTCCAGAACAACTTCATCCCAATACCTGAAAAAAAAAACTCTCCGGCAGTGCCTATCGCCCATACGGCAATAAAGGTCATCAGGTAGCCGAATGCTGCCATTTCAGGTTCAGAGTATCGCCTGAATCCATATATCGCCAGGGATAGAGAGATGCATATGGTAATGAGAAGGATTAGAATGTAAAGGGATACTTGCATAAAATAAGACTGTTCTATACAGATGAGATGAGATCATTGATAATACTAAGCATTCTCTCCGGGATGAAAAAAAAATTTATGTTTCGAAAGATCTCTTTATACCAATTTCAAACTCATGAATACTGATTACAACAACCGGACAATTCATGAATCAAATAATCATCGAAACAGACAACCTGATAAAAAAATTCGGTTCAAACATTGCGGTAGACAATATTTCTCTGTCCATTAAACGCGGCGAGGTCTTCGGCCTTCTCGGACCGAACGGGGCCGGAAAAACCACTCTCCTTTCAATGCTCTGCACTATCCTGAAACCCACCTCCGGAACTGCCCGGATAAACGGATATGATATTATCAGAGATAATTCCATGGTGCGAAAATCAATCGGCATCGTCTTCCAGGACCCGAGCGTGGACACTGACATGACCGCCAGGGAAAACCTGCAGATGCATGCCGACCTCTATGGCGTTCCGGTGTCAGAACAAAAAGAACGGATAAAAGACGTTCTCAACCTGGTAGGTCTCTCTGATAAGGCTGAAGATTTTTTAAATACGTATTCCGGAGGCATGAGACGAAGACTTGAGATTGCTCGTGGTCTGCTCCATTATCCAAGGGTTCTTTTTCTTGATGAACCAACCATCGGTCTTGATCCCCGGAGCAGGGAACATATCTGGGATTATATCAGAATGCTCCGGAAACGGGAAGACATGACCGTTATCCTCACGACCCATTACATGGAGGAGGCAGACCGACTCTGTGACCGGATTGCCATCATTGATCGGGGGAAGATAATAATCCTCGACAAGCCGGATGTCCTGAAAGGAGGTATCGGAAAAGATACGGTCATATTAATCACCGATGAACCGGACAAACTCCAAACAGTACTTACCGGAGAGAACATATCCGAAGATATCAGGATATCAGGCAGGGAGTTGAAGGTAGGAGTGAGTCATGCCAATCTCCTGCTCCCGAAAATCATGGAATCCGCTATTAAGGCAGGAATCCGGATTGAATCAGTCACCATAAGTAATCCTGACATGAATGATGTGTTCATTCATTATACCGGAAAAAACCTCTCTGATGATGAAACCCGGGAACGAACCGGACGGGTTGCGATGATGAAACGGAGGCGGGCCAGATGAGTGAAATCAGGGGAATTTACACACTCTGGCTCAGGGAAGTAAAAAAATTCCTCCGGGAAAAACCCCGGCTCATCAATGCATTCTGTCAGCCGCTCATCTGGCTGTTTATTTTCGGAACAGGCATGAGGTTTTCTGCAGGAATTCCCGGAATAAATTACCAGGAGTTTATCTTTCCCGGACTCATAACCCAGGCTATGCTCTTTACTGCCATGTTCATGGGCATTTCAGTCATCTGGGACCGGGAGTTCGGGTTCATGAAAGAGATCCTTGTTTCGCCCATATCAAGACCGTCAATATTTCTTGGAAAAATGATTGGAGTGAGCACTGATGTCATGATACAGGGGATTATCATCTTCCCGTTTGCTCTGCTCATTGGAATCCCGCTGAACTTTTTCATGGTTATAAAAGCTCTTCCGATTATGCTTCTCGTAACATTTGGCCTTGTCTGTATCGGACTAATATTTGCAAGCCTAATGAAAAGTTTTGAGGGTTTCGGCCTTATTCAGACATTCATAAACCTGCCCATGTTTTTCCTGTCCGGAGCATTGTTTCCTCTTTCCCAGGTGCCAGATTGGCTCCAGGTGGTCAGCTATGCAAATCCCCTCACCTATGGAGTGGATGCACTCCGGACGGTAATGATGGGAGAGAGCTGGGTTCAGTTATTCCCGATGGAATTGGATTTAGCAGTGCTAATCGGGTTTGATATTCTCATGTTTGTTATCGGAACAATGGCATTCAGCCGGATTGAATAAAAAAAGTCCGCTAATTTTTATGCATCATCCAGCATTGAGATAAACAACTCCTTATCTATCCCTACTTCATGAATAATTGTTCGAAGAAGCCCTTTATGAATATCTTCTCCATTATGTATGGGAATTATCGTGGTTCGTACATCGGGATGTTGCATTATCAGATTCCCCTTTGCCTTATAGTGACAAATCCAAGGGAAGAATGAACTTTAATAACTTTTTTGGGATTAACAGGCTAGAGCATCTACGATCTGAACCCCGACAAATGAACGCAATTCCTCAACAGGAGGTTTGCCTTTTACCTCAAGATAGAGGGTTATCGCTTCACGTATTCTTTCAAGGAGGTCATCAAGACTTTGAGCCTGAGAATGACACCCGGGAAGAGATGGGACAGTCGCTACAAACCAACCATCTTCATCCTTCTCAATTATGATATTAAATTGCATTATCCCTCATTTATGTATATATTCTCAAACCCTATCGTTTTTGTGTTTATATCCAGTAGTGAATAATGAAAAATTCCGGATGGGGGATTTCTTATAATATATATGGTTTTTATCAAGAATGAAGTCATTCCTTTCAATTGGGTATTATCATACTTGATGATGGATGTTTAATTACCCCAATTAAGGAAGCACATGAACAATTTATCGAATCAATCAGTGTCAGAAATACAACATCAGTGAATATCGGTTGGAAAAAATTATTTGGAAGATTTTTCCCGGTATTTTTCAGCCAGAGGATCTCCCCGGCCAGGAAACATCGCACTAAAAGGATCAGAACGTCCGGTTGGTGTAACAGTCCCATAATGCATGTGTGTATCTGATCCGGTCATCATAAGAGGCTCTGCCTTTGAAACATCCCATGAACCATCTTCCCGGAAGTATTCATCATCTATCTCAAGATGTACAACCTTACCCATAATGAGGATGTATGACGGCTCTTCAAACAATTTATCGAGTTTACACTCCATCCATGCATAACACCCTTTAATTCCCGGAGGTTTGACCACCACTGAGGGTTTTTCATCGAGTTCGGCAGTAATGAACTCGTCTTCCTCTGGTGGAGACATCCGGGCGGTCGGGATTACCTTATCGGAAAGAGCAGTTCCGGCCATGTTTATAACAAATTCTCCGTTTTCCCGGATATTATCCAGGGTATCACGCCTTTTCGCGGTTGCAATACAGACCAGGTCAAGAGGCCGGAGAACTGGCATGACACATGAATAGGGAGCAATATTCCTGACACCTGCATTGCTGATGGTAGAAATAAACGTCACCGGAAGTGGCATGACTGATTCCCGTTTGAACGGTTTCAAATCCATACTTGTTCACCATCATAAAAGTACAGGAGTTTGGTCTCTATTACAGTTTTTTCTCATATCCCAGACCATCATTCCGGTTGTAACCATCGTTTTTGAATGATACACTCCATTATCTGTTTTCCTAGCAAAGTATTCCCGGATTTTAATTTTTTTATCTTCATCAATATGCTTTGTAACTCCGAAAAACCCGGAAACGGTCTCAACAATCTCATCCAGCGTCTCTTCACTCTGCCATTCATCCTGTTTGAGGACAATATCCGGCTGGTATCCAAGCATGTACAGGTACATGAACGGCAGGTAAATTCCATGGGTTCCCTCACGATGCTCTTCATGAAAGAGATCACGATAGAGTTCGTAATATTCCGGAGACCATTTTCTCTTCACCCATCCACTATAGTAACAGACTCCTTTTGAAGCTTCGAGCATGAGTCTGAAATCATCCGGAGTCCGGACAGCAGGAGTCATCGATGCAAGGACAATATCAAATTGTTTTTTAAAACCCTCTTTTTCAAGATCAATGGCATCCCAGGATGAAAGAATGGTCCGTTCTATAGGGACTTGTTCTTTTTGTGCCCGTTCTTTAAGTTTCTGCAGCATACCTTCGGAAAAATCAACAACCGTAACCCGTGCACCGCTTTTAGCAAGAGGTATCGCTAGTGCTCCGGTCCCGCCACCAATATCCAGTACCCGGGCACCGTCCAGTATGATTCCGGTACTTTTCAGAAGATTAAAAATTGTTTCGAGCCGCTCTGATTCTCTCTTAAGGTCTTTATTCCGTTCGTATTTTCCGGCCATATGATTCCAGAAACCAGGATTCATCGGTCCTCTTCGTACTCCTTCCTGGATTGCTTCCTGCCAGAAATCTGCCCATAATCCGGAGTTGTTGTGATAAGTAGTAGTCATGTTTAGATCACTCATGAGAATAATGTCAAAAATTAATCAAAATACTAGCGATTAATATGAATTATGAATTTGTTATTATTTTATAATATCAAATTCTATTTATTCATTCTTCTTTTAGGTATACTTAGCAGGCAGGTATACTATGAAGAAACCTGAAACCCGGATTACACCGGATGATCACGAGAATAAAAAATTAAAATAGGAATTTACGCGAAATAGAAGAATGTTCGAATTTTCCCCCGGATGCGGCATAATTAAAGCAGGATAATCGATTCCTCTCCTTCCCCAGGGAGTAATGAACCGATCATCCTTCTTTTCAATCGTATCATATTGAACCATTACGGTACTCGTTAGATCAAGGAAACTCTTTGCATTCAGAGGAGGACATGTTTTTTCTGAGTACAAATCCAAAAAAACATCTTCATCAACTGTACCTTTCCTTTCAGGCGACTGTGTGATAGGTGTGGAAGAGAATTCGGTTTTTAAAGGGGGGGGAATAATAAAGGGACGTGTACCTACTGAATCCGGAACTGCAAAAAACTCCCAGATAAGTCCATACTTAAGTGCAGCCCTTGCATTCAGGTTTAGTGTCATTATTATTCTCCGGATGAACATGGTAACCGAACATACCCATATTCACTACTATCCAATTACCAAAACAGCGTATAAACTCTGACGATGAAGTGCAAAAAGAAAAAAACGGTATAATTTTTTAGAAAATAATTGACAAATCATATTTTTGGTAGTGCAACCAATACCTTTATTACACTGCTCCGGTATCCGGAATAGGAAAAAAATCCCATAGAGAGACTATCATCTCAAGCGAAAAAAGAGAGAACCCGGGGTTTTTCCTATTTATGATACTATCTTCGCTCCCTGGTTTCTTCCCTTGGTAAGGATAGTTTTCCCGCCGGAATAATCATTCATGACCTCTTCTGCCGCAGAAATCACAGATGATGACCCGGTATCACAGACCCCGTATACCACCGGACCAAAAGAACTCATCCCTACACCAGATGCACCGGCATCTCTCATGCTTTCCATCAGAGTTCTGATAACCGGAGGCTGGATATCAAGTTCGCACTTTTTAAACCCATATTCCTGGAATTCATTTATAGCAGTTCCGAACTGATCCAAATCATGCTCGATTATTCCGGGAATGAGTTTCATGAGAAGAATATGAGACAATACCTGCACATCATGAACCGGAACCGGACAACACTTCTGGAAAATGTTTACTTCATCAGTCCCGTGAATTTCATGGAGTCCATCAGGAACGGCAAGAACAAAATTCCATTCTTTTGGGATATCATACCTGCTTATCAGCGGTGCAAAACCTGCACCACCAGATACAGAAGAAGGAGCAAACGAACTCTTGGATTTCCCCGGACCAAACCGGTGTCCGGCATCAACAATAAGTCCCCCCTGGAAAAAAGCCTTCGTTCCGATTCCGGAAGTCCCTCCCCTGCCAGTTAAACCAATGAGGTAACTATCAGAATAAGATTCACCCTGAAATCCGGAGATACCTGCAGCTAAACCCAGTGCAAGCTGGGTTCCACTACCAAGCCCGCAATGGAATGGAATTGCCTGATCAATGTGGATGTGAAGAGGTGGAATATCAAGCCCGTTGGCTCTTAACCGTTCTATGACCGACTCAGCATTCTGACTTACTTTTGCATCTGATGAAGTAACAGAGAATGCATCTGCTTCAGAAATACGTATCTCAAATCCTGGGTTGTCTAGCGTAATCCCGGCCCCACCGTCAACTCGTCCGGACTCACCATTCATATCCAAAAGCCCGATATGAATCCGGGATGGTGTCTGAATCCGGATGGTTTTTCGTTCTGAAAACAGGTTTTCCGGAATTATCTCGTTAATCAGAAATATCGGCCGGTTGTTATGAATAATCCGGTATGACTTGCTTATTGAAGAAGAAACACGGGAAATCCCGGGTTTTCCCGCACCCGGCTGCTGCGATGGGAGTCGCTCCAGAGATATAATCTCCCTTCTGGATTCCATCATTTCATCCCGCATAATATACCCAATCGGTTCATCTTCGTTCATCAGACGGACCAGTGCATTTTCCGGAAGATGTGAGATTGGTGCGTAAGAAATTGCATGAATCAGGGTATTCAGGTTATTTTTATTATAGAGATCCACTTCACGATAATTTACCGGTTCATCCGGAGAAATATCCAACCTTGCAGCAATATCCGGAGAAGCCGGGATAATTTTCTGGCAGATTGTCCTCACCCCGACCGGAGCATTTGAGAACACCTCCAAAAGCCTGGTCACAGAACCATCGGTAATCAGGAGGGCCCGCTCGATATTTGACAGGGGTCCGGTCTCTTTTTCTATGATATTTATAAGATCAAGGACAGTACTTTCCATGAAATGATCTCCCACATAATGAAACCGTTACTCATTCTGATATTCATATTTACTTATTGGATGTACAAAACCCCGGTTGCTACAATGTGACTTTATCCATGAAGTTATGTGAGACAAAAATTGTCATTCTCTCCTCATTTAAAGAGAAACATGCACAGATAATAAACAACGGGGAAACCGACTGACAAAAAAATCTGGACAGCCCTGCAAACGATTTTAGAATAATCGAAATAAACCAAGATTATTCCTGGAAACTCCATGCACTTCAGGATATAAGCCTGTCTTTCTGGATTATTACAGAAAAACACAAAAAAATAAAAAAGGAGGATAACTAGTTGTTCGTAAGGCTATTCCGGGTTACTGGACTCTCTCACCGGTAAAGTCAAGAGTTCCGGTAACACCTGCTGCGGAGATTATTTTTGTGCCTTCGAATTGATCGCCGTTATATTGAGCGTTAACAGTCATGGAGATTGGATAGGTCTGGCCGGCATATTTAACTGAGGCATCGTTTGATCTCAGGGTAAGATCTCCATTCGGTGTGACCTGACCGGAGACGGTGCCTTTTACTTTTATTGTCCATCCCTGCTCGATGAATTTATAGGCTACGGTTCCTGATACGGAGTTATCTGGTGATACGGTATAATCGATATCTGCACCTCCTTCAAATAATGACCCATCAACACCGGTGGTCTTCTTCATGGTCTTATCCTGAAAAGTCCCTGCAATTTCTACCGGGGAGAAGGACTGCCCAAATTCGGTCACCGGAGAAGTCTCATGTTCACTGACAAGGTTTACATGAAGATTTCCATCTGAACCTAACGTACCGACACCTTGTGGAATTTCAATCGGAAGTGAGGTCGGAAGTCCGGTGTTTGCAGTTCCTGCAGGAGTGTTAAAGGGTGTTTCGGCTGATACAGGTAACAGAACATATGTCAGCAGAAACATTCCAAACAGGAAAGCACCGATGTTGAATGTTGTGGTCATGATTATCCTCCTTAAAGGTTGGAGGGCATGAGTTCCAGACTCATGCTCTCTACCCTCCAATTGCAAAAATACGAATATATATCAAACCAATGTGGTGCACGTTGAAAATTTTCAAAAATTTGTTTATAAATAAACGGGAAAGATAGCAGATGGTGCAATGCAACCGATGGTTTTTTATATCTTAAGAAATTTGAACCAAGAATATCTCTTATTTTTTGAATATCACTAAAAAACAGAGAAATTGGAGTGACATGCTACCACATATCAAGGTTTATATGAGCTCGAAAAAAACGTCTAAAGACATTGAGAAATTGCAGACATCCGGTACTGGTCACTATATCGAATAACCGGATCAACAGATTGCAATTTCCTCTATTCCTGAAGCGGACGGTAGATTGGATTGGACACGAATGTACTTTTTATTCTCGCAATTATCCCCATATTGGTAATCTTTGTAGGCCTTGTTTTTCTGCGGCTGTCAGGAACACTCATGAGCATCATCGGCTGGATTGTGACCGGAATCATCGCAATACTCTTCTTCAATACCACACCTGAAATCGTAGCCTATGCATCATTAAATGGCATACTTGCCTCTTTCGGGATATCCCTGATGGTACTCTTCACCATCCTCCAGGTGACCATGATGGACCTGACCGGAGCAATTCGTGCAATTTCCATCTATATCAAAGCTATTGCTGCAGAGCGATATGAACAGATTATGATCCTTAATGTGGGATTTGGATCATTTCTTGTCTCAATCGGGGCAACACCGGTGACGATGCTCCCTCCAATCATGCTGGCCTTAGGATTTTCACCCCTTGCAGCAGTTGCTCTTCCCTGCCTTGGGTACGATCCGCTCACCTCTTTTTCCCTGCTTGCAGTCCCGATTACGCTGCCGGCAACTGTATTCAACCTTGATGCAGGCCATCTTGGAAGCAACATCGCCATTTTTCTCCCGGTCATTTCTACCACCTTCGCTCTCAGTATGCTCTGGATTGCCGACGGAATAGAAGGTGTCAGAAAAGGCCTTTTCCAGGCTGTTGTGGCAGGACTGACTCTTGGGATATCCTGTATCATTTTTGTTCATATCCTCCCCTCATCTGCAATCGGACTGGTAGGAGTCTTTTCAGGACTTGTTACCATCCTTGTGCTCTTCCTGCTAAGATTCATCAAAGGAAAACAAATTCTTGCTAAACTGGATGAGAATGAGATAAAAAATGCGGGAATGCCACTCTGGAAGGCAGTCTTTCCGTGGTTACTTCTTGTTACCTTCTGTATTATCATCAGCATCCCGGCTATCCAGTCAGGCCTCTATGAATTCATCGGTCCCCTCCAGAAAATTACGATAGTAGCAGATAAATCAGTGGATCTGAAGATCTTAAACCAGGCATACTTCTGGGTGTTTATCAGTACCCTGCTTGCTGCTCCGGTCCTGATTCGGACGAAAGAAGAGGCAGATAAGATCGTAAAACTCTGGATGAGACGTGCCTGGGCCCCTACCGTTGCTGCAGCTGCTCTTTTTGCTGTTGCATATATCATGGACTGGTCCGGACAGAGTGTCATCAATAATAGTCTCAGCTTTGTTCCAGGCATGTCAGACCTGAACATGAATGCAGTGATTGGGCTTACCCTGGCCCTGGTATTTGGTGCTTCGTTCCCTCTCGTAAGTCCGATTATGGGTCTTTTCGGATCGTTTGTGTCCGGAAGTGAAACTTCATCGAATGTTATGTTTTATGGTATTGTGAAAAAATCAACCGACGTTTTGAACCTGGATTTCATGCAGGTATATGCAGCTCATGCTGTTGCAGGAGGAATAGCTTCAGCGATTGCACCGGCGAAAATTATCAATGCTGCGGCAGTAATTGACAGCCTTGGGATTGAAGGAGAGGTTATTAAAAAATGTGCCCCGGTCGCTGTCATTCTGACCATAATCACCGGACTCATGCTGACCGCTTTTATCTATCTCTAGTCTTCCCCCAATACCTTTTTCCGGACTTTATGGTTTATCCACCAATACTGAAACAGGGAATAATCCTTTACCGTTCAGATTAATGGTACTAAGAACTAAGAGTCCCATGAAGAATATTGTCCTTATTGGTCTTCCCGGTGCAGGCAAGAGTACCGTAGGAGTAATTCTTGCCAAAACCCTGGGAATGAAATTTATTGATACTGATATCGTCATACAGGAACATACCGGAAGACTTCTGCAGGAAATCATCGATACAGATGGACCGGAGTTTTTCCTGAAAAAAGAGGAAGAATCAATCCTTTCTCTTCATCCATTCAATAGCGTCATTGCGACCGGAGGGAGTGCAGTGTATGGGAGAGAGGCAATGGAACACCTGAAGTCCCAGGGTATTGTCGTATTTTTAAACATCTCCTATGATGAGATGGTCAAAAGACTGAGCAACATCAAAACCAGGGGTATTGTCAGGATTCCGGGTCAGACTCTTCATGATCTATTTGACCAGAGAATTCCCCTGTATGAAAAGTATGCTGATATCCGGATTGACTGTTCAGATGAGATGTTTGAGCATGTGGTAGAAAAAGTCGTGGATATCATCCGGAAACAAGGTCTGGAGAATAGATGAATCCAATTGTAATCCGGATTATTTAAATAGTAATTCCTTAAATGATAGATTAAAATCAGGTTTTTGTCCCGGAAAAACCTGACTTTATGCAATACAACAACAATTATCTTTTTAGCCTGGTTTCTGGTTCTTGACAGGTTTTGTCTCCGTCCTCAGTTTTCATCTTTTCCTGGCCGTCTGATGAAACACCAATCTTTCCATAGATGGTAATTCCGAAGATAAGAGCAATGACCAGGATAAGGACAGGAATTCCCATTCCTGGAGCCATTTCTGATGGAACTGAAGATACTGGTATTTCTTCTGTCACAGCCGCCTCGGTTACGACGGTTACAATATCTGATGTTAATTTTGGCGTTACAGGGGCAGCAGATTTCTCAGGTTCCGGTTCAGTTGTTCCTTTTTGAGCAGGACTGACAGTTGGTGTTAGTTTTGTCTCTTTCAGACTGACATTTAGTGTTCCGGTAGAAGAAGCCTGTGAGGAAATGGAATGTGCAATGACCCGGTATGAACCAACAGATATTCGTCCTGCAGGAATTTCAAGTGAAAAGAAATTCATTCCATCTGTGTCAGTCTGCACTTTCACAACTCCTGAGAAACCTGCTGTTGTCGAGCGTTCAGTTTTTAAAGTCGGTCCAAACCAGTCATCAGTAACTTCAACCAGAATCCTGGATCCCTCTTCAATATTTGTGGTCCCAGAGACAATAATCGGTTTATTAACCGTACCATCGAGTGATGCCGGATCAAAGGTTATTACCGGGTTTACTATGTTGATTGAATATTCAGCATATACGTCATCGATAAATGGACTGTTCAGGGCCTCGATAAGTGCGGTTGCTGCTGCCGGACCCTGCAATGCTCCCGGTCCACCAATCCTGAACTGTGGAGCTCCCGTATATGGTTGTGATCCAAGCACTAATTGCCGGTCATTATCAGGTCTCACACTAAATTCTCCATCTCCCATCGGGTGCTGGACAATCACTGTGTATTCTCCCGGATCCATAGATGCAGTAACCGGACCTGACAACTCGTGTATAAAGTCACCACTGTTTTCGGCTCTTGCAGTATCGTATCTGAAAAAATTTCTGCCAAATATCCAGACAGCAACTCCGGTATCTATGTCTCCTCCAAGTGTTCCGGAAATAAACAGATCATCTCCTTTTGCAACAGTTTGTGCAGGTTTGGTCAAAGATATAGAAGATCGTCTGAATGATACCGGAATAGTATCATAGGATGTTCCATCAAGGTGATACCTGTCGGATGGTGAAGATACGGCATAGATAGTATAGGTTCCAAAGTCAATCCCCAGATTTCCGGTATTAAACCGGAGCTCCCAAGTCTCACAATCTCCCGTAGTTACCATGAAACTGGAAGGATTCCCATTTTCCACCGCCTGTCCGGGATTATCAAGTCTTCCACCTACAGACGGGAGGTTTGGACCTGTCATGAAGAGATATGTGTCACATGAAGCGGTGTTTTTTCCGGATAGGAATATATCTTCACCAAGTGCAAAGGTGCTCCGGTCAGTGATTACCGTAACGGTTCCCATGACTATCTCAACCTGCTTTCGCTCAGTCTTTGGTGAAGATACTCCTTTGGGACCTTCAATCCGTATTGTATATATTCCGTCATCGGTTTCAGATGATGTGAAGAATTGAACCGTGCGTTTTCCATTCCGGTCAGGGGTCAGTTCTGCATAATATCTGACTCCTCCATACGGTTCAGAAGCAACCAGATCTTTGATGCTGTATGTGCTTCCTGCCGGTTTATACGACCCGATATTGTATGGGCCAAATGGCTGGTCCTGTTTTACTCCTTCCTGAGCTAATACTATCATAGGTGGCTGGTCACCAGAATTACCAGTCCTTCCTCCTGCATCCACCCAGACCAGATAGGGAGAACCAGGTGTACCGGTGATAGTAACTGAGAAAGGATCACTCCTGATTACCTGGTCTGTGGATAAAGAAAGTCCTATTCTGTCTGCTCCAAGTGTTATCTCTGTTCCTTTGAGTTGGTACCCTTTGTTCATAGACCTGAGGTTTTCCCGGACACGGTTAAACGAGAAGTAAGGTTCTATGCGGTATAGACCTGCCTGGTACCCTTTACCTCCTGTGTCCCAGCCTCCGATATCCACAGGTGGTGCATAACACAGGTCACTGGATGGAATAAAGGCACTTAACGGGTACTCATCTCCGGAAGGCAGTGCAACTGCAGAAAGAGTACCCCCACCGGGAGTGATAACTCGAAGATCAATTGGGCCATCTTTTCCAGTGAAACCAGGTCTGTGAGTTACTCCTGCCAGGTTGCTCTCGACCTCAATAACAATCTGCGTTCCCCGTGGAACCGTTCCAAAGGATCTGTCTGCAAGAGTTTCCTGATCTAATACTTTTAATGATATCCTGGGTTCCCTGACGATAAAGGCAACATTTCCCGGAGTTCCCTGTGCCTGATCCCATTGGTACCAGGCACCGGTCCGGTCAATATATAATGATGGAATAACACTGAACTGTAATGCATTAACCGATCTGATATCCAGTGGCTGATCCCTTCCGGGTGTTGCTCCCGGCGGATAATAAGCGATGTGAAAATATGGTGATGGAAGTGCAGCCCTTACATCAAGACCCTCCTCACCAAGAAACACTTCAGCTCCCTGGGATATCACATTCGATACTGCCAGTACAGGTGCAACCAGCATGCAAAATATCAGAACGATAATCAAAACAATTTTGAGCATAAACTTTCCCTTTATCCTTCGGCTTCAATAAGGTTGTGATCATTTTTACAGAAGAATTAGAAAACAGACAATATGCTCTTTATTTAAAAATTGGGAGATATTAAAAGACATTTTTATGTTTTTAATTATTAATATGTAAAATTTTCTTAAACCACTATATTACAATCTGGAAAAAACCGGGATTTTCCCCGGAAAAAGAGGAGGATAATTATGTTATTCTACGGACTATACGAGGGTTTACTGGACTCTCTCACCGGTGAAATCAAGAGTTCCGGTAACGCCTGCTGCCGAGATTACTTTTGTTCCTTCGAATTCGTTTCCATTATATTGAGCGTTTACGGTCATGGAAATTGGATACGTTTGTCCGGCATATTTTACCGATGCATCGTTTGAGGACAGGGTTAGGCCCCCGTTATCATTGACCTGACCGGAGACGGTGCCTTTTACTTTTATTGTCCAACCCTGCTCTATGAATTTGTAGGCTACTTTTCCGGATACTGAATTATCTGGTGCTACAGTATAATCGATATCTGCACCTCCTTCAAAGAGAGACCCATCAACACCGGTAGTCTTTTTCATGGTCTTGTCCTGATAGGCTCCTGCAATCTGGACCGGAGAGAATGACTGTCCCCCGGTCAACGCGGAAGTCTCATGTTCACTGACGAGGTTTACATGGAGATTCCCATCCGAACCAACGGTGCCGATACCTTGTGGAATTTCAATCGGGAGTGTGGTTGGAAGTCCGGTGTTTGCATTTCCTACAGGGGTGCCGAATGGAGTTCCGGCTGATACAGGCAATATAGCCAGTGTCAGCAGCAACAATCCAAACAGGAAAGCACCGATGTTGATGATTTTGGTCATGATTATCCTCCTGGGGTTTCGGAGGGACATGAGTATTAGACTCATGCTCTCTACTTCCCAATTGCCAAAATACGGATATATAGTGAACCAACGCGGTGCAAATAGTCCGGTTAAAAATTTTTACTTATAAAGGGATCAGAGAATTCGGACCTTATGCAGTGCATAAGTAACCTTTAAATATATCTTTATTATCTGCCCATTGTCCGAAAAAAATAATTGAGAATTTGACGGTTATTGTTCTAAATCACGAAAAATTTTTAGAGACATTCTTACACCAGCATGGTGTTATCACTGACGAAATTTCTTATAGTAAAGACCCGCATAATCACAATAATAGATGATTGATTCAGTGCAGGGGTATCAAAAGGTAATTGTAGAACTCTGTATTTCTCTCGTAATTATCACCTGCATTACCTTTTTTTCCGGATGTGTGGACCGGACTGATAATTCAGATGAACAGAATATTACCATCGGAATTATCCTGCCCCTGAGCGGAGATCTCTCAGACTTCGGACAGAACTGTTTAAATGCAACACTCCTTGCAGTTGAAGAAATAAATCAAAAAGGAGGAATTGCATCTAAAGGGGGGAAAAAATTAGAGATCATAATAGCTGATTCAAAAGGAGTCCCGGATATCGGAGCCAATGAAACAAAACGATTAATAACCGAGGAGAAGGCTCTGGCATTAATCGGTGCATATCAGAGTAGTGTTACAATCGCAGCAACACAGGTGGCCGAGACATATAATGTACCGTTCATTGTCAACGTCGGATTATCTGATGTAATTATTGACAGGGGATTTCAGTCCACATTTCGCATTTGTCCGGAGATTGAGATATACTCATCCTCAAAAGTTCAATTCCTTGATTATCTCAGACAATTATCAATAAAACCAATAAACCGGGTGGCCCTGTTATATGAAAATACGGCATATGGAACAGCATCTGCCTTTTCTGAACGGGATTTATTAAAAAAGGCCGGATATGAGGTAGTGAGTGATGTCAGTTATGCAGCAGACAAAGTGACATCACTTCATGATGAAGTGAATGGTACGCTTCAGGCAGAACCTGATGCAATTTTTATTACCACATATTTAAAAGATGCTGTTCTTATTCAGAGAGAACTCAGTAATGCCGGATTTTCCGGCCCAGTCATTGATACAGCCGGGGGAACAATCTCGGAGGGCTTTATCCATGAACTTGGAGGAGCAGCCAACGGGGTTTTTTCAGTATCAGAATTTTCAAAACATACATCCTATGGCGTTGTATTAAATGAACGGTACCGCACACAATTCGGAACCGATATAACAGGAGATGGAGCATATACCTATCAGGCAGTTATTGTTCTAAAAGACGCTCTTGAACGGGCAGAATCATTGGATACTGAGAGTATTAAAAAAGCAATCAACCAGACAAATATCATTAGCAGGGAGATGATTTTTCTTCCTGATGATGTTATTGCCTTTGATTCAGATGGGCAGAACAGTTACGAAAAACTCAGCATGATGCAGATACAAAATGGCACATGGATTACCGTCTGGCCTGCCCGGTATGCCGGAGGGGAAGTAATTCTCCCCAAGCTCATCCAGAACTAGTATGATAAGAAAACCTGATAGTCCGGTTCCTGTAAAGAAAAGTATTGCAACAAGATTGATATTTGCAGTTACATTTCTTGTCCTTATTTTCATATTGGTGGTTGGCATCAGCCTTATCTGGATTGCTCATGAACAACAATATCAAAATGTTTATAAATACCAGGACAAGGTATCAGAAGAGATTGGATTTATAATATCCCAATATATTTCTGATACATCTGATCAACTTACCGTTTTTGTCACCAGTTCCAGATTATCACAGATGTCTGTCCGGGAGCAAAAAGACGCAATAATTGATTTTTTAAACATCAGAAAAGGAATTTTCAGCGAATGCACCATACTAGCCCCTGATGGAGAAGAACTGCTCAAAGTTTCCAGATATTATACCTATCTTCCGGATGAATTGCAGAACAGATCCCAGGACAATTTGTTTACCCGGGCGTTACAGGGAGAGACCAGTACAAGTCCGATATACCTATCTCAAAATACCGGATTATTATCGATCGACCTCGTCATTCCAATCAAAGATACGAAAGGAAATGTCTCCCAGATTCTCATTGGAACAGCCAGTATCATTCACCTCTGGTTTGAGATAAATGCCATTGATATGGGTGAGACCGGATATTTCTATATTGTTGACAGGAATGGAACGATTATTGCTGACCAGGAGATATCACAGGTCTTAAACCGGTACGGGACAAATCCTGGTGCCATTCCCCCGGTTTTACTTTTTGCTTCAGGAGAAGAGGATGGATTATCTGAATCAGTGTATACCGGATCTCATGGCGAAGAGGTCATTGGGGCATTCTCTCCCATAAAAGGGACTGACTGGGCAGTTATTTCCGAAATTTCAACGAGAGAGGCTTTTTTAAGGACACATCAGATGATGGTCCTGACCGTCCTGTCCCTTCTCATCGGGTCAATCGCTGCAATAATCCTGGGATATCTTCTTTCCCGTCACCTTATCACACCGATAATATCTCTTACAGATAATGCCACAAAGATTGGGAAAGGGGATCTTCATAGCACGATTGTCGGAACTGACCGGGTGGATGAGGTCGGGGTGCTTGCCCGGAGTATGAATCAGATGCAGGATGATCTAAACCGGCTCTATGACAACCTGGAGAAGAAGATTTCAGAACTCTCAGAAATAAAAGAAGAACTGCAGATATCCGAGGAGCAGTATCGGACTATTTTTGAACATTCTGAAAATCCCCTCTTCATTTTAACAAGTGATAATATCATCACTCATGTAAACAAAAAATTTGAGACATTATGGGGGTATTCAAGGGAAGAGATTATCGGAAAAAAGCAATGGACAGAATTTGTTGCCAATCCTGATGATCTAGATATCATGACATCGTATTATGTCCGGCGTTTTGCAGGAGATACAGATGTTCCGGGGATATATGAATTTCAATTCCTTGACCGCAATCAAAACATTCATGATATTATTGCCAGTATCACATTAATGCCCGGAAAAAAACAAATGTTTGCCACATTTGTTGATTACACTGAAAAGAAAGAGTTTGAACGAGAGATTTTAAACAAAAATCTTGAATTGGAGGAAGCGAATAGTAAACTTGCCCAAAATGAGGAAGTATTACGGAGTAATTATAAAAAACTGGCAGATATTGAGAAGGAACTCATCGAGAGTGAGCAGAAGTACCGGAGCATTGTTGAAGACCAGACATATCTCATCATCCGGTTTAAATCTGATAATACGATAATATTTGTCAATAATGCATTTTGTAATTTCTTTAATCTTAAAAGGGAAGATATTCTTCATTCATCGTTTGAGATTCCGGCCCTGCATGACTATCTGCATGGAATGAAGGGTTGTATGGAATCATTAAGACAGGGAGAACCGGTATGCTCAGTTGAGCACAGGGTAACCGTGTCCGAAGGTAAGGAGAAATGGATCCATCAGAGGATACACGGATTTTTCAACGAAGATGGTTCTTTAAGAGAAATCCAGTCTGTATTGAGTGACGTTACAAACCGGAAGAATGCTGAACTGGCCCTTGAAAAAGCACGGAAAAAACTTGCACTCTTAAATTCCATCACTTTCATGGATATCAGGAATAATATTTTTACCCTTGCCGGTTATCTGCAGGTTCAGGATGAGTTATTTGATGATGAATCATTCAGGGATTTGACAAAAAAAGAGTATCATATTATCCAAAAGATTTCACAATCGCTGGATTTTGCAAAAGATTACCAGGATATGGGAATTAATCCGGCCAGTTGGCAGAATGTTCGTCAGGCTTATCTTTTTGCAATTTCCCATCTGGATCTGACCCATCTTGAAAGAAAAGAAGATTTAGAGGGGCTCAATATCTTTGCAGATCCCCTGCTTGAGAAGGTGTTCTATAACCTTGCATTAAATATCGTAATGCATGGTAAAGATAAGACGTCGTATCTTCGGGTATATTATGAGAAGAGAGACAGCGATATCATTTTATTCTTCGAGGATGACGGTCCGGGTATACCAGAATCCATAAAAGAGAGTATCTTCTCACGGAGAAGTGAAAAGAAAAAGGGAATGGGTCTTTATTTTGTCCGTGAAGTTCTGGGGATTACCGGTATATCTATTTACGAGACCGGTATCGAGGGAGAAGGAGCCAGGTTTGAGATTTTCATTCCCAAAGGAAGATACCGGATTGATAAAAGTAAAAATTCATAGATAGCCAGGGTCTCCGGAAAGAGTCACGTAAAGAGGAAACGAAGTTCTTCAGACCGATTACTATTGTGTAAACGCAATTATTACATATAAGGAAGAAAAAAAATAGTCATTTACTCTTCAAAATAATGTCTTTTCAATATCTGATATTTCTGATAAACGTATCAAAATAGAGAGAACACCTTTCTTCAATGCATGATGATGCATACCCTCATCATCGGTAAATAGTGGAATTTTCTCCCGGTATGCAAGTGCAATGAAATATGAGTCAAAGCCTGAACAACTTTGAGATTCAGCAATCTTCCACGATTCATGGAAGATTTCTTCTTCAGAGACGAGTGTACTAGTTGAATAGAGGCGGGATGTTATCTTCTGGCTGGTTTGTTTGTCAGTAAACCGACGGGAAACTGCAGCAACTTCAACTATACTCACTTTTGGCAATATGACTTCAATAAATCGTTCTTCAATGATTTTAAAGAGGTACATGCATTTTTTGTGAGTAAGAATCTCACGATTATAAATTTCTAAAGGGAGAGAAGTTTTTGGTGGGAAAAAACCTTTAATTATTACTGAAGAATCTAGAACGCACTTATTCATAATATTTTTTATGGCGAATTTCATCCAGAACAGAATCAATGTTTTCAGAAACCGGGATTTCCCCTAATTCCTGGGCTAGACTGTATAAACCAGGTTCAATTCGGATTGTAATTATATCACCGTCATGAAAGGGTATCGGTTCAAGTGGCTGAATCTGCTTCCCAATGACTTTTGCTCGAATTATCATATCTTCAGTGTCCTCATTGAGATGTAAGGTTTAAAAACTCACAAAATCTCTTTAAGTTATCTTATTAGTCATTTCTCGTAATTATGTGTATGGGAACCAGTGGTTGAATACGTAAATTTTAGGAAAAATCTGGTGTTTCAGGAGTGTCAAAAAAAATCCGATTTCTCACAATACATTATTTGCACAATTGAACATAATTATCCTTTATCTTATCAACCTTGGATATCTCCCCTGCACCCTGGAGGCCCGCTCATCCATAACGAGCACGGTGGGCTAACACCCAGCTCATGATACAATTGTTTTTGTGTTTCAAAAAATCGTTTGAAGAAAAGCCGATTAGTCATTCGTAAGTTATTCATTCATAAACTTAGGGATATAACCAGGAATACATGGTGAAATAACTAAAAGTTGTGAAAAGGTGGATTATTATACTCATAAAAAATCGCTTATATACTGCGAAATGAATTGTATAGATGGGTTAAGTGGAATGATGGAAAAAAACCAGTCTCATTCTGCATTATAAAGAGAATTTCAAAATTATCCGAAATCCCCTATTCGGAATACACATAGAAGGTATAATGGAAGGCGATGGAAAAAAACTCATCCGGAACAGCACTGCTGATTTTCTAATCTTCACTCTGGAATCAGGAGAAAGGAGCAATGAAGTCAGGTATGAGGATGAGACGATATGGCTGAGCCAGAAGATGATGGCCCTCCTCTTTGATGTTGCCCAACCAACCATCAGCGAACATCTGAATAGTATCTTTGAGAGAGGAGAACTCAACCGGGAGACAACTTATCGGAAATTCCGATTAGTTCAACGGGAGGGAAACCGAGACGTATCCCGAAAAATCGACTACTATAACCTTGACGCGGTCATTTCAGTCGGATACCGCTCAATTCTATCCATGCAACCCAGTTTAGACGGTGGACAACCCGGATATTCAGACATTTTACAAACGTAATTACTGCGTATCAGAAAGGAAACAATATTGCCATTTACTCTTCAAAATAATCCATGTCAATTTTCTTTACAATATATCGTGATTCTTCTGACACCCCGACATTATGATCTATCATAAGCTCTGTCAGTGTTTCCCCGTCAATGAGCACAACTTTCTGTTCAATCCGCTGGACATATTCCAATGCCTCTTTTGAGAACCGGGAGGTTGTGATAAACACCCCTTTTCGTGCACGATTACCGGCAAGACTACCAACAAATGCCTGTATTTCGGGTCTTCCAACAGTATTCTGCCATCTTTTGGCCTGAATACAAACCGTATCCAGTCCTAACTTATCCTCTTTAATAATCCCATCAATTCCATCATCACCGGATCTTCCTACCCTTTCACCTGCTTCACTCCTTGACCCCCCATAACCCATAGCAACCAGAAGATCAACGACCAACCTCTCAAAAAATTCCGGTGAACTACTGAATACCTGGGATAACAGTTCATGAGCTAATTTATTTCGTAAATCCTGATAACTATTTTCGAGTATTTCCTGAGGGGTCAGTTCATTTTCCAAAGAATCCGGGCGTTCCTCGAATGATGACTGATTATCAGATTTAAAGCCTTGAAACTCTAGAAATTCAGGAAATTGCTTTAAAAATTGTTGATCTATGTGACCGGGATTCTGACTGAGGACTGATAATCCCCGTTCAGTAATCCTCACCTTTCCTCGTGACGGAGTTGTAACCAGTCCTGCTTTTTATATATGTTTTAGCCCAGCCAACACGGTTATCAAAGGTTGACTGAACTCCACTCGGTAGTTTTTGGTTTAATTCTTCTTCAGAAAGCTGAAATGAAGATGCAATTAGTTTATAGATATCCTGATTGGAGTGTTCATTACCATCTTTTACTGCCAACAGGACCGGAAGCATGAATGCCTGATAATCAGGAATTGCCATAGTCTTAAGTGATATTTTTCTTAAAGCTCCATAAGTGATTCGATATTAGTCTCCATAAACAAAGCAGCCTGCTTCTTTGGCCATGGTCGGATCATCTGACCGGATTTAAGCATTATCGATTATCCATTTTCTCAATGTCATCAATTCATTGTCTTTTTGTGCCAGAGAATGAATGAATTTCTGAAACCCGGATTTATCTTCATAATGAGGGATTGAATGAAGAGTATTAGGATCCCGTGGAAGACCAAATTCACCAGGATCTATCTTTTGGGCTTTTGCCCACTTATAAAACCAATCTTCAAGTCTTGGTGATATCTGAATGATAAATGAACCATTTTTCATCTCCATTAAAATCAAATCACCACATCTTTCAATAATATTTGCTGAAGATAAAATACCTGGTTGATTGCTATCGGGATCTTCATCGATCATACCAATGGTTCCGGAATTATTCACAACGAAATTAATGACCTTCCCTTTATTTCCCTGATGTTTACAATTTTTTCTCCGAGCACCAAAAACCTTGTGTACAAGATGGGTATCCGGATTACATTCCGTTGCAATCACTCATTACTCTCCAGAAAAGAATCCAGGTCAAAAAAGGGATCAGTACAAATCATTTCAGAGATCTGATCCGGACCAAGCTGCGTCACCTGAGTTTCTCCATCGTTTCTGGTGACAATATTTACTGCAATATCTTCCTTTCTGACTTTTTCAATTAATGTGGAAAGGAGATATTGGTTATGAGTAACAATGAAAAACTGGTTACTCGTATCAAGCCAGATTTGCTCGGCAAGGTATTTCGTATAATAGGGAAATGTGTGAGATTCAGGCTCCTCAAAGATAAGTGTGGCATTTTTCTGAGAAGCTATTGCTATCGTGTAAAAAGCAACATGTCGCAAAGTATCTGAAGAAATGCGGTACGGATAGGTATAGACAATATTGTCCTCTTCCTGCTGGAATTCGAACTTATTTTCTCCGGGTTTCAGAACGAATTTAAATTCGTTGGATGAAAAGAGTTCCTTCATAATTTCCAAACATTTTTTGTCGTACATGACAACAGAAAAGAGGTTTTGTCCATATGGTGACTTGAGCGGAGCATTCGACGAATCAGGGAATTGAAACAGATCAACAAATTTGTAAAAGAATATTGAATTTAACTCCTGGACACGGTTTATTTCATTTTTCACCCTACCGGATGAACTAAATATTGATACTTCTCTTCCAATACCTGACTTCTCAATCTCATCCTCATCACTGCCTTGACGATGAATAACTTTACATTCATCACCACTCATGGTGATCGTAACATTCTGAATGCGGGAATGGGCAATAGAGTTTGAAGAATCACGAAGAGATATTGAAACAGGATTATCTATCTGATATTTAAAGAAGAGATTTTGCATCTTCTCAAACCTGACATATGAGGATATTTCCTGTATTTGATGAACTTCAAATGTTTCTTGTTTTTCCGGAGGATATGAGGGAAAACCTGAAGGATCGTTTAATATGTGTGATTTATTTTTTTTATAGTCACTCTGACCACAAAAGCTCAATATCCCTAAAGCTTCCAGTATATTTGATTTACCAGTATTTGGTTCTCCAAGAAAGATGTTTACCTTTCTGCATTTGAGATCCAGTTTCTTGATTGACTTAAAATTTTCAATTGATAAATCTGATATCATATCTTTAGTATCTAATCATCGGGGAGTAATTATTATCATCAAAGTGGCAATTAACAGCATCTTTGACCATTTCTCTGATTTCATCCACAGAATCTACCAGGGTATATGAATGACCAATGGATCTGGTACTATTACCCCCTTCTTCCGCTTCTTCTACTAAAAATAATATTTTAGTATTTTGTGGATGAACCACTATCATATCATGCTATAGTATGATAAAAGATAAGTATTTTTCAGTATTATGCTGATTTCAGAATATAAAACTGAATTTTTTTATCTCTCCTCCCGGACAAACAACGCAGCCTTCTTCTTTGGCCAGCCCCGGATCATCTGACCGGACTCAGGGGGTTTTAAGTTCAGGAGCGATAAATCCTTCAGGACCAGGAGAACATCACAAATAATAACTGACCGGATTACATGTATGGATATTATGCTTCAGCCGGATCTGGATGTGAAAAACAGATCGTGTCCGGATGCATGATAATACCACCCCGGATAAATTCCATCCGGATAGACTGTTCATTATTATATTCTTCCTTTGTCAGAGGAATAACATCAAAAGGAATATGATATTTCTGTACAGTTTTTACAATATGTTTACCAAGCATATGAAAGCGTTTTGAGAATTCACATCCCTGAAATTTATCAGATACAATGGCAATATCAATATCACTCTGATCTGTTGCTGTTCCGGTTGAATATGAACCAAATAAGATAACAGGATTTACCTGGAGGCCTGATTTTTCAAGTTCCTGTATAAAAAACTGAATTATCTGAGTAATTCTGTCTTGATCCATGTAAACACCAGTTTTGCTCTTTGAAGTGTTGAATAAACTCTCTCGGGAGGTAAATCTCGCAGCGTATTATCAAGGTCCGGTGGATACCTCGCTTCAACACCCATCCCTTCTAATTCTTCGAGTAACGAGAAATCAGGTTCTGATATATCTAATGACAGCTCACCAGCGAAAAAAAGGAGACTATGTGTCTTTGGAGGGGTCTTCTTTTTTAATTTAACATAATATGCCTTCAAAATTTTTTCAAGGGCCAGATGAATAGTAAATGTAGCATGTGCTGGGAGATTACTTTCAAGCATCCGCTCTGCTGCACTAAGGTCATATTCTGCTTGCTTTAACCATTCCTCTGAATTAGTTTTCATTATATCTAATATTTAATAAATTTTGATGTAAACACAGATGAACGGGGATTCCAGATTTTTTATTCATATTCTGTTATTTGTAATATACATCTCCCTTTAACCCTTTATACTATATCATAAAAAAATTGGTGATTAATTTATCTCTCCTCCCGGATAAACAAAGCAGCCTTCTTCTTTGGCCAGTCACGTATCATCACCCGGACCTGTTTTACGAGTACCACATACCTCCCGGAGATAATAATCCGATTCCCGGACTCCGAGAGTTCCAAATCCGGAACCAAAAGACCATTCAGGACCAGGAGAAGATCACTTGCTTGAATATTCCGGATAACTCCATGACCATCCAGGATAACCTCACATGATCTATTTTCACCCGGACGAAGTCTTCCGACCTTTTCATACCTGACCGGAGGTCTCGGATGTTCTGCAGTAACAACGAATTTCATCAGGTTACACCCTCTCTCGTCCCTTTTCCCGGGAATAACAGAGATCACAGATGCCGGTTTTCGTATCAGGATCATACCAGGACACTCCTCCGAGACCACAGACTTTGCACCGGCCATAGTCCTTATCTGCCCGGACCATCCCTGAAACATTGACCGTTCCGGGAATAGTCACATATGACAGACTGATTCGTGCAACCGCCTTTGAATAACACCGCTCACAGATAACATGGGGATTTTGCTCTTCATCTTTCATCAGGGCAGACTTTTCGATATACATCACCCATTTCCCTCCACAGACAGTACAGGGGCCTTTCTTTACACCGGAGAGTTTAACGAATCCTTCCGGATCGATGGCAGAGATGGCAAGCATCGGATTACCGGAGGGCGGGAGATCTCCCCGGAGGCGGGAAGAAGTACATACCTCCCGCCCGTCGATTTTCTTCTCCGATTCAGAAATCACGGATGATCCTTTTGTTGTACCCTCTTCTGAAGTGCTGAGGGCGGGAGCAAAATCCACAGGAGTATGAGAACTAGCCGGCAGGTTAGGGTAACATACACTCTCATTCTCCCGCCCTAAGGTATTATTAAAAAAATTATTTTTATTATAAGGAGTATTTATGGATTCTATTCCCGAATCATTCAGATCCGACAGGGCGGGAACTCCCGCCCTTAATTGATCCTCTCCCGCCTTCCCGCCCTCTCCTCCATCATGACCATCCGGAAAATTTCCCCGATCCCCGCCAGACGGAGAATTATCAAGCCAGCAACCACTACCGGATATCCAGTTCTGGTACACCTCATCATCCCAGACAAAACACATACACCGTCTTCTTGTCCGGCCTTCATCCTCAACACTGGTCCTATCAAGATACGATATCGCCGGACATTTCTCAAGCAGCCCTGAATAACTCTTCCCATAACTATTGTACCCGCAGATGTGTTTCCTGATGGTCTGCTCAGCCGATCCGGTGACTTTAGAGAGTTCTGCAACGGTCCATTCCTGTCTGCCACTCCTTAAAACCTTGATAAGGGCCGACTCACTTCTGGTCAGTTTGGTAATCTGACTTCCGCATTCACCGTTGAGTGCGGTATACATCCTGCAGGCATACTCAAAATCATCCATATTTGCATAAATGACCGTAAATCCATCTCTTTCCATCCGCTCACGCTGAAACTGATGGAGGCATGCAATCGACTTTATCAGGTCAAGAAGCATTCCGGGATTTCTCCGGTTTGTTGAGGATGAAAACCGGATTTTTCTGGCATATGGAATGACCACGTACACCGGTGACAACAGATCCCAGATCTGATGGCATATCAGGACTTCATCCCGGGAAATGGATGCATCATCCGGAAGACACTCGGCACAGGCCAGTTCTCGTGCAAGCACTTTTTCATCCTGTTCATGACTGTCATCAATCCAGCAGGTAAGCATTCGGTTCCAGACCTGGTCATCACCAGTCCCTTCCATCTTTGCAACCCACCAGACACACCGCTGCGGAATAATACAGACCTGCCCTTTTCTATCCTTATTCACCGTCCGGTACACAAACGGCTTTTTAAATGAGGTGGTAACCCCTTTCAATGTCTCCTGCATAGGTTCAGATAGAGAAACATCATCAAGGCAGATTGCAGTCCCACTTTTTAGATCTTCTACATAAAAGAGGGCCTTATCACTCATCCGGCCATCAAGACGAGAATCCGGAGGGATATGCCGGATCATCGTGTCAAATGCATGACTCTTTCCTTTTCCGGAATCTCCGGTAACAAGAACATGAAGACCGTTTGAATTCACCACCGACCGGGAAGCAAATGACATGATCAGGCATTGAGCAACGACCGTGTCTCCTTCATGATCTTTCGCAAAAGAATCCAGGATATAATCTACCGGATTTCCGGATTTCAAGATACCAGATGCAGCCTCTGCATGTTCACCTGTTTTGATGGGAACATCAGTCTCAATATCAGTTGCCGTATCAGCATCAGTACCAGTATTAGTATCAGTAACAGTATCAGTACGGTCAGGGACTTTTGGAATATTCCCATAAAATTCCGCCTTTGCCTGTGCCCGGTCCCGTGCCATCTGTTTTAATCGTTGCTCTGGATCTCGCTTTTTTCCGGAAGATGGACCTTCAAACTTCTGGCGAAGTTCCTGCCACCTTTGCATTCCTCCACCGCATGAGTTATGATGACATCCGGCAAAAATTGCCCCGGATTCAAACTGGATGGCATATGCCCCGTCCTTATGGGCGGATGAGAACGGGCATTCATCAAGAATAAAGAGCCTTCCATCGGAAAATTCCTTTTCCCGAAAGGAGAGATCATATGTCCGGAGCCATGAACCAAGATCGTTGACCTGGGTTCCTTTCTTCCGGACATCAGATGATCTCTCCTCTCCTAATGCCGGCGAAAGAAGGGAAGAAAGAGAGAAAAGAAGCTCCTTTGACACTACCCTGACCTCATCCGGAAGCGAGATGATTTCAGATCTCCGGTGTGGACGCTCCGTTGTTGAATCACCTTTTCGGGAGACCGTTCCATAGAGTTTCCATATCCGGGCAGCATTCGAGACAGATGTGTCAATATCCGAATCATCATCGGAAAAGAAGGTTTTGAGAACCAAAAGACAGTTTTTGACAAGGGTCAGACTTTCTGCATCGCTAGGAAGGGAGACCCGGTACAGGAGATGGGCACCGTTTCCTGAATCGGCTAAAACCGGTTCAGGCCAGCCAAGTTCAGAGAGAAATCCCCTGATCTTTTCTGCCTTTATCGCCGCCAGAGAATGTTCATTGTCGGTTGAGGAGATCCCGGAGATCCGTTTTGGATCGATGTCAATAGGAAACCACCGTCTGTTAATGATATCATCATCGGAGGTTGTCTTATCAGACTTCCCAAGTCTCATCTCTATCCGGTTTGACCGTCGTGCAAGCAGGTCCGGATTTATCTCGTTGAGGGTTACGTAAATACCGCTGTATTCAGGATCGCTATCGAGGATCTGCACTTTTTCAGCAAGTTTTGCATAATCAGTAAAGTATCCGGATGAAACAGCGTTCTTTCGAAATGCCCTGACTTCAACGACCTGTCCGGGTGCAAACAGGATTTCACAGTTCTTTCTGATTGTATCAGCATGAGACATGCTCAATCTCCCGGAAAACAGCCGGATACTCAAACCGGATGGTCCATGCTGTGATGAGACATGGATTTTTTAAACTGCTGCCCCAGGCTGAAAAATGACAATTCATTACCGAGCCAATGACTCTTCGCCTGGATAGCGATGTTGCAGAGGAGAGATAGGGATACAGATAGGGCCTTTTCTGGATTTCATCCTCTATCATCCGGCGAGAAATCACTGAATGAGGCTGAATGGTCAGCGAACAGGCGGCAAACAGCACCTCGTCTGATAATTCTGTCTTCATTCTTCGCTCCACGAAATTACGGATGCTCCTCCGGCATGAATCCTGTACCTGATCCATCCGGGTCTTCGATAAATCCAGAACTGGATCTCACCCGGAACCGAACCGGTTCTGATAAGTTCTGACAGACTGGCCAGTTCATGAGGAAAATGGGTGATTGTCAACCGTTTATTCGAGCGGATCACGAGGAAGAGAGCTTTGTTCTCCTTCCACCCGATAAGATCAAATCTTCGTTTCCTGCCGGTTATCTTCTCAGCCCTATATCCGGCCTTTTCAAGAGAAGTCATTGCGGCATACTCCGCTGTTCTTCCGGATTGCCAGGTAGTACTCATAGAAGTCCCCTCCTTCCGGAGTGGAATAGAGGATAAAGTCCTTTACTCTTGAGAACACATGTTACGATTACCCCTGCTTGATTTCTTATGCGGCCAAGCTTTGAAAATTGGCGGGGGTACCCAGGTTTATCTTCGCATTGATTATTCACGTAAATCACCAGAGATTGCGTTTTTATCCTGTTTCTTTATTATTTCTGAATACAGGATTTTTTTATCAACCTCTCATATGCCCCTCTAACTGACAAGGGTCTTACACAAATAACTAATTTATAAATAAAAAGATACCTAATTGGGCGGGCGATTAATCAGCTTATGAGATGAAAATTTACCTTAAGAGGAATAATTCTGATTGTGAGGCTATATATAGCGCGAAAAATCGGAGATACTTTTTAGAGATCTGAAATTTATCTCATAAATAATATATATAAAAATTTATACCTCATTAAAACCAGGATACTATCAGGGATGCCGGGGCTTATGGGGATGAACAATCTTTTCTCGTATCTGTGGATATCAGTTTTCATTATGCTCATATTCTGCACAATAGCAGCAGGATCAGACACGCCGGAGATAGAACACAATACTCTGTTCCAGAACATGAGTGATAATCTACTATCGTCGGATGATAGCAGAATTTTGCTTTCAGCCGTTCTGGATAGAAATTCAGAGTTACAAACTGCAATCATTGCTGCAGATAGTAAAACCGGACCACCAGTGAGGACTGAAGGGACCGGATGGCATGATGTTACCATGCCGGCTGTCATATCTGAACCAGGGCAATACCGGGTTGTCAATGATTATACTGGTGTAGGTGAACAGATCGGTCTTTTGATCAACTGTTCGGATGTCTATGTTGATGGAAACGGCCATACCTTCTCCGGTTCGTATGAAAATTATTGCTATGGCGTTGTTGCAGCGAATGATTACGAGATATCAAACATTACCGTAACGAATTTTAATAGCCGGAGATGTACCATCGGAGTTGCTTATTTAGGTGTTTTAGCCGGTGAAATAATAAACACGACCCATTATACGAATACCGGGGGAATATCGGTTGGAAACGGGGGTTCCATCCATATCACTCATAATACTATCTCCGGATATGATTCAGAAAATCCCTCCACTGAGATCTTTGGTATCGCAGGGACTGATGTCTCTGACCTGATTATTGAAGAAAACCAGATCTCAGATTTCGGCTCATCTGTTTACGCACTCAATTCAATTGGAATGATGTTTTCCAATGCACATAATTCCACTGTCCGGAATAATACCATGTCAGGACCGCTTGCAGTCGGACTTAATATTGAAAATACTGATGTAGAGGACAGTTTATATTCAAATATTTATAATAACCGGATATCAGGAGCTGATTCTCTTGGACTCAGTATTAGTAATGGATTATTTAGGGTAGCGAATAACACGGTTTTTTCCGGGAAAAATGGGATATTGGTAACTGCAGACGACTCATTTATCACACAAAATATCATCCGTGATAATGCTGGAAATGGTCTTTCAATACATGGGAGAAATCTGACTATCCGGGAGAATATCCTGACAAATAATACATATAATTTTTATATTGACGGATTAGAAACCGAAGATTTTCTCCATACTATTGACCGGACAAATCTTTGCAACGGAAGGCCTCTTATCTATATCCGGGAATCTGAAGGCGACCTTATCGGTAAGACAGATAATCCGGCGATGGTGCTTGCGGTAAACTCCCGAAACCTCACCGTCCGGGATGTTTCAACCGGATCAAACGTGGCCGGAATATTCCTTGTGAATTCAACGGGATCACATGTTTCTCATGCAACAGATTCAGGTTCTATTACCGGATCTGTAGCATTGAGATCGAATAACTGCAGCATTTCAGATCTCATCGTATCCGCTAACAAGGGTTATGGAGTTACCCTTTTTGAGACAAGTAACATCACATTTAACCGGTTAGATGTATCCGGATCTTCAAACACTGGTATCTTGGTACAGGTCTCCAGAGATACCCGGATAAACAACAGTTCTGTTGGCAATTTTAATCCAGAAACCCACGAGGATGATGCATCTGGTATTGAGATAAGTGAAAGTCATGGCATCGTAATAAATGATTCTGAATTCTCAAATGGTCCTTATTATGGTGTTTTTGTGGCAAATTGTAAGAATGTGTCAGTTCAAAACACAAAAATCATGGGTAACAAGGAGTCTGGTGTTTACTTCATACAGGATTCTTTTGTGTCAGTTGATAATTCTGACATTCTGGATAATGAAGACTGCGGAATTTCAATGGACTTTATCAGTAACTTTACCCTTAACCGGAATTTTGTCACCGGGAATAAAAAGTCCGGAGTAATGTTTCTTGACGTAAAGGATGGGATAATAGCCGACAATCTTTTTAATAACTCGGAAAATGTGATATTTGTTTATGAAAAGACTCCGCTTGTGTGGAATACTACTCTCACACAGGGTGAAAATATTGCAGGCGGGCCGTATCTTGGTGGTAATTTCTGGGCGAATCTGAATGGTTCAGGATTTTCACAGACTCATGCTGACCGGGGAGATGGGATATGCAATGCATCCTACCGTATTGCTACAGAAAATATGGATTATCTTCCGCTGGCCGTTCCATCAGACGATATTATTCCTGATTTTATCGCAGGTCCAATCTCCGGAACACCCCCTCTTTCGGTGAAATTCACTGATAATTCGACCGGATATCCAAAAGCATGGAACTGGACATTCGGGGATGGCACATTCTCAAGCGAACAAAACCCTATTCACATCTATTCCGGGATAGGTAGGTATTCAGTGATCCTGGAAGTCACCGGTAGAGACGGAAAACAGGGAATCACTCAAAAACAAGGATTTATTGATGTAAATGCCGGAAGGTATATCGGTCCGAACGGGATGCTTTTTGTGAATTCTACTCCGCAAAATGCATCAATATACCTTGATAATCTGTTTATTGGTCTTTCTCCACTAAAAGCGATTGGAATTTCTGCTGGACAGCATACGA
The DNA here is from genome assembly GCF_003173335.1 of Methanospirillum stamsii. Taxonomy (GTDB): domain Archaea; phylum Halobacteriota; class Methanomicrobia; order Methanomicrobiales; family Methanospirillaceae; genus Methanospirillum; species Methanospirillum stamsii. The sequence continues at coordinate 88,297 of NZ_QGMZ01000006.1, forward strand.
TAATGATTTCACATGAGGGGTATCAGAATAGGACTGATTCAATATGGGTAAAATGTAATGAGATGACCTATGTTCCGGCTATACCCCTGCGAAAAAAATGAGTGTAGAGATTAAAATTTTCGAAAAAAAATCAGGAAATATCAGATCTTAACAAAGGGATTAATTATCTCCAGATTTTTAATACATTGGAGATCCTGAGTAGTCCGGGTAACTAATAGATTATTATTGATAATGATATAACCTTCAATTTGCATTTATTCTCAGTGTTATTGTTTTTTTTAAACCCTGCATTAATTCAACGAAATTTTCAGCCTTAGTACTGGTATGGATTTTACCAACGTGTTTAACACAAAAACCAAACTTTCATGATATCGTGAGAGATAAGTAATATACTTATGTCTCACATTAAATTTATCAATCGGATCTATGAGCTCGCATTTCTTGAAGAAAGGTATCGCTCAAAAAACTCTGAATTGCTCATACTCTATGGAAGGAGGCGGGCTTTGAAAGACTGAACTTCTCATCCACTTTTTAGAGAATAAACAAGGAATATACATCCTGGCAACAACGGAATCGGAAAAGGTCAACATCGGACTCTTTGCTAAAGAAATTGGAGATTTCCTTGATGATCCAAATTTTGCATTCGTATCGTATCCATCATTTGAATCACTCTGGACTAGTTTTCTATCACATCAACAGTTTAAGAAAATAGCCTTGGAACAGAGGAAAATTCCTATAATAATTGACGAATTTCCATATCTCATCGAGAGAAACCGAACAATTCCATCTCAATTCCAGCGAATCTGGGATCTGCATATGCGAGATAGTCCGGTGATGCTTATCCTCTCCGGTTCCAGCATCGGTATTATGGAACAGGAGGTTCTTGGATATAAGAGCCCCCTGTATGGGAGAAGAACCGGACAATGGCAGGTTGAACCATTGTCTTTTGAGCATCTCAAGGAATTTCTTCCATGGTCCGGTGTATTCCTTGCCCAGGTATGGTTTATTACAGGAGGAATTCCTGCATACCTTGAATTGTTTGATCCAACCACCGACTTCTGGTCAAATGTTTCAAGACTCTTTCTTACCAAAGGTGCATACCTCACGATGGAGGCAGAATTACTCCTTCAATATGAATTCAGGGAACCTGCAAATTATCAGACTATTCTTAAAGCAATAGCAGAGCGTCATACCTCACTAGGCGAGATAATTCAACAATCTGGTCTTGACCGGAGTATGGTCTCTAAATACCTTTCAGTTTTAATAAAACTTCACATTGTTCGTGAAGAATTACCAGTTACCGCTACTCCGGGGTCCAGGAAACGGAGATACCGGATTTCAGATCCATATCTCTCTTTCTGGTTCAGATTTGTTTATCCGGAAATGACCGCTATAGAAGCAAGGCAGACATCACAAGTTCTTGAACGAATTAAGGATAACTTTCCCAGATTTTCAGGAACACTCTTTGAACTTCTTACAGAACATCTCATCAGAGAAAAAATTTTCTTTCCGGATACCCCCATAAACCAGCTTGGAAGGTGGTGGCACAATGAGACGGAGATTGATCTGGTAGGCATTTCAGAAAGTGAAGATTCTATGATATGTGTTGAATGCAAATGGACAGATCTTTCCCAAAATGAAGCAAGGGTAATCCTCAAAAAACTCGAGGAGAAAAGCCAGATGATCAGATGGAGGAATGACAAAAGAAAGACGATTTATGCCCTGGTTGGAAGAAAAATAGCAGGGAAGAGTGAGATCCGCAAATCCGGATATGAAGTGTATGATCTTTCGGATATTAACCGGATATAGGACACCACAGAAAAAATATGGTAATTTATCTTTCAGAACCGTCCGGATACTCCGATAATGTACAGATCTCCCTCATCACTGAGGTCATCATCTTTCCAGATGGTCCGGACAATCCCTTTGGCCGGTTCCAGGAACTTAATCCAGAGCATAACGGACGAAATACCGGATGCAAGGGACATCCCTACCGAAAGGAAACTGATAAGTAATTCAAGTGTCATCTGTTTCTCCAAATTGCATATGTTCTGAAATATTCAACATTCCGGCCACATCAGAGGCATAGTTAAGTGACTGGTTGGCATCTGAAAATGCCCGTGTAAGGAGTATCCCGGAACCATTGGCCTGTATGAGATATCGTGAAATATCCTCCGGTCCCGGAAGTTTTGCAGAAGAATACACTCCATGTTGCATAAGACCTGATACAGAGGTTTCATGATGCCTTTTTGTCTGATTGTTTTCTGGTTCAAAGATACATAACGGAGGATTCTCATCGTCATTTATCCGGACCGATGAGTATTCATCAATTCCCATAGGGCCTTCTGACGTTGCCATGGTTTTTGCCTGTATTCTCTCTCCGGTCAGTAATTCACGGAGTATCATTGCCGGATCGGTGGTAAAGAGATCCTGCGTAAGTGTTGTGCCCGGACCAAGGACTGAAGAAGAGACCCATGATGCACCTGAACAGACAATGGAAGAAGAGACAGAATCAGCACAGACAAACCCGAAGACAAGGAGAAGAAGAAAGAAGGATAAAACCGCATATCGGTTCATTATTTCTCCAAAAAAAGGCCGGGATCAGGCCAGTTCAGGAACTGTGTCTGCCCAGGTCTCGATGGTGTTCTTGATACTGTCCGATTCAAAACTGCTAATGGAGACCTTATCACGTTTAAAATTCACATTAAATAGTTCTCCTTCTGAAGAATGACATTTCAGGGTTACATTGAATGCATCTTCAGAGCTGTCATGAGAAGCGTTACCTCCCATGGCTGATGCGATGGCCGTATTTGCAAGGATTGTTGCAATGTTTGTGTCAAATCCTCCGGATGTCTTTGCCCGGACAGAAATTTTTCCAACCTGTTTTCCTTCCGTGTTCTCGTAGATGATTGCTCCGGAATAATACTCTGAGCTCTTTAATACCGGCGGAAGAGTAGATCCTCCGGAAATATAGGTTGTGCATCCCCAGGGGTTATCAGTGATGATTGCACTGATGATGGTGTTCATGGCTTCCTTACTTGCGAACGGTGTGGTAAGTTTTCGTTCTACATTCTTTACTACTGATTTTGAGGTAAAATCGGCCATAGTTTTTCCTGTCACGTCATGTGACAGAACAGAATCAGAATCTATGGATATACCTTTTTATCCGGGAAGAAAACCGGCAGAGACATTGTGAGATATTCCGGATCCGGAAGTGTTTTCGCATCCGTTATGAGTGAAATGATAGAGAGCAGTCATTTTTTCACCATCATGATGAATTATACTTGAAAGGACGAAATTTTTTACTGCTTTTGGAGTAATTCAAGATACTTCGGTCAAATATATGCGAACGGGGAGTTCATAGAGATAACAGAAATTTTACGACAGGTTTGCAGTATATGGTAATATCATTGCTTTCAATAACGTCTTCATAATCGTTTGTGAGCAGAATAGATTTTGCGTTTTCATGCCCCTCTAAAGGTATTTTCAGACCAGTCAATTCACGCGATGGAATATCCTGCACCGACATATCATCATACCAGACCTGTATCCGATGGCTGATATTCAGCCCTTCCTTAACAATAAAATCTATCTCGGTTCCATTTTTCGAGAAAAATACCTCTTCATACTGTTGTTTCAGAAAACAGGCAACAACATTTTCCACCTGCCATCCGGAATCTTCGGAAAATGAAAATGCAACACGATTACGAAGCCCGTTATCAATTGCATATGGTTTGAACCCTGAGCGAATAGACTGTTTCAGTGAATACGAAAATCCTGTAATCTGAAACAGCAGGTAACATTCCAGAATTGCAGATATATAATGTTCTGTTTTATCCTGTGAAATTGAGAAATTTTTTTTCAGTTTAGATATACTGGTAGGTCTTGCCACCTGTGTAAGCAGAGAAACGGCGAGATTTCGAAGAGTTGCCACATCCCTGATCTCATACCGGGAAACAATATCCCGATAGAGTATATCATCAAAATAACTTTTCAGAAGAATCTTCTTCTCATTTTCTGTTTTTTTTAGTGTTACTTCAGGAAAACCACCATAAATGAGAAATTCTCCGAATAATTTTCTGATTATTGTTTTTTTACTAATATAATCCAGTTCAGAATCAACACTAATCCCGTGGAACCGAAGGTATTCTACAAAAGAGAGAGGAAAAACCTCGAATGCAACATTTCTACCGGTTAGTTTTGTTCCAATCTCACGAGAAAGTATGGATGCGGATGAACCAGTCACAAAAAATTTGATATCCTCTGTATCCTGTCGACCTCTTACCCATGATTCCCATCCTGCCACCTGTTGAATCTCATCTAGAAAAATCCAGCACTTTCCTTCCGGATATACTCGTTCCCGATACGTGCGATAGATATCTTCAAGAAGTGAGAGAGAATACTCTGATGCAAACAGGGGTTCTTCCATGTTTATCCGCAGGATTGCAACAGATGGAATCCCCATTTTTAGCAATTCCAGAATAACCTGATTGAGGAGTGTGGATTTTCCTGATCGCCGTATTCCTTTCAGAACCAGTACCTCTTTGGAATAGACTTGTTCAAGACAAGCCGAGAGCAGAGAACGAGGAATGCCAGCATCAATAGTCCCGGATATCCAAAAAGGATTATAGGCTGACAGTATTTCAAGTATTTTTGAGGTGTTCACAATTATCACCGATGTAACCTATAATAATGACAATATTTTGACCGACATATCGGTTAAATGTTTCGTGAGTGGAAAAAAAGTTCGTCAATTACGTCATTGTACCTTCAAAAATTGTGAGAATAATGAGGAGGGAACATGCCTATCCGGCCTATAGTGTTCTGATTACAGATTCTCCAAACATTTTTTCAAGATATATTTTTAGTCAGGAAGGGTCAAATGGCTGACCTTTTCACCGAAGTCCCTCAAAAATTTTTAATTTTCAAATTAAACTACATTGGATTTTTTTCCGATTTATGGTCATCATCATAAAGTACACCGTGATAGCGATTGCAAGGAGAAGACCGGACAAAAACCCCATACCATACCCGGATGCAGTAATTATCACCCCGGTCACAAACGGACCGGATGAGTGCCCGATATCCATAATTGAAGACAATGCACCCATAGAGGCGCCCATCTCTTCTTTACGAGCAATATCTGCGATATATTTCGTCGTTGCAACGGTTGAAAGTGACATTCCGATTCCGGATGTGAGGGTGAGAATTAAAAGGAGAATTATCGCCCTACAAAATGGTATCAGAAAGACCGAGAGACCCAAAAGCATGAGACCTGCCATAATCTGGTACCGGGGATCCTGTTTGTCTGCCATTTTTCCGAAAAACGGTTTTGTAAGAGCAATTGAAAGAACCTGCACGGCAAAGAAGATACCAATGAGATATACCTCAAACCCCTGACTTACTAAATAGACCGGAAAAAAGGTCTCAAATGCTCCGAAAATAAAATACGTCCCCATGTCAACATAAGCCGTGGCCCGGAGCCGGGAGTCGGCCCAAAAAACCTGAAGACTTTTCACAAACACGTCAAAGGTCAGGGTTACATCAAGTCCTTTCTTATCTCCGGGAATCCGGAATATGAGCAAACAGACAATAAGACCTGCAATAAAAGCGGCGAGATACACACTCTGGTACCGGAAAAGACCGGGAGTTATCGCAAAAAATGATATGAGCAAACCGCCCACGAGCGGAGCTACGGTCCGGCCATAGAGTGTGGCAGATGAATACTGACCGATTCGTTCACCTTTTGTACTGGAAAACCGTTCGGCTATGATTGCAGATACCACCGGTCCCAGAATCGCCGTTGCCATCCCATGAAAGAACCGGACCGGGATGAGCATAAAGGGATCTGTGATGAAAAGATAGAGAAGTGGAGCGACAAGGAAGACTCCTCCGGCGAAAAGGAGCATACGTCTCCTCCCCAGACGATCAGATATGACTCCGACCGGAAAACTGAGGAGAATTCCGGCAAGGGGCGATATTGCGGATATCAAACCGATGAGGGCATCATTTGCCCCAAGAGAAGATGCATACAGAGGAAGGACAGGGTTTTTTGATATTGTGGTAGAGAATATTGCGAGAAAACCAATAATTGAGAGCTGGACAATGTATGCCCTATCGGTAAGACTCATAGCATAATATAGAATAAATATTCATATAAACCCCTATCGAAACCAAAATTTGATTATAATTTTACTCTCCTAAACATCTTCACATTGATAGACACCACAATTATCGTCAAAATAACGAGGATGAGGATGCTCTGTCCGGGAATGAGCCCGGCGGTTACATCCCGGATTGAATCAATGGCAATACTGAGAGGATTCACATGAGCAGGAATCCGTAACCATTCCGGCATGGAAGAATACGGCATCATTGCACTTGATGTGAAAAAAAGAGGCATCGTAATCATTGCGGTGACTGCTGCATAATTATCATGTTCACCGACGGAAATTGCAAGTGTTGTGGTTATTGATGAGAGCAGGCATCCAAAGAGTATCAGGATAAGATATACTCCGATAATCTGTGCAGGGGAATACACCGGAACACCGAGGAAAAAGGCCAGTACGAGAATGATTGTTGACTGGATAATGCCCCGGATAGTAGTAACAAGGATTTTTCCAAAGAGAATGGATTCACGTGCCGGTGGGAGAGCCATAAACTTATTGTAAAATCCGAGAATTTTATCCATGATAATCAGTGCTCCTCCCTGCATCGATGCCGATAATGTGGTCATTACTAATATTCCAGGAGTGACAAACGCCAGGTAATTATCCGTGAACGTTACCGGGAGAGCCAGCCCGACAAAGATAAGCCATGCTGCCGGAGCCACCAGGGCAGAAATAAACCCCCATTTTCCCCGGAACCAGCGGATGAGATCACGAACGCAATAAATTATGATTGCATTCATCATCTCTTCCCCATCATGTTCCGGAATCTGCTCATGTTTATCGGTCGGGTATCTTCATAATCATCGACAAGATGAAGAAATACGTCGTCCAGAGTTGGTTTTCTTGCATAAAGAGAATGGAGTGTTAACCCCTGGGATAAAACCTCCCGGCGAATCAGTTCGGATGCCATCTGACCATCATGAGCGAGAAATGTAATTTCATCTTCCTGCTGCCCGATGAACCGGATATCCGGGATATTGCTAAAGGAAAAGTTCCCATTTATGGTAGCGACGATGATGTCTCCGTTTATAATGGTCTTAAGTGAAGCAGGAGTGTCACATTTCCGTACCCTTCCCTTATCAATAAAGGCGATCCGGTCACAATTCCGGTCAGCCTCATCCATGTAATGAGTAGTAACAAAAACGGTCATTCCTTTTTTTCTGAGTGAACGGATATGGTCCCAGATCTTTCTCCGGGCAGCAACGTCCAGACCCACGGTTGGTTCATCAAGAAAGAGAACCTCCGGGTCATGAACCAGAGCCTGGGCCAGTTCAAGACGCCTCCTCATCCCTCCGGAGTATGTTTTGACATAATCATCCGCTCTCTCGGCTAAATCCAAAACTCCTATCACCTCATCAGTCATCTCCTTTGGACGGCTGACCCCGTATAATTCAGCAAAAAACCGGACATTTTCACGTCCGGTCAGGCGAACATCAAGTGCCATATCCTGGGGAACATAACTGATCTGTTCCCGGACTTTTTTTGGGTATTTGACAACATCTATTCCACAAACAGATGCTGTCCCTTTTGTCGGTTCAAGAAGCGTGGTAAACATGAGAACAGTCGTGGTCTTTCCGGACCCGTTCGGTCCAAGGAGACCAAAGATCTCATTTCCCACATCAATATTCATTGAATCAACTGCACAGAGATTTCCGTAATAGCAGGTGAGATCCTCTGCAACAAGTTTTGAGTTCATATCTTTCAGTTTTTATTTCATTTTGGATATTGTCACCAAATCAGTTACATTTTCGGTATTGCCTTATTTACCCTCAAACCCGGTGAAAAGGGGATCTGATGGAATACAGGGTAAAAGAAATTTAAATTCCGTACTATAACGAAAATATAATTGAATAATGCCGATTTTCTGTTTGAACCATGTAAAAAATATGAGGTTCAGGCTAATATGAGTATTCAAAAAATTTTGTGTACTTAATTACATAAAATTTACACATTTTCTTAAAAATTTTGTAAATTTTGTTCCACGAAAATCTAAATCACATGCCAGAATATAATTGATCGAAATACTCAATACTATCAAGCGTCCTGGTTGAATAGTGGATTCCAAAAGTACATCAGGAGAATTAAAATGTGTGAATTTAACGTATATCGTGTGGGTGAAAACCCGGAAGACAAAGAACTGGTTGCAAAAGATATTGTTATTGTAAAGTCCCAGGATAACCGTATTGTTCTATTAAATGTCCTTGGTGTGCCGGTATATGTTGAGTCTGTGATAATCCGGGAAGTAAATACCATGACACAGGAGTTAATCCTTCAGAAAACCGATTCTTCTTAAATGGGGGGGTTAAGTGCTTGTATCCGGTTTTACAGAGCCTGCTCACGAAAGATCATCCGGATACGGGAGAATATACATCATTGTGTGTTCGATGTGACGTTTCCCCCTTGTTCTGGTTAAATTAGATAAAGAGCCATTGAAGAACCGATTAAATCTCGGAAAGTATCCTCTGCTCCAAATTTATGGAAGTTATTTTGTGTGATTCTGTTCTTTGTGATGGGCAAGTTCACCAAAATTCCACGGTTTGTTTTATCATCAGGAAGAAAATAATGAACCTTTATGATAAATTTCCATGAAGGTGATAAAAAACATTACATGGTTTTCTTACAACATCAGATGTTTAATCCAGATTCATAGGTTAATTTCTTCTGGAACCTTTCAATGCCACCGGTTACTGATATTGAATCTTTCCAGGTATTCGTCGCAGAGACATTGTTGGATCGTTCCCTGGCTTCCATAATTGAGCCACCAAAGTCAGTTTTTATCGTCCCCATTGCTGGGCTGTTCATATCAGAATCTGGTCTCACTGCAATGAGATAATTAAGTGCTGATGGATATTGTGTGTAATAAGTTACCGCTCGTGCCACTCCTCTGGTTGAGAGTTGTCCGGTGTTGAAATTCAGTAATTTACTGTCTGCTTTGATAATATTGCAAAATGCTGGAAAATAATCGGGATCATTTTCTGCAAATACGCACCTGACATATTGACGTTTAAAATCCCAGTTTCCTGCAACATCCAGAGACCATGATTCTCCTCCTGAAAGATGGGATCCTTCTTTTGTCCGATATGTAAGAACTTTTTCAGTTTGTAGGTTATACCTTGACGTTGCCTTATTTTTTGAATTATACGCAACTTTTTTGCCTATTGCGATGCTTCCTCCTGAACTCCGGAGTGAATCATCCCATTGAAGTATCGCAATGCTCTCAGTTCTGTTCAATATTCCATCGTGAATATGTCCATAATCATATGTTCCATTGACATACAAACGCTGATAATCAATAGTCCAGTCAACAGAACTTTCTTCACTCATTATCCCGACTGCTTTTATTTCAGTATCTATGGTAAATATCTGATTTTCTGCAACTTCACTCGGAAGTCTGTCCGCAATAACGAGAGCACAGAGATTTGTGCAGACAATGAAAATCAGAACCATTAAAAATTTTCTAAAAATGTTCATTTTGTGTCTATTGATGTGAATTCCTTTTTATTAGAGACTAATTGAAAAATAATAATCAGATTTTCAATCAATCCTCTCAGGTTTTTTCTGTAATCAATTAAAAATTTGATTTTCTAAAAAAACCCACTTTACTAGTTACCCTGGTCCATTGAGAGCATTGTCACCAGATGACGGAATATCATGGTTCCTTCAGGCATGGTTTGTTTTCCGGTTATCGAAGAATTTCTCTCAAATGGTTCGGTTGCCGTATGAGAGAGCATTCTTGAGGTTACACCTATACCATCTATCAGGATTAATTCTTCAACTGATTCAACTGGAACATTTGCGATGATATGAGGGCCAACAATTTTTACTTTATATCCGTCATATGTTTTGCCTGCAAAAGTCACAGGCTCTTCAGTTATAGTATAGATCCTTTTTCTTAATTTGGATCCTTCCTTATCCGGATTGTAAGGTCCCCAGTACTCAACCCAGCTCTGACCTTCAGCAAGATGACCACTAATCCATGTACGTGGATACAATGTTCCGTCAACAACATACCAACCGATATTATTTTGTTCATCATTTTCAAGAGGGGTTAAATCAGGATTATATTTTCCTTTCGGGGTTGATGCTACCTGTGCCAGCATGTCATCACCAGTTACCGGGTTTTTCATCTCAATAAGCCATGGCATCGTTTCAAGCCCTTCATGATAAATTGCATATGCTGTCTTATTTGGGAAAAGAGGGGGGTTTTCATATGCAATTATTCGAATTACATGTTCTTTTCCAACACCATACATATCCCAGTCTTTTTCAGTGAACGGACTAAATGCGTGATCTACAAGGGGATATCCAGCTTCAAGGGACAAATTACCAACCCAGGTAATTTTTGGATCCATAGGGTAAGTAGGGAAATAACCCTCTTTCCATTCAGGAGGATTGTCCAAGGTACTTACTTCAGCACTCCCAATACCTACAAAACTTAAGCAGATGGATAAAAAAAAAGTAAAAAGGAATATCGATTTCATACGCTATAATTGGAATATCTTTTATAAATTTATATCGCTGAATCTTATTTGAGTTATATACCTTTTATTTAATATTAATTTGTTTATAATAATTTTACAATTTTATTTGCTGGATTCTACTATCAATACATCTAAATATTATTATGACCTATTATCGATTATCACATAAAGACTGAGATTTCAGAATCGTCTTTTTCCATATATGGCCTTCAATAATTGATGAAATCTCTGAAATAGTCGGGCCATTAGAAATATAAAAAAATCTATTTTTATTGAATCAGAAATTCATCGAAATTATGGTGCGAGAGAAAATAAAACCAGGGGTGGAAAAAATGATATCACGATCATGGAAATTATCAATTACAATAATAACTCTGATAATTTTTTTATTGGTAAGTCCTTCTTGTGCTGATAATAATACTGCGGTTCCTACGCCTGAACCCATAGAATCTGATGACCCTTTTGATTGGAATAATTTGTTGAATGAGGAATATGAGGAACCGGTCAACTGGGAGGAGATGGATATATCAGAATCTCTTGATTGGGAAAAGTCTGTTTCTTCAGAACCAGATCCAAACCAGATTCCTACTCCACCAGATCCTACCCTGGTTGAAAACCATGAATATCAAATTTCAATCGCAAATGGAGCAATATTTGGGGAAGGTCTCAATTCTGATGAAGGTATGTTGGAATTCGAGTCGATATCTTCGATTGAGTCACCAGAAGAAGACATATTTGGTTCATGGGCAGATTTTGATATTGATTTTGAGCTTTCAGTAGCGAATGGAGCAATATTCGGAGAGGGGTTAGTGTCTGAAGAAGGTTCTCCGATAATTGAAACATTTTCCACAATTGAACCGGTTACAATAATACCAATTACAGATGAAGAAACAGAACAAACGAATTTTGAGTTTTCAATAGCAAACGGAGCAATATTCGGGGAGTCTCTCTCCAATTTGGAAGAAGAATTTATGAGTTCCCTTTCTTCAGTGGTATTGCAAGATGAAGAAACCATTGATAAGAAAGATAAGGGGGGTGCCCAGGTTACCACTCCCTCTGGATCCCAGGAGATAACTGATGAAGGAGAGACTCTTGCAACACCTGGTTATGATGGAACGACTGGGACAAAGCCAGGGGCTCAGGTTTTGCTCCCCGATTCAGCGAAGAAAGATAAGGATGAAACCCTTGCCGAATCAAAGGGTGAACCTAAAGGAACTCTCAGTCCAGAGCTGACTACAACTGTTGATTCAACAAAAGACCAGAAAGACGAGAAAGATAAGGGGGGTGCTCAGGTTACCACTCCCTCTGGATCACAGGAGATTACCGATGAAGGCGAGACCCTTGCAACCCCCGGTTATGATGGAACGACAGGGACAAAGCCAGGGGCTCAGGTTTTGCTCCCCGATTCAGCGAAGAAAGATAAGGATGAAACCCGTGCCGAATCAAAGGGTGAACCTAAAGGAACCGTAAGTCCAGAGCCGACTCCAACGGTTGTTTCAACAAAAGACCAGAAAGACGAGAAAGATAAGGGGGGTGCTCAGGTTACCACTCCCTCTGGATCACAGGAGATTACCGATGAAGGCGAGACCCTTGCAACCCCCGGTTATGATGGAACATCCGGGACCAAGCCCGGGGCTCAGGTTTTGCTCCCCGATTCAGCGAAGAAAGATAAGGATGAAACCCTTGCCGAATCAAAGGTTGAACCAAAAGGAACCGTAAGTCCAGAGCCGACACTGACAGGAGAACCTACCGAACAAGTAACTCCAGAACCAACAGTCACAGGAGAACCCACGGATACAGTTAATCCGGAACCGACAGTGACCATAGAACCCACAGACACAGTTAATCCGGAACCTACAAGGACAAAAGAACCTACCGAACAAGTCACTCCGGAGCCAACAGTGACAATAGAACCCACGGATACAGTTACTCCGGAACCAACAGTAACAGGTCAACCCACTGATACAATTACTCCAGAACCTACAAGGACAATAGAACCTACCGAACAAGTTACTCCAGAACCAACAGTGACAATAGAATCCACTGATACAGTTACCCCGGAGCCGACAGTGACAGGAGAAACAACTGATACAGTTACTCCGGAACCGACACTAACAGGAGAACCTACTGAAATTGTTACTCCGGAACCTACAAGGACAATAGAACCTACCGATGTAGTTACTCCAGAGCCGACAGTGACAGGAGAACCCACTGATACAGTTAATCCGGAACCAACAGTCACAGTGGAACCCACAGATACTGTTAATCCGGAACCCGCAGTGACCGGAGAACCCACGGATACAGTTAATCCGGAACCAACAGTAACAGGAGAACCTACTGAAATTGTTACTCCGGAGCCGACAGTGACCAGGGAACCTACCGAACAAGTCACTCAGGAGCCAACAGTCACGGGAGAACCTACTGAAATTGTTACTCCGGAACCCGCAGTGACCATAGAACCCACTGATACAATTACTCCGGAACCTACAAGGACAATAGAACCTACCGAACAAGTCACTCAGGAACCGACAGTGACCATAGAACCCACTGATACAGTTACTCCAGAACCAAAAGTGACAGGAGAACCTACCGATGTAGTTACTCCAGAGCCGACAGTCACGGGAGAACCTACTGAAATTGTTACTCCGGAACCTACAAGGACAATAGAACCTACCGATGTAGTTACTCCAGAGCCGACAGTGACAGGAGAACCCACCGGTGAGGTCAATCCGGAACCCGCAGTGACCGGAGAACCTACTGATACAATTACTCCGGAACCTACAAGGACAATAGAACCTACCGAACAAGTAACTCCGGAGCCGACAGTGACCATAGAACCCACTGATACAGTTAATCCGGAACCCACACTGACCGGGGAACCTACTGAAATTGTTACTCCGGAGCCGACAGTCATAGGAGAACCCACTGATACAGTTAATCCGGAACCTACACTGACAGTGGAACCTACCGACACAGTTACTCCAGAACCAACAGTGACCGGAGAACCCACAGATACAGTTAATCCGGAACCTACTCCTGAAATCCAACCAATAATGACTCCTAAGCCGAATGAAGGATTAATCAGTAGGATAGAAGAAGAGTCTCTTCAAATTGAGCCAACAGAAACGGTATTTGGATCAATTAACCTCATGGAACAACCCGATAATATCAAGATATATATTAATGGAGAACCACAGGGAGAAACCCCATTACTCATTACGGATGTTCATCCTGGAGAATATTTGATAACCTTTGAACATGATGATGGATATGAGGACCAGATTGTTGAGGTTCCTGAAAGTGGTGGTGAGATAAAACCTGAAAAAACTGAGTCCGTTTACAAAATATCAGTTCTTGCAGGTGAAAAAGAATCCTGTAAAGATTGCTGCACAATACAGGAAGTACATGCAAGAACATCCACCCGGGATTATTCAGAGGTCTTTAAGATTAGCACCATTGCAATGAAAACTGATGAGTCTGACAGGATACCCTATACGCTCTATTGGAATGGAAAACCCTGGTATAAAGGAGCCTTGAAACCTGATGTGGATGAAAAATCCGAAGGGTGTGAGCATTGTATGGTGATGGAAGACTATATCAGAGAAGTTACACCACCTGGAACGTTCGAACTTGTATTGGATGATGGACGGTTATGCACCTCTTCGGATAATCAGGGAAGACTTACCTTCTTTGGAATTGAAGGTATTCCCATCACTTCTCCTTTGGACACAGGATAAATCTCTTTTTTGTAATGACGAGATTTCCAGAGAGTAGAGAGATAATAAGCTCAATATAACTTAAGAGCAATAGCCGTACTGTCATTTTTTCATTCAAACTACATCATACCCATTAACTAACGAAAAACTGAAAATTTTTATAGTTTTTTAGGCTCCGGATATTTTTTTTGCCATCAAAACCCAGAGATGAATATTTATCCTTCCAGAGGAATTGTTGCAAATTTCACCGTCTCAACACCCTTTTGTACTATTAATTGTTCTGAAAATTTCATAGAAAAAAGCGAAGATATGATGAATACTCATTTTCACGATATTTTTTTCTTTGCAATCCATGCAATGATTTTTTCCAGATGACTGTCTATTGGCTCATCACTCCGGAGGAGGAATAAAAACTCCTGGTCCGGCATCAATCCACAGATCTCCGGCATAACCCGTAAAATCTTTCGTGCTGCTATTTTTCCTGCCTCTTCAGGTACCAGATTCTGTCTTATCTCATCCATGATGTGAATAACAGCCGTTACTGCAGCAAGAAGGGAAGGTTGTTTTGCAATGTCATGCAATGTAGAAAAAAAGGCCCCCTTATCACCCGGACCCTGCATGGAAAGTGATTTTTCAAAGATATCCTCTTCCGTTATGGAAAAACGCCTGAGCCTGTCAAGGATATTCTGCTCAACGGTATTTCGATCCGGATAAATCCTCTCAAGAATAATTCGAGTGGCCTCGTTTACGGTACTTTTTATCAGATCTTCAATATCTGCATACTCTTTCAGATTTTTCAGAGTATTTTCCAGGTTTTTTTGCGCAATAATTACGATACCATCAGTGCTATATGCTGAAGATTTCCGGCTATCAAGCCGGTGTTGTTTCATTAATTCCATGAAAACGTTTGTTTTCGCTTCAGCAGCAAGTGTTACCGCCCGAACCATATCATGATCGGGTATTTCGGCGCCAATAATAAGGACAATATTTACCGCATCGGAAAAAAATTCCATTGGTTCATCATCAGATTTCACCCGGTGGTCATCATATTTTCCAAATCCTGAGGTGGCAACTGCTGTTATTTCTATTCCATTCATTGAATGGGTAACTATTGCAGCATCTTTTACCGGGGCTCCGGTAAGAAGTCCGGAAGTAATGGAAGGATCTAATTGAAATTTTTTTGAGATTGTTGTAAGGTATGACTCTACGGTCACTCTTTTCAGGTCCGGTTGTGTAAAAGTCTGTGATGGAGGATGGCTGATAATGACTGCACTCACGTCTTCCCGGTATCCCCCGTTAATCCATGAGGTTGATAAGACTGATCGGATTGAGGGAAAACGGATGATAATCGTGTCATCTGCAGATACAATTTCTTCTCCATGAGTTGTCCTGGAATATAGATGAAAATCCGGTTTTTCTGCCATAACTAATTCTTCCACACACATCTAACAGAATAAAATCCTGAACAATGAACCTATCCTAAGATTCTTTTATAGATACAATCAGAAAGAATAAAATTATTACCTGATTGAAAATTGATAAACTTTTATCAATTAAATAAAAAAGAATGAATAAAAAAATTATTTGCTTACCACAACATCCCAGGATTTTTCGTCCAGGATAGTAGTGTAATTATCTTTATCCCTCAATTGGACCGCCACGGTGTATGTCCCCGGATCATAATAATTATACGTAAACGTCGGTTCTTCGGTCCAGGCTACCGGTTGTCCATCAAAGAAAGCTTCACCCATATCCCAGGAATAAGATGGATTTGCCGGAGGATTGTTTGTATTCAGGGTAAAGGTAATATCCTGTCCGGCGGTAGGTGCTGATGGAAGATACGACAATCCGGCCAGAATACCCCCTCCGCCGGAAGGTGCAGATATCGTAAACGGATGGGAATACAGAAACTTTCCATCTATGTAGATGTTGGATGTCCAGGTACCAGGATTGTTGGCCGGTTCCCATCCGGCTATACTAATGTATGAATAGAGCGTATATGTCTCCCAATATTCAAAATTCTGTTCTGCCGGATCAGAAACGGTCATTTTTGAAGTGTAATGCTCATTTCCATTTGGATCTTTCCAGATTATGTTGACGGCCTCTCCCCCATATACTGGCCCTAATTTGACCCATGTATATACCGTTTGATCAGTTGTTGAGAAGGCTGACTTCCTATCCGTGTTGAGATAATTATCATCAACTAAGGATGTAGTGGTATAATCAAGGATTGGGATTGGAAATGCTGCCGACGGAGTATATACCTGTCCGGTCGGGCCAAAGTCATAGGTCCAGCCTGAAGGAAGTGGTGCTGCTCCGGTTCGAAGGAGCTGAACCGTGCTTCCATCATACGAGATGGTAAATGTTCCCTGCTGGGGATACCCGTCTGCAATGGTAAGCTGAGTACCACATACAGAATCGCCCCCGGTCCAGGTTCCGGTGATTGTTCCGGACCCTTCCCATGATCCACCGGCCAAAACTCCGTTAAGTGTAAGGGTTGTACTGGTAAGCCGGATATTGCTCTCACAAATGCCTGGTTTTGACAGGGTACCGGTTACCGCAGTTCCGGTAATTGCGAGGTTCATTGTAGCCGGCTGATCATCATACGTGGCAACTCCGGAGTAGGCAAAATTGGCATCTGCTGCATTAACGGCATTGGCCGATAAAATACCCATTATGCTGCAAATCAGGATGAATAACCATCTGTTCATTCCTCTCACCTCATATTTATACCTGAAGATGAAGTTATAAACATATATAGTTAGTGCTCAAAAAAATCGCGATTATTAGAGATATCCGGAGTTTTTTTTAGGATGCAATCTTGTACAACTGCAACATAAGAAAACGAACAATTCAAGTTATTAGAGCCTGTTTTCATCTAACATGGAATGCCCGGAATCAGAAAAAAACCATTCCCTTCACCAATACCAATTAACCGGAATTATATCCATTTTTTCCATTTGAATAGTATTACCATGAAACTTGCGATGAAGGTCATCATGGACATAATCAGAATATGCCCGTCAGGATCATTTATTCCAGGCAAAAAGGTAAAATTCATACCATAGATACCGGTAATAAACGTCAGGGGAATAAAAATAACCGTAATCACGGTAAGTGTCCGGACAATATCATTAGTCCGGTTGGAAATTGATGAAAGATAGATTTCCATTATTCCTTCGGCCATTTCCCGGTGCATGTCAAGGTCTTCAGTGATTTTTATGACGTGATCATAAACATCCCTCATGAAAACCCGGGTCGTATCTTTCAGAAAAACAGATTCAGAGCGTTCAAGGTGCATAACCACTTCACGTAATGACCAGACCTGTCGCCTGAAAGTAATAAGATCATGCCTGAATGATTGTATTTCCCGGACTATTTCCGGATTTGGATTTTTTAAAACCTTATCTTCCAAGGTTTCTGCTGATTCTTCAATCCTTTCAAGAGCATAAAAAAAGGAATCTACGATTAAATCAACCAGGGAATACATCAGATAATCAATTCCATTTGATCTGAACTTCCCATTTGGGTGCGTAATTCGTTCTCTTATAGTAGAGAAGGGATCTCCGGATTCTGAAACAGAGATTAAAATCCCATTTTTTACGATGATATTAATTTTTTGTGAATACCATTCCTCTTCAGGAGAATTAACCATTTCAAGGACAATAAAAAGAGAATCATTAAAATCCTCTATTTTCGCCCGACCCTTTGTATTAAAAATATCTTCAATAATGAGAGGATGTAAAGCAAGTTTTGAAAAAAATCTGTTCAGCTGATCAATATCACGGAGTCCTGATACATGTATCCAGGTGATCTGTTTTTTATCAGGGTGTAATTCAATGGTATCAGGATCCAGATGAGATAAAACCTGAACATTTTTGTCATCATACCAAATAATCGAAAAAGTTGTGTTATTCGCTTCCTGTTTTCCGATATAAATGGGTACACCCGGAGGATAACCGGATTTTACGGAAATATATTTTTCATGCACCTGAAAGACACCCTGAAAATGAATGTATCTGAATTTTTGGTTTATGAGGTTTTATGTTTATCTGGAATAATCTCTCACCTTTTTTTTCTGGAAGGAAAGAACAATCTCTTCCCTAACACTAAAAACTGAATTTTTTGAATTTATGTGCAGACCGAGGTTTATTATATTTATGGACACAATACAAGAAAATTCATAACAAGTTAGAGCATAATTAATAATAGTACTACATTAATGAGACTCTCTAAGAGGTGGATGTACAACCAGAGAGAAGAAAAATTCCGATTTATGCAGTTATTCATTCAATATCCGGGCAGTATTGATTTGGTCTCATACTGTTACACCTCTTGCGCACTTCCATACACTCCGCATTGCTGTCCGGACATATAGAAATAGGATTTTATTATTTTCCCGTTGAATCCTCTGTTTAACGATTTTTTGAAGATCTGACCCGCAGATTTATACACATATCAAATGAATTGTGTTTCGGATATCATTTCACAAAATTATTATTCTATCTGAACAAATTTGAAAGTTATACTACTGTAAGGGTCGCCTGAAGAAGTGATAGTATATGCACTGGATATTAAAACAGAATAGGAATTCCAAATGGTTTATCGTGATAGGGGTAATCCTGTCAGATACCAAATTCTTATGAACCCTTTACAAAAACATCTCTTTCATTAAATTCATAAAAACCCTCCCGCATCTTTAAAATGTTACTGAAAAACTCATAATTTCATCGGTAATACAATGTTGCAAAAACAAATTTCAGGTGTCGTTTGTGTGCTGAAGAGTGATTTGAACTTTAAAACCAATATTAGCTCCTTCTTTGGCAGATAGATTGTTAAATATTAGATGAACTCCTGGTAGAAATATACGAATGAAAAATCCTGAAAATTCAACCATTACCTTATATCTTTGCGGAAAAAAGCATAAACTCATAATCCTCTTCTCTCTTCTTGTACTCCTTTTCATGACCTCCATTTATGCTCTTAATTCCGGATCATACCATCTTTCTTTTGATAGGATATGTACAATCCTTTACCAGGCTATGGTAAATCCCGGACTCCTTGAAGGAACACTCTCTGAAAAGATTGTTATTATTGATTTTAGATTGCCTCGGGCTCTTTTAGCAATCTTCACAGGAATAAGTCTTGCAATTGCCGGTTGTGTGATGCAGGCATTACTCAGAAATCCCCTGGTTAGTCCCTTTACCCTCGGACTCTCTTCTGCTGCATCATTTGGAGCAGCAATCGCAATAGTTTTCGGAGGAATGTTCATGACCTTCATTCCGGAAGAATTCCAAAACGGAGTGATTATACTCTGTGCATTTCTCCTTGGATGGCTATCAGTTCTTATTATTTATGCAATTTCAAAGATGAAAGGATCATCCAGTGCAACGCTCATTCTTGCCGGAGTTGTAATCGGATATATCTTCACCGCTGGGGTTATGATCCTAAAATACCAGACCAATGATGAGAAGCTCCGGGAGATTACCCTCTGGCTTATGGGAGGGATGTGGGGAGCAAACTGGGGTGCAATTATAATTATCGCTCCAATAACTCTGTTATGTCTCCTATATCTCGAATCTCTGGCCTGGGATTTAAACAGCCTTTCTGCAGGGGATGATATTGCAAAAAACCTGGGAGTAAATGTAAACAGGCTCCGGATAAAGGGGCTATTTATCTCTACCCTTGCAGCATCGGCATGTCTTGCATTTACCGGAATAATTGGGTTTATTGGCCTTATGGGCCCTCATATTGGTAGAATGCTGATAGGTAATGATAACCGGTACCTGATACCCTGTTCAGCACTTCTTGGAGCACTTATTCTCCTGATTTCAGATACTGCAGCACGGACAATTATGGATCCAGTTGAAATTCCGGTTGGTGTCATCATGTATGTTATTGGGGGTATCTTTTTCCTATTTCTCATATTGAGAGGCAAACACCGAATGATAACATAACAGGAGAGAAAACAGACATGACACTGAGGATAGAAGATATTTCAGTACGATATGGAAAAGTTCAGGTTCTCTCCGGAATCAATTTTTCACTTGCAAAAGGTGAGATTGTCTGTATCATCGGTCCGAATGGATCCGGAAAGAGTACCCTTATCAAAACCATTGCCGGAATCCTGGAATCATATTCGGGAAATCTCTTCATGAAAGATAAAAATTTCCTGGAGTTTTCACGCAATGAAATCGCCAAAAAAATCGGGTACGTTCCTCAGGAATTTCATTACCTGACCTCTGCATCAGTTCTTGAAGCAGTAATACTAGGAAGACGTCCGCACGTGCAATGGTCACTAAGTCCTGCAGATCTTAATAAGGTTCATGAAGCAATGCAGATGCTCAGTATCGATTTAATGTCAGAAAAAATGTTAACCGAACTATCCGGAGGTGAAAGACAACGGGTCTTTATTGCCCGGGCATTAGCACAGGAGCCGGAATTTTTCCTGTTTGATGAACCAACCAGTGCTCTTGATATCAGGCATCAGATAGAGGTATTCGAGATAATGAAAACTATCACCAGAAAGGGAGCAGGAACAGTCCTTGTTGCAGTGCATGATCTCAATTTTGCCTATCATTATGCTGACCGGGTGATACTACTCGATAAAGGAAAAATTGTTCAAATGGGCACAGCTCCGGAGGTCATGACTGAAGAGAATATCACATCTGTGTACGGAGTTCCCATGAAATTTATTACAACAGGTAAAGGCCGTTATGTATTACCAGACTGGCCTCTGGCAGGAGAAAAAAAGGAGAGTTAAGTAAAAGTGGAATAAATGAAATCTGGCCAGAATACTTAATCAGATACCCGATTGAAACCTATCATCTCAAAGAAATACGAAAGCCCTTGTGCTGAAAACATTGGAAAAACCGAACCTGAATTCAGTCAGGGTTTATAGATTTACATATAAAATGAACCCGAAAATTAGAATGGGATGAATAACCCTTCTTGTAGTGCATACATTCAGGTTCATAAATACAATTAAAAAGATCACTTTTTGTATTTTCGTAACAACTAATAATTATTCATAGGTAAGTGGTATGATGAATAATGTATATCGTTTTCTTTTTATCCTGGGATTTCTATCATTTGGGGCAGTAATTATTGTAGGTTCTGCAGAGGTGACCTTTACTGATAGTGTGGGAGAAACAATCACCCTCCCTCATAGTGTAGAACGGGTAATTGGTCTGAATAGTGATGCAGCAGAAGCAATGGTTGTCCTAGGTTCCGGAGACAAAGTCATCGGAATTACAGAAAGCACCCTGTCAGATTCAGCATTGATGAGTCATCTTCCAAATGCAGTGAGTGTCGGGAACTGGCAGACACCTTCTGTTGAACGGATACTTGAATTAAAACCGGATGCCGTCATCTCATATTCCAGTTCCAAACCAAAGAATGCAGACCAGTTAGAGGCTGCCGGAATTAATCTCATCTATCTTGACTTTTATAAATTCAACACATTAGAACATGATATCAGTGCTATCGGGACCATGATTGGTGCAGAAGAGAAAGCGGATGAGTATATTTCCTTTATGAAAAAATGGGAGGATGAAGTAACTTCACGTATAGGAAATATTTCAGGAGAAGAGATGCCTACTGCATATATCGAAGGATATTCCGAGTATTCAGCTCAGGGAAAAGACAGCGGTATTGACATTCTTATGAATCTCGCCGGAGGTAAAAACCTCGCTGCTTCGCTTGGAGAACAGTGGCCAAAAGTTACTCCGGAATGGGTTATCACTGAGAATCCATCAGTAATTATCAAGACCGCTTCCGTGAAACCGGATAAAACACTTGAGCAGGTACGGGAAGATGTACTCACCAGACCCGGATTTGAATCCCTTAATGCAATAAAAGAGAAAAATGTCTATGTTCTAAACGGAGAACTTATTTATGGTCCCCGTAGTCCTGCAGGTTTAATGTACCTAGCAAAAGCTCTTCATCCGGAAGAATTCAGTGATGTAAATCCGGATGATGTACTAAAACAGTATGCAGATAATTTTGTATCCGGGATGGAAGAAGGAGACTATTTTGCACCGTTAGCCTTCTGATACTCTTCTATTTTTTCCATCGCTTTTTTGATATTTTCTATTGCAGAGACAAGGTGAGCATTTTCAACCTCTTTTTCTCCAAGGTCAGAGGCCTCAATCGCTTTTTCAGAATAATCCACAACTTTCTCAATTAAACCGGTTATCTCATGAATAGTCCGGGCTGATTCAGTTGCCTCCGGAGAGAGTGAATATGAGGTATATTTTATCGTATAATCGTATATCAGATCCAGAACGGTCTCAACTTCGTCTGATACCAGGGCATACTTGTGATCCTGAAGAGCAGATCGTAAGACTTTCAGTTCATTATCTGCCCTTGACAGCATGGTAGTGGTAACAGCGAAAAATTCTGCATCATCGTAATTTTCAGGCAGATTTTTTGTATCTAATATCTCTTCAGGAGTTAAAATTTCCACCGGCTCCGGGGGAATGGTGGACGTATTTTCTATGACCGGACTGAGGCTCCCATCACTCGTTGGTATTACCGTTACAGGAGTGGAAATTGGTTCAGAAATTTGGTCATACATCGGTTCAGGGCTATAATACTCCGGGCTCTCCATGAAAAACCCGGCATTCCAGAGAAAAATCCCCGCTATCAAAAGAATAACCAATGCTGCCAGTGAAAATATCAATGGTTTTATCGGAATAGAACTACCTGGGGGACTGTTTTCTTCTTTTCCTTCTTTCTCTCTCGTTTTTTCCTTTTCTTCTTCCTTTTCTTCTATTAATGAAAACGTATCTGCATACGGATTTTCTAAAAACCCTAACGAATCAGGCTCTTTTTTATTGTCT
This sequence comes from Methanospirillum stamsii, assembly GCF_003173335.1. Lineage (GTDB taxonomy): Archaea > Halobacteriota > Methanomicrobia > Methanomicrobiales > Methanospirillaceae > Methanospirillum > Methanospirillum stamsii. The sequence goes on from NZ_QGMZ01000006.1 coordinate 111,507, forward strand.
TCTAAACCTAATTGTCCATCATCAGGGGATCCACCTGGCAAAACACCCAGGTCATCAATATCCGGAGTGGATGTTTCATCCCGGAGTGATACTTTTTCTGATTGAAGAAATCCAGGTTCTTCTTTAATTATACTGCCAGGAGCAACTGACGATTCATCAGAAGAAAAAACTTCAGAACCCTGTGAGATCTCCCATTGGTCATCAAGGACATACTCCTCATCTTCTTCAACCTGAATAAGATCATCAGGTTTTGTATGCAATTTTAGAAATTTGTCAATTACAACTTGCCGGGTGCCTTCTTTTGAATGGATATACGTGGATTCATCAATTTCAAAGGTATTGGATAATTGAGTAAGGATTTTCTCTCGGTTCTTTTTACACACCGGATTGTCAGGATCCAGCCGTACAGCGGCATCAATGGCAGTTAATGCCCGGGTATTATCTCCCGATTTCGAGAGTGCTACTGCAAGAGCGTTCCATACCTTCAGGTTATCCGGCTGCTCCGTACTGGCAATTGAGAGCAGGTCTCCTGCTTTTTTATATTCTCCTTTCCGGAATAACAAAAGACCCTTTTCAAATGAACCCATGTTTGTAGTGAATGGTATGTTGTGACAAACTTAATAGATAACCAAACCGGACCCCGGAAAAAATATCAGGGAAATTATCCCAGGAATTTTCTTATAACTGCTGCCCGGATGATCAGATCATGGACGGTATCAATCCGGCATGATGTTACTGCCTTTTCTATCTGACCGGAAAGGGCCATATGCTCCGGATGAGGTTCATAATCAACCCAGTCAGGAAGAGCCTTTTTGAGATCTTCCGGAAGATACGTAGAGTCGGGATTTAAGTATCTGCAGGCATCTTTCAGATCATCAGAGATATACCGGTAATTTTCAAGGATGAAATCTCTGTCATTGTCTGTCAGGACATTGAGTCCGAGAATTTCCGGCGGAATACCAATCGAATACAACGCAGCAGTAACTGTAATGGCACGGGGAAGAGATACTCCTCCCATGTTTCGCGAGTACCCGAATAAACCAACATGCAGTTTTCTTTTTCTCCGGCTGGGTATATACGCAGCAACCCGGTTGATAAGAGGAGCCAGACTCTGGATCTGTTTCTGGTATCCTTCGGCATACCGGTCAATAAGGGGAACAGCATACGTCTCATCAATCTCCCTGGCCGGAGGTACCTCACGTTCTTCAAGGAACCTGATTGCATTTACTGCATCATCCAGATTGGTATCATATTTAAATGCAGACTGGATGGTAAACGTATGAGCACCTGCATACTCATCGGTAACCCGTTTTACCGTATCCGGACGTAAATTTCCCCTGAACGGTGCAGACCCTGCCCCAATAATCGGAAATATGGGAATCTCCGTCTCTTCTGAAAGGAGACGAAGACGCCACAGACCTATCTTATTCAGAAGGACTGCACCAATGAGTCCATAATTCACTGCCGGATCTGACCGGGCGAAAAATACCCGCTGATAGTCAAGTTCCTTGTCCTGGAAGTAACGTTTGAGAATGGAATCTGCGGATAGAATTCCATCCCGGTCCTCAAAAAGCGGGATGACCCGGATTTTATCCGGATGAAAAGGCCCAATCCAGTCGGCAATGGTCATATCACGACCACCTAGTCTCTTATGCTGCTGGCCGATGACAAAATCACAATAATACTGGTAAATATTGTCGATTGATGTAAACGAAGTAGTCATCGGGAGAATGACTTCAAAAATTGGTGCCAGTTCATCTCCATAAAAGTGATGGGCAACATCATATGAACGGGGAATAGACCCCAGTGTTTCAAGGAGGATTTTTGCTTCGGTCCGTTCAATCTCCGGGTTTGGGACACGAAGGGTAAGGAAAAGATCCCGGCCCAGGTGATGCTCCTTGAAATATTCCCGGTACCTGGAAAGAAGTTTTTTCACGACGTAATTATCCACTTCCTTTCCTTCACAGTCCCACATCTGTTCAGTGCATCCCAGGTGTGAGTATACATAATAGGCTTCTTTTACTTCATCTTCGCCGTTAAGTTCGATGTTTTCAGTAAAAAATGGAGTATGGACATTATCCGGGTGCTGGGTGCTCATCGTCTTTGGTATTTTTGGTATCTTCGGTAAATTACCATACTTATCTTTCATATGTTTTCAGAATAGGTTAGCACTATTCATGCATCATTCTTCTGTTTTATTAATTACAGATGCCCAATGCTTTATCTGATTCTTTTTTAATAAAAATTAAAAAAACGTGTTTTTAATACGGAAAAAAGGCAGGATATTAAACCGATTTACTGAGCAGGAAAAAATCCAATCGTAAGTATTGTTGAGTCATCACTCATGGGATTGTCACCGGTCCATTGTTTTACTTCGTCATTGAGAAGAGTAACCACTTCTTCCGGTCTTAAAAAGGGGTGCTGACCTAATTTTTCAACCACCTGCGAAACACCATAGAGATCCTCGAAGCGCTCAGCTTCTGTAACTCCGTCACTGACAATGGTGAGCAGATCACCTGGGTTTAAGGTAATCTTTTGGGAAACATAGGATTCATCTTCTATAATTCCTGCAGGAAGATTCCCGTCTGATTCAAGAACCCGGGCACCTGACGGAGTAATAATAAACGGAGGAGGATGTCCTGCATTACAAAAAATTACTTCTCCGGTGTCTGAATTGATATGGCCCACAATCAGGGTGATAAACTGTTTGCTATCACCATCTTCAAGGAAGGAGCGGTTTATCTCACTGACCAGGGCACAGGGATCACGGGTCTCACGAAGTTTTGACCTGAGAACCATCCTCGTTGATGACATGAGAAGCGCTGCAGGGACTCCTTTTCCGGATACATCACCCAGGGCAAAGTAAAGACCTCCATCATCAAGTTCAAGATAATCGTACAGATCTCCACCGATATATGATGCAGGAATGAGTGATGCAGCAAGTTTCAGGTTCTTCCATTCAAAGGTTTTTCCAGGGAGAGAGCCCAGTTGAATCTGCCGTGCAGCCTGCATCTCTCCTTCCATCCGGTAAGATTTATGGGTGTTTTCAGCTTCTATTCTCAGATTATTAATGATAAACACGAAGATAATCAGACCAGCTATCGTTGGGAGAAAGACATCCAGTATTCCTTCCAGTACCTCACCAGGCATGAGGACTTCAGGCCGGATTCCTTTTTCTCCGATACTGAACTGAATAATTCCTATCAGGATGCCAAGAAGAAATACATGAGGTATCCGGATTAATTCATTCTTATTCCATTGCCTGAACAATCCGCCGATTATACCGGAAAGCAGAGTTATCAGGCATCCGGAGGGTTCTAACGGATGACCTGTCACAACCTGAAGCAGCATTCCAAAGATACCGGCTAAAAAACCGCTCATAACCCCTGCAATCAATCCGGCAATAACCGGGCCGAGAACCTGAATACTAAAAAAATAGGGGCCTATCTCAACTCCGGTCATAATCCCGTATACATAGAAAAGACCCCCGATAAGCCCCATGAAAAGGACTGAAAACCGGGAAAACTTTCTCGTTACGAAAACACTGGCGTACCGTGTTCGGGTTAGGAAATATGCAATAAGAGAGATAACCGCTACGCCATCACAGAGCTGTACAAGACGTTCCAGTTCAAAAACCATTGATCCCTCTTTTTAAAAATCCGCCGTCAAGAATCCAATCAGAAGAGAGATTCATGAGATACACGATACCAATCAACTCACTCAGCCCTGCCCTGGGACCTGACCTGATATGAAAGTTAAGAGATGTAAGGATATATAAGAATGGTGATAATTCACTTCCGGTTTTGCTTTTCTTTTCTATGGGTGGATCTTTATTGGGATTTTTCAGAATTTTGTTAAGGGAAAAAGCGTTCAAATATCTTTTTTTAGGTGAGGAGAATCTGGCACAGGGGATTTTAAATGAATAACCTGTACAATTAAATATCTGCATGTGGATTACTGCTACGAGGATATCCGAGGGAGAATAGATAATGGTTGATGTATCATTTGAACTTCGAAAATTCGTATCTCCCGAATTTATCATCGGAGTAGATGCACGAAAACTTGCCGGGAGATATGCAAAAAACCTTGGTGCAAGTCATGTGTTCCTCGTGACCGGGAACAATCTTATTCGTGCCGGATGGGTCCGTGATGTCATTGAAAGTCTTGATTCCGAAGGAATTCGCCATACCCTGTTTGCTGACATAACACCAAACCCCCGCGATTTTGAGGTTATGAACGGGGCAAAACTCTATAAAGAGGCTGGTTGTGATGCAGTTGTTGCACTTGGAGGCGGAAGCCCGCTAGACTGTGCAAAAGGTATCGGGATTGTTGCATCAAATGACCAGCATATCCTGGAATTTGAAGGGGTGGATAATGTCATCATTCCGGCTCCTCCGCTTATATGTATTCCGACGACTGCCGGATCAGCAGCTGATGTATCACAATTTGCCATTATTACCGATACCGCAAGAAAGGTTAAGATTGCAATTATCAGTAAGAAGATTGTTCCGGACATCTCCCTTATTGACCCGGTTCCACTAACTTCACTAACAGCAGAACTTACCGCACATACCGGTATGGACGCCCTGGTTCACAGTATTGAAGCATATGTCTCAAATGCTTCTTCTCCGGTTACTGACATCCAGGCACTTGAATCAATCCGTTTAATTAGCGCATATCTTCCCCTTGCATACCATAATCCGGACAATATCGGTTATCGGTATAAAACAATGCTCGGAAGCCTTCTTGCAGGTCTTGCTTTTTCAAATGCAAGTCTTGGGGCAGTGCATGCAATGGCTCACAGTCTTGGCGGGCTATCAGATCTTCCGCATGGAGAGTGTAATGCACTTCTTCTTGAGTCCGTGATAGATTTTAATTTTGAGGTTTGTCCACAGAGATATGAAACAATTGCCGGTGCAATGAACATTGATTGCCAGTCTCATCAGGAGTCACAGATAAAACAAATGTTATTACATGCTCTTCAAAAACTAAGAGTAGAACTGGGCATTACTGAACGACTCGGCGACCTTGGCGTTACCAGGGAAAACCTATCAGATCTTGCAAAATCAGCAATGAAAGATCCCTGTCTGGCAACTAATCCACGTAAACCAACATTATCAGATCTGGAAAAAATATATGAAAAAGCACTCTGAAGATGCTCCCGACTGGGAAGATCAACGGATGAAGATAATCGGCCTTGGAGAGTCTTCTATCCGGAAAAGTTACTACCCTGAACTTCAGCAGCGGCTCAATGAACTGGAAAAAACAAACAGTGACCTCCTTGATGCAATTGAAGAGATCCAGGAGAAAGAGTTTGAAATCCGGCAGAATTATGAAGAACTGAGAAGTATCCAGGCTGCTCTTAATATGGCAAGGAAGAAACTGAATACGCTTAATACCTTCACCTTCCAGGACATTCAGAGTGCTTTGTTTTCCCTGAACGGTTTTTTAACCCTTACCCAGGAGCTTGTAACAGGTGATGACGAAAAAAATTATCTGGATAAGTCCCTGGAGCAGATGCAGAAGATGGAACGAGTTCTCCATTTAGCCAGGCAGTATCAGAATATGGGGCTTCATCCCCCAAAATGGCAAAATGTCATGGAAGTATACGTATACGCGGCATCCCACCTGGATATTTCATATTATGATCGGGATATCCGTCTTGAAGGTCTGGAATTATTTGCCGATCCCCTTCTTGAAGACGCCATTTTTTACCTTCTTGAAAATATTATTTACCACAGTGGTCATGCAACAAAATACCGTTTCTGGTATGAAACAACAGATTCCGGACTGACTCTTATTTTAGAGGATAATGGGACGGGTATTCCGGATGACAGAAAAGAGAACATATTTAACCGGGGAACCGGACTTGTCGGAGGGTCCGGACTCTTTTTGGTCCGGGAGATCCTTTCAATAACCGACATACAGATATCGGAAAAGGGAGAGTATTCAAAAGGAGCACGTTTTGAAATATCTGCTCCTCCATCAGGATTCCGGATCCTGGAAAAGAATGAGAATTTATGAATGCTCTAATAGTATTTTGATTCCGATAAGAATAAGAATTAATCCGCCAAGGATATCTACTCTTTTTCCAAGGATATGCCCTAGTTTTCCTCCGGTGTAAATCCCAAATACTGACATCACACCTGAAACAATACCGATGATTACTGCAGGGATAACCGGAATGATCTCCAGAAAGGCAAATCCGATGCCTACTGCCAGAGCATCAATACTGGTCGCAATGGAGAGGGTGATTATTGCGAGGATATGAAAGACATCCGGAGATTCTTCTTCTCCATCCTTTATCCCTTCAATTACCATCTTTCCTCCAATTATAAAAAGAAGACCAGATGCAACCCAATTGTCATAGGCATTGATAATTTCAGCAAAGCCACTTCCAAGGAACCACCCAAGTAAAGTCATGCCACACTGAAAACCTCCAAAAAAGAGGGCCAGTATTGCTGCAGCACGTAACCGGGATGTCTTCTGATGTGCCCCTGCCGCAAAAGAGACTGCAAGGCAATCCATTGCAAGTCCGATTCCAATGAGGAATGACGTGATAAAAAGTTCCATGCTGTGGATTAATATTATAGCCAGTGAGGTTAGAATATTTTGATATTGGGTTTTTGAAAACCCCTTTTAATTCAGGCTTTGATAGGAAACATCTCATCAAAAACTTGTAATATTATATTTTATGGAGGTCATTCTCACAAGGACGGTCAAAGCCATACAGGCAATAAAACCGCTTGGATATGGGAGATTAAGCACCCAGGAGATGACATAGGCACATGCTCCGGCAAATGATGCTAATGCATAAAACTGGCTTGGACGAAATACCTCGGGAATTTGTGCAAACAGAATGTCCCTGAGGACTCCCCCGAAAGAGGCGGTAATAATGCCCATAATTGGAGCGATTACCGGAGGAATCCCCGATGTTAACGCATACAGGGTTCCCAGATATGCCCACATGCCAAGAGCAAATGAATCGATCAACGCAAATGATCCGGACGTGCCAAACATCAGTCTGATAACCGGCTGGATGATACCGGATGAGTGGGATGAATCTGATTGATTACTTTTTGTGGAGATTGGTATCAGGAGAATCCCGATAATTCCAACGATAAAAATACTTGTTAGATAAATGGGATCCTGAAGCCAGAAGAGAGGATATCTGCCAAGAAGCAGATCCCTGATGGTTCCACCTCCGACTGCTACAATGGCGGCTATTACCAGGGCACCAAAATAGTCAAGCCCGTGTCTTCGTGCATCATAGACACCTGTGGATGCAGATAGAATTATTGCAATCCATTGTATAACGGCCTGGAAAAGAAGCAATAAGTCATCAAATTCAGGTTCCATTCATCCGTTTTTGTGGTCCAAAAAAATGTTCACTGGTTTAAAAAGTCAGGTTAGGAAGAGTTACATTCTCCCCATAAATTCCGGATCCAAGCCACCAGGCATCATCAACTTTTTCAACATACCCCAGTTTCTTTTCAATGGTGTTATTGTGAGCAGGGTTTACATAATAAAAAACTACAAAACCGGTGTTATTAACTGCAGTATCCCGGAGATTTTTAATGAATAATCCACCTGCAGCATCTTCTTCCATGAGCCGGCTTTTTCCGATAAGTTCTGTTTGTAATGGATGTGCAATCGTCACTCCATCAAAATCATATGCATAGATATACAGGTTTCCTCTGAAAAATGAACCATTTCTGTCACTAAATTCTGCTAATGCTTCCTCCCGGGGAGTTGCCTTTGAATATGCGACGGCCTCTTTTACAAATGAGACCATTTCAGAGACCGGATCAGGTGAAAGAGAGACATTTTGTGAATCGTTCATAAGAGGTAATTCTGTATGAGCAGGAAGAACAGAATCTGTTCCATTCACATCTGCTGATGCTGTCAGAATGAGAAAACTAGAAAAAATAAAGAAGATGAGGATTGCTTTTATCATGCACTAGTATTATAGCTCACATTACTTTTGTATATCGGTAATACAGAATTTTTTTATCCGGACTCACAGCCTTAATCGTTTTCGGCGAACAAATGATACATGATGACGGATATCAAACAGGGGGAACCGGATCAGGATACGGGAAAGGAAAAGGAAAAGAAACTTACAAAGCCGCCTTTTTACCTTCCGGAGTTCGAAGCAGCATACCGGTATATTGTTGATGATTATGATGTCAAGCCCCGTGATATTGCAATTTTCATCCCCTGTGCGGTCAGAAAACCCTATAGTACAAGTCCCAGTCACCGGATAATGAGAAAGATTATCGAAGAAGTGCTTCAGCCTGATACCTACCATATTGTGATATTTGGAACCTGTGGAATTGTTCCTTCAGAACTGGAGACGATGTATCCTTTTGCACATTACCAGTATATGCTGGGAAAGGTTAAAGATAAAAAGATCCAGGATGATTTTCTTCGTATCGAAACCGACCGGGTTGCCGGATATTTAACGAAAACAAAAAACACCTATAAGAGACGGATTGCATATTGCATCGGCCCGTTTCGTGAATCACTCATCAGGGGGTCTCAAAAATCAGGAGTAATAATCGACAGTATTCTTCCAGGCCAGGATGTTATTGACAAAGTCATGGAACTTGACTGTCCTTTTCAGGAAGGAAGTCTGAATATGGATGAATACCTTCTCGAATTTTACCAGGGACTTATCAGGATGAGAGATTCACTGAATTGACCAGGATAGTCACATTAGAATCACGAAACCGAAAAAAAGGTTTTTTATTATTCTTCAAGGGTGGAGATATCTCCCGGATCCACACCCATCTCCTTTGCTTTGAGAACTCTCCTCATAATCTTCCCGCTCCGGGTTTTGGGAAGTTTGTCCATGAATTCTATTCCTGAAGGCATGGCAATCGGACCGATGGTCATCCTGACATGATAGATGAGTTCTGATATCAGTTTCTGGCTGGGTTCATAACCCTGACAGAGGACAACGAAGGCTTTTACTGCCTGTCCTTTCATGTCATCCGGAACACCGATGACTGCTGCTTCTGCAATGGCTTCATGTGCCACAAGTGCTGATTCCACCTCTGCAGTCCCGAGATTATGTCCGGCCACAATGATGATGTCATCAGATCTTCCAAGGACCATGATATACCCATCTTCATCACGGACAGCGAGATCTCCCACGGTATACCAGTGATTGATCTGGTTCCAGTACTGTAAGTACCGCTCTTTATTTTTGTGAACGGTTCTCATCATGGAGGGCCAGGGTTCCTTTATGACTAAAAGGCCACCCTGTCCGGCAGGAACCGGTTTGCCCTCTTTATCAACAACATCCGCCACGACTCCAGGGATTGGAACCCCGGCAAACCCGGGCTTCATGGGCTGGCCGAGAGGGGTTGTTATCATGTGTATTCCGGTCTCAGTCTGCCACCAGGTATCAAGTATCGGGCATTGATTCTTACCGATGACCCGGTAGTACCACTCAAATGCCTCCGGATTTAAGGGTTCACCGACTGAACCGATGATCCGGAGTGAACTCAGGTTGTACTTATTTGGCCATTCTTCTCCGACCCTCATGAACATCCTGATGGCGGTAGGTGCAGTGTAGAATATGGTAACACCAAATTCTTCGATTATCTTCCACCAGACTCCGGGATCAGGATAGTCAAGGGTTGTCTCGGTTATTACCACCGTTGCACCCACAGACAGAGGACCATACACAATGTAACTATGTCCGGTGATCCATCCGGTGTCTGCCGTACACCAGTGGACGTCATTCTCCTTTAAATCAAAGATATATTTACTGGTGTAATGTGTTCCGACAAGATACCCTCCGGTAGTATGCACAATTCCTTTTGGCTGACCGGTTGTCCCGCTGGTATAGAGGATAAACAGGGGATCTTCACTGTCCATCTCTTCCGGAGGACATTCTTCACTTACTCCTTCCTGAATTGCGTAAAAATCCACTTCCATTTCAGAGTAGAGTTCAACCGGACAGCGTTCCCTGCTCAGCACCACAATTTTTTCTACACTTGGGGCATTCTTTACCGCTTCATCAACAATGCTCCGGAGTGGTATGAACTTTCCACGTCTTATGCCAACATCTGCGGTGATTACCACCTTTGCATCCGCATCACGAATTCTGGTATGGAGAGCTTCTGCTCCAAATCCGGCAAAGACGATTGAGTGTACTGCACCAATCCGGGTACAGGCAAGCATTGCTATGACGTGCTCCGGAACTAAGGGCATGTACAGACACACACAATCTCCCTTTTTGACACCAAGGTTTTTCAAAGCATTGGCAAACCGCATTACTGCACGGTATAACTGTCGGTATGTGTAGATCTCTTCTTTTCCCCGTTCACCTTTCCAGATGAGTGCAAGCTTATTTCGTCTTCCGTTCTTTACATGCCGGTCCAGACAATTTGCAGAGACATTGAGTTTTCCCCCACAAAACCAGCGGGCTTGTGGCCATTCCCAATCCCGGATCTTATCCCAGGGTTTTATCCAGTCCAATTCCCTGGCTTTTTTTGCCCAAAATCCATCCGGGTCGGATAAAAATTCTGCATAAGCCTTTTTGTAATCGCCGAGTGCAGAATTCGCCTGATATGAGGGATCCGGAATGTATGTTTTTTTGTCCAGTTTGACATCGAAGTTTTCAGCCATTGTAGCACCATTGTGGGTTTTCATACAGATTGCTATCCGGACATGGATACCAATCCCTTCCAGATTCCTGGAGAGGTCATGATCAGACTGCTGATCACATGATCAATCGTGTAGAATTTAATTTTAAATATTATTGCATATGTAGTACAAATATGTTGATCATAAAGAGGGCTGATTAACTCATTGTTTCAGAGTAAAAAGAACAAAATTATTCGTTGAAAAATTTACTGCTGAAAAATATTCTCTCATCATGATATTTTCTCTTTACATCCCGATTCATCTTCGCGCAATGTACAACATTACCGATGCACCAAATTAACCATCCTTAATGAGAAAGAATTTTTTATTTCCGGACAATAATGGAGATATTTTTTCATATCCGATCGTTCCGGGGGTAATCTTTCGAAGCTGGAGGTTCTCCCGCCTATGACCGAAACTCATATATTCTCTTAATAGGATTTACTCACACAGACAATACTTCTTATTCCCTTATCCTCATGAATCATGTAATACGATAAAACAGGCTACCCCGGAGTTGTCATGCATGAGCCCCCTAAAGAGCCAAAAAACAGCTTCCGTAAATGCACAAAGCCCGTCCAGGGTAACTACCTCAAGGGAGCCATACCTGAAAAAATTTTATTATACCTTACTAGTCCTGATTTTACTCTGCATTATCTTTTTTTCTCTGATTTCAGTCATCGTATCAGTATTTATTCTGGATACCTTCCAGTCAATTGAAGAAAAAGATATGGAATCCAGGATGAATCGTTTTTCAGAAAATCTTAATAATTCTATCGCATATGTGGGAAAAACAGTGGCAGATTATGCAGTATGGGACGATATGGCACGGTTTACCGAAGGGTCCTATCCTGCTTTTTCAAATGAGGGGATGAGTCAGGATTCATTCAAAGCAATAGGAATAGATATTGTAGCGATTTTGAATGATTCAGGAGATATCATCTATGAAGATGACTACACCAATCCGGTCGGGGATAAGTTTCCTTTGCAACCGGTATTGTCAGGTTACATACAAAGTCAAAGCCCCCTTGTCCAAAATGACGAAAACATTACCGGTTTAACATCCCTTGTTTTCCATACCAAGAATACATCAGGGATTTTAGTGTCTCACCCGGTCCAATATCACACAACGGGTACCGACGGGGAGGGATATGTTATCATGGGAAGATATTTCCATCCGGCGTATCTTCAGGAGTTATCCATAATTCTGGATGAACCGGCATTCCTGGCGGATAAATGCAAAGTGGAACAATTATTCCCTATCCAGGATGAACACCCCGGACAAAGAAGTATTTCAACCCAGGTAATAAACGAGAGTGCCATCGCTTCATACCTGAAAATTCCTGATCCGTTAAGTAAAGAGACCACGTATTTCGGGGTAATATATCCAAGAAAACTGTATCAGGAAGGCCTGTCCACCCTTACTTCTTACCTGCTGGTCATCCTGGCAGTATGATTGCCTTTTCAATTCTTTTTTTGTTCGGGCTCCGGTTTTACCTCGGATATGCAGATAGATCTGCAAAAATTGCCCACGAAAAAGATACATCATATCAGATGATCATTTCTGAAATCGAAGACGGATATTTCCGTGCAAACCCGGAGGGAGTTTTAGAGGCTATTAGTCCAAGTACAGTTAAAATGCTCGGACATAGTAATGTGGATGATATCATTGGAAGGCCATTATCTGATTTTTACCAAAACCCCGATGATCGGATTGTTATGAGAAACAGGTTATTCTCTGAAAAAACCTTAAAAAACCATCCGCTTGTGTTGAAACGGAGTGATGGTTCCCTGGTGTACATCACAGCAAATGTTCATCTCATATATGCAGAAGATGGTAAAATAACCGGTATTGAGGGTATTGCTCACGACAACACCGATGCCCTGCTGGCTGAAAAAACTCTGCATGAGGGTGAATCATTTTACCGACTGATTTTTGAAAGTGCAAATATCGGTCTTTTTCAATGCACAGCAGATGGTGTCGTGCTCTTGGTCAATCCGGTTTTTGCATTTACGTTAGGATATTCCGGACCAGACCAGATGGTTCGGGAAAAGGTAAACCTCATCGAAACATTAGGACTTGATTCGGAGGGGTACGACCGGTTAAGAGAAGAACTGAGTTATCAGGGAGCGGTCAGAAATCTGGAAATTTCGCTGAAAAAACGGGATGAAACCCAGATATGGCTCAATATCAACGTTGTAGTCATTAAGGACTTCTCCGATCAGGCAGCGGTTTATTTTGGAACAGCCATTGATATTACTGAAAAGAAAAAGATGGAAGCCTGGCTTATTGAAAACCAGCAAAAATTCCAGAGCCTGTTTTATTTCTCACCGGTTGCCATTTTTGTATACAATACTAACGGAACTCTTATCGATTCAAATTCAGCCGCAATATCCCTTTTTGGTGCTTCGGAAAAAAGTTTGCCTGAATCTGAAAACCTCTTTTTCCGGGCATACCTCGATGATGATGAAAAAGAAGCACTGTCATCAGGAAAAGTCGTTAAAAGGGAGATACTTATGGACTTTGATACACTCAGGGAAAAATACCATATTCCTTCCTCTCATCCGGGGATACGATATCTTGACCTGATGGTAACTCCCATTCCAGGACCAGATAATCTGCCGAAATGGTTCCTGGTTCAGATAAGTGATATTACCGAACGCAAAGAAGCAGAAATTGCCAGAATTGTTGCGAATGAGCGGCTGAAAGAAGCAGAGGTTATCGCCAGACTGGGGCATTGGGAATTGGACCTCAAAAAGGACAAGCTATTCTGGTCTGATGAATTATACTCGATTTTTGAAAAGATACCCAGGCAATTCATCCCGACCTATGATACATTTCTCCGTATGATCCACCCTGAAGACCGGGGAATGGTGGATGAGGCATTCCAGCACCATATCAGGAATAAAATTCCCTATGATATCGTTTACCGGATAAAACTTGCAGATAACCGGATAAAATATGTCCGTGGTATCAGTAAGACCGAATGGGATGAAGAAGGATTGGCAGTCCGTTCGGTGGGAATTATTCATGATATCACAAACACCAGGCTGAATGAACTTGCCTTACGGGAGAGTGAACTAAAATACCGGCAAATGTTCTCCAATGTCTCTTTAGGTCTGATACTCTTTGAGTTTACTGACGAGGGAGAACCCGGTCGCATCATGGACTTAAATCCGAAAGCCCAGGAGATGTTACAAAAAACGTTATTGGAAATATTAATCGGACACAATCAGATCCAGTCCTATCTTCCCATTAGCGGATCCTCTTTTGTGAAGGATTTATCATATATTGATGCAGACATCTGTTCTTTTAAATCAGGAATTATCCGGAATGATAATGATATTCTTCCGGTTCAGGTGACTCTGGACATATTCAGACTTGAAAAAACCGTAGTGGGACTTGCGATTCTGGAAGATATAACAATCAAAAACCAGTATGAAGAGGAACGAATAGGACTGATTAAACAGATAGAAAAAAACCTCGCTGAATTATCTATATTAAATGATGGGGTCAGAAACCCGCTTACCGTCATCATGCTCCTTGTAGATGAACTGGAAAAAGAGATTTCGGACCCGGTTCTTGCACAAATTAAAAACATAGATGAACTTATCAGTCAGCTGGATCAGCGATGGATTGAATCTGATAAAATATTACAGTACCTTCAAAAACATCATCATATCACATACAAAAAAGAGAAAAAATAGTTAATATACCGGAATAAGTCCGGGATTTTCTCCGGTTATACAGGTTCCACCCTTTGGTGTAACAATAAAGGTATTCTCTATTCCAACCATCCCGACACCCGGTATTCCTTTCTTTGGTTCAAGTGCAAATACCATGTTTTCCAGAAGAGGTTCATCAAACCCCCTGGCAATTACCGGCACTTCATCAATTAACAGACCTACTCCATGACCCAGGAATTTTACCTGCCGGTCTTTGTACCCCATAAAATTTTTTAAAAAGGATTCGTCCAGGTTTTCTATGACCGAGTTGTAAATTTCAGAAGGAATATTACCCGGAACAAGTTTTTCAGCCAGAATATTCTGAATCTCCAGGCACTTGTTATGCTCACGAGTGACATCATCAGCAGGTGGTTTTCCAAACATGTATGTCATCGTCTTGTCAGTATGATATCCGCCAACCCCACATCCGACATCGACAAAAACCAGATCTCCTTTTTTAAGTTTCCTCTTCCGGTCACCGAGAAGCGGGACCGCCGGACATAGTCCTACTGATCCGCCCGGGCCGTCAAATGATGTCGGATAGAGTGAATTTTCACCAAATCCTATCTGACCGAGTAGCATCTCAGTGTTGAACATACCAAACCGGGAAATGCCATGATGACCTTCCTCAACCAGAACCTGATATAACTTTCCTGCAAATTCAGCCTCGTTGATTCCTTCGGAAAGCATTCCGGGGACGATTTCTTCAAGAACCCGGGCATGAATTTTTCCGGATTTTTTCATGAGCGATAGTTCGAACTGGCTTTTAACCGCCCGGACCATATTGACATCAGTATCGAGGGACTTTATGTCAGGAATTGGAAAATGCTTGGAAAACCGGTTATACAATGCCAGAGGAACTAATTCGGTCTCCAGGTACACAGATACAGGATGGGCAGAATATACTTTAGCTGCATCACGAAAACTGCTCATCCTCTCAATATTTTTAAACTCAGATTCATCCCTTGCACGTTCGTAACTTTTACGTACCCACAGTGTTGGATCGCCATCACGGGGAATATAGAGCATGCTGTCCTGCATAGTGCCGGTAAAATAATACAGATTGATATTCCCAAAAAAGACGGCCAATTCCCAATCCGGGTTTTTCGTATCCATTCGACTTTTAAACCGTCTCATCCGGTCGTTAAGTTCATGTAAAGGAACATGGCTGTCCATAGTACCATTTGACCATATACCATGATAGTATCTATCATGCCAACCAGTTTAAGAGAGGTATGCCAATTCTTTTATTAGTAAGCTCACACATTATCCAGTGATGGCAGCACTCTTCTCAATCAATTCAATCAGTAAAAAAATAATATATGCAGGTTCTTTTTCCCTAATCCTCGTAGCAGGGGTTATCATCCTCTTCGCAGCAGTAGCAGCCTACAACTCTTCAATATCAGGAGCTGAAAAAGAACTTCGAATAACTGCTGATCTTGAGGCTGAGAAAGTTACTCAATTACTTAATGAACCCATGCACAGTGCAGAAGCACTTGCAGAAATCCTAATGGGCCCGTACGAAGGAAAAAGCCCCCTCTCCCGGGATGAGGTTGTCCCTATCATAGGAGGGATGCTTGGAAATCACCCCTTATATAATGGAGTTTATACGATGTGGGAAGCGGATGCATATGACCAGTCAGACTCCTCTTATGCAGGTAAAAACGGATTTGGCTCTTCAGGAAGAATGAATATGTACTGGTTCCGGGAAGACGGGGCTTTTGAGCGGATGATTTACGATCCACTCTCTGACGATGCACAGACCGACTATATCAATGATTATTATACCATCCCTGCAACCTCTCACCAGAATACGCTGACCAATCCGTATGTGGAAGAATCACAGAGTAAACCGGTACTGATGGCTTCAACAGTTGTTCCGCTCATCCATAACGAAGAGTTCCTCGGGATCACCGGAGTAGATGTCACCCTTGCAGACCTTGACCGGATTGCAGATGAAGCAAATCTCTATGAAGGAAAAGGAATACTTCTCATTGTCAGTAATGACGGAACAATCGCAGGAGTTACCGGGGATATCAGAACCGTTGGGGAACCTGCAAGTTCCCTTGCACCGGTACTTGGGATATCAGAAGATACTCTGAATACTCTGTTATCCGGTCAATCCGGAGAAACATTTTATGCAGGTGAATTTGTGGGTGATTCATCAGAGATAATTATCGGAGATCCGGCATTGTCATGGAAAGTCCTGGTTTTAGTTCCCTCTGCAATTTTAACAGCCCCTGCCATCTCACTCACCGTATTCCTGGTAATTTTCGGTGTGATGGTATCAGCCGGGGGTGTGGCACTTCTCTTTGTTGTTGCGAGATCTATCACAAGACCGATAAATGAGATTACAACCGCTGCAGGAAAACTATCCGAAGGGGACTTGAGTTACCGGATCTCTCCAAAAGGAGATGATGAGGTTGCCCTCCTTGGAAGAACCTTTGATGCGATGGCGGCGAGACTTGAAGAGACCATGGATAAAGTGACCAGAGATGGAGAGGAACAGGTAGCAGTACTGCAGGAGATAACTACCATCGCAACCGCTGCATCAGGGGGGAACCTGAATATCCGTGGAGACACATCACGGTTTAGTGGAAAATATCAGAATGTTGTAGATGCGGTAAACAAAACACTTGATGCAGTAATGGAACCGGTCTCTGAAGCGATGAGATTATCAGGGGCATATGCATCAGGTAATTTTACCGCCAGATTTAATACAGGAATCCCGGTAAAGGGAGAATTTAAATCATTCAGGGAAAGTCTTGACAGCATTGGGATTCAACTTGGAATACTTATTGGAGAGATTTCAGATCAGATCCATGGATTAAAAACCGAGATGGAAGAATCTAATGCCAGTGTTGAGGAGATTGCATCCGGATCACAACAAATTGCAAGGGGAACTACTGAACTGAGTTCTCAGGCTGATCTCTCAAAAACCGGAATATCCAATATCCAGTCAGCTGTTGAAGGGGTCATTGAAATCGGATCTGATATCGCCAGTCAGACTGCACAGGCTGCAATGCGAATATCTGAGTCACAGGAGCTATCACGAAAAGGGGCCGAAAGTAGTCAGCACGCTGATTCAGGGATGAAATCTATCGTCTCTTCTCACGATGAAACACAAAAAATCATCGGTGAGATAACCTCTGAAATGGATAAAATTGGCGACATTGTCAGAATTATTACTGATATCGCAGACCAGACCAACCTTCTGGCATTGAATGCTGCAATCGAAGCTGCCCGTGCCGGAGACGCAGGAAAAGGATTTGCTGTAGTGGCAGGTGAGGTCAAATCCCTGGCTTTAGAGTCACAAAAATCAGCAGAGAAGATAAGCAGGATAATTTCCATCCTTCAGGAACGTTCAGACAGGATGAAAACGGCAATTATTATCTCACAAAAGGATATAGACTCGGGTATTCTGGCAGTTCAGGATACACTCAGCATCTTCTCTGATTTAGCATCATCCATTGAGGAAATTACCCGGGTCATCTCATCGATTGACCATGAAAGTCAGACCCAGATGACATCATATGAAAAGGTAATGGAAAATATTACCCTCATGAACGATGCATTCCATGCCATGGTTAATGAACTGGGAAATACTGCTGCATTAACCGAGGAAAATTCAGTATCTCTGGATTGCATTGCCCAGTCAATCCAGGACGCTACCATCCGGATAGACAAGATATCAGGAGAGATGTCCCGGTTTAAGGTCTGATTTTCTCTTTTATCCGCGGTTCACCCTTACATACCGGTACCCGATAACCGGATAACCTGATGTACCAAACAATATACTGGAGAGATGAGATCCGGTTGGATAGTTCATCGTGAAAATAATTACAAAGACACATGGAATCAACCGGTGTCATTCCGGAGAATGGGGGCACGGGGTTTTGTATCAGCAGTCTGAAGCGATATGCCACCATATTATTCAATTTTTTTCAGAAAAAAACCTCCAATCAACCAAGGATTTTTTTTGAGAAATCCCCGGCATGACAAACTTTATATCATCATAACACGTTGTGTATGTGCAGACGAAAGAGTAAATTCTGACAATAGTTTTTGATACCTATCGTTCAGTTCGAAAAGGATAATCTCAGTGCTATTTTTGGTAATTCTCTGGCGCAAAGTGGTATAGATCACGGCGGCCCCAACAGTTATGCAATAACCCTTACAGGGACTATCATGGAAGGAAAGAAATTATACGTAGGCAACCTGCCCTACTCCACCAACGAGACACAGCTCAGCGAACTCTTCTCTACTTATGGTGAGGTTGTCAGCGCCAAAATCATTGAAAACAAGGGTTTTGGATTTGTCGAAATGGGAACCAGCGAAGAAGCACAAGCAGCACTTGATGGTCTGAACGATACCGAATATGGCGGAAGAACCATGCGGATTGACGAAGCACGTCCAATGCAGCCACGTCGCGACTTTGGCGGCAGCAGCGGTGGAAACCGCAGCGGCGGCTTTGGCGGTAACTCCGGCGGCTTTAACAGAAGACGCTTCTAATACCAACAACAATAACCACTTTTTTTAGAATCTATCATATTTCGCTTCAGCATTAATATCCGGTTGCGTAATAAAACCCGTCATCTAACCTGATCCTTACCGGAACTTCAAAGACTGAACTGATTTTTGTGTCGGTCAATATTTGATCTTTTGGGCCATCTGAAAATATTCTGCCACCCTTAAACAGGACAACGCGGTTTATCTCCGGAATGATATCAGGAAGGGAATGAGTAACCAGTATGATGACTTTCTTACCCGCGATTTTTCTCATTGTTTTCCGGAGCATATGAAGAGCATGAAGATCCAGACTATTTGAAGGCTCATCAAGGATCAGGATTCGCGGATCATGAACCAGTGCCCTTCCGATAAGAAACCGGCGTGCTTCACCTGATGACATTTCAGTAAAGAGCCGATCTTGTAAATGAGTAATTTCAAGAAATGCACACATTTCATCAGCTTTCTTTTCCATTTCCTTGGTAATGGAATGAAAAAAAAGACCAATGCTACTGAAAAATCCGGAGAGTATGACTTCTCGTCCGGTGATGTTCTGTCTGAAAGATAATTCCAGGTCCTGTGAGACGTATCCAATCTGTGACCGGAGTTCGAAGACATCCCATCGTGTCTTACCCCAGGTCTGAAAGACGGTTCCGGATTCTGAGTAGACAGGATAGTATTCTCTTACAAGAGTTTTTATAAACGATGATTTTCCGGATCCATTGGGACCGAGTATGGCAATATGGTCACCATCCGGTATTTGTATCGATAATGAATCTAATACAACATGTCCTCCGGTGACAACGGTAACATTCTTAAAATCAATAAACAATGATGGCTGATTCATGCTACTCCGGTATGGTTCATCAGGGTCTCCATGTTTTTAAAACCTCAAATCCTTATAATCATGACTCCAAAACCGGATTTCTCCAGGATTCTGAAGGAATCGTCACTTCAAACCTGGCCCCTTTTCCTTCTTCTCCATTTTCAATGATACTAATTCCGGTCACGGCAAGAATATCACGTGAGAGGGTCAGACCAAAACCAGTATTTTTGCCATACCCCTGATCAAAAATTTTCTCTTTCTCTTTCTGACTGATACCCGGACCATTATCCTCAATGGACACCATATACGTTCCATCATTCTCTTCTGCCGAATGTACCCTTATCCAGGTAAGGCCGGTTGCATGCCGGATTGCGTTCTCTAACAGGTTATAAATGACTTTTATCGAAAGAGGATCGGCATATATCTCAACATCACCGATGTCAACAATGATGTCTACATTCTCATGATGGATATCAGATACCGCTTTTTCTGTCATCTCTCTGAGTGACTGCCAGAAGGGTTCATGAACCCCGATATTCTGGTACTCACGTGAGAACTGGAGATGATGAGTTATCTTATCCACGAGGCCAATGCAGACGGACAACATTCGCATCCGGGTAGTTTCATCCTCTTCATCTTTGAGAACTTCAAGATATCCGGCAAGTGCAGTGATGAGATTACTGATATCATGCCGGGTGAGCCGATTGAGAAGGGATATCTTTTCATTGGCCAGGCGAAGAACCTTTTCAGTAATTTTCCGTTCGGTTATATCATGAATAATCAGGATCATCCCTGCCGGTTCTCCATAGGGGTCGGTGACCAGTGTTCCGGAAATACTCAGGGTTTGTTGATCATGAATCCCCTGAAAAATCTCATAATCGGATAAAACTGATTTTTCCCGGATAATCTCCCGAATTTCTGTATATGCCGGTTCAGGGAGAGGAGGTCCGGTAAATTTTCCAGGATTTGATTGCCAGAAATGTGAAAGCAATTTGTGGGATGAGTTATTCGAACTGATTACATTTCCATCCATGTCAAGAAGTATCACACCATCCGGCATGGTCTGGATAATATTGCTTGCAACCGTTTCCGGGTTTAAAATAAATAAACCGTACCGGAGAATTGCGTAGGCAATTGCAATGGAAAATAATACAATTCCGATAAATACCAGATTTGGGACATAGATTCCAAACATTGGCAAAAAAATTACCGACTGAGATCCAAGGACGATGAGAATCAAAAGTCCGACACTGATGGTACTTGCCTGCCTTTTGAATCTGTCTTTTCCGGCTGAAATCCGTGCCTTGAATCCGACATAAAGACCCCAAAAAAAGGCTGACAGGAAGTATACCGTGGTTAACAGGTAAATGGGATTGTCCAGCACAGGAGTATAGTAATACCGGAATGAGGGTGAGTATCCTACCGTGAAGATACTTTCAGTACAAACATTCAGTAATGCGATGCAAATTGCAGGAAGGTAGAGAATAACCAGTAGATACCTGACTTTTCCGGGCCGTGAGAGAGGGTGGTCTGCAAACGCCAGGATAAAATGGATGCACATGACGATGACCAGAGCCCATAGTGAACTTGCTTTAAGCCAGAACCAGACATTTTCATAACTATTCTGATTCCAAATAAGGAATTCTCCGATGGCCCAGTACGATGCACCGATACTCACAAGCAGAAAAAGACGGTTTACCCTGTTATCCGGGTTTTTTGCACAGACAAAAATTCCGAGCCCATATGTTATGATTGCTGAGGTAATGCAGAATAGCCCAAGTATGGTAACTGTATCCATCCTGATGTAAACCTTTGATCCTTTTTAGGATTGTCACTCCGGGCAGCTTTCACTGGCTCTTTTCTTCAGATAAAAAATATGAAATAGTTATCTCATTATATTATACCCCTTTTCATAAGAAAGTCTTAACTGGTATCTGTCTTCTATAACCATATGGTTTCTTTTGAACAATTGCCACAGGTTGACCGGATTATTCTTCTTTCCGCCGGTTGTTTCATTATCCTGGCCGGGCTGAAGATGACCGGAGGGTTTATCGGCCCCATGCTGCTGTCAGTTTTTGCAGCGATCATCTTCTCAATGGTATCACAATGGCTGCAACAACGAGGAGTGAAACCAACACTTGCCAGTTACCTTGCATTTTTCACATTTTTAGCCTGTCTTGCCGGTGCCTTTCTCATGGTTATACTGTCTGTATCTCCCCTGATTGACCATATGCCTACCATTGAAAAAGGGATTTCATCCAATATGCTCATCCTCCAGTCTTCCCTGGCAAATTTTGGTGTTGATATCTCCACTTTGATTCCGGCAAGCCAGTTATCCGGATCACTATCATCCTTCTCTCCGGAGATGATCACTTCAGTCATCGGACAGGTATCAACCCTTTTTATTGTATTGTTTACTACGCTCTTCCTCCTTCTTGAAGCAACAATATTTTCCCAGAAAATAAACTCGATTCTAGGTTCATACAGGCAGGAACTTGCTGACCGGATGACTGAATTCGGCTCTGTCGTTATTGAATATGTCATCATCCGGACAAAGGTAAACCTGGTAACAGGAGCCGGTTTTGCGTTAGTTCTGTTTATTATGGGAGTGCAGGATCCCTGGCTGTGGGGACTTTTAATGTTTGTACTCAATTTTGTACCCTATGTAGGGTTTATCATTGCAGTAATTCCCCCGACTATCCTGGCACTGGTAGACATAAATCCGGCTACAGCGATTCTGGTGGTCATTCTCGCAAGCCTGGTTAACCTGTTTTCAGAGAATATTCTCTTCCCGGAACTGGCCGGAAGAGGAATGGAACTCTCACCCGCTATTGTATTCATCTCCATGATCTTCTGGGGATATTTTCTTGGCGGTTCAGGAGTGATTGTGGCCGTTCCATTAACCGTGCTTCTGAAGATGTTTCTTGAAAGTTATCCTGAAACACGAGAATTTGCTTCGTTTTTCGGAATCGATGCAAATGTCCGGAAAGGGAAAGAAGACTGATATCTGACTCCTTTGAAAATCTTTTTTATTCCGGGCGGTTCAGGTATACAGATGACTACTGATATCCCCTGGGATCCTTCCAGAAAAGAGTTCAACCCGGTCTCAATGTGCATCACACATCAGGGAGGAATGCAATTTTCAGCCAAAACAAGTACCGGTTTTACCATTCCCATTGATGCCCATGCACACCTTGGAGGCGGAGGAATGATTCCAAATCCGATAGATTACCTTTTTACTTCTCTTGGAGGGTGCATCGGAGTAAAAATTCTTCTTGATCTAAAAGACAAGGGATTTGTTCCGGAGATGCTCATTATCGAAACTCATGCAACAAGAATTCAGGATCTTCCGGCGACGTTTGATACAGTCCACCATATCATAACCCTGAAAGGCTCTTTTGATGAGGAGACCATAGCGAGGACACTTGACCGGACCATGACCCTCTTATGCCCGGTTGCGGTTATCTTTGGTAAAACGTCAAAGATGACCTGGGAATTCCGGTTATTATAAAAAGGGAATTATATAGTTCCCGGACCCATTCTTCCTTTTTTTGGTACAAAAGCAGTCTGAACAAGTTCAGGTGAAAATGATTCAGGAACTTTTCCAGTCTTTGCATAGATGTATAATGCAGTATTAAACACTCCCTGAAGAGCAGAGGCCACAATTGCAAGCACAACAATGAGCAGAACATATCCTGCAATACCGATGATTGTAAGCGTTGCATTTCCAATGAGAACAATGATAGCCAGCGGGAGTAATGCAACAAGCCCGATGAGAACGAAAATTATGGATATGGAACCAGGCCCCACGATTGATTCCCCCCAGGTTTTGCGAAATAATGAAGCAGACTCTTTTATTGAAGATGCGATGCCCAGGTCTTCCAGTATCATGACAGGAATGACAAAGTACGTTAGCAAGCCCCACGCCATGCCAATCATGCTGATGATAATCTGCCCGATGATATTACTCTCATCCCTGATGACAGATAATATCACTCCAACCGTCGCGGAGACCACTGCCCATGCAAATATCCTGCCGATATGCTTAGTGGCGTTAGATATGCCATCATGAAAAGTCGGGTCTTTGCCAGTGAGCCTGATATGAGCGCAGGTAACCAAGGCCGTGTTGAAAAAGACCACGATAAAACTGGTGATAAGATAAAAGACAAAAAGTCCTCCGTACAGAATCACCGGATTATCCATGGTACTGCCAAAAACCGTTCCGGCAATGAGTGCGGGCACGATCATAAGACTTACAAAAATTATACAGGCGATGCCTGAAAGAACTGGAAAAAGGAGGATCTCCTTATCTTTGCGAATTACCTCAAAACTCTCTTTTCCCAGTTCAATACTGCGATATATTGATTCAAACATAAATTATTTCACGTTCTGCAGAATTCTTAATTAAACTTCTGGAAATTGAGTTTTTGTTAGGATTTACTATGAAGTAATTCCCGGACACGTTCAATCTCCTCGAATTTTCTTTCATATGAACCGACGATGGATTCTTTCAGTTCTTCGAGAATTTCGTCAAGAGTTATAGCCAGATGATAGACCTTCATCGGTCTTCCTTTGTTTTCTGTAATCTGATGAACAATATGTATCCAATTTCTCTTCATCAGGTCAGTAATTGCTAAGCTCACCTCCGGTTGACGAAGATCAACCACCCGTTCTATCTCACGGGAGGTAAGATCTACGTCCTTTATAAGGATCGTAAGCACCCGGGCCACATTCCGCTTCAGCCCGATATCCCAGAATAAATCTGCAATCTCCTCATCTCCGGCGGAGAAGTGCAGACCATAGTCGCCCCCCATCAAAACATCTCTATTTTATTATGTCAATAATATATGAGATAATAGATAAATTTTGGGATCTGTCCTCTGGTCACAAGAACGAGAGAGGTATCATTAATGGACATCTCCCCCATGAATTCGGACATAATTATAAATACCTGACAGGAGACTTAATTTTGGGGTAGAGTTATGACAGACTTGCCAATCGCAGCAGTTGTAAGAATTGCAAAAGCAAACGGGGCTGAGCGTGTAGGAAGCGATGCAGCAGCGGTATTAGTTCAGAAAGCTGAGGAATATATCGGAAATCTTGCAAAGGAAGCAAATAAACTGGCTCTCCATGCAGGAAGAAAAACGATTAAGGAAGAAGACGTCGAGATGGCAGTGAAGTCTGCCTGATCCTCTTTTTTTTGATTTACGCTGTCCGGTTTGATAATATCGGTATTGATTCGGTTTTTTTATGTTCCGAATCCGGGTAATAATTTATTCCTGCGAGGGGAGAAGTGAATGACGGGCTTTAATGGTCCGGACATGGAGTATTTATATAAAAGAGGTCCTGTTCACAGAATACTTTCTAATAGCAGGCGTACCAATGTATTAAGGCGCGAGGGTACCAAAGCCTGGCCAAATGGGCCGGACTTAAGATCCGGTTTCGAAGGAATCCAAGGGTTCAAATCCCTTCTCTCGCATATTTTTTCTTATTGCTCATTATATTTAGAATAAATCGATTTTTCGATTATTATTGAACATAAGATTTATGTGGTAAGCACCATATTTATTAAAAAAAACGTGAAACTCACTTTCTCGAAAATAGCAATAAAAAAAGGTAATTTTTCACAGATTCATATGGTCGGTCTGAATGAATTTTTTCAAAAAGAAATATTAAAGAAATATTTCCAAGAATACAGACCATATATTATTCCTTTCGTAATGTTTTTGTTTCTGACCATCATCCCCATCGAAGGATATATTATGGGAAGTGGATTTGGGTATGGTGTCCGGGGTATCTGCTACCGGTTTCAAATCACCGGACTTGGAGAAAGCTTTATCCCGATAAGCTATGAGTTTCAGTACGTTTTGTCCGGACTTATATCAGGAAAGAATATGTATGCTTTGTTTATCTGGGCAGGAGGGTCTGTCTTATTTGGACTTGCAACGATGCTGCAATTTTTAAATTGTATTGAGTTCCGGCAGATTCAAAAAAGATTATCCCTGCTGTTTTTCACAATTTCAATTTTTTTATTTATTGTTTCTGAAATGGTATATTATAGTCCGTTTTTTTACGGGCCTTCCGGAGTATGTGTGTTGTTTGGAATACCTGTTGTCATCGCTCTTTGTTGGATGATGTGGCAGGAAAAAAAGGATAACGCATGAAAATTATTCATTCGATGCATTACCTGAATTCACCATAAATCATTATTGAAAACCAGCAATCCAGGGTAAAAATTCACGGACTATTGGTAGTAAAGGTGGATAATAATAGGGGGTATCCAGATAGCATTGAATTATCAAGATCATGGATATCTGCCAGATGAGTGGAAGTGCAATGAGAAATGAAATCGGATAAACCAGAATACCATTATCGATTTTATGAGCATACCACCCGACTAAAAATATGAAGAATAGTAACATTACCAGATAAATAAGTAGTGTAATTATTCCATTCATCCACAAGAAAACAGACCAGAAATCTATGGTGTTGTTGACTAAGAATAATATAAATAAGATTATTACGGGCCCAATAACTGAGAATAATACACTAAACTGTAATATTTGATGAATAATCTGCTTGTTGAAAACCTTTGATACAAGGAGGATCCCAATAATGTTGAGAGGAATATAAACAGGTGACAGATACCGGACATCCGGAAATATGCCTATACTTGTATGAAGTCCGGCAATTGATGTTAAATATGCACAGAAAATTCCAACTGATACCATGAGAAGTGAAAAAATAATTGTGCTCTCATTTTTTTTATTCTCATGAATTATTGAATAAATTTTCGGCAGAAAACCTATTCCAATAAGGAAGATGGGAACAATTGCCAGGACTGGGACTTTTAAGGTTGAAGGGCTGATGAAAACACCATACACATTTCCCAAAAAAGTATCCATGGGGACATCCGGCATTATTCTCTCAACAACGTTGTATAATATTGAGAGTATCGAATCTGAAAACCCCGATGCAGACATATCTTGGGTTTCCGGAACTTGTGAAACGGTTAACGTACTATTCGTGGAAAAATCCTGATTGTTACTATAATTTTTTAACAATTGGAAAGGCAACACCAGCGGGTGTCCGGTGACAAGAATATTACTGATGAAAAGTGGAATAATACCGATTATTGTTCCTATCGGACATAAAAACAGGAAAATTGTTCGTTTGTTTGGTTGAAATTGAAAATTATTCGTGAAATAAAAAAACAGAAGCAGAAATACCATTATCAGAAAGATAAATGCACCAACTTCCGGCCTGATCCAAGCGAGTAATCCGGTGCAGATGAATGATGAGAAAAGATACCATTGATCTGATTTTTGAATATAAAGAGTGAGGAAAAGAATGGTCATTGCAAACATGGTTGCAGTAACCAGGTGATCCTTACAGGTATTCACCCAGAAAAGGTACGATGAGCATGCAATTGATACGTAAGTTCCAAAAACAGCATATAATGGATCTGATAACAGATTTTTAAAGATTATATATACTATCCCGATAAGACAGAGAAAAAAAAACATATTCATCAGTACAATTGCAAAAACCTCGAAATGAACGGAGTCTGAACTGATATTGATTGGTTTAAAAAAAAATATATTCAACAATAGGACAGTAAAAGAAAAGAATATCAATAGATATGACAATTGTGCCCTTTTTGTCATGTTTAAGGAGAGTGCGAAAATAATGAGTATGCCACTAAAGGCCAAAGAGACATAATAAGGGATTACATCCCCCAAAAATTTCGTAATGAGCAGGAATGGATATGATATGAGCGGGATAAAACTCGTGTAAGGCAGCATATTATTTCTCGAGGAGAAATAAGAATTCGGCGTTTCATTTTGGAAAAATCCATACTTTCCTTCATTATAGAGAATCTGGTGATGTTGAGATAATTGAGAAAGTTGACTTGTTGATATCCATTCATCATTGAGGAAGATTATGGGATTTATCAAAATGAGGATTGTCAATAGAGTGACATGAAGATATTTAAAAAAAAGGTACATGAAAAAATAGAAATTAATTAGAAGGTTCTATCAATAAGAATTGCAGTGCTTCCATCTGTAAATGTACCTGTTAAAACAAGACGCTTTGATGTACTTGCTGCAGGCCATTTAAGAGCAATTGATCTTCCAACATCATTTGCATCTAATTTGTTTGTGAACGGCGTAGTATTCACCCTATACTGCAATTCATTTGTTCCATCCGTTGCAGACAATGAACCCAATGTTCCAAGGTCTGTTCCGCCATGGTTTGTTATAATTACTGCTGTTTGATCCGTTCCTGTTAATTCAGCAACAAAGGCAATATTTTTTGATTTGCTAACACTGCCTGTCATTCCAAAGACGAATGCTGCAATCACTGCAGCGAGAATTACGGTGATCGCCACCATCAGGATAACACCGATAACCGGTGAAACTGCATCATCACGTTTATACATATCACACCTCCTGAGTGCGTACGAATTCTATGCGTCAATACCATAAGAAAGTTTTTGTATAGTAAGAATAGGCAACAAAAACCATTCAATTATAAAAAAATTATCATTGTTTTTGCTTTTTAAAAGATAATCATATTGAAAATACCCGAATCTTATGTATCCAACAATTAATCCACCAAAAAACCAAAGGAAGAACAAATTTTTTGAAAAACTTAGGAGAGGTTGACATCTCAAAAAACGTTTTATTTTTTTAACTTTCATATTGCGCTCCCACCGACCAATATTTATCTCAAACCAATCTTTCACCATCACCAGCGATATCATACTCACTCACCGGAAACCCGGAATCAACTATTTCAACAAAGTAAAATTTAATCCGAAATTTCCCCATAAACTTAGAGAAATATCATAATGTCACAGGTAAAATAAAATTTAGGTGCCTGATAATGACAGACAATACCATTCAGGGGACACGAAACCCTGAGTATCTCGTTGAGATGTCAGAGTATCTGAATGCTCTAGCAAATCCGGTTCGCTTGCAAATACTCTCCTCCCTGGAAACACGTCCCATGGAGCTGAAAGAAATTGCATCCATTACCAAAACCAGTTATGAGAATATCAGAAAGCATATCGATAAACTTCTCCTCGCCGGACTTGTGAGAAAAGATGCCGGCATGAGCTCTGAGACCATGACCGGAATTCACCCGGTCTGGAAATATTCCCTTGCTCCCGGAGGAATGGAGCAGATAATAACAAACCTCTCGATGTTCTCAAAGGTTCCGCTCACGATTACCCATGCGGACCTTGCAGACCAGCTCAGCACCATCCGAAAAGACATCAGCAATCAATTCGGAGTGACATCCCCCTGCCTGTTTCTAACCTCTGGGCCGGATGAAGGAAAGATATACCCGTTAAGCGGAGAGAAGATAGCCCTTGGCAGAATAGACCCAACGGATATGAGTTATTCAAAGGTGCAAAAGAACCTGGTCATGGTCTCACAGGACTACAAATCAGTCTCGAGAATCAGCAGACCACATGCAAGAATCTATCATGGCACATCATGGGAAATTGAAGACTGTGGAAGCACTTCAGGAAGTTTCATCAATACCGAACCAATACCAGCACACACCAAACGGACAATAACTGACGGAGACATCATCATCCTGGGAACAGGAAATATGTCTGCACGGTTCCTCTTTATGGCTGAATAATAGGAAAATTTCAATCTCACCAGACCAATATGAAAAAAAGACAGATCTGTTATCTGATAGTTTGCATCATTACCGGGTTATTTTTCCTTGGAGGTTCGGTCACCGCAGATTCAGCTCCCTACACCGGAGATAATGTAACACCAGGGCCGGATTACTGGGCACCAAACCCCGAGTCTGATGGCCGCATGTTCCATGAAGGAGGAAACTCCACAAATTCCAATGGCTCTGGTCAGGTTAACGAACCAAGAGGTCCGGAAGAGATGGGGTGGCGAAATAACAACCCTCCGATCTTCGACCTGCCCATGCAGAGGTGGCAGTTTCCGGTAATTTCACTCGGAGTAAGTCTTATCATCCTGATGATAATGACAATTGCCGGAATTGCAACCGGAAGATTGTATAGATATACTTTCACCAAAAGAGCACAGATATCCCTCTTTTTTTGTCATATCATCAGTGCGCTCCTCATCGGAGGCTTTACTGTTGTTCTGTATATGTTAAGATCAACTGAAGATTTCATGGACCCCTTTTTAAGCACCATGTATGCAACTTTTGGTCTCCTTGCATATCTTGCCTTATCATCACTGATACAGGCGGTATCAGTCTATAAAACCCGTCCATTAATTCCTCTGCACCAGGGTCACATTCTCTTTGCCGTAATTGCGATAATCCTTCTCCTCTCGGTTCGCATCCCGGTTGTATTCTCATTACCCCTGACAATACTGGTTGCGCTCATCGTTATCATTCCGGGAGCGATGTTTTCTTTAATTACCAGCCATTTCACTCACAAATCAGACTACCAACACCCGGATTATAACACAGATAATACCATCACCAGATCTCTCCCTTTGATTAACGAAGAACTGCCCCCGTCTTTTCCGGAAAAATTAACCTCAAAGTACCATGACATATCGGTCATCGGAAGCGGAGGAATGGCAATAGTCTACCGGGCTGTCAGAAATGACAACAACAGAATCGTAGCCCTGAAGATTCCCTTCTCATCCGATGAGACCAGTGGAAAAACATTTTTAAATGAGATGTCAGTCTGGCGCGATCTATCGCATCCCCATATCGCACAAATAACTGACCAGAATATTTTTCCGGTCCCTTATGTGGAACTTGAATATATCCCACGATCGCTCAAAGATCTCACCCTTCCGGTCCCCCCCATAAAGACCATCACATCCATTCAGCAGGTCGGAGAAGCACTCATGTATGCCCATAGCAAAAGAGTCATACATCGGGACATTAAACCCGGAAACGTGTTATTTACCGATGAAGGAGATGTAAAACTAACCGACTGGGGACTCTCACGATTTATCGAACGGGGAGAAGATACCCGGAACACCAGTTTTTCACTCTTTTATGCAAGTCCGGAACAACTTGCACCGGAAAAATATGGAAACGGAGATCAGAGAACAGACATCTATCAGTTAGGGGTATTGCTCTATGAATTACTCTGTGGGACTCCCCCATATGGAACCCAGAACATCGGAGAACTCTTTACCCGAATTCAGAAGGACCAGTACATCCTTCCTTCAGAAATAAATGGGAATCTTATCGCATTCGATGAAATCATCACCAGATCCCTTAAGGCAGACCCGGCTGACCGGTATCAGAGCATGCAGGAATTTTTAATTGCACTGGAAACAATAAAAAAGAATTATTGAGAAAAATCGAGATAATATCTAAAACCAGATAATAATCCTTTTTACTATAATTCCACAATGGAATATGCCTCACCGATTCCGGGTATAAGGCTGTCCAAGGAGACAGAATATGTTCTTCCGGTTTTGAAATATCCCTCAAGCATACCGCTCTTTACTGTTGTTGCCCCTTTAAGTCTCTCACAGGTCGTATCACTGTGGCAGGACTCAATATCAACAGAAGGGTTGGCAAAAGTTACCTCAAGGATAAGCTGATCCCTTCCGGAATTACCCCCGGCAGTGGAGGTTGACGGCACAGTGCAGGAATTATCATTGCAGGGAGTCCACACAAGAGTATCAGTCTCCCGGTCAAATTTGATATTCTGGTTTTGACGGACCATGCCGTTTTTAGAACTCTCTCCTTCTTTCATCAGGTTTACCCTGAGTATATCTTTATCTCCATAATCAGTAAGCACAAACCTGATAACCGCAGGTTCGTCAGCTGCCAAAGCAGTTTCGGCAGTAGCGAACGAAAATAGAAGAAAAGAACTAGATAAACACAAAACAATAATGAATTGATATTTTCCGATTAGTAATAAAGGTTGATTCGTCATAGATATCCTGGTTTTATTCTTATAACAGGTACTCCCTTCTTTATGGATAATAAAATATGAACCACATGGTTGGATATATCACCTGACAGTATCATCTTATTTATCCCTCCTGGTGAGCACAATTATTGTATAACTGTATGCAGGACACCTGAGATTTCCGATTATAAAGTAACTATGACTGTAATTCTGATTATCGGTTTATCTATTTATTCCGGTAAATTGGGATAATTATTAGTACAGTATTGCATCATTTTATGAACGTGAACATTTCCCGGACCATACTATCTAAAAAACATACCTGATGATCAGATTAATAAGGGGATAATAATGGAAAGAAGTAATAAAAAAAGAACATTCCTTTTAAAAAAGCAAATTTTTTTAAAAAATAATTCGCGAAGAACTACAACATGCCTCATTAGCCTTCTGATTCTCACAATGCTTCTGTTTCAGGTTGTCTGTGCAGTGGAGACAAATGAAACAATTGATGCTGCAGGACGGGTTACCGTCACCAATGTAAACATTGAACCATCGGTCCTGATGACAGGAGATGTCGGCCTGGTCACATTTACTGTTGAAAATACCGGTTCTTCAAATGTAATTATTTCAGATGCACATCTCATCTCAAAAGATATTGTTGTTCTCAATAGTGATGTCTATTCAAGCAGCAGAACCATCGGTGCCGGAACAGATATGAAATTCACCTTTACGATTCTCGCTGACCAGCCGGAAAATATCTATTATCCTGCATTTTACCTGAATTTCCGTGATGCAGGAAGTTTGAGATACAATATTCCTGTCCGGGTTGAAGAACCACAGATGGCAGTTTCAATTTCCAATATTCCGGAGGTATTCTCAAAAGGGGTTACCAGTAAAATCAGCCTGATGATTGGGAATGCAAAAAGTGTGAACATGACCGGTATCACCATCCTTCCATCAGGGGATGGCGTTAAATTCAACCGGACATCAGCATTTATCGGAGACCTTCCGGCACATTCTGAAAAAGCAATTCACTTTGAAATTACTCCTGAATCAGAATCTGAACTCAAATTTGATATTGGTTACACTTGTGGGATGAATGCTCATGAAACATCCTATTCAATCCCGATTACCCTTGGAACCGATAAACAGGCTGCAGATCCGGTGATAAATAATGTTGAAATCACTTCAGGTAGTAGTGGAAATGTCATTGCCGGTGATGTTTCAAATGCAGGAATTTCAGATGCATACGGGGTGATGGTTGCCCTTGAAAGTGCTGCAGGTGAGGATGGAAATCCAAACCAGAAGTATGTCATCGGCACCATTACAACCGGGGATTATTCAAGTTTTGAACTGACTGTTCCCCAGACCCTGAAATCCATTCCTCTTGTAATATTGTATAAAGATGCATCCGGAAACCAGTTCTCTAAAAAGGTAACCGTAAATTCTGACCAGACAGGCAATGGCAACAATAATGGTAATTCACTATCCGGAATGAATGGAGCTCCAGGGGGCTTTCCTGAAGGCGGAACTCCACCATCAGGAGCCACACCAACCGGAGGGGGAACAACCTCATCAGGGAGTTCAGCCCGTAACGGGGGAGTAAACCCCATGAATCCTCTCTCAGGAATGGGCTCCGGAATGAACAGTCTTCCAATTATGGAGATAATCTACGGCCTTATCATTGTAATCGTAATAGTCGTTGCCTGGTACATATGGAAAAAGAAAGGCAGAGGAAGGAATAATCAAACTTCCTCCAAATAACCGTGATTTATTATGACGGATGAAGTTGTACGTCTTGAGAATATTAGTAAAATATATCCCCTCCTTTCAGGTGATGTCCTTGCACTCAATAATATATCCCTCTCCATAAAAACAGGCGAGTTCGTGGCAATTATCGGCCCTTCAGGATCCGGGAAATCAACCCTGCTCAATCAACTCGGGTGCCTGGATGTCCCGACATCAGGAGACCTGAAAATTGGTGGGAAAAGTATCACCCAGATGAGCGATTCAGAGCTCACTCATCTCCGCCTGATAATGATTGGATTTATTTTTCAAAAGTTCAACCTTCTTCCCCTCCTTTCAGCATACGAAAACGTTGAATATCCATATACCCTGAAATACCGCAAAAGGGATACATCCGGACGAGTTACAAAACTTCTCGATATGGTCGGTATCAATGAGGATCTTGCGAAACATAAACCAAGTGAATTGTCCGGCGGCCAACAACAACGGGTGGCCATTGCAAGATCTCTCGTGAATAATCCGAAAATTCTCCTGTGCGATGAGCCAACCGGAAACCTGGATTCGAAAACCGGTGTTCTGGTAATGAATATGTTAAAGAAATTAAATTCAAAAGGAAAAACCCTAATCATCGTTACCCATGACCCGGGAATTGCAGCCCAGGCAGATCGAACAATTACAATCAGAGATGGAGAACTTGTTGCAGATGTGGTGAATAATCAATGAAAGATATCATTTTTGCAATGGCTGTCAGGAATGTAAAAATCAACATTCTCCGGTCCATCCTTGCTGCAATCGGCATTACTATCGGGATTATATCCATCGCTTCCATGGGGATGCTTGGTACAAATATGACTGCATCAGTTACCGACTCACTCTCTTCAATGGCCGATAAATTATCGGTCAGTCCCTATTCCGGAAAAGGAGGAGGAGGTGGCCCTCCCGGCATGTCAGGTGATAGTGATAACCTTACCAAGAAACAATTCAAGGATATTGAAAAGATCGCCGGAAAATACGGGTATGTATACGGCGTCCATAATGTTCGTGCCAAGGTAAAAAAAGGATCGGATGAATGGAGTACTCAGGTATATGGACTCGAAACAGATGCAATGAGAACAATCCTTGATAACCTGACTGCAGGCGGATATCCAAGTACTGATAATTCTGTTCTTATCGGACCTACCTTTGCATCAGATAATGATATGGAGGTCGGAAGCAGGTTTTCAGTCGGGGGAAGCGGAGTAAAAGTATCAGGGATCATCGAATCCAGGGGTATGACCATGGATCTGAATACCGATAGCGCAATTGTCATGACTAAAGATATGTATGAATCCCTTTTTGGAGCAAAGGATGAATATAATCAGGCAAACATTGTCCTTGAGGATATAAATGATGCCGATGCCGTCACTACCGCATTAGAATCACAGATGAACCGAAGGGAAGAGACCATAAGAGTTCAGGACAGCAGCCGGATGGTTTCCATGATCTCGTCATCAGTGACAACGATCACGAGTTTTGCCTCTCTTATCGCCAGTATTTCTCTCCTTGTTGCAGCGGTATCAATTTTCAATATCATGATGATGTCAGTGACCGAACGTATCAGGGAGATTGGTGTTCTCCGGAGTATCGGAACACAAAAGAAAGAAATTCTCAGGATGTTTGTCTACGAAGCAACACTCATCGGGATAATCGGGGCAACGCTTGGAATGATTTTGAGTATTATTATGGGATACTTTTTCATCCTGATCATGGTAGGAAGCACGAAGTATTTCTTTACGTATGATAGTCTTATTCATCTGCCCTATGCAATGGTGGTTGGACTTATCATTTGTATTTTCTCCGGCCTTTATCCAGCCTGGCGTGGAGCACAGATGGACCCCATTGAAGCTCTCCGGGCAGAATAAATCATCCTACTTTTATTTATCCAACTTTTTTAATATCCTACCAACCGGTTGCAGATTCCAACCAGATATCCAGACTTTCTTTATATATTACGAAAACAATCTCTATGTGTACCTTTTAGGTACAAATACGTAAACATCCGGGACATTCCGGTTGCAGAGAGAATCTGCACC
Source organism: Methanospirillum stamsii (assembly GCF_003173335.1). Lineage (GTDB taxonomy): Archaea > Halobacteriota > Methanomicrobia > Methanomicrobiales > Methanospirillaceae > Methanospirillum > Methanospirillum stamsii. Next base: position 146,929 of record NZ_QGMZ01000006.1, read on the forward strand.
GGAATATAATAACCAGGAAATAACAGCCTTCTCATCACCATCAAGCTGGTCGCATACCTATTCCAGAGAAACGCATAATCACCCTTTCAATCGAAAGAATGTGATGAGAAACAGATATACTGGTTCATTATTCCGAATCCACCAGAGATTTTTCTATGCCAACATGAGAGAGTGCATCATGGTATGCGACCAGATTCTCCAGCTTGTTTTCATCTATTTTTCTGATAACCAGATCAGGATCCGTTATTAAGTAATATCAAACTCTTTTGATGGATATTCATGTTTTCATTTCCGTTTTTCTTATAACAGGTTTACCATAATCTATTAAGAAATCATGATGGTTTGAATACCTAAGATTATCCGGCACCAGCAGGCATTTACTCAATAAGATTTAATAATATTGCTTTTAGAATGGCCTAATTAACCCTAGGAAAAAACGTCCATGACTATTCAAAAAACACAATATTCTATCCTTATTGTTGACGATGATGATGACAACCTGCAAGTGGCGGCAAAGATCATTAGTAACGCCGGATTAAGAGCCCTGATTGCTTCAGATGGAGAGAGTGCACTTGAAATAATTGATACCCTAATTCCGGATGCAATTCTCCTTGATGTTATGATGCCCGGAATGAGCGGAATTGAATTATGCCAGAAAATTAAAACCAGGCCTGATTGTTCGATGGTCCCAGTAATATTCCTCTCTGCAGTTGGTGAAGACTCAGAGATTGAGAAGGGACTTTTGCTCGGTGGTTCGGATTATATCACGAAACCTTTCAGAGAACGTGTCTTACTTGCCCGCCTCAGATTGCATATTGAAAAAGGGTTGTATTTAAAAGAAATTGCAGAAAAGAACCAGGAACTCGTCTCTAAAAATTATCAGCTTGTTGAACTTCAAAACCAACTCCTTACAGCAAATGACGCATTAGAAAAACAAATCAATAAAAATTTAGAAATTTTTGCTGCAATGAACGATAAAATCAGGAACCCGCTTGCAGTTGCTCTGGCCATGATCGACATAACCGAAGATACAAATTCACAAAAAATTATCGAACAACTTAATAGAATAGACAAAGCAGTTGATGACCTGGACAAAGGTTTTATGGATTCTGACAAGATCAGGTCATTCCTAAAAAAACATTATAATATTGACTAAAAAATCATGAATGTCCGGACAAAAATTCTTTTTAAATTATTATTAACCTGTCTCATAGCCCTTGGTTTATTCTGGATTGTATCATCGTATGTAATCGATGTTGAGCACAAGGAGGTAGAACAAACCAATATTCTTGAAACCATGCAATTGGGTTATAATCTTCTTGCTCATGATCTCGAAGAGATCAATGCTACGATAAAAGAACAGGCGATAAGAAATGAAATTATTTCTTATGTGAATTTTAATAATATAGATGAATTAAATCAATTTCCCCCTCCTCCACCTGTAATTAATAAAACAGGTTTTATTCCCACTTTGACTGAAAACACCCTTTCTTTAAGTAACCTGGATTTTATGTACCTCTATAATGCCAGTGGAAGCCTGATATTTGATAGAGAAACAAAACAGATAAAAAACCTATCAGAATCGGGAAAAGATAATTTCAGACATCTCCTTCAAAAAAATGTTGAATTGCATAGCCATTCTGATATGAGAGGATTTCAGGATGTTGGACTTTTAGAGATATCAGAAAAACCTATGATGTTTGCATCATCTCCGATACATAACCATTCAGGATTCATGATTGGCACAATTGTCGGCGGGCGATTTATTACCCAGAAAGATGTCTATTATTACTCATCAATTCTTTCTAATTCCATTACAATAAAGCCGGTTTTTAATCTCTCCACACTTATTGGAAAGTCAGAACTGATTGGAAAGATAAAACCCGGATTCCAGGTTTTTAATACAAATGAAGGATTGGAAAATTATTCTTTCACCCTGTATCCCATGCTGGGAGGAGGAGCATGTATCCTCACCGGTTCATGGCCTGTCCCCCAATTCAGGGATGAAATAAAATATTTCATGTTATTTGGGTTTTCTATCATTTTCCTGATTTTTATTATTCTCAATATCCTTACCGTTGATCATGACATCCTTGGAAGAATGAGACAGTTGATACGAAAAATGAAAGTAATTGAGTCTCAGCAGGACTGGTCAAAGGTAAACCCTGATGTTCTCATAATACCAGGTGAGGATGATTTTTCAGACCTCTCTAAGGTAATGGCTGATCTTGTCAGACACATACTCAAAATGACACGGGATCTGGATACTGCAAGAAATGAAGCTGAATCTGCTAACCGGGCGAAGAGTATTTTTTTAGCGAATATGAGTCATGAGATTCGAACACCTCTGAATGCCATTATCGGGTTTAGTTCATTAATTGAACATGAAGTGGAGGAACCCCGGATGGTCAGATACGTGAATTCAATTCATTCAGCCGGGAACAGTCTTCTCTCTCTCATAAATGAGATCCTGGATCTCTCAAAAATTGATGCGCATAAACTGGAACTTGTGCAAAGTCCGGTAAACCTGAAAAAAGTGATGGAGGAGATTGACCTTATACTTGGAGAAAGGGCAAGGGTCAGGGGATTAAACTTTACACTGACTATACCTTCAGACATCCCGGCCATTATGCTGGATGAGAACAGAATCAGGCAGGTCCTGCTAAATATCGTGGGTAATGCAGTAAAATTTACCAAATCCGGATCTATTTCTCTATCATTACACTACGAGCCATGTGATGAAAACAGATGCATACTAACTTTTTTGGTTGAAGATACTGGTATCGGGATTCCATATGCCGACCAGGAAAAAATATTCCATGCTTTTGAACAGCAGGATTCTTCACTTGTCAAACAATATGGAGGGACAGGTCTTGGGCTTTCAATAAGTAAAAAACTGATAAAAATGATGGGAGGGACTATAAGCTTAGAAAGTGAGCCTGATGTCGGGAGTGTTTTCAGGATTCAGATTCCTGCCATTATTAGCATTGAAAACACAGATACTTTGGAGAAAGAACCATTTACTCTACCATCCTTCAAATCAGCACACCTGCTCATTGTGGATGACGTTGAAAATAACCTGATTGTACTTGCAGATATGATAAAAAAGTTAGGCCTTATTCCACATCCTTTACATTCGGCAGATGAAGCTCTTTCATCCTTCAATTTGATAAACCCGGATTTGGTCATCACCGATATCAGAATGCCGGGTATGAAGGGTGATGCAATGGCAGCAGAAATTAGAGAAAATTACAAAAAACACGTGCCAATCATTGCTCTTACTGCTCTTATAAACCCTGAAGATGAAGCAAAACTGGATCTGTTCGATGCAGTACTACGAAAACCAATCACCCTTATGGATCTGGTGCCAAAGCTCAGGGAATTCTTACCAGTCATCAACGAAAATAAGAGTTCATTAATCGAAAAACCGAAAAAGATGCAGCATGGAATTTCTCCGGAAATATGCAAAGAGGCAGACAATCTTTTCCATGCAAGGTTATCCACTTTTAAAAGAAAATTCATTCCCGGAGATGTTATTGTCCTTGCTAATGAAATGAAAGAGTTTGGAGAACAGAATGGAATTGAACTGTTCGATATTATGGCAAAAAGATTAAAACAGGCTGCAGAAGATTTCGACCTCAAAATGGTAAAAGATATCCTAAAAGAATTCGAGGAACTCGTTCATGGCAATATGTAATCCGGAAAAGGAAAAGACCATCCTTATAGTAGATGATGATGAAAATAACCTCCAGTTAGCTGCAAAGATAATACATTCCGCCGGATTTCAGGTTTTACTCGCACGAGATGGACTTTCAGCCCTGGAGATATGCGAGTCAGAACTACCTGATGCTATTATCCTTGACATTATGATGCCGGGTATGAATGGTCTTGATGTTTGTCAGCAAATGAGAGAGAAAGAAAAACTTGAGAATACTCCCATTATCTTCCTTTCCGCTGCCGGAGAAGATGAAATGCTGGAAAAGGGACTTGATTGTGGTGGTGTAGACTATGTCTCAAAACCGGTTAAAACCCGGATTCTTCTGGCAAGACTGAAATTTCATATCGAACGGGGAATCCTCCGGAAAACCATCTGTGAGAAAAATTCAGAACTCGACATAAATAATAAAAAACTCATAGAAAATGAAGCACAACTCAAAATGGCAATTCAAAAATTACAGCTTCTTTCCGGGATTACCAGACATGACATACTCAATAAAGTAACTTCCCTCAATGGATATATGGCCCTGATTGAAGATGAAGTATCAGGAGATGAAGTAACGGAATATGTAACAAGGGCAAAGGAAAATGTTGAGACCATCAGAAAGCAGATTACTTTTACCCGGGACTACCAGCAGATGGGAATGCATGCACCGCAGTGGCAAAAAGTACAGGGCATATTCCAACATGTCTTCAGGTCAATGAACAATCAATCTCTCATATTTGAAACAAACCTTGACGGTATCGAATGTTATGCAGATCCGCTTTTTGAGAGAGTCTGTTACAACCTGATTGAAAATTCCTTCAGACATGGAAAAAATCTTACAGAGATCCGGATTTTTTTTGAGATACGGGGCGATAATCTTATTCTCATTTATGAAGATAACGGAGGAGGCGTTCCAGAATCACAAAAAGAAAATATTTTTTTAAGAAAATATTATAAAAATTCTGGATTCGGGCTATTTCTTTCTAAAGATATCCTCAACATTACTGGATTGACCATACAGGAGAAAGGAAAAGAAGGAACAGGAGTCAGGTTTGAAATTACCGTTCCAAAAAAATATTACCGGCTGGGATGAATTTTATTATTTTCCAGATACTTTACTTAGTTACCTGAATTCTCCCGGATCATAGTCAGCATCATTTTAAATCGTTTTATGGCTTGTACCGCATGAGGTCTATTTGCCGGAAAGATTATGGTTTCTCCTTCCTTCATTCCGGAGGAGACACCATCTACACGAACTTCACATTCTCCCTCAAGAATGGTCACTATCGCATCAAAAGGAGCAGTATGCTCTGAAAGACCTTCCCCCTCATCGAATGAAAACAGTGTAATTGATCCGCTTTTCTTGAGAATAATCATCCGACTTGCAATGGTCCCTTCCTGGTACTGGATGAGATCTTTCATCCTGAAAACTTTTCCAAGTAATTCCTCCCGATTTTTATCACTCATTGAATTCCTCTAATTTATTTAATTGATAACATAGGTAGAGATATTCTGGAATTAAAAAAAAAATTTTTCTCATAAAAAACTTAATTCAAACCTAATACCAAAAAAAGGAATTACTTCCATACAACATCCAGAATGTAAAATTCATAAGCATTCACTCCATCTGGATTTTGGAGCGTATAATCAAGGCCCATATTCAGTCTGAACAGACCATCAGGACGGTTTTGTGGGGCTCCCCAACTGTTGAGAACTGTCCAGTATGAGTGCTCCGGGTCGGTATCGTCATACCCAATGATAAGCATTACATGGCCACCATCATTTTCTGTAGCATTTGGATCCTGAACCGGAGTGAAGATGGCATTTTCACTCTGGTTTGTCCAGAAGTCCATGAATGGGTCCCAGTTATCAGGAGTATAGATAATAATTACACCTTTTCCAGAGTATAATGCTGCCTTGATTGACTGAATAGCGGTCTCATTACCGATATACTGCTCTTCATATACACTATTCGTCGCAATCATTTGTGCACTGATATTTTCTATCGTGTAAAAAGGATCTTTCGCAATTGAAGATGCCGGAGTTGTTGTTGATTCTCCCTGCTCACACATCTGTGAACTATCTGCAAAGGATGCATTCGTGTTATTCCATGGAATTGCCATTTTTGTAGTATTGTAAAAATCTGCAAACCAGGTAGGATTTCCACCGCAACATGCCCATATCCCGGTCCCATTATGATAATTAGAATTAAAATACTGAACAGATAAGCGGTCAGTGATATTTTTCTGATAGGATAGGTCAAGTTGTAATGCTGCTGTATCAGCAAAAACCCAGCAATTTCCACAATGTTCCGGACTTCCTCCTGTCTGATCCTGTTCATCAGGTACATATACCAGGTTATTTAAAAGGCTGAAATTTCCAGGAGGTAGGTCTTTCAAATCATCCGGAATAACAAACCGGGGTGTATTTTTATTTGCCTCCTGCATTGCCAGGACAATTTCTGATTGCAGACCCATGATAGCAGCATCCGGACTACCAGAGGAACCGGTATCAGTTTCAGCATCGATGATATCTTCAGTGAGACTTTGAATATCAAGGTTTTCATATTGACTCAGGTCCATGGCCCTTCCGATGTCCACCGCATTGATATTTCTAAATACGCTAATATTTTCCGGATTAATATCCTGAAGCTTTATTCCATCAATTGTCAGGGCAGGTTGACATGAAGAACAGGTATCACTGAGCGTTACCGGGAAAAGCAGGGATATTACAACAAGAAGAATCACTGTCGTTTTCAGGTATGGAGTCATGATTGGATACAGTATATATGCATATATCTATAAAACCAAATCCCTTATTGAACCGATTTTGTTTATAGAACCGGATCACTCCACCGATATCCACAGATATAATATAGATAACAGTTTTCATAGGTACAGATAACCGTGGCTATCATAGTTCCCCTCTCATCTTATCATATTTCAAAAGCAGCACGACTCTATACTGACGTTTTCCTGAATGATGAACCTACATCAGTCCTCCATGCTCCGGACCCGGCCATGTTTCTTCCCTTTGCAGAAATTTATGTCAGGGCTGTTTTTACAAAAAACCTCAGTTTTGTTTCACTGGATCAGTCATCAGAAATGACAGGATTTATCTTCTGTCTGGACCTGCTTTCAGATATCCGGGATGAAGGAGAAGAAATGGTTCAGTTTCTCAGTCATTTTCGAGAGACGGTTGCATTGATTGAGAAACTGGAGGAAACATACTTGGATCTTTCCAGGATTACTCCCGGAACAGTTCTCCATGTGTTCCAGATTGGAGTAGATGCCAGGCATAGGAAATCCGGAATTGCCAAAGAACTCATTACCCGGGTGATTTCATGGGGGAAAACCCAGGGATATTCCAGGATTGTAGCGGACTGTACCAGTATGGCATCCCTTCGCTCCTTTGAATCATGTGGGTTTCAATGCACTGGATCAATACCGTATGATTCATTCACTGTAGATGGAAAGAATTTCTTTTCAAATTTAAATGGCAGTATATCTCTGGTTGTAAAAAACCTCTGACCGAACCTGACAAAGACTCCGGGTTTTTTTCGATACTTATATCTACATGGTTATTGAATGAAACCACATGGCATTAGTGAGAGGATTAGTAATTTCTATCCTGGTTTTTATGATTGCCATTCCGGCATCATTTGGATGTACTACTTTTGTGGTGACTGATGAGGCTTCAGAAGACGGATCTGTCTTTGTTGGCCATACAAATGATGGATTTGGAACAGGCCTTGTTGCTAACCGGATAAGGGAGGACATGGTAGTTTTCCGGCATGTTCCGGCTAAAGATCATATGGAAGGAGCGAAACGACAGGTAATTTATGATCCAAATTCAGGTGGAGAATTTCTGGGAGAAGCATCATCATCTGAAACTGAATCTGTTGTTATCGGAGAGATTCCGGAAATAAACCATACCTATGCATATATCACTGGCAGTTACGGTATAATCAACGAGCACCAGTTAATGTCCGGAGAATGCACGGATTATGCAAAGATTCATCCTTCAGCGGAAAAAGACAAACGAATTTTCTACAGTTCAGAACTCTCAAATATTGCATTGGAACGGTGTAAGACCGCCAGGGAAGCAGTACTTCTTATTGGAGATCTCATTGAAACATATGGATATTACGGAACCGGAGAAACGTTAATTTTTGCCGATCCGGAGGATGCCTGGGTCATTGAGATGTGTGGAGGAACTCCGGACGGGACCGGTGGGTACTGGGCAGCACAACAGATAACACCAGGTCATGTATTTGTTGCGGCTAACGAATTCCGGATTCGTGAACTTGACTACAATGATCATCACCAGTTATTTTCAGAAAACCTGGTTGATGATGCACAAAAAATGGGATGGTATGACCCATCAGACGGACCACTTGACTGGGCAAAAGTTTTTGGAATCGGTGAATATTCTCATCCATATTATTCACAAAGCAGAGTATGGAGGATTATGGATATTCTCGCCCCCTCACTCAAATTATCACCTTACGTGGAGGGCCCATTCTCAAAAGCCTACCCGTTCTCAGTAAAACCTGATAGCCCGGTGAATACATCAGAATCATTCTCGCTATTCCGTGACCACTATGAAGGGACGGTATTTGATCTCACCGCTGCTCCGGCAGGTGGCCCATTCGGAGATCCATACCGGGTATGGGGACCGTTTGATCTTCATGATGCCCCATATGAAGGTGAACTAAAACCAGGTTCCTGGGCAAGACCGATCTCAACAGATCCCTGTGGGTATTCATATGTCTGCCAGGGTCGGAAAGATCTTCCGGCAATCATCGGAGGCATCTGCTGGCTTGGACTTTCCTCACCTGCAGAGACCTGTTATGTTCCCTTCTATGCAGGCATTTACCGGCTTCCAACGCCATACCTTCATGGCTCTCACTGGGAATTTAATCTCAATAGTGCCTTCTGGCCGTTTGAACTCCTGCAAAACTGGGCCAGATTCATGTATAACCAGATTTCTCCGGTAATTAAAGCAGAACAATCAAGATTAGAAAGTGACGCTCTAGCCAGACAACCAGATATAGAAGCAAAAGCATTGGAACTCTACAAGCAGAATATCACTGAGGCACGAATGTTTCTCACTGCATACACCGACCAGACTGCAGTAGATACCATAAATTCCTGGATGAATCTGACCGGTAAAGTCATTGTAACCTATAGGAACGGGAATTATAATGATGTCCGGAATAAGACCATCCAGAATGTCGGGTATCCTGACTGGTGGTATGAATTATCCGGTTATCAATACGGACCCCGTGTATACGATATGGAAGGACTACAGTCAATTCCGGATGTAAAGTATACCGGAAAAGTTGCAAATGTTACTGGTGATCCAATTGCGTATATCAGTGAATACCAGACATAATTTTTTTTTCCGTTACTCTATCTTAAATAGAATAAAAACTGATGAGGTGTATGATTCCACCAGTTGAAGAAAGACAGATACGGCCCTGCTATAGTACAGATGAGTTAAAGAGATGTGTCCATTGTATTATGGATGAAATGGGGGATATCCATTGTAACTTTGATATGACTGGAGAATCCGGATATGCAAAAATTTTAAACAATGTTGTTATGCCGAATTTCCGGGAAATCAGAATTAAAAGAACGTATTTAGCTGAAGACAAACTCCATGAAGTGCCATGTATTTACCATCTCAATAAAAAAGAGTATGCAGAATCCATGATTGGATATTAACAATTTTAATCAGTCTTCTCTGTCTTTGGTAAAACCGGGATGGATTAAGAGTTATTGCTGAAAATTATGCTATTGTTCAGGCACCATATCATTATCATTCACGAAACGTTTCATTCTCATTCAATTTTGATAAAAAATTTTCTGAATGAGATTTTTGCATCACTCAATACTTAAAAGAAGGATTTTATCCATAATAAAAAGCTACTCGGAAAATAAATAAAAATTTACATCCCCATTCCGCCCATTCCGTCCATACCTCCCGGGGGCATTGCTGGTGCTGCTGACTTAGCAGAGGAAATGTTATCATCAATTCTGAGAATCATATCCGCTGTCTCTACAGCACTCGAGATCGCCCGGGTTTTCACACGGAGTGGCTCAATGACACCTTCTTTGAGCATATCCACTGGTTTTCCATTGAAAACATCCAGACCAAAGGTTGTATGCCCATTTTCATGAGCTGCACGAAGAGCAACAACCATGTCAATCGGGTCAAGACCTGCATTTTCTGCCAGGGTCCGGGGGATTATCTCAAGAGCGGTGGAAAATGCATCAATTGCAAGCTGAGCACGACCTCCTACAGTAGTTGCAAACTCCCGGAGCCGTAGTGAAAGTTCGATTTCAGGTGCTCCACCACCGGCAACAAACATCTTATCATCGACAACGGTGGAAACAACGCGGATTGCATCCTCAATGGCTCTTTCATACCCATCAACGAGGTGTTCAGTCCCTCCCCGGATGATGAGAGAAATCGCTTTGGGATTCTTACATTCTTCGACAAAGATCATCTCTTCCCCAGATACCTTACGCTCTTCGACTAAACCGGCATATCCTAGTTCCTTGGCAGAAATCGCATCAATACTGGAGATGACACTGGCACCGGTTGCCCGGACCAGTTTGTCCATATCTGAACTCTTTACCCGGCGAATCGCTAAAATTCCTGCTTTTGAGAGATAATGCTGGGCTATTTCAGTTATTGCTTTCTGACAGATGACGACATTTGCCCCGGTCTTAATGATCTTTTCAACGATCATCTTCGTCATCCGTTCTTCCTCGTTTAAGAAAGCCTCCAGTTGATCCGGGCGGGTAATCGTAATTTGAGCATCAACTTCGGTTTTTGTAAACTCAACCGGAACATTCAGGAGCATAACTTTCGCCTTGGTAATCTTTACCGGCATACCTGAATGAACACGTTCCTTATCGATGACAATACCCATGATAATCTCTGATTCTTCAATAGTCCCCCCGACTTTTTTCTCGATTTTTATATCCCCGGCATCAACTTTGCCATCTTTATCAGCAACGATAGTTACTGCTTTTGATACAAGGTCGCAGAGCAGTGATCTGGCTGATTCAACACCTTTTCCGGACATTGCGGTCTCTGCAATCTTCTTTAAGGCATTTGTATCGGTTGGTTTGATACGTATCGCAAAACTCTTCAATATTTCCTGAGCTTTCTCTCCTGCCATCCGGTACCCATGAACAATAACGGTTGGATGAATACCCTGCTCAATTAACTCTTCAGCACGCCGGAGTAATTCTCCGGCAATAACTACTGCAGTTGTGGTTCCGTCACCAACATCATCGTCCTGGGTTTTTGCAATTTCAACCATCATTTTAGCAGCTGGATGGTCAATGTCCATCTCTTTGAGGATGGTAGCCCCGTCATTGGTTATGACAATATTGCCCATAGAATCAACAAGCATCTTGTCCATACCCTTCGGACCTAAGGTACTCCGGACTACACTGGCAACCGCTTTTGCAGCGGTGAAGTTCATACTTTGTGCATCACGGCCATGATTACGGGAACTGCCTTCTGTAAGAATATAGATAGGCCGTCCACCAAGTTGTGTCGACATTTACAGACTCTCCTGTATATAAGATAGGAATGATTAATGGTTCTATAAATAGATTGGGATGGATGATCTAACCAGGTTTTTTATTCTTCGCATTCAAAAAAAAGAATTTTTCTACAATAGCACAAAATATCATTGGGAATATTGCTAAAAACCAAAATCCATAGTTAAACACTGAATGCTCCTCTACCTGGCAGGAAATGATTCATGGATCTCATCCTGTTGAGATCACCTTTGAATCTTGCTTGTCACGACTGGATCCATTTCTTTTTTAGTCTATTTTTGGTGATGGAGACCAGATATCAGATATATTATCAATTTTTTTACTCTTAACTATCCATAATCCAAGGATAAAAAATAACATTACAATAGCCATTCCAATTAAAGAAATTACATTATCTTCATTAAAATCCTGTGAAATTAATAAAATAAAATGCCGGACAATAGCAGTCAGACCAATGATTAAAATGAGTTTGATGTCGATATTACCATTTTTAAGTTCTTTTACGGTGATATAGAGTTCAACGACGATTACCGTTAATAGGGCTGTACTGATTATCCCCAATATTCCAGCGTCTGATACCGGACCATGTTGTCCTGTAATTAACCCGATAATTGACAAATATACCAAAACTAAATTGAGGATACCTATAAATATAAAAGAGATCATGGAAAAAAAGATTAATAAAACCATGGAATAATCAATCCAACCTATTTCCTCTGGCTTTAGATGTTTTAGCAGATAACTCATTCGCAATTTTTCCCTCGTACCATTAATTGTAACCCGCGTATATAGTATAACCGATTATTTATAGTTTATATTTCAGAATTAAACAGTAATGTCTATCAAATCATAAAACCATATTATTTAACCTTAGATCTCTGAAAAATTCGTGAATTGCTCTGATAAAATAATATCTATTTTTTATACCTGTGTTTGTTTCTCATCAATAATAAGGGAGATAATCGCAGCAAAAAGAAGGATAAATTAATGTTTCTTCTTCAGATTCTCTAGTTATCAATCCTTTTACAGATGAGTTGAGCAATAAGGAGAGAACTTTGTTGTGCATGGAAATAACCATCCAGCCATACAAGGTTACCACATTAAAAGAATGTGTCGCATTGAAGAGCCTCGTCTTTCACCCCCTTAAACCAGATATAATCAGATAATATCATTATTTTAAAATTTTAACCTTTACCGGATTCATTATTTCTCTTTATTCTATATGGTGGCTTAACTTTATTTATACATGAATCAATTCTTCATCCAAGGATGATATAATACATCTTTGATAACTTCAGGATCAGTAATTTGTACAAAATACAAGGACAAAAACAAGATTTTTTATAGAGAAATCATGACAGAAAATCTGGAACAGTTAAAAAAAGATCTTGAAAACCAGGTCAAACTCGCAGAGGACCGGCTGAACCAGTTACAATATCTCCAGGCAGATTTTGATAATTTTCGTAAGTGGTCTGAAAAAGAAAAAACATCTATCATTGCCCTGGCCAATGAGAACCTAATCAAAGATCTGCTCATTATACTCGATGATTTCCAACGGGCTTTACCCTCACTTGAGCAGGAACAGAACCGGGAGGGAATGGAGATGATCCGGAAAAAATTAATAAAAATCCTGGGTGAATACGGCCTCTCTCCGATCGTATGTGTGGGAAAAAAATTTGATCCTTATCTTCATGAGGTAATATGCAAGGAAAAATGCAAGGAAGAAACAAATACCATTTTAGAAGATTTCAGCACCGGTTATCAGTTGAAATCGAAGGTCATCAGACCCTCAAAAGTTAAGATAGCAGAACAGATCGAAGAAAATGAAGGTGAAAACAATGGCTAAAGAGAAGATCATCGGAATTGACCTTGGAACATCCAATAGTGAAGCAGCAGTTATACTTGGTGGAAAACCGACAATCATTCCATCGGCTGAAGGTGCTACGGTTGCCGGGAAAATGTTTCCCTCCTACATCGCATTTACTGCTGAAGGACATCTCCTCGTAGGAGAACCGGCACGCAGACAGGCAGTGAGTAACCCGGAGGATACGGTCACTGGTGCAAAGAGGAAGATGGGAACTGACTATGTGTACAAAGTTTCCGGAAAGGAATACACACCACAGCAGATATCTGCATTTCTCCTGCAAAAAATAAAAAGGGATGCAGAAGCTTTTCTCGGGGAAACAATTACAAAAGCTGTGATAACAGTTCCAGCATATTTTAATGATAACCAGCGAACCGCTACGAAGGATGCCGGAAAAATCGCGGGTCTTGACGTAGTAAGACTTGTAAATGAGCCCACAGCAGCGTCAATGGCCTATGGTCTTGATCGGAGCGGGGAATATAAAATACTGGTCTTTGATCTTGGTGGCGGGACTCTTGATGTAACTATCATGGAATTTGGTGGAGGAACGTTCACGGTTCTTGCGACCTCAGGCGATACCCAGCTCGGTGGCACTGACATGGACAATGTAGTGTATGAATGGATTGCATCAGAGTTTCAGAAACTTGAGGGTGTTGATATCAGAAAAGATAAAATGGCAATAACCCGGGTAAAAGAAGCTGCTGAAAAAGCTAAGATAGAGTTATCGACAGTTATAGAAACCGAAATTAATCTCCCGTATGCTTCTGCTACCCAGGCAGGTCCCATACACCTCTCAATGAAACTAAGCCGGGCAAAACTCGAACAACTCGTTGAACCAATTATCAAACGGTGCATCGATCCCTTTGAACAGGCGTTGAAAGATGCCGGACTGACCAAGAATGACATTCAGAAAGTAATCCTCGTAGGTGGCCCTACCCGGATGCCCATTGTCCAGAAATTCATTGAGGACCATATTGGCAAAAAAGTGGAGCGGGGAATCGATCCGATGGAATGTGTAGCCATCGGTGCGGCAATTCAGGGTGCCATATTAGGCGGTGAAATCACAGATATGGTGCTTCTTGACGTGACTCCGCTTACTCTTGGTATCGAGACGCTTGGTGGTGTGAGGACGGCATTGATTGATAGAAATACAACTATTCCTGCGAAAAAAAGTGAAATTTTCTCAACAGCAGCTGATTACCAGACATCAGTTACCGTTCATGTGCTCCAGGGAGAACGTCCCATGGCCAGTGATAATGTAAGCCTTGGTCAGTTTAATCTTGTAGGAATCCCTCCAGCTCCCCGTGGTGTTCCCCAGATTGAAGTGTCCTTTGATATTGATGCATCAGGTATTCTGAACGTATCTGCAAAGGATCTCGGAACCGGAAAAGAGCAGAAGATGACCATCACCGCTTCGACAAAACTTCCGGATAATGATGTCAAGAAAATGGTGAATGAAGCAAAGGAATTTGAAGAAGACGACAGAAAAAGAAAAGATGAAGTTGAAGTCCGTAACTCTGCAGATTCTTTACTATATACTGCAGAAAAAACAAAAACCGACCTTGCAGATAAGCTGAGTCCTGACCTTGTCGATAAAGTAAATGCAGCAATTGTTGCATTGAAAACTGCACTGGAGGGAAAAGACAGTTCTCTAATAAGGACCGAAACTGAAAAACTTCAGAAGGTTCTTGGTGAAGCAGGATCTGCAGTATACCAGGAAACCGCTAAAAAATACGCCCAGCAACAAGCGGGAGAGACGTGTTCTGCACCAGGATGTGAACAATCACAATCACCACATGAACCGAGTAGTGGCCCTGGCGGAGAAAAAGTGGTAGACGCAGATTTCAAGGTAGAAGATGAGTAAGATCTTATCCCGTAATTATTATGGCAAAAAAGGATTTCTATGAAATCCTGGGCGTAAAAAAAGATGCGTCACAGGACGATCTAAAAAAAGCATTCCGTCATCTTGCCCGAAAATATCATCCTGATCTGAACCAGGGGAGTAGCGAAGCTGAGGAAAAATTCAAGGAAGTCAATGAAGCCTACCAGGTACTCAGTGATCCACAGAAAAAAGCACAGTATGATCAGGTAGGACACGCAGATTTTAAACCTGGTGAATATACACAGGCTAATCCTCCCAGTTATGATGATCTATTCCGGGATTTCGGTCTGGGTGATATCTTTGATGCTTTTTCAACAGGCACCGGAAGAGTAAGAAGCCGGGCAGGAGCTGATCTCCGGTATGATATTGAAATCTCACTTACTGACGCTTTTTATGGAACTAAAAATACTGTAGCCGTCCCTCATCTTATCACCTGTAATACCTGTCATGGGACTGGTGCTCAGCCCGGTTTTGCCCGTACATGTTCCACATGCAAAGGGACCGGAGAAATTCGGACAATCCAGAAAAGAGGACATCAACAAGTTATGAATATTGCCCAATGCCCTGAATGTGGCGGAAGTGGAAATATTATAGAGAAACCCTGTAATATCTGTCAGGGAAGAGGGGTACTTCAAAAAACAAGAAAAATAGAAGTTACAATCCCCCGGGGCGTTGAAGACAAACAATTCCTCCGAATCGCCGGTGAGGGTGAGCCTGGAGAGAATCAGGGGCCACCAGGAGATCTGTACGCAGTTGTTCATGTGAAAAAAGATATCTCATTTGAAAGAAAGGGAGTTGATTTGTACAGTTCTACCATTATCGGGCTGAAAATAGCAATTCTTGGAGGTGAAATCTCTGTGCGTACGATCACAGGAACAGCATCACTCAAAATTCCCCGTGGGACTCAAAGCCATACTCTCTTTCGTCTCAGGGAGCAGGGAATGCCGTATCTGAATACTCATAAAAGGGGCGATCTTCTGGTAAAAATTGTGGTGAAAATTCCGGAAAAACTGACACCAAAACAAGAGAGTCTCATATTGGAAGCCCTTGCTGGAGAAAAATGAATAAATGGAGTGACAAGTATGACAAAACAGTATTACGAGTACATTTTTGAGGAACTTGAGTACATGAAAAATTATATGGACGCACTGTTCCAGCAGATTCAGGAGGCAAGTCCAATTGCGTTACTTCCTGCTTCCCACGACCCAGAGAGGAAATTGCTGCCAGGAGTTCAGGACAATCTCAAGGTTAATATTACTGAATATGAGGATGAGATTGTAATCACCGCTGAGATGATTCCCGGTGACCTGAAAAGAGACATAAAAATAGACCTGATACATCCCCTGGCTCTGAAAATTTCCTGTGTGCGTAGAGAATGGAAAAAAGAGGAGAAAATGGAATATTCTATGTTGGAACACAGTTTTGGATACATATCACAGATAGTCCCCCTTCCTAAACCAGTCGATGAGAGCGGATCAAAGGCACTGTATAAAAACGGGGTGTTAGAGGTGCATCTTAAAAAATCAGAACCAGATACTAAAAAAGAAATTTAGGTGAAATATCTTCAGGGTATCACATCATATGTCATAAAAAAATATTAGTATTTTTGAATTACGATTCAAAAAGTGATAGTGGGATAGGATGACCTGAATGAATTATGTCAGGGGGACGAATTCCTGCTTTTTGATAGGCTTCCCAGGCCCGAATTGTAATGTCAGATTTGAAGCGGAATTCATATCTCAGATCATTTACATATGCTTTTACTATTATTTTCCGGAATAATGAATAATTTCAAATGAATCAATCAGTTTTGAAACATCTGGAAGTTATACATGACATTTTTAAAAACCAGGGAACACCGATATATTCATCTACTCTGAAGTCCTTTTAGAGACATCTGGCATTTAGAGATTGTATCAGGAAATTCAATCATATTCTAAAAACCCGGAATATTTCTTTTTTTAGGGGAACTGATTACGTACAGGAGAAAGAAATCATTTGTGGAACATATCATTATTCAGACAAAAAATAATAAAAAAAGAACCTGGCATTTTATATTCAGATACAGGCCCGATTCGTGATGAACTCTATAGCGGGGACCAACTGATAGAACATGCAAAAGAATCTGCCAGTTCATTTAGAATAGATACCAGGCAAGGACTTGACCGTCTTCTTCCAAGACTTGCAGAGAATGAAATAATCCTCCTTAAAACACACAAATTACTGAATAAATCCTTTGAAGAAAACCATCCGGTCGCTCCTGCAGGAGAATGGCTTTTGGATAATTTTTACCTTGTTGAGGAACAGGTAAGAACCGCCCGTCTCCATCTCCCTGAAAAATTCAGTAAAGAACTTCCTCATATGGCTAACGGACCTCTTGAAGGGTATCCCCGGGTTTTTTATATTGCAAGAGAACTCATTGCTCATTCTGATGGGAGAATAGATGTAAATAATCTCTTTAATTTTATCGATGCATACCAAAGTGTCAGCCCTTTGTTGCTAGGCGAACTCTGGGCTGTTCCAATCATGTTAAGACTGGCTTTGATAGAGAATTTACGCAGAATATCTGACATTATCTCTTCAAACAAAACTGATCGTGATTGTGCAGATCACTATGTGGATCGGATGATCGAAGTAGCCAGGAAGGAACCAAAGAATCTCATCCTTGTTATTGCAGACATGGCACGTTCTGATCCCACCCTTACCAGTGCTTTCGTTGCAGAAATGGCACGAAAATTACAGGGGAGATCCGGCACTCTCTTATTTCCACTTTCCTGGATAGAACAGAGGCTTACTGAACGAAATCTTACCATCGAACTTTTAATAAATGCTGAGACACAGGCACAAGCAGCAGATCAGGTATCCTTTGGAAACAGTATTAACAGCCTTCGTCTCCTTGATACAATAGACTGGAGGGATTTCATCGAGAGGTTGAGTGTTGTAGAACATTCGCTTCGAAGTGACTCTGCAGATGTATATGCAGAGATGGATTTTGAAACCCGTGACCGGTACCGGCATGCAGTTGAGAAAATTGCAAAAAAAGGGGGATTCTCTGAGGAACTGGTAGCAAAAAAAGCGGTAGAACTTGCATCCATCCGTCGATTGAATCCTGATAATAATATCCGGAGTTTTCATGTAGGGTATTTCCTGATTGATGATGGTAAAGAGGAACTTCTGAAAGCACTCTCATACAATCCCCCATATTTAGATCTAATAAAAAAAACCGGACATCGTCTACTCCATACCCTCTACTTCTCTGCAATTATTTTCATAACTTTCATTGTGGTTTTTTTAGCCTGGAATTGCCATTCTTCCAGCGATTGGATAATTGCTTTGCCTTTTCTTTATTTCCTAATTTTTCCGGTAAGTCAGGGAGTGATAGAGATAGTAAACTGGATCTCTTCCCTGGTTCTCTCACCTGTCACTCTCCCAAAGATGGATTATTCAGAAGGTATCCCGGACAATAAAAAAACAATCGTTGTTATACCTACTGTTCTTTCAGAACTGGCAGATGTTTTAGACCTTATCGACTCACTGGAGATCAGATATCTTGCCAACCAGGACAAAAACCTGTATTTTGCGTTATTAACCGATCTTAAGAATGCACCTACAGAAGAGATATCTGAAGATAATATAATAGTCCAAAAACTGAGTGCAGGAATTCAATCTTTAAATGATAAATACCAAAATGAACGTACAAATCCCTTTTTTCTCATGCACCGGTCCCGTAGCTGGAACCCGGATGAAAACAAATTCATGGGATATGAAAGGAAAAGAGGAATTCTTGAGGCATTCAGCATACTCCAGTCTGGAACCGGAAAAAACCCATTCTCCTGCCTTATCGGCAACCCGGACATTCTGAAAGATATACGATATGTAATAACCCTCGATACCGACACAGAACTCCCACGAAATAGTGCAAAAAAACTGATCGGTGCATGTGCTCATCCACTTAACAAACCGGTATCAGATCCAATAACCGGGGTGATTCAGAAAGGATACGGCATTCTTCAGCCCCGTGTAACCATCTCTTTATCCAAAACCACAGTATCACGATTTGTATCCATATTCGGCGGTGAACAGGGAATAGATCCCTACACCAGGGCCGTGTCTGATGTGTATCAGGATGCTTTTCATGAAGGCTCTTTTATTGGAAAAGGAATTTATGATCTTGAAGTTTTCTCCAGGACAGTAAAAGGACGATTTCCGGAAAATCTCATTTTAAGTCATGATCTTCTGGAAGGATGTTTTGCCAGAACCGGTCTTGTCACTGATGTTCAGATCTTTGAAGAGTTCCCGGGCAGTTATCTGGCGGATATGAAAAGAAGACATAGATGGGTAAGAGGGGACTGGCAAATACTGCCTTGGTTGTTTCCATCCGTACCGGACAATACATCAGAAAAACACAGAAATCCACTCTCATTTCTCTCCAGATGGAAAATCTTTGACAACCTGAGAAGAAGTCTGGTAGCTCCTGCAACAATTCTCCTTTTTTTTATTTCATGGATTTTCCTTCAGGATCTTCTCTTCTGGACAGTTTTTATTGTTTCCCTGTACCTGGTTCCACCGATTATTACTGCAGGCTGGAACTTCCTTAAAAAACCAGCGGAACAGACCAGGAGACTACATTTTCATGATACGGCCAGAGAATTCCGGGATAAACTAATAATTCATCTCGCTACCCTTACATTCCTTCCCTACGAAGCATATAATAATTTAGATGCAATTCTTCGTTCATGCTGGCGGATGACTGTTTCACATCGTAATCTGTTAGAATGGACAACACATCAGGAAGCAGGACGGACAAGCAACTCAGGATTTTTCCATGCATACCGGAATATGTGGCCAGCTCCCTTACTAGGAATAGCAATTCTCATCTGCATGATAACCGGTAGCATAAGAAATTCTGTTGTCATAACTCTTTTTGCTCTTGCATGGACCCTTTCTCCAGCTACTGCCTGGTGGATAAGTAAACCGATAATAAACCAGACCACTCACCTTTCACAGACCCAGCAGCGTTTTTTGCGAGGAATCGCCCGGAAAACCTGGCGGTTTTTTGAGACATTTGTATCCGCTGAAGATCACTACCTTCCTCCTGATAATTACCAGGAGCAACCAGTTACAGCAATTGCTCATCGTACCTCTCCAACAGATATCGGGCTCTCTCTTCTATCAACTCTTGCTGCTTACGATTTTGGATATATTCCGGCAGGCATTCTTGTTGACAAAACCCAAAAAACCTTTACCACCATGGGAAAATTAAAGAGATTCAGGGGTCATTTTTACAACTGGTACGATACTATCACGTTAGAGCCACTTCTCCCACGGTATATTTCCACTGTCGATAGTGGAAATCTTGTTGGTGACATACTTGTTTTGAGGCAGGGATTAGATAAAATTCCAGGGGAACAAATAATTTCCCATTCTTTTTCTGATGGACTCAGTGATACGATTCTTCTCCTCTCTGGTGCTCTGGAGAAATATTCGGACCAAATGAAAACAGAGTCAATGGAATTTGTCCAGTCAAAAATAGTCGATCTACAAAATACAGTAACCCCGATGCCGTGTAGAACCTATGAAATCCAGGATTACCTCTCAAATATTAATAGAATTGCTGAGGAAATCTTCGCCATACTCAATTCTCATCCTGATGATGAATCTCGATATTGGGCAGGTGCAATTAAACGCCAGATAGAACCATTTACTACCGATCTGATGAGATTTGTTTCCTGGGGATCCACAGGAAACCTCCCTGAGAACTTAAGAAATGAGATTCCATTGGATCTGGTTCCATATCTCTCAATTTTTAGTGCAAAACTAGAAATCCTGAACAATCAATTGCCAACATTCAGAGAAATTGCAGAAATACGACAAAACCTCTTAAAAGAGATAGTTCCTCTTTTGAATTGGCTGGAAAACCAAAAAGAGACGGAAAATGCATCAGGTTCAGGATATCAATGGCTTGTCCGGACTCTTGATGAGATTCAGCATTCGAGTAAGCAGGCAGAAGAGTTACTTGTGCTATTGTCATTCCTTACAGATAAGTGCCATGAATTCTCTGAAATTGAATTTGAATTTTTGTATGATCAGACAAGTAATCTCCTTTCAATCGGATATAATGCGACAGATCTGAAACGTGATGCAAGTTTTTATGATTTACTGGCATCAGAGGCACGACTTACCAGTTTTATTGGTATTGCCCGAGGTCAGCTTCCGCAGGAACATTGGTTTGCCTTAGGGCGTCTGCTTACGACAACCGGAAAAGGAAAACCGACACTCATTTCATGGAGTGGATCGATGTTCGAATATCTAATGCCCCTCCTGGTGATGCCCACTTACGAAAATACTCTTCTTGATAGGACGTATCATGCAATAGTAGCCAGACAAATGGAATATGGCAGGCAAAGAAGTATCCCATGGGGGATTTCAGAGTCCGGGTATAACATCACTGATACCATGAAAAATTATCAGTACCGGGCATTTGGAGTTCCAGGCCTTGGATTCAAACGAGGTCTTTCTGAAGACTTGGTCATTGCTCCTTATGCGGCAATAATGGGACTGATGGTAGATCCCCCTGCAGCATATGTGAATATCAAAGAGATGGAGACTCTTGGTTACGAAGGTCAGTATGGGTTTTATGAAGCCGTGGATTTTACTCCGTCCAGAGTCCCTCCAGGCAAAAAACATGCAATAGTACAATCATTCATGGTGCACCACCAGGGAATGGCTCTTCTCTCCCTCGCTTATACCCTTCTGGATCGCCCGATGCAAAAAAGATTTGAAGCAGATCCGATTCTTCATGCAACGTTGATGCTACTTCAGGAAAAAATGCCACGGATAGCACCCTTTTATCCACATACCGGAGATCTTCAGGGGGTTCATAAAAAAACAGGTATTTCAGAATCTTTTATGCGAACCTTCAATACAGCAGACACACCCCGTCCTGAAGTGCATCTCCTCTCAAACGGCAGATTCCATATTATGATAACGAATAGTGGATCAGGCTACACCCGATGGAATGATCTTGCAATAACAAGGTGGCGGGAAGATCCTACCACTGACAATTGCGGTTCGTTCTGCTATATCAGGGATCTTGCAAGTGGGGAATTCTGGTCAAACGGATATCAACCAACCATAAAAAAACCTGATACATACCAGGTAGTATTCAAACAGGCCTGTGCTGAGTTTCATCGAAAAGACAGGGAATTTGATACGCGTACCGAGATTATTGTCTCTCCGGAGGATGATGTCGAACTACGCAGGATACGGGTGACAAACAGATCCTGGAAACGGCGAACCATTGAATTTACCAGTTACGCCGAAGTGGTACTTGCCCCTCAGTCTTCAGATGAATCCCATCCGGCCTTTAGTAACCTGTTTGTTCAGACGGAAATAATCAGGGAGAAAAATGCAATATTAGCTACGAGAAGACCACGATCAGCAGGAGAAAATCCCCCCTGGATGCTCCATCTTATGACGACTCATGGAAATCAGGTACGAAATGTTTCATTTGAGACAGATCGCTCTCAATTTATCGGTCGGGGAAATTCTCTTTCAAATCCTGTTGCTATGACCGATTCTTCTACCCTTTCTGATACTTCTGGTTCTGTTCTTGACCCCGTTGTTTCAATTAGATGCACTATCACTTTGGAACCACAGGAAACAGCAGGAGTGAATATCTTTACCGGAGTTTGTGAAAGCCGTGATGGGTCAGTATCCCTGATAGAAAAGTATTACGATGAATACATCGCTGACCGGGTTTCAGAATTAGCCTGGACTCATACCCAGGTTATGCTTACCCAGCTTAATGCAACTGAACGTGATGCACAATTGTATGGAGCACTCGCATCTTCAATTATTTACGCAAATCCTTCAAGAAGGGCAGCCAGGAAAGTGCTGCAAAAGAATACCCGGGGGCAGTCAGGTCTTTGGGGGTATGGTATTTCAGGTGATGTCCCTATTGTGCTTGTCCGGATTCAGAGCAGGAAACATATCCGTCTTATAAAAGAAATGGTTCAGGCACATGCCTACTGGAGAATGAAAGGACTGGTTGTTGACCTGGTAATCTGGAATGAAGATCAATCAGGATACCGACAGGAACTGAATGAAGAAATTATGCATCAGATGCCCCAGGGGACTGATTCGATGTTATTAAACCAGAAAGGGGGCATTTTTATCAGACGTCTTGAGCAGATGTCTGACGAGGATCGCATCCTTATCCAGACCGTGGCCCGGATGATAATTTCTGATAGATGGGGCACCCTTACGGAACAGATTGAACGTGAATCAGGGGACGAGATAAAAGTCTCTCATTTGCTCCCTTCACGTTCACCTTCCGATGAAAAAGAAGCAGATTTGCATATATCAGGCGATGATCTTCTCTATTTTAATGGTACCGGAGGATTTTCTCAGGATGGAAAAGAATATTTCATCTTTACAGGAAAAGGAAAAAAAACACCTGCACCCTGGATAAATGTCATTGCTAACGAGAATTTTGGGACGATACTATCAGAGAGTGGAAGTTCGTATACCTGGAGTGAAAATTCTCATGAATTCAGGCTCACCCCTTGGATGAACGACCCGGTACAGGATCTTTCAGGAGAGGTCATTTATATCAGGGACGAAGAGACGGGGGAATACTGGTCTCCTACTCCTTTCCCTGCAGGAAGAGAAAATAGTTACATTGTTCGGCATGGATTTGGATATTCTGTTTTTAAGTCATGTAAAGGGGGAATTCTTACAGAACTAACAGTCTTTGTGTCAATCAACCTTCCGGTGAAAGTTATGTCTCTTCGGATAAGAAACCAGTCCGGCCGGACCAGAACTCTGTCAGTCACCGGATATGTTGAATGGACTCTTGCAGAACTCAGATCAAAATCACTTTTCTACGTGATTACAGAAACCGATAAGGATTCATGCGCAGTTTTTGCTAAAAATCCATATAATAATGAATTTCCAGGAAGAGTCGCATTTCTTGATTCAAACATCGTTAGTCGCACCATAACCGGTGACCGGTATGAGTTCATCGGGAGAAACAGAGGACTAGATAAACCTGCAGGAATGGAACAGGTTCACTTATCAAATAAAGTTGGAGCCGGGCTTGATCCCTGTGCAGCGATGCAAGTTCCCTGTGAACTTACTGATGGTGAGGAACAGGAAATTATTTTTACCCTCGGCGTGGGGAAAGATGATGAAGATGCAAAAAACCTTGTCAAACAAACCCGGGGAATAGGAAAAGCACGTGCAATGTTAAAAGAGTTGCATGAATATTGGAATGAAACGCTAAACCAGGTTAAAATCAGAACCCCTGATCCATCTGTGGATCTTCTCATGAATGGATGGCTCATATACCAGACAATTACCTGCAGACTCTGGGCACGAACGGGATTTTATCAATCCGGAGGGGCATTCGGATTTCGGGATCAATTGCAGGACGTGATGGCTCTCATACATACAAGACCGGAACTTGTGAGAGCACAACTTCTTCTCAATTCCGGACACCAGTTTGTTGAAGGGGATGTCCAGCACTGGTGGCACCCGCCAGGAAACCGGGGAGTCCGGACCAGATGCTCTGACGATTATTTATGGCTCCCATTTGTCACCTGTCGGTATGTACTAAGTACCAATGACACGGGAATTCTGGATGAACCAATACCTTATCTCGAAGGGAGGAAAATTCTCCCGGATGAGGATTCATATTATGACCTGCCAGGCAAATCCGGGGAATCTGGAACCTTATACGAACACTGCACCCGGGCAATCCGGTTCGGTTTAAAATTTGGAATACACGGCCTTCCTCTTATTGGAACCGGAGACTGGAATGATGGAATGAATCTGGTTGGTGCTGGAGGAAAAGGGGAGAGTGTATGGTTGGGATTTTTCCTTTATGATCTATTAATTCAATTTCAAAAAATTGCAGAATTGTATCATGATCCTGCATTTGCATCATTTTGTCTGACGAATGCCAGGGAGCTTAAGAAAAATCTGGAGATACATGGATGGGATGGGAAATGGAACCTTCGTGCATACTTTGACTCAGGCGAACCTCTTGGCTCTGTTACAAATCAGGAATGCAAGATAGATTCTATTGCACAAAGTTGGGCAGTTCTATCCGGTGCCATATCAGAAGAAAAAGCAATGTCCGCGATGGGTGCAGTGAAAGAGCTTCTTATCAGGCATGATGACAAGCTAATAACTCTCTTTACCCCTCCGTTTAACAACGACCCCATAGATCCAGGATATATCAAAGGATATGTCCCCGGGGTCAGGGAGAACGGAGGGCATTATTCCCATGCTGCAATCTGGGTCGTGATGGCTTTTGCTGCATTGTGTGATCATGAAACCGCCTGGAGTTTGCTGCCACTTATTAATCCGGTTCATCATTGTAAAACACCTGTTGATGTGACGAAATACCGGGTCGAGCCGTACGTTATCGCCTCAGATATCTATGCTGCTCCTCCTCATACCGGTAGGGGAGGCTGGACCTGGTACTCTGGTTCTGCAGGGTGGATGTATACACTCATTCTGGAGTCACTTCTCGGATTAAGACTCACCGGAGAGATTATAACATTAGAACCCTGTATTCCGGCAACATGGAAGTCATTTCAGATTGATTACCGATACCGGTCAACAATATATCATATTGAGGTAATGAATTCTGGCAGGGGATTACAGGTACAATCAGTTGATATTGATGGTATTTCCCAGGATGACAAAAAGATACATCTGATTGATGATCAAAGAGAACACTCAATAGTAATACATCTTGGAAATTAATATATCCTGATAGAATGACAGATATCACAGTAAATGCAGTGTATCAAATGATTAAACAAATTTTACGTAAATATTTTCAAAAACCATAATTATTATTTAATCAACATCATAATGGAGATACTAATCATCTTATGCTGGATTTCACATTGTTCCAACCATCAGAATCCACCTTTGAATATAATTTTGTAAAAACAGGGAATATTACCTCATGTCAGGATTATCCAAAGAAAAATCAGAACTGAGATCTATCCCAGAACGAAATAATAGTTCCCCACCTATTGTTGGAATTGGAGCATCAGCCGGAGGCCTTGAAGCTTTCGAAAAATTTTTTCATTCTGTTCCAATTGATACCGGGATAATTTATATTCTTGTCCCCCATCTTGATCCAGATCACGAGAGTATGCTCGTTGATATTCTCGGAAGAGTAACAAAATTATCTGTTCTTGAAGCGAAAGACCAGATGGAGGTTCATCCAAACCATGTTTACATTATTCCCCCGAACCGTGAGATGACTTTTTGCAAACGCAGGATTAATCTCAGCATTCCTGACACAGTTCATGGCCAGCCCATGAAAATTGATCTGTTCTTTCGTTCTCTCGCTGAAGAACTGGGAGATAGAGCCATAGGTATAATTTTCTCCGGTACCGGGACTGATGGAACCTTAGGTCTCCGGGCTATTCAGGGAGTTGGAGGACTTACCTTTGTACAGGATCCAAAAACGGCAAAATATAACGGTATGCCATCGAGTGCAATAAATGCAGGATATGCAACATATGTTCTCCCGGTAGAACAGATCCCTGCCAGGCTTATTGATACTCTGAAGAATTTCTATGATCAAAAAACCGGGTTTTCCCTAGTTTCAAGTGAACCACCTGTATTAGACAAAAAAGAAGCATTGTCGCGGATACTACAAATTATCAAATCCAAAACCGGCCATGATTTCTCACAATACAAAAAGAGTACAATTCTGCGTAGAATTTCCAGGCGTATGTCAGTTCATACCATAGAAGATCTGGATGGTTACGCTGGGTTTCTGCAGGAAAATTCAGAAGAAGTCAGAATTCTCTTTCGGGAATTGCTCATCAATGTTACCAGTTTTTTTCGTGACCCTGAAGCATTCGAATTTTTAAAAAATAAGGTTCTTTTAGATTTAATCAGAGTAAAAGAAAATTTTGAAGCATTCCGGGTCTGGGTGCCTGGTTGCGCAACTGGTGAAGAAGCATACTCACTTGCAATTATCATCAGAGAAGTACTTGATGAATTGGAGAAAGATTGTAAGGTCCAGATATACAGCACTGATATCGCTGAAGATGTCATAGCCATCGCACGAAGGGGTTTTTATCCACCAAATATTGTTACGGATATCACTCCGGAACGCCTGAACAAATTCTTTGTCCGGGAAGAGACAGGATTTCAGGTTAAAAAGGAAATTAGGGAGATGGTAATTTACGCAACCCAGAATATCATCAGGGATCCTCCGTTCATCAAACTGGATCTCTTAAGTAGCCGTAATCTTCTCATTTATCTTGAACCAGAACTCCAGTCCAGAGTGATTCCCGCTTTTCATTATTCATTAAATCCGGGAGGAATACTATTCCTCTCGAGATCTGAGAGTGTTGGAACCCATCAGGATATATTTAAACCACTGAGTAGAAAGTGGAAGATCTACCAGGCGACAGGAATCAGAAGCCCGGTTCTGGCAACCATGGAAACCGCCCAAACTAATGGTATTTTATATCCACCCACATTTCATTCAGACATCCCATCCGGACACAAAGAGCCGAAAGTAGTCGAACTGACAAAAAATGCATTACTTAAAGCCTACATCCCTCCATCCGTCGTAACAGATGAAGATGGAAATATTATCTATGTATATGGGGATACCGGAAAATTTCTTCGTCCGGCGCAGGGGCAGGCCACTTTGTCAGTTGTTGAGATGGCACGTGAAGGATTGCAATTAGAGCTCAGGTCTGCAATTACTATCGCAAAAACCAAGAAGACCATAGTTGTCAAAAAAGATCTGCAGGTGCGAACCAATGGTGGGTTTGAAACGGTTCATCTCGAAGTAAGGTCTGTAACAAGTTCAGAAACGACACAAAATATTCTGATTATCAGTTTTATTGTAAGCGATACAGATGACCTCGGGGAAGAATCCTTCAGGAAACAACATTCAGGCAAAAAACACATACAACCTGAACCAATAAAAAAACTTGAGGAAGAACTCCAATATACAAAAGAAAACCTTAATGCCACTATCGAGGAGATGCAGGCCGCTAATGAAGAACTGCAATCAACCAATGAGGAACTCCAGTCCACAAATGAGGAACTTGAAACATCAAAAGAGGAAATTCAATCCGTCAATGAAGAGATGATGACAGTAAACGCCGAATTACAGGCAAAAATCAGTCAACTTGCTGAAATGCAAAATGATATGAAAAATCTCCTGAGTAGTACAGGGATTGGGACAATCTTCCTTGATACTGATTTTGTCATTCGGTGGTTTACCCCTGAGGCAACAACGCTCTATAAACTCGTTGTTTCTGATGTAGGAAGAAAACTCTGTGATATCAAATCTATGATAGTACAGGATGATCTGATTGAGGAAGCACAAATTGTCCTTGATTCTCTTGTTCCAAAAGAAAAAGAGATAAAGACAATGGATAATACATGGTTTCTGGTCAGAATTTTACCCTACCGGACTCTTGAGAACGTTATCGACGGCATAGTGTTATCCTTTACCGATATTAACATTCGGAAAATTGCTGAAGAGGAAGTAATCCAGTCACGTGAGTATGCAGAGAATATCGTGAACACAATACGGGATCCTCTCCTTGTTCTGGACAAGAATTTAACCGTTGTGTCAGCGAGTCATTCGTATTATCGAATCTTTCATACATCAGCACCTGAAATAGAGGGGAAAAAACTTACAGAGATCAATAATAATCAATGGAACATCCCCCATCTAATCTCCCTTCTACAAACAATCCTGCCGGAAAAAACCTCGTTTGAAGATATTGAAGTGAAACACATATTCCCGGACATTGGGGAGCGGATTTTAATTCTGAACGCACGTGTTTTAACGGGAAAAAACGGAGTACCGGATCTAATCCTTTTAGCCATAGAAGATATTTCAGAATTAATTCGGACAAAAGAAGCCTTTGAAGAGGCAAACAAAAAATTAATTTTTCTTACAGGTCTGACCCGGCATGATATTATTAATCATATATCAGCCGTGGGGCTAACACTGGATTTGATTCAGGAAGAAAATGACCTTGAGGAGATTCATAAGTGGACTGCATCTGCTGCTGGTGTATGTAAAAATATGGAGGCAACCATTGGATTTACCAGAGAATATGAGAGTTTTGGTACGATCTCAAGTGGATGGAAATTCATATACCCAATAATCGAATCCGCAAAAACAGAAATCCATTCTGAAAAGGTTGTGATTGAAAATCAGATCTCTCCTGACCTTGAGATATATGGAGAACCAATTCTTCGCAAAGTGTTTGTTACTCTGATGGAAAATGCAATCCGACATGGTGTGAACATTTCCAGAGTTAATTTTTCAGCTCATGAATCAGAAGGGACATGTATTATTACCTGTGAGGATGATGGAGCAGGTATCCCAACCGATAAAAAAAAGAGGATTTTTAATCATGGTTATGGGAAACATACAGGAATCGGACTTTTTCTTGCCAGAGAGATTCTTTCTATCACGGGGATGTCCATCAGAGAATGTGGAATAGAAGGAAAAGGAGCAAAATTTGAGATTGTAATTCCAGCAGGTAAATTCAGAATCACAAAAAAGGAATAATTTTTTCGCTTTTTTAAAAAGCCTGTTAATTTATATACTCATTATCGGAACACTTATTCTTTACCAGATACACCGGCAACCACCCCCGAATCATTGAGTGCTGAACCTGCCCATGGACTGGGATATTCTGTCTATTGATGCTGTTGAATCGGTAATGACCCGGGTAATCTGGTCAAGGGCTGCAGATGCCTCTTCTGTAGCAGCAGATGAGTCAACCGCTTCTTTTGCAGCCTGTTCAATTAGATCCCCAAGTTCATTGACACTTGCAGTAACCTCCTCGACAGATGCTGCCTGTTCCTCACTGGCTCCTGCCACTTCACCAACCCTGA
Source organism: Methanospirillum stamsii (assembly GCF_003173335.1). Taxonomy (GTDB): domain Archaea; phylum Halobacteriota; class Methanomicrobia; order Methanomicrobiales; family Methanospirillaceae; genus Methanospirillum; species Methanospirillum stamsii. The sequence goes on from NZ_QGMZ01000006.1 coordinate 176,883, forward strand.
TTGAAACCGTTCCAATTGCTTCAGCAATTTTGTTAAATACCGTAAGGGTTTCTCTCACGGCAACATTTCCTTCTTCAACATCCACAAGAGATGTTTTCATGGACTCCGTCACTGCCTTGGATTTCCTTTGAAGGTCTGAAATGAGGGTCGCAATTTTTTCGGCTGATTTTTGAGATTCCAGGGCCAACGATTTCACTTCATCAGCAACAACCGCAAACCCAAGGCCTGCATCACCAGCCCGGGCTGCTTCAATGGCTGCATTGAGAGCCAAAAGATTGGTCTGGTCAGCAATAGAACTGATAACATTAACAATGGTCCCGATATCCTCCATCTGTTTTCCAATCTCACCAACGACCTGATCAGTTTCATTGACAGAGCCGGAGATCTTTTGCATGCCTTTTTCTACCCTTCCAACCAGAGAGGATCCTTCCCGTGAGAGATTATCGGTTTCCTGGGTCAGGTTTGCTACTTCATTTGCCTGTCCTGCTACAGAACCAACGGTAACCGAAAGGTCACTCATCGCCTGAAGAACCTGTGATACACCTTCTCCACTCTTTTCAGAGAGATCACTGACAACAGAAGCATTATGTGCCAGGTTTTGAGCTCCGGCAGTAACCTCCTCGACACTGGCACTGGTCTCTTCCATTCCGGCAAGGAGTGAATCAACTTCCTTTTTGACCTGACCAATTGCCTGGCCGGTTTCGATACCAATTTTATTGAGTGAATCACGGAAAGGAATGAAATCCCCTTTTACCGTGACATTTGTACTGAATCTTGCAGAAAAATCCCCGAGTGCATATGCTCCGGCAAGGTTCATTGCTTCATTTACCGGACCAATGATATTATCAAGAGTAGTATTGATTCCAGCGATGATGTCACGGTAACCTCCCTTAAACTGATCAGCATCTCCCCGGATATTTAAATCCCCTTCTGCTGCTCCATTTGCGAGGGTTTTGGTCTCATCGATAAGACTGTTAATTGTTTCAGCGGTTAGCTTTAATGCAGGGCCGATTTCATCCCTCTCATCCATGATTGGGATAGATGACACTTTTTCTCCGCCGGCTATCTTTTTCATGATGCCGATAACTTCGTTCTGGAGATTATTTGCAAAATTATCCATGGTTCCGGAGAGTTCTCCAATCTCATCTTTCCTGGTCATTCCAAGTCTCATGCCGAGATGGCCGTGATTCATTTCTTCGATCATCTCAACAGTTTTTGAGAGAGGTCCGGTGATACTCCGGGTTAAAGCATATGCAAACCCGATACCAACTATAGCACCAATAATTGTGACAATAATCATGGAGGTTTTAGCTGTCTCGGCGTTACGATCATTTTCAGCTTTAATCTCTTCGGCAACCTTAAGATTAGTCTCCATAAGGCTCGTAAGAGCAGTATTACACTGAGCCCGGTAATTTGCAAGAGGAGTCCCCGCCGAAAGAGAGGCTATGGCTTCAGGAATTTTGTTCTGTTTAACAAAGTCAATAGTTTTCATTGATTCCGAATAGTACCCTTTATAGGCAGTCTTAAAGGTCTCGAATATCTCTCGTTCTTCAGGATTTAGATTAACCTTATCAATGAGAAGAGTCTGCTCATCAACAAGTTTTAATGCAGCATCTCCTGATGCCAGACTCACTTCCCGTTCTTCCGGAATTAGCATAGCCTTGTATGCATCCCCACGGAATTGTGTGAATGCTCCGTTAATGACACCGATATACTGGATTGGAAGAAGGCGATCCTGGTACATTTGATCACTCTTATCTGCGAGATTACTGATGAAAACAAAGCCCACCCCGGCAATTATTAACATTATGACTATCGTAAGCAGAAATCCACCAATCAATTTCTTACCGATTTTCACATTTTCCAGCATTTCCATCACCTGATGATGTTCACTATGACATACATCTTTATAAAACAGATCATGATCATTACATACTTATGCGTGCTTTTCTATAACCCATTATAAGAAATGCTTTACTTTCTCCGGTAAAATGGCTACATATGGCCCCGGACGAATCATCTCACTGTAAAAAGGAGATTAGATGGCATTCACTCCCGGAACCTGCAATACTGGAAAGACTGGTAACGGAAAAAAATGGTCTTACCTCATCCGAAGCCAAAACGCGACTTTTAGAATTTGGAAAAAATGAACTTCCGGAAGGGAAAAAAGCATCTGTAGTAACGATATTTATTAACCAGTTCAAAAGCCCGCTTATTTATGTTTTAATAGCAGCAGCCCTGTTATCCCGGTTTTTAGATCATCTCACCGATACTGCATTCATTACCATTGTAATACTCATAAATGCAATAATCGGCACAATCCAGGAATGGAAAGCAGAACAGAGTGCCAAAGCGTTACAGCAATTATTCAAAATAACCGCTGTCGTTTCCCGTGACGGAAAGGAAATCCGTATCCCGGCAGAAGAACTGGTTCCCGGAGATCTGGTTTTTCTTGAATCCGGAACACGTGTACCGGCGGATATTCGTCTTATCCAGGTAGCAGACTGCTCAATTGATGAATCTGTGCTGACCGGGGAATCAGTACCAGTAACAAAACAGCTTACATCTCTCCCAGATGACATTCCCCTTGGCGATCAGGTAAACATGGCGTTTGCCGGAACAACTGTGGTCAGAGGAATCTCTCGGGGGTATGTTGTGAACACTGGCATTTGCACAGAAGTTGGAAAGATTGCCAGTGCTGTTGCAGATACCATTGGTTCAAAACCGCCACTCATTATCAGGATGGAAAAATTTTCCCAGCATATTGCAATAGCAGTTCTGATTGCAACGTCAGTTCTTGGCCTGATTGCTGTATATCAGGGGATGGGCATTATTGATGTGTTCTTTTTCGCGGTAGCTCTTGCAGTATCTGCAATTCCTGAAGGTCTTCCGGTAGCTCTCACGGTGGTACTTTCAATTGCTGCTCACCGGATGGCTAAAAGAAATGTTATTGTCAGGAAGATGACCGCAGTTGAGAGTCTTGGATCATGTACCCTTATAGCCAGTGATAAAACCGGTACCCTGACAATGAATGAGCAGACCGCCCGACTCATTCTCCTGCCCGGACGTGAAGAGTTTTCGGTCACAGGAACCGGTTATTCGGGCGAAGGTGAGATAATTTCCAGTTCCGGAACACCAATTTCTGACCAGGAATCCCTCGACCTGCAGAGACTGACCCGGATTGCCACCTTGTGTAGTGAAGCTCAGCTGAAATTGGTTGAAGAGAAATGGCACTATTCCGGAGATCCGGTAGATGTGGCATTTCTGGCTCTTGCCAGAAAATCCGGTCTTGACACCACCCACATTCAGGAAACCATTGACCGTCACTTATTCATCCCTTTCGAAGCCGACCGCCGGTATTCTGCTGCAGCGTTTTCCAGTTCAGAAGGAGAAATATTCGGGATTAAAGGAGCAGCAGAAGCAGTAGTGCCTAATTGTACCCGGATGAGAACAAAGGAAGGAGATATTCCGGCAGATAACAGCATGCTTCTTGCAACCGCAGAAGAACTTGCAAAGAACGGGTACCGGGTTCTCGCAGTTGCACAGGCAATATCACCAGGAATTCCGGATGATCCAATAATAAACGGGCTTCCACCACTTGTATTGCTGGGTTATGTAGGATTTATCGATCCCATACGGCCGGATGCACAAAATTCTGTCAGGCAATGCCAGATCGCCGGCGTAAAGGTGGTTATGGTAACCGGAGATCATCCGGCAACCGCCCTTGCCATTGCAAGAGATCTTGGAATTGCCGATAGCCAGGATGAGGTTCTCACCGGCATGGAAATTGATGTCCTTGGATCGGTAGATATCCCGGAATTTTTCGATCTTGTCCAAAAAGCCCGGGTATTTGCACGGGTCACACCGGTTCAGAAACTTGCCATTGTTGATGCTCTCATCAGGATGGGTCACTTTGTTGCTGTCACCGGCGACGGGGTAAATGATGCTCCTGCTCTTCGCCGGGCACATATCGGGGTTGCAATGGGTTCAGGAACTGATATTGCAAAGGATAATTCATCGATGATCATTACCGATGATACCTTTTCATCAATCGTTGCCGGTATTGAAGAAGGACGTTTTGCATATGATAATATCAGAAAAGTTACGTATCTGCTTGTTTCAACCGGAGCAGCAGAAGTAATTCTCTTTACCTGTTCCCTGATAGCCCATCTTCCCCTTCCGCTTCTTGCTGTACAGCTCCTCTGGCTGAACCTGGTCACAAATGGAATCCAACATATCGGTCTTGCATTCGAACCTGGGGAAAAAGGAGCAATGGAACGGCCACCACGGCCACCTTCCCAGGGTATTTTCAATAACCAGATGATCAGCCAGATCCTGATATCTTCAGTTGTGATGGGACTTGTCGGGTTTATTGCCTGGTATTATATGATACATACCGGAGTAGAGGAAAATACCGCACGAAACCTTGCAGTCCTCCTCTTTGTGCTCCTTGAAAATGTCCATGTCTTTAACTGTAGATCTGAGTATGTATCAGCATTCAAAACACCTCTAAAAAGAAATCTTTTCCTTGTAGGATCAGTATTAGCGGCCCAGACATTTCACCAGATTGCAATGCATGTTCCAATCCTCCAGGAGGTTTTGGGACTTCAGCCAGTAACCTTATCACAATGGGTAGTACTGTTTACCCTTGCATGTACTACAGTCCTGGCAATGGAAATATTTAAACTGATTGGGCCGGGATTTCTAAAATATCACCGATAATTTTTCCGGATAAAACTGCCGGATTCATATTCTTGTTTTACCAGATGTATACACAGCATTCGGGTCATTATCCGGCATGTGATGCCAATAAACCATGAAGGACATATTCCAAAATCCCGGCACGACATACGGGCAGTTGTTTGTTGTTATTGGAGCAGCTCTTATCAGTTTTTCTCCGGTATTTGTCGTCCTCTCCGGAGTAAGTGCGACAACTTCGGCATTTTACCGGATGGCACTCTCCCTTCCTGCCCTCTTGCTACTGGTTATCCTATACAAAGCAAAATTATGGCAGGGAAGGAGACAATTTGGAATCGCTCTTTTATGCAGTATGGCATATACCCTTGATCTTTCCTGCTGGCACCAGAGTATTCTTCTGATAGGACCGGGCCTTGCAACAATCCTTGGGAATTTTCAGGTCTTTGTGCTGGCATTCTATAGCATCATAGTATTTCATACCAAAGTTACTGCACGGATTATTCTTGCGATTCCGGTATCAATCATCGGGCTCTTTTTAATTTGTGGACACGGAATTGAGGGAGGAACGGATGGTTTTTTTATCGGCACTATCCTGGCTCTTTCAACCGCCATCTGGTATGGAAGTTACGTCATCCTCCTTCGCTCCCTGCAGGTTACCTTTGATCTAAGCGGAAAGATATCCACTCTCTGCATGATATCAATCCTGACTACGATTATTACCGGTGTCATTGTTATCCTTACAGGAAACAGTTTTACAGTCCCTGGAATCGATTCCTGGATGTATCTCACCGGTTATGCCGTCATCTGCCAGGTTGTCGCCTGGGTTCTCATCTCTGTCGGACTTCCCTTTACCACTCCGATTAAAGTGGGACTAATTCTCTTACTCCAGCCTGCCGGGGCATTTATCTGGGACATACTTATCTTCCGGCTGCCATTTACCAGCGTAACCCTTGCCGGAGTATTTCTCACTCTCGGTGCAATATACTTGGGATCAACCAGTGATAGTTCACCAATCCCACAGGTGAGAACTGATGAATGACTGTGTTAAAGTTATAAAAGCGGATATCACCACCCTTCCTGTTGATGCAATCGTAAACGCTGCTAATAATTCTCTTCTTGGTGGTGGAGGAGTTGATGGAGCAATACACCATGCAGCAGGTCCAAAGCTGAAAGAATACTGCAGGAAACTTGGAGGGTGTAAAACAGGTGAGGCAAAAATTACTCCGGGTTTTTTACTACCTGCAAAATTTGTGATTCACACCGTAGGTCCGATATGGGGCGAAGGAAATGAAGAGCAGAAACTTGAAGACTGCTACCGTAATTCTCTACTGCTTGCTGCAGATAATGGATGTAAAACCATTGCATTTCCTGCCATCAGCACGGGAGCGTATGGGTATCCGGCTGATAAAGCTGCTGGTGTAGCGATCCGGACCATCAGAATCTTTCTTCTACAGAATAGTTCAATCGACCAGATCATTCTGGCATGCATGGGAAACCATTCATATGAAATCTTACACAATGCATTACAATCCATTATGTAAAAAAGGAACGGAATCAGGAAATATTCCGGACCAGAGACTGCAAATCTGCTGGGATCTTTCCAAAACCTTCTGCTGGAGATAATGGAAAAAGGAAAAAAGAAAATTTATTAATATCCACGGATTTCTGCCCGGACTTTTTCAAGGTTCTCAATCCGCTTCTCAAGGGCGGGGTGAGTTGAGAAAAGACCGGCAAGGGTCTTTCCGGATAAGGCCGGAATGATATAGAAGGCATTTGCACCTTCAGCGGCTACTTTTGCCTGGGTTGGCAGACGATCCATCTTGCCACTTATCTTCTGGAGTGCTGATATCAGGGCATCCGGATTATTGGTTATGTATGCTGCACCCCTGTCAGCTGCAAATTCACGGTACCGTGATAATGCCATCATCAGAAGTGTTGCAATTACCCATACCACAGCCGCAACAATTCCGGCAATAATCCAGGCTCCACCTTGTTCACGGTTGCTGAAAAGGGAGGCAAAGAGGAAGTTATTCATTATCATGGATGCAATCATGGCAACAAAACTTGCAACCGTCATAGTCAGAATGTCCCGGTTCTTGACATGCGAGAGTTCATGGGCCAGCACTGCTTCAAGTTCATTCTGATTCAAAGTCTGCATGATTGAGTCAGTTACTGCAACCACGGCATGCTTCGGACTTCTTCCGGTTGCAAATGCATTCGGCATCGGGGAGTGCATCACAGCGATACGGGGTTTAGGAAGTTCTGCTTCTGCGCATAATTTTTCAATAGTCCGGTGGAGTTCTGGTGCTTCATCGTATTCCACAATCTTCGAACCGGTGCTCATAAGGACCAGTTTGTCGGAGAAGAAATACTGGACAAAACCCATAACAACAGCTATTACGATGATAAAACCTGAAGGAAGACCTAATGCAAACAGGACTCCCATAAATACAAGATAAACAAGTAAGAGCAGTGCCCAGGTCAGGAATATTCGTCCTGTCAGGCCTGCATCACGTTTCCACTTCATATCGGTCTAAGGTACTTTACTCTTCGAGGATAAAGAATTATACCAAAACAATAGATAACCAGTCTGAAGTTAAGAAGAAAGGATTTAATCAGGAATCGGAAATGTGCATCCACCGCACCATTGGGCGTATAATCCGGCAATCATTTTAATCATCCTTTCCAAGAGCCAGCTGTACTGCTTCACCAGGTGAACAGCACCTGATAACCCCCGGAATGTCCCATGAAAAAAGACCAAATACCGGAATGCCACTCTTTAATGAATAGGATATTTCAGATAGTGTGCCATATCCACCCCCAATGGCAATGACTGCATCACTTGAACCGACCAGAATTACATTGCGTGCCTGATCCATACGTGTTTTTATTGTTATGGTGAGGTATTGATTACCTTCAGCACCTGGCAGAATACCAACCGTACATCCTCCGGATTGAAACGCCCCCCTGCATGAAGCTTCCATAATGCCTCCCATCCCTCCTGAAAGGAGACAAACTCCTTTACTGGCAAGAAGAGAACCTACTTCTGTCGCTACCTGTAGTTCAGAAGCACTTGGATCAGAAGCTCCAATCACTGCGATCTGTTTTTTTCGGGGACTTGATGAAAAATCATCATTACTCATCATAATCCATATGAAACATAATCACATAATCATGTTTTTTTGACAGGCTCATGATGATTAAAAAGAAAAGAAGACGGATTGATCTATTTTTCAATATTCTGGTGGAAATGCTTATTGCTCACAAATTACCTAATCATCAGGAATACCATGATAAAAAAGATCAATCAGCGGGTTGAAGAGTCGTTTGAATGCAGGATATTAAACCCGGTGGAATACTGGCTCTGGAAATTCAGATATGTCTCATTTCTTGCAGTCATTTTCTGTGCTTTTGCATCGGTTGCCCTTTTTTTAATGGGAACTATTGAAATAATTCACCCGGTTTCTGAGATCTTTCTCGATACTGCCGGGCTGAATCCGGGACATGAGGCACTTGAAAATGAAGAAGTCCTGAAAGGGTTTATCAGGGCACTTGACCTGTATCTTATTGCAGTTTTCTTCTTAATCTTTAGCTTTGGGTTATACGAACTCATCATATCGAAAATTGATGTTGCCAGAGATGCCTGTGATGACGTTGAACATCCGCTTCTGCAGATAACCTCGCTCGATGAACTCAAAAGCAAGATCATCAAGGTCATCATTATCATCCTCATCGTGGCATTTTTCAAAAATGTCATATCGATGAAGATAATTGCAATAAGTGATGCATTCCTTCTTTCTCTGGCTATTCTGGCATTGTGTATCGGTTCATATTTCCTGACCAAAGAACACTAACTTTTTTTCACATTTCAGACATCTACATAGCAGAACGGATCCTCTGCGGAAAAATCTCCGGTTTTATAATATGCCCGGACCCGGCATCCTCCACCACAAAGCTCAAGGAACTGGCAACTACCGCATTTGCCACCAACCAGAGATTCTTTCTTTCTAAACTCCGTAAGAACAGGATTTTTAGAGTCTGACCAAATCTGTGAGAATGGTTTTTCACGAACATTTCCCAGGTAAAAATCAGGCATACGGGCAAACTGGCAGGGATATACATTACCTTCAGCATCAATATTTGCAACCCTGGATCCTGCACTACACCCGCCTTTTAATGACTTCAGGAGGTCATATGCATCATTCAAATCTGGAGAATTATCCCGTTTCATGGATTCTACCAGGTGAATACAATCCTGAGGGGCATCAACGGTAAGAAACTCCATCGATGATGAGGGAGTACTTTTAGCCCGTTCGTACATGAGCGATAACACATCGCGTACTTCATCTTTTGTCAGTTGAAGCCGATCATACACATCACTCCCCCGTCCACAGGGGACTAACCAGTACAGACAAAACCTGCTGGCACCAAGTTCCAGTGCAAGAGAAATCAGTGGGCCGAGTTCTGCAATATTCTCCCGGGTCACGGTAAATCTGATACCAGTCCTGACTCCCGCCTCCTTACATGCAGAAAACGCCTGAATTGTCCGGTCAAATGCACCCGGACTGTTACGGAACCGGTCATGAATTTTTGCACTGGCCCCATCCAGTGAGATACCCACATAGGTGATAGCACTATCCCGGATCTTCTTTGCAATATCAGGGGTGATGAGTGTTCCATTAGAACTTAATGCGGTTTTTATCCCCTTCTTATCGGCATATTCAGCAATACGAAAGAGATCGCTCCTCATAAGAGGCTCTCCGCCGGTGAGAAGAATCAGGGGGATTTTTATCTGTGCAAGGTCATCAATGGAGGCAAAAATTTCTTTGGTAGAGAGTTCATTCCTATCTGAAGCATCCGGGCCGGACCGGCTGTAACAGTGCGAACATCCAAGATTGCAGGCATTGGTAAGGTTCCAGAAAACAACAGGCCGTTGCATACCTGAAAATGCAAGATACTTCCCCGGAATATTGTCAGGAGCTGTTTTTTTGTGTTTCATTACCTCGCTGACGGTTCCTTTTCCATGCAAACACTGGGTAATCCGGTTCATTACAAATTCTCCCCGGAAAAACCTATCCTGACATGTGGAACTCGTTTACATTCCTCAGTGCTGAATAAGATAATATATTGTTCAATTCCAATCTGCTTTGCCATTGACCTTATCTCTTCGGTAACAATTTCCTTTTCATATCCATGATGCACCGTATACAGAGAATATTCCCATTTCCCCGGTATTGAGACCCGCTCATAACAATGAGTAACTCCGGGGAAGGCTGACAACAAATGCCCTGTCTTTTCCCGGTCAGCGTCATGAACATTCCATGCAACCAGGGCATTTGCGGTGACGCCAACTTTTCTCTGGCTAATTCTCGCCTTTATCTTCCTGATAACTCCGGTTTTTTTCAAATGACGGATCCGGTCAAGCACTTCATCTTCAGAAATACCAACCCGTTCTCCAATCAATGAAAATGGCTGAGCATGAAAAGGCAGTCCCTTTTCAAGTTCTTTGATAAGGGTAATATCAACGCTGTCCATATCTCTTACACCAGACTTTTTAAAACTCACAACGGGAACCGGACATCAGCCTTGTACTTTTTCACGGATATGAGATTTAACACATCATCTTCAGGGATGCCGGTTACTTCCAGAATTTTCACCAGCAGTTCATTCAATGATTCCATATCTTTTCCAATGAGAGTAAACCAGAGCGAATAATAATTATCCCTGATGAAATTATGAGTTACCTCTGGAAAAGAATTTACTAATGTAGCAATTTCATGAATTCTCTCTTCAGGCAGATGAAAAGCGATGAGTGTTCCTGCATTCATTCCAAGAGTTTCCGATTCCAGCACCGGTGAGATACTCCGGAGAATGCCGGCCTTTTGAAGGGATGAGGATCGATTGATAAATTCCTGCTCAGATATTCCGGCCTTTTCTGCCAACTCCCTGTACGGAAATGATGTAAGGGGAAAATCATCCTGGAGGAGATCGAGGATTTTTATATCAGTCTGATCTGGAAGTTGTGAATTCATGATGATCCTGCAGGGCTATAGGTACACCAGGGATCAGCAGAACACAGATCTGCAGAGATCTGTTCCGGGGGCATAAGGCCATCACACCATCCGGTTGAAAAAGCATCCTTGCCCCGATATGCACGAGCCCTGCATCCCCCACAGATAGTTTTATACTCACAGATTCCACATGACCCGGTTAACGCGTTCTCATCCCGGAGTGCGGTAAAAATTTTGGAATGATACCAGATATCATAAAATGAAGTCTCCCGGAGATTTCCAGAACTTACCGGAATATAGGGACAGGGAGTAACATCACCATTTGCATATATCCTGCAATATGTAATCCCTGCGATGCATCCTTTTCCCCACCGGGGATTTATGATACCCTCTTCTTCTGCAATCCTTCTGAACTGGGGGGCACAAGTGGGCCTGACATTGATATCCACATCCCTCGAGGCAACAAGCATTTCCCGGATAATTCGTTCATACTGTTCAGGACTTTCTACTCCCATCTCTTTTCCCCTGCCAGTACTGACCGGGAAAAAGACCTGAAAATTACGGACACCAATTTCTCTGCCAAAGGTGATACCCTTCATCACTGCAGTTATTTCCGGGCGTATTACGGACATATTAATCTGAACATAGAGCCCCTCCTCCAGGCAGTACCGGATGGCTGATACAGCTCGTTCCCATACTCCGCTAACCCCCCTGAATGAATCATGAATTTCCGGATCATCTGAATCAAGGCTTACCGCAACTGCTTTCACCCCGGATTCTTTTAGTCTTTGTACTGTTTTTTTATCAAGAAAGTATCCGCTGGTCCCAAGACCGATACGAAGACCCTTTGACGTTCCATATCTGGCAATGTCAAAGATATCCGAACGACAAAGCGGCTCACCTCCGCTGAGTATCAAAACAGGCCTTCCAACTTCACAGATCTGATCGATAACATGAAAGGCTTCTTTCGTTGTGATAACATCTGCTACTTCTCTGTCTCCTGCATCAACATAACAATGATCACATTTCAGCGGACATTTGAGAGTAATATTCCAGGAGATTAGTGTCGGTGGCTGTTTTTCATTAATCAATTTCATAGTCCTGAATACAGGATCCGGGATTTTTTTCTGACGACTATCGTTTTGATGTAAAAATTTACAGTACTAACGAATCTGATTATTACCTATCTACCAGTAAACTCCTGCTAACACCATATTGAAGGTCAGAGAGATGAATTCCCCGGCAGGTATCATCATTTATTTCTGATTACCTTGATGTCTAACTCCGCTAATAATAATTCTTCCGATTATTACCAGGCATTCATGCAGACATGATAATGAAACAATGGCGAGACATCAGTATAAAATGCTTCAAAAAAACGTTTATCAACTGTTAATCTAAAAAAAGATACAATTTAGCCGGAAAAATTCAGATCAAAAAGAATGGAGATTAGTAATTCTCACACCAGAGTTCAAAGTATCCTTGGGCATGTGCACATACCGGACATGGATCAGGAGCACTGGCATCTTCATGGACATATCCGCAGTTTCTACACTTCCACTTTGTCGGTGCACTGCGTTTAAAAACGATGCCCTGCTCAATGTTTGCGAGAAGTTTGCGATACCTTCTCTCATGAGCTACTTCTGCTTTTGCTACATTGCGGAAAATTTTTGCAATCTCCGGGAATCCTTCCTTATCCGCAACATCTGCAGCCTCCGGGTACAAGACTTCCCACTCATGGTTTTCACCATCGGCTGCTGCTTTCAGGTTCTCAAGAGTGGTCCGAATCTGTCCGGATGGGTATGAAGAAGTAATCTCTGCTTCTCCACCAGGCAGCTGTTTGAAGAACAATTTTGCATGTTCTTTCTCGTTGTCAGCCGTTTCAGTAAAAATCTCAGCAATCTGCTCGTATCCTTCCTTTTTTGCCACGCTGGCAAAATAATTATACCGCATGCGAGCCTGTGATTCTCCGGCAAACGATGCAAGAAGGTTTTTTTCTGTTTTACTTCCTTTAAGTTCCATGATAATCAGCCTCATGCAGGAGCATGAACAAACGTTGTCTGTATTGGTACCTATCTGTCCGGACAAATAAAAAAGATGGCTGATCCGCAACAAGGGTTTGTCTACAGAAAAACCAGACCCTTAAAAAAGCTTCTGGTGATTGATAATACTATTTTTTTTCCAGAACCATCTCAACAAACTGTTTTTTGATTGTTGGATCTTTACAACACTCTTCAAGAAATCCAACCATATTAAGCAATTTTTGGTATGACTGCTTTGAAAGGCCGTGTTCCATGATACAGGCATCATGATCGGCAACTGATGAATCCACACCAACCAGTTCAAGCAGATGACAAAGCATTATATGAGATTGTTTGGTGCGCTTTGCAATTCCCAGTCCCTCTTTGGTTAGCGTTACCCCCCCATATGGCTCGTAATTGACCAGTCCTGCATCCTGGAGTTTTTTAAACCCGTCCGTCACCGTGGCAGGAGTAATTTTCAAAGCAGCAGCAATGTCACGTGACTTTGCATACCCTTTTTCCTGTGAAATCTCGTAGATCGCTTCAAGGAGATCCTCATTCCTTCTCGTAACTTTTTCTTCAGCCATGTAATACATATGTGTGAAAAATGCTCAGATACTACACAGACCCATTTCAGCCACGTAATGGTATGTTCTTATCTACCATATAATAATAAGAACCATGGTCTGCACTCTTTTAAAAGTATATTGCAAAAATGGCATACGGATATCAGAAGAGTTGTACGATAAGGAAGAGTAAAAAGACCGGTGGCAATGGTACGACCATGAAAAGCATATTATTACCGGTCAGGCTGATGCTCTTACCTGCAAAGGCGATTTTTCGAGGAATCTTAAACGTTAAAACTCTTTTTATCATAACCTCCGGACAATACCGGATATACCGGCTGTCTGATCATTACTTCCTTTTTTGGTTCATATGAGTAGTTCCCAAACCTTTTTTCTAAACCTGCCAACAAATAAAAAATCAACCATATGACAATCAGAATTACTCAAATACGCAGAAAAAATAATTTAACAGAATTATTACAGGCTCCCTGAATTGGATCATGGCAATATCCTTTTTATACACCATTCAGAGGTCCGATATTTTTCAAAAAAAATACTCCCAAATAACCACTGTTTTTAAAAATGAAGCACGATTTCAGATCAAGGCTATCCGGTTCCTTAAACGCCACCCAGAAAACCAAAAATTTCAATTATTTTAACAAACCAGGACAGGATTACTCCCCTATATTCGAACGCTATTAGTCATGAAACCAGGCCATACAATTGTATAGCCAAAGGGTAGATCTTTCAATACCGAGGCGATATATGAACGATTTGCTGCACCCAATAATAGCATATATAATTTAACTTTTAAAAAATTTAGGGGTTTGTGGTATTGCCCACCAAGAGATCAAAACATAATTGGGACCCGTATTGGGATTTCTATGCCAAATAGAACCTCCCCGCTAATTTTTCTACATCAATAATAACAATGATTCAACAAATAATTATTTCACCAAAATTTCTTAGGTGACAGTATATCTGAACCTACATAAGATACCTAATCTCTCAATGATTATTTCCACCATCATACCATTTGCAATCATGCCAGAAGAGCAACATAAAATTTCCTGACTGATCTGATAACATTACAATTTTTTTTAAAACATATGGCACAATATGACAGAAGGTAGCATTTCCTGTGGTATTCATAATGAATCAATTTATGATATTTACCACAAGTATACCCGGAAAAAAATCCTGTTCATTGCAGGACTGATTCTCTTAATAATCGTACTTATCGGAGTTGCTGCATCCATTGGTTCTGCAAATCTTCCATTATATGATGTTTATGCAGCTCTTATAAGCAGATTTTTTTCCTTTGGTCCGGAGAGCACCTGGACCGCAGATGTGGTTCTCTGGAAACTTCGTTTTCCCCGGATATTCATGGCTATTTTTGCAGGAATGGCTCTTGGGATAACCGGAGTAGTAATGCAGAGTGTTCTCAAAAACCCTCTTGCTGACCCTTACATGATGGGAATCCAGTCTGCTGCAGGATTCGGAGCGTCACTGGCAATAATTTTCGGAACCGGGTTTCTCTCCGGTGGATATCTCATCGCAGGAAATGCATTCTTATTCTCACTCATTGCAGTAGGAATCATCATCCTGCTCTCCGACATGAAGGATGCTTCAGCAGAGACCATGATCCTGACGGGTATAGCGGTGATGTTTTTCTTTTCTGCGATGACGACATTTATCCAGTATTTTGCCGAGGCAGAAGCGGTGAAAAGTGCTATGTTCTGGGCAGTCGGGGATCTTGGCAAAACCAGTTGGGATGATTTTTATATCGTCATACCTCTGCTTGTCTGCTGTTTCCTCTTCCTGCTATGGAAGACATGGGACATGAATATTCTTGCCGCCGGAGATGAAACCGCAAAAAGTCTTGGCATTCCGGTAAGAAGGGTCAGAATAACCATCATGATTGTTTCGTCACTTCTGGTATCCGGAGTGGTCTGCTTTATTGGTGCAATCGGATTTGTAGGTCTTGTATCTCCTCATATCTGCCGGCTTATCATCGGAGGAGATAATCAGTACCTTCTGCCGGCTTCCGGACTTGTAGGAGCAGTTCTGCTCATTGTTTCAGACACGGTTGCCAGGACGATTATGAGTCCGGCAATCATACCGGTAGGTGTTATTACCGCATTTATCGGAGTACCGTTCTTTATTTACCTTATTATGTTTCGTAAGGGGGAATTTTGGTGACATTATCATTTGAAGGAATAACACTCTCATATGGCACCGTCCCGGTGCTTCATGATCTCTCGTTTGAATTTTCAGACGCTGAAATTGTTGCAGTTGTCGGTCCAAACGGATCAGGAAAAAGTTCGCTGGTTAAATGCCTGAACCAATTAGTAAAACCACAAAAAGGTTCAGTTCATCTCGATGGTGAATGTATAAATGAACTGCATCCACGGGAAATTGCAAAAAAATTCGGGTATGTTCCCCAGAATTTCATGGATACCTTTCCGGCAACGGTCATGGATACCATCCTGATGGGAAGAAAACCCTATTCTAACTGGAGATCCGCAAAAGAGGATATCGTAAAGGTTGCTGAAGTAATGCGAATGTTAAACCTTGAACCATTTGCTCTCAGATACCATTCTGAACTCTCCGGTGGACAGAGACAGAAAGTCATGATAGCCAGGGCTTTTGCACAGGAGAGTAAAGTCCTCCTCTTCGATGAACCGACCTCTCAGCTTGATATTAAACACCAGCTTGAGATCATGGATCTTGTGAGAGATACTGTCCGGATGAAAAAGATCCTTGCGATTCTAGTCGTCCATGATCTCAATCTGGCATCCCGGTATGCTGACCGGATCATCATGATGCGTGATGGGAGAATTCAGGCTGTTGGTGATCCCAAGGATGTTCTGACCGAAGAAAATATCAAGGCAGTATATGATGTGCAAAGCCTGGTGATGCATGATGGGGGGATACCCTGTGTAGTTCCCAAACAAAGAATTGAAAATTAATTTTTTCAAACTTTTATTTCTTACATCTCCTGAAAGAAATATGTCAGATCTGTATAAAGGGGTGACATTTCTAATACAGGATTTGGATCCACCGGAATGAGGTCAGACGCGTCTTTCATGAAGTCTATCTTTGAAAAATCAATTTTTCGTATGCTCTGATCTCTCCAGCTCCGGTAATAATAAGCAGGATTTGTATGATCCCTTACCACGGTGAGATAGGTGTAATCATCTCCGGGAATGGATCCAACTCCCCTTATCTCGAAAAAGGAGGGCTCATTCCCAAATGCTACATCAACTGAATTCAGAAGATGGAATGCCTGACTGATATCACCCATTTCATATGGGATCTGCTGGTTATACTCGTTGAGTTTTGATAACCGGATAAACCGGTCAGACATGGATACGCCACCCGGTAGTCCTTCAAAGTGATTTTCAGGCATTGAATTCTTATAGTTTTCAAGGCTTGCTAGTTGCAGGGGATACACCGGTGAGTTTGTCATGACCCCATAATTATCATCAACCATGTCACCGTCATAAATATTCATTACAGGATTGTTATTCTCATCTTCCACCCATTCGATAATCATACTCTTCTTACTAGCATCATGAACACAGAGGTGGAGAGGATACGTGCTGTCAAGTCCCTCCGGGGCCCAGATCTCAACAGATGAAAGTCCTTCTTTGACCTCATCGAGGGTTTTGAAATTTCCTGCAATCCATCCGGGCAGATCAAGGTAAAACAATGCATTTTGAGGATTTGTTATATTATGGGGAAACTGTGCCTCATTTAACCAGAGGAAAGAGGCAGAGAGACCTGCTTCATTCAGAACATCCAAATAGTAGAGATGCCCTTCGTTGTACTCCTGCATTATTCCGGCAAAGTTGGCAACCCCCACAAAACCATAGGTATTATTCCAGGAAAGACCTGGTTCATCAGGTATGAGAGATGATAATGAAATATCGTTCTGTCCCTTGGGTTCCATGGCAAAATTTGTATCCGTCAATGTTGAGTAGAGGAAATCTATTGTCCTCCCGGATATTACATTATCGGGGCTTGAATTTTTCAGAATAAACTCAGAGCAGCCAGACACCGGAAAAATAACAAAAAGAATACCGATTATTGCGATAGCAACCCAAGTACAATTTCTCATAAATCATACATATCCGTTGAAATTAATATGTATATCGTTTAAAAAAGCTGAAAACTATCCATTTTATCAGCGGCAGTATCATCAGGGCGAGAAGTACTAAATCTATAAAATCACAATTGATGCAAATAAGAATAGTTATTCAAAATTCCGGATTATTTAGGACATGATGATCATTCTCTAAAATTCAGATATACCGATACCGGGCTCATAAATCCCTATGAGTCTCCGGGTCATGTAACAGAGTGTTGATACATTGATAACATTTCCACACTTTTTCCCGTGTATGAAACCGATTGAAAATGCTTTTTTTCCATCAATGAGCAGAAAGAATTCTTCTTCAACCCGGTCATACTTCATCTCATTGTAACCGGAATGCATCTCCTCGAAAAATTTAGCCAGTTCTTTGCTCATCTGCCGGGTCTTAAGACCTAATCCGGTGAATTTTCCTTTATCAAATACAAGAATGCTAATATCCACCTTCTTTTTTACTGCAAGTAAAGAATTTTTCAACTGTTTTAAGGGCTCTGGTTCATTCGTTACAATGATGATCTCCTTTTCAGCATCCCGGATAATATTTTTCGCCATGATCTGAATTCCCCGCTCACTGTGAATTGTCCAAAACGGCGTATATAGCGAGGATTCAGTTTTAAACTGCATAAGATCCCGGATAAGATCATCAATTGAATTGCAATAACTTTCACGAATTGATGCAAATACTTCTTTAGGATCCTGAGCGGCATAATATGCAGGTGAACCTGCCTGTACTGTCACAAATCCCTGGGTTTCAAGGTTATTCAGAACAGTATATATTCTTCCCTGAGGAACTCCTGATTTTTCACCAACTTCCCGTGCCGAACTTTTCCCGAGGGTTAGCAATGAGAGATATGCTTTTGCTTCATATTCGGTGAGATTGTATTTTTTTAGTCTCTCGATCATATCATGGTACATTACAACTCATCTGAGTTGTCCAAGTACATGGTTCTTTTTATCTCCTCCTCTTCAATAATTTTCAGATAATATCTACATAAAACTCTTGTTAATTCGCGATATTATGGTAATCTGTAAAAATCCCTTATGTTTTCGGATAAAGAATTATTTAAGAAAACTTTAATGAATATTTGTTAAAATAGAACAATATTTATTGTGTAATAATCAATAATTGAGTGTCAGAGTATCTAATCTGCATAATGATTATTCAGGATATTTAAATTAAAACCTGAATTCCTTATGAATTAGTCAAAAATCTTCTGATAATGAAATCGAACACTTATGTATACCGGAAATAGTCTTGGAAGTGAGGGAGTTTGAAACAATTATACAGAGTATCTCTTTGTTGCTTTCTATTAGCACTGGTCTGCTTTTGTTCAGCAGAGGGATCAATAACAGTAACAGATGATCTCGGTCGTGAGGTCACACTTGAAAAACCAGCAGAAAGAATCGCCTTTGAACATTATGCACCTGCTGAAGCTATAAAGATAGTCGGTGCATGGGATAAACTCGTTGCCCGGGACGGATATATTACTGATGAGGTATTTTTCCCAAACCTGGATGCGATTCCGGCAATCAGCCCGGAAAAACCAACCGGAAAGCTGGATCTCGATTATGAAAAGATCTATGAACTAAGGCCGGATCTTATGATTGTCCAGAAACAGGATTGGAATGATGATCAGTACAATGAAATGTTCAAAAAATTAGAACCCGAAATCCCCGTTGTTATTCTGGATTTCATTGATCCTGTTTCCCAACCGGATAGTATTGAGAAACTGGGAAAATTAACAGGTACCGAGGCAAGGGCACAAGAGTATGCAGATTTTGTCAGGAGTATAACCTCCAGGATTAATGCAAAGACATCAGTGCTTGCAGATGAGGAAAAACCAGATGTCTTTTTCAAAGGTCCTGCCTACAAACCAGAGCAGATATTCACCTATGGGAATGGCATGAAATTATGGGCTAATATGTTGAATCTTGCTGGCGGAAGAAATGCCGTGGACAATCAGAGTGCTGCATGGTTTGAAGTAGATCCAGAATGGCTTTTAAATCAACCAATAGACATCATGGTGGTACACAGCCGTGAAGCAATGTATCCGGATATTTTTGGATACCAGGCACAGGACCAGACAGTAGCAAAAGAAAAGGCCGACTCTCTCATAAAAAACCTCACATCTACTCCGGTCTTCTCCGGCAATGACGCCGTGAAAAATAACCAGGTATACCTGATTGCCGATCCTCTGACCGGGACACCCAGGTCAATTATCGGTGTTGCCTACCTGGCTAAATGGCTCCATCCTGAACTTTTTAGTGATATGAACCCTGAAGAGATTCATCAGCAGTACCTGAATTTTATCGGGGCTGATTACAATCTGAAAAACACAGGCCTTTTTGGGTATCCGGGTGAATCATCGTAAAACAAATAAAAATCTCTTTTTTCTTTTGAAGGGATGTACGTTGAAAGCAAAACAAGAAAAAATTTACCATGTGATGCGATGAAATTTTAAACGGGTAAGTTTTTTAATTACTCTTCCGGGTAAAAACATTGTTGTTTCTTTTTTGGAAATTTCTTTGTATCCCACCACATACATACCCGGGTACTTGTTCTTTTTTTTTTCAATCACCAACGGCCTTGTTCCTGCTGTATGATTCATATAAATCATTCCAGATGGTCCCCCAATAATTCTGATCTTGCATATCTGCTCCACATGAACTAAATTCCAAACAAAAATAGGAGGAAAAATCAGGGATAGGCTAAAATCCCGACATTATCGAGATCGATATCTGACCCGATATAGGTATTCAGGTATTCCTGGTGAATCTGCTTTGGATCTAAATCTTCAAAGAGCTCCGGGTGTATCCATTTTGCAATATATGCTGTTCCAATAAAGGATTTTGGATTGTTTGCAAGTTCCCAGAACTGGATAAAGATCTTATTATTTTTCACCGCATCAGAATTGGCATAGACTTCAAGATTTTTCACATCTGAAATAATTGAATCGGCTTCTTTTGTTGCATGAGCGGGATCAGTAGCCATATACCCAAATGACTTTGACTCACCAACAGCAGATAATTTACCTTTTTCATAAAAACACTGAACAATGATATCATCAATATCCTGGTTTATAAGCCATTCAAGGTCAACCGTGGATCTTCCTCCGGGCAAATCTGCAGCAATACTTTTACCACCGGCGATATCACACATCTTTCCCCAGAATGGTGCCTGTTTTCCATAGGTGGTGATTGTTTCGGTCCCCATTCCTCCTGAATCAAGGAATATGTTTGGTTTTTCTGAGTCAGAAAGAGAATTTGTTTTGCTTTTTATAGAGTCGATGACCTGATCATGAAATGCTGCATAAGCATCAGCCTTATCTGATGTACCCAGGATTTTACCTAATTTTACAATATTGTCAGCATTTTCCGGTTCACAAAAATCAAGCATGACTACTTTAATATCAGGTTCCAAAGCCTGGACCATTTTTTCATATGCATCTTTATCACCGACCCATTGGATAACCACCACATCGGGGGCCACACTGGTTGCTTTCTCAAAGTCAATCCCATGAGGGTTATTAGGAGAGTTAATCACAGGAATTTCATCAAGATTTGGATAAAAATCAGTATTTGACAACGTAGCATCTCTTCCGACTACCTTATCCCATCCTCCGGCAAGAAGGATACCCTCACCCGCTGATGGATGAGCAAAAGCTACCCTTTCTACCGGTTTATCAAACGTAATGGTTCTTCCCATGTCATCAGTTATTTCAATCGGTGTTTCCAAAGCCATAAGTCCCGGAACACCGGCACACATGAGAAATACACCCATAATCATACAATAAAAAAATTTGTTTAGCATAATACATCATATTCCATAATCTGATTTGCATATCCGGAGCTGATTTTCAGGAGTGCTGATATCAGCGATAGTTAGATCATAACAGTTTAATTCTAACTACTAAACACTATTATTTATTTGGATGATAAATGGATGAGCCGAAAAATGAGAGGTTTTTTACGTATACCTAAATTTCCGGGAACTCTTTTTTAGTTATACCCATCGCCGAACATCTTTCTTATAGTTCAGATAATCCATTCCGAAAACCTGTTCCATTTTCTTCTCTTCGATGGGTATCAAAACAACGTGTGCCAGTAAAAATAATGCTACCGGAAAGAAAAACACCACCAATGAGCCAAGAAACACTGCCAGACCAGACATCCATATAACCATTCCCAGATACATCGGATTACGACTAAACCGAAAAGGTCCGGATATAACCAATTCAGTCCCGCCTGATTTTAATTGAAACCCGGTCTTTTTGCTCCTGAATTCCTTAGCGGCTAGGGCCATACATCCAAATCCTGCAATCATAACAATTATCCCCAAATAAGAAAGAGGGGGCGTTATGATAACCTTGAGTGGAAACAGATAGTTGAGCAATATGGGCAGTACAATCAGTACGATTAATTCTATAATTCCAGACCTTCTTTTTTGTCCTGCACTATTCGATTTCATTTCCATCTTTGTTACCTCATCTCTCATTCAAAAAAAGGTTTTAAACTTTTTTATACTGCCGGATTTTTAGTATAAATCCTCCAAAACAAAACAAAGCACCCACCATCATCGCTTGTGTTGTTGCACTGGTAATAAGAGAAGTATTGGCATTCATGATTTCTCCATTAAACCCAGACATATGAAAGACGAACACAAAGACTATTGCTGCGATTGATGATCCAAGAGTCATTGCAAGATGTCTTCCGGTATTACTTAACCCGGATGCAATTGCAGACTGCTGGATAGGCAGACCTCGCATTATCTCAATATTTACAGGACTTTGAAAAAGCGTGTATCCAAGGCTGTAAACCACAAGTGCAGCAAGGAGAAGCAAAAAATGCATGGAACCTGCAAATAGTCCGAGACATAATAACCCGGATGCTCCAATTATTAATCCAAGGCTGGTATAGTGAGGCCAATGGGTTTTATCATACAGTTTTCCAATGATCGGGGTTCCTATTACAAGAATTCCGGAGACCAGCATGAAGACAAGTCCGATCTCAAGCGATGACAGGTCCCAGACAATTTCCAGATAAAACGGAAGAGAGACCTGAAGAATATAGATGGCACTAAAAAAAGCCATCATGGCAATAAGCGGGACAATGAAAGTTTTTTGTTTAAAGACAGAGAGATCCAAAAGAGGTCTTGGCTGCTTCTTCTCAATAAAAACAAAACTCACCACTAACAGGACGCTCAAAAGAAGGAATAATGCTCCAAACCAATACAGGTCCGGACCATGTACCATACACCCAAGACCGGCCATGAATGATACCATGGTTAGCACAAAAACCGCAGCACCACTCCGGTCCATCTGAAAAGACCGGAAGTTATCAGGTTTTGAGCAATCCATTGAGCGAAGGCCGAGTGTTATCAGAATTATGCCAATTGGGATATTAATCAAAAAAATAGCCTCCCATCCGGCTAAATCCAGAAGAAACCCCCCAATTACCGGACCGCTGATACTTGCAAGGCCGATAACAGCACCAAGAAGACCGATGGATGTCCCCTGCTTTTCAACCGGAGAATTCTCAAATACGATAGCCATCGCCAGAGACATTGCCATTGCTGCTCCAATCCCCTGGATAATTCTCGTAATAATAAGAGTCAAAAGATCCGGAGAAAAGGCACAACCAAGAGATGCCAGGGTAAAAAGAGTGATCCCGGATAAAAATATGAAATTTTTCCCATAATAATCCGCAAGTCTTGCGAAAATAAGCATACATGCAGTCATAGCAACCAGATACCCGGTAATGGTCCACTGAGAACTGGCGATATCAGCCTGAAAAGCCGCGGTAATACTCGGTAATGCAATCGTGATAATTGTACAGTCAAGAACGGTCATATATGCCCCAAGAAGGGCGACAAGACGAACCCATTTACCTCTATCAGTGGCATTTGATGAAGTAGATTTGATATTTTTCGTTAGCATATTTTTTCCTGTTGTTTCATCAATGGTGGGAATTGATCTATCTTTAACAGGGAACAACCAGGTGTAGTTGTATTTTTCAAAAAAAAAAGAGATAGCCAAATCCATGTAAAAAATTGAGGCTTTTAACTTAATAAGGCAAAAAATCTGGAGTTAAAAAAATCAGGTACCACCAAATCGCTGTTGTGTTCTTTCCAGCAAACCACGGTAATATTCCATCTCCGGATTCAGTTTTAATGCTTCCTCTAAAGCTGCAATCGCTTCAGAATACCTCTTAAGACTATAAAGGGCACTTCCCTTGTTGGCCCATGCAGTTGCATAATCAGGATCCAATTCAATTGCTTTTTCAAAATAAGACAAAGCCATTTCAAAATCTTTTTGATCAAAGATTACAGATCCCTTGTCATTCCAGGCAAGTGCATTATCTGGTGAAATGTTAATTGCCTCATCATATGCCGCTAGTGCTTCAGGAATCTTATCGGTTTTATGATATGCAAGACCAAGGTTAATCCAGGTTCCAGAATGACGGGGCCTTAATTCAATGGCCTTTTGATAGGCGTCGATCGCATCGTGGGTACGACCGGATGAATTCAGCACTATCCCATAATTATACCAGGTATCCGGATAATCATCCTTTAAGTCGATTGATTGTTCAAATGCATCAATTGCAGTGATGAATTCTCCGGTTAAATTCAGAACTGTCCCTTTATTATACCAGCAGAGATATGAATTCGGATCAATTTCCAGTGAACGATCATATGCAGCAAGACTCTGATTATAATCGTTTAAAATTTGGTAGACATTTCCAAGATTACTCCAGGCAATTGCAAGATTTGGATCAATGGCAACTGCTTTTTGGTAAAGATCTAGTGATTCATTAATATTACCCAACGCTTTTTGCGATACCCCCATTGCATTCCAAGCTATCGCATTATCCGGATTTATTACAAGAGCAGCCTGATATTTTTCTATGGCATCCTGGTAATCTCCTTGTCTGAAAAGACTATGCCCCTCCGCGATGAGGTCTTCTCCACCGGAATTTTCAAGTGCATCTACAACAAGAAAACAGAACGAAATGAAAAACACCAACAAAATTACTATTTTTAAATTCATCATTTGTGAAAATAGGTGTACAACCTGATATTCTTTTTCTATGAGACAGAAAATATCAAATTTTTGAGGCTGAATTAGATCCTATTTATATATGCTCCTTACCAAAACAAATAATTCAAAAATGGTGATTTTAACTAAAAATTTGCGAAAATATTTATATTTCTGATATGACAGTATAATTAGAACCGTTGTGAGGTAACCATGCATGAATGAAGGAAGTAAAATTCAGACAAAGAACCTTCTCAAAATTTCCAGCACCGTTGTGTGCCTGATCCTGATAATTTCCGGATTTATTGTTTCATCCTGCTCTGCACAACAGGAATCCGGAAATTCAGGAAGTGTTTCAATCATTGATGACTGGGGAAGAGAAGTAACCCTGGACCATCCGGCTGAAAGAATTGTTTTTGGCCACACTGCTGCCGGTGAAGGAATTCTTCTCGCCGGAGGATGGGATAAGGTAGTCGGAAGAGATGCATCAATCACGAACTATAAATTTTATCCAAATCTTGATTCCCTTCCGGTGATTAATGGCTTAAACCAGGCATTAACCTTAGACTTTGAAAAAATTACTGAATTAGAGCCGGATCTGGTAATTCTACAAAAGAAATATTCTGACCGGAAAAATTTTGATGAAATTGCTGAAACACTGGCACCGGACATTCCAATTGTGGGACTTGATTTCCTTGATCCGGAATCTGCTGACAGTATTCAAAAGTTAGGCATTTTACTTGGAACGAGTGATATTGCTGATAAATATGTCAGATTCCATGATGATACCATCAAACTCATTCGGGAAAAAACAGGTTCACTTTCAGATGATAAAAAGCCGAATGTATTCATCGATGCAGTCGGAATGGGTCCGGACCAGATCTCAACCTATGGGAAAGAAGCCTCCTTCTGGAAAAAAATCTGTGATATTGCCGGAGGAAAAAATATTGCAGCTGATCTTTCATCTGACTTCGTAAAAACAGTAGACCTTGAATGGCTTCTTGAACAGGATATTGATGACATCGTAGTCCAGGTTTGGGACAAAGAAAAGCCGGAATATGTTGGTTATACCGCAACAAATCCCGCAAAGGCAACTGAGGAAGCTCAGGCAATAATTAAGGAAATCTCTGAGAAAGATGTCTATTCACATACCGACGCAGTAAAGGAGGGTAAGGTCTTTGTTCAGGATTATCAGTTGGCAAATAATCCTAAATCTTTTATTGGAGCAGTTTATCTTGCAAAATGGCTTCATCCGGACCTGTTTACGGACATCGATCCAGAGCAGGTTCACCAGGAATACCTGACAAAGTTCATTGGTACAGACCTTGACCTGAATGATGTAGGGATATTTGGATATCCCTGATATTTTTTGAGAATTATGAAAGAATTACCAAAATTACCAGAATCTCTGAGTAGAATTTATGAACAATCCATATCGATGATTTCAGCGAATGCTCTTGCTGCCGGTGTAAAACTCTGTGTTTTCGATAACTTAAGGGAACCAGCTACTGCAGAATTACTGGCAAAAAGACAGGGATTAAATCCCGGTGCAACCCTTGTTCTTCTGGATACCCTAACAGCTTGTGGACATCTTCAGAAAAAAGATGGAATGTACAGGAATATGCCGGATACTGAACTATTTTTGGTATCTGGCAGTCCTACTTATTATGGAGAGATCCTACTTCGCGAATACCAGAGAAATTCGATGAGTCCGGATGCCATCGTAGAGCGGGTAAAATCCGGTCCGGTCCCCCAGTCACACACAAATGATATGTGTAACGAAGGCTTTTGGGAGAGTTATGCACGGTCAATGGCAAACTGGGAACGAGCCGGAACAACCCAGATGCTGGCATCCGAAATATCCGGCCTTTCTGAATTTCAATCATTCAAAACAATGCTGGACCTTGGCGGAGGACCAGGTTTGATGAGCATTGCTATCCTTAAAGAGCACCCATCTATGACCGGAGTGGTATTTGATCAGCCTTCCGTTATTCCGGTTACCCGGCAGTTTATCTCTGAGTATGGCATGGATGACCGGATGAGTACTCAGGGAGGTAATTATCTCGAAGATTCATTTGGAGCAGGATATGATCTAATTCTCTGCAGCTGTACGCTTAATTTTGCAAAACACTACATGGATACTATGGTAAAGCGGATATATGATGCCCTTAATCCGGGGGGGATTTTTGTAAGTCTGCATGATGGCATGGAAGGAGAAGGAACAACTCCAGGAGTTCATGTCCTGAACATGATGACCAGTGCGTTATCCGGGTTCGCTTGTAGTCTTGAAAAAGGGGTTATTGCAGATGCAATGAAAAATGCGGGATTTTCCAGTGTTAGTTCTAAGCAGGTCGTGCTGGACGTAGGGCCATTTGAATTGGATATCGCATTTAAATCAAAACCAGAGTAACCCTTACATTTTTGGCATCTTTTCGCTTCATTTTTGGAGAAACAAATATTTACCTAAAACAATATTTTTAGATAAACTAAAATAGAATTATCTTCAAAATAGTATTCATGAAACGGTTATTAAATAAACCATTCATAAGAAATACAACTAAATACAAGAGTAAAAGAATAACAGGAATAATTTCTGTGCTTGTTTGTTTCCTTACTTTTATCACCCTTACATGTCCTCTGGTAAGTTCTACAGACATGGAAAAACCCACGGGTGACACCAGTGTAACTATCATCGACGACTGGGGAAGAACCGTTACTCTTGATAAACCTGCTGAACGAATCGCATTCAGCCATACTGCAACAGCTGATGGTATACTTCTTGCCGGTGGTTGGGACAAAGTTGTTGGAAGAGAAGGTTCACTTACCGATCCAGATACCTATCCGAACCTTGATTCAATACCCGCTATTGATGTAAACGGACAATGTTTTGATTTGGATTTTGAAAAAATTACCGAAATTCATCCTGATCTTGTGATACTTCAGAAATATTATTCACAAAAAGAAGGATTTGATGAAATTGCAAGCAAATTAGAGCCTGATATCCCAGTAATAGGTCTTGACTTTCTTGATCCTGAATCTGCTGAATCAATAAAAAAATTAGGTATTCTCCTCGGAACCAGTGATGTTGCTGATGAATACGTGAATTTTCATGATGATGTAATCAAAAAAATTAAAGAGAAAACACAAGGTTTGTCAGATGATGAAAAACCGAATGTATTCATTGATGGTGGAGGAATGGGAACAGAACAGATATCCACCTATGGGAAAGAAGCATCTTTTTGGGAAAAAATGTGTGAGGTTGCCGGAGGAAAAAATGTTGCTTCATCACTTTCCGGTGACTATGTTACGAGCCTGGATATGGAATGGTTATTGGAACAGGACATTGATTCAATTATGGCCCAAGCTTATTATGAAAAAGGAAAGCCATCAGGAAGTGGGGAGTCAAAATCATTTGGTTACAAAGCATCTGACCCTTCACATGCGGAGGAAGAAGCCGAATCCATTCTCAATGATGTTAAAAATCTTGATGTCTATTCCAACACTGATGCGGTAAAAAATAATAATGTCCATCTTCAGTATTGGGAACTTGCCTGTACTCCAAAGGCCTTTATTGGAACGGCTTACCTGGCAAAATGGCTTCACCCGGATCTCTTTACGGATCTTGATCCAGAACAAATTCACCAGGAATACCTGACAAAATATCTGGGTACCAATTATGATTTAAAAAATCTGGGCATATTTGCATACCCCTGTTAAAAAAATCTAAAATTTTTTTTACGGTATTATACTTCTATGGTAAAAAACAGATGAAATTTTTCAAAAAAACACTATATACAGTCAATGGAAATCCCAGGTACATAAAATGAAAAAAAATCTAATTTATTACTCTTGTTTGATTCTACTCATGGTAATATGCACAATACCAGTTACAAGCAGTACGACAGAAAATGACCACCCAAGTAGTGTAACTATCATCGACGACTGGGGAAGAACCGTTACCCTTGACAAACCCGCTGAACGAATCGCATTCAGCCATACCGCTGCAGGTGAAGGAATTCTTCTTGCCGGAGGATGGGATAAAGTCGTCGGTAGAGATGGCTCTCTTACAGATTCCAGGTTTTATTCAAATCTTGATACAATTCCTGCTGTGAGCACCACCAATCAGCCATTTACTCTTGATTTTGAAAAAATTACTGAACTTCATCCTGATCTTTTTATCATCCAAAAACACTATGATTCAAGAGAACAGTTTGATGAAATAGCCAATAAACTTGAACCTGATACCCCCATCGTCGGTCTTGATTTTCTTGAACCTGAAAATGCTGACAGTATTAAAAAACTGAGCATTTTAATCGGAACCGAGCAAATCGCTGATGATTATGTTAATTTTCACGATGAGGTCATTAAAAACCTGAAAGAAAAAACAGATTCATTATCACCAGACGAAAAGCCAAATGTATTCTTAAAAAGTGGAACTTCTGATAAAATTAGTACATTTGGGAGGGATGCCTCATTCTGGAATAGAATGTGTTCTCTTGCAGGTGGAAAAAATATCGCTGACGGTCTTCCCGGTGATAATCAGGAGGTAGATCTTGAGTGGCTTACCCAGCAGGACATTGACACAATTGTTGGTTCATGTAGTAATAGAAATTACCCGGAGTCTTTTGGATATCTGGCAACCGAACCATTACATGCATCTGAAAAAGCTGACGAGATAATCAGTGATATTAAGAATAACGAGATTTTTTCACATTCAGATGCAGTTTTAGATGATAAGGTCTTCTTACTGGAAGGAACGATGATAAGCAATCCTAAAGCATTCATTGGAGCTGCATATCTGGCAAAATGGCTCCATCCGGACCTCTTCAGCGATCTCGATCCAGAACAAATCCACCAGGAATACCTGAACAGATTTATTGGAACTGATTATGATCTCAAGAATATTGGATTATTCGGATACCCGACTAATTAAAAAGACCTACAAAAATGACTGCTGATTCTGACATAAACTGGAATGAGATCTGGAAAAACACATTTGAAGATCACATGATCTCCCGTAGTCAGGGAGAATATGCTCTCATGTGGGATACGAAAGAGAAAGCAGAAAAATATCTTCAGATGATGGAACAAAATCCTGACCGTGTGCAAAAAACCCTTACTCTTTTTTCTTTTTCTCCTGATTCGAGAATTCTTGATATCGGGGCTGGTCCGGGAACACTGTCAATCCCTCTGTCCGGAAAAGTAAAGCACGTAACTGCGGTCGAACCGGCCAAAGGTATGGCAGAACTGCTGAAGGAGAGATCACAAAAAGAAACACGAGGAAATATCAATATTGTTCAGAAAAGATGGGAGGATATCGATATTCAAAAAGACCTGACTCCTCCCTATGATTTGGTCATTGCCTCGTACTCACTGGTTATGCCGGACCTGAAACAGGCCATTGAAAACATGCAAAAAGTATGTTCCGGGGAAATATGGCTGTTCTGGATGGCTGGGATGAACAGCTGGGAAAACCATATGAAAAAACTCTGGCCGGTTATCCACGGAAAAACCTTTACCTCACCACCAAAGGCAGATGTCCTGTTTAATGTGTTATACCAGATGAACATCTATCCGAATGTATCATTCACAGAAATGGGACATGTAAAGAGTTTTTCTTCCATTGAAGAAGCAGTTGAAGAAACACGCAAGAATCTTAACTGCTCTCCGGATTATGATAACCAGATTAAGGAATTGTTACTTCCTGAACTGGTTTTACAGGATGGAAAGTACATAAACCAGGAACGATACAAGAGTGTATGCTTTTCATGGAAAAATGAAGCATAAACCAATTTTTAACTGATTTTAGGAAATTTTAAGATCTCCATGACATCAGAATCCACAAAGCCAGGAACCGAGGCAGATTCCATGTATGAACTGTATGCCCAGTTCACCCGGAAGAAAATCCTTTTTATTCTTCTTCTTATAGGTATTATCATCATTCTGGTTGGTATCGCTGCTTCAACCGGATCAGCAGATCTATCTCTCTATGAAGTCTATGCAGCTCTTGTCGGAAGATTTTTCTCATTTGGTCCGGAGAGTTCCTGGGTTGCTGATGTATGCCTCTGGAAACTTCGGTTTCCCCGGATATTCATGGCAATTTTCGCAGGGATAGCTCTTGGTACCACCGGTGTTGTCATGCAGAGTGTTTTGAAAAACCCCCTGGCAGATCCCTATATGATGGGTATTCAATCTGCTGCAGGATTTGGTGCATCTCTTGCAATCATCTTCGGAACAGGGATTCTAGGTGGTTCATACCTGATTGCCGGAAATGCTTTTTTGTTCTCGCTTATCTCGGTAGGAATCATCATTATGCTGGCCGATATGAAAGGGGCGTCTGCTGAAACAATGATTCTGACCGGAATAGCGGTAATGTTCCTGTTCTCTGCGATGACTACCTTTATTCAGTATTTTGCCGAGGCAGAAGCGGTAAAAAGTGCGATGTTCTGGGCTGTTGGAGATCTTGGGAAAACCAGTTGGGATGATTTTTATGTGGTTATTCCCCTCGTGGCCATCTGTTTTCTCTACCTGCTCTGGAAAACCTGGGATTTAAATATCCTTGCCGCCGGAGATGAAACTGCAAAAAGTCTTGGAATTCCGGTCAGAAGAGTCAGGATATCCGTGATGGTTGTCTCTTCTCTGCTGGTTTCCGGAGTGGTCTGCTTTATCGGGGCCATCGGATTTGTAGGTCTTGTATCACCCCACATCTGCCGGATGATAATTGGAGGGAATAACCAGTATCTGCTACCGGCAGCCGGACTTATGGGAGCAATTCTCCTTATTGTATCTGATACGATTGCCCGGACCGTGATGAGTCCTGCTATTATTCCGGTCGGGGTGGTTACTGCATTCCTTGGTGTTCCGTTCTTTATCTACCTGATAATGTTCAGAAAGGGGGAATTCTGGTGACCCTCTCTTTTCATGGGATATCTCTATCTTACGGGACAAATCCGGTTCTACATGACCTCTCATTTGAATTCCAGGAAGCAGAGATTGTTGCCATTGTCGGACCGAATGGTTCTGGCAAAAGTTCCCTGGTCCGGTGCCTGAATAAACTGGTGACTCCCCAGTCGGGAGAGGTTATTGTCGGGGGAGAAAAGGTGTATGGGATGCATGCTCGGGAAGTTGCAAAAATTTTCGGGTATGTACCACAGAATTTCCAGGATATCTTTCCGGCAACGGTTATCGATACCATCCTGATGGGAAGAAAACCCTATGCTACCTGGAGATCCGGCAAAAATGATATCCTGAAAGTTACCGAAGTCATGAAACTCTTACATCTGGAAGAGTTTGCACTCAGGTATCATTCAGAACTCTCCGGCGGGCAGAGGCAGAAAGTGATGATTGCCCGGGCATTTGCACAGGAAAGTAAAGTCCTGCTCTTCGATGAACCTACATCACAACTTGATATCAAACATCAGCTCGAGATCATGGATCTGGTTAAAGAGACCGTCCGGATAAAAAAGATCCTTGCTATTCTTGTGGTTCATGACCTGAACCTTGCATCCAGGTATGCTGATCGGATAATTATGCTCCGGGACGGGAGGATTCATGCAGTCGGTGATCCGAAGAACGTGCTTACTGAAGATAATATCCGGGCAGTTTATGATGTGGAAAGTCTGGTTATGCATGACGGGGAGGTACCGTGTGTTGTTGCGAAAAAGAGGTTGCATGTTGGATCGTAGGTTTATCAACACTCGCCAGGAAAATCATATGATTTTTGATTGAATTATCTCTACAATGTCAAGTTCGAACCGAGAGTTTTGTGAATTATATCGTTTGATCTTTATATAAGTAATTACAATATATTGGCTGTGCTAACTTTGCATTCAAGAATGAGGTCGCACGACTCAGAATCGCGATAGAACATCAAATCTCACATGTAAATGCATTCTTTAATCAGGCGTCCCTTCAGGACTGTTTTTCGACAAAAACGCACAA
>NZ_QGMZ01000060.1 GCF_003173335.1 Methanospirillum stamsii
ATTCACAGTACCTCTTGTTTCCACAAAATGACTTTGTCTTCAAGGTGCTCTTTGGGTCTGAAGGGTCGAAACATCTGCTTTCATCCCTGCTTGGTTCGATCACAGGCGAACAGAAATCAGGCATCACTTTGAAAAACCCATTTCTTCTGCGAAATTATCCGGATGAAAAAGAAGGTGTTCTGGATATCAGACTGACCACGGGGAACGGGGAGCAGGTCTTTATTGAAATGCAGGCAGAACGACACAGAGCCATTCATAAAAGGATGCTTTTTTACTGGGTCAGGGCCTATGGAGCCCAGCTCGTAAAGGGGAAGGATTATGATTCATTGAAACGGACTACTGGTATCTGTATTCTTGGTCATTCCTGGTTTAAAGATATTAA
The DNA here is from genome assembly GCF_003173335.1 of Methanospirillum stamsii. Lineage (GTDB taxonomy): Archaea > Halobacteriota > Methanomicrobia > Methanomicrobiales > Methanospirillaceae > Methanospirillum > Methanospirillum stamsii. Next base: position 383 of record NZ_QGMZ01000060.1, read on the forward strand.
ACCGGTATCCTGCTTTCATGCGTTGGAAAAGAGCAGGTATGAACCGATCTGTATCGATTTTGAACTTATGTTTATGCAGGTGGGAAACTCTAATAGTAAGCAGGGTATTACTTATAATAAAGACCTCTGGGCATGGAGAACATTTTTAGGAGCAGAAACTGAAGAGGAGATGATCATGGCAGCAGAAGCAAGTGAAGCGGTACATGAAGCGTATAATAAACTGAAAGTAATCAGCCAGGATCCTGAAATAAGGGCGTATAGCGAAGCACGGGAGTTGTGGCTCATCGATCAGACGATAAGGGAGAATGAGGCAAGAAGAGAGGGGAGAGAAGAAGGCAGAGAGGAAGGCAAAGAAGAGGGGAAAGAAGAAGCAATTCGCGAGATGATTATCAACATGAATAAATCAGGAATCCCCATCGAATCAATTGCCGCAATTGCCAATCTTTCACCTGATGAAATCAGAAAAATAGTTAAATGAATAATCGGATTGTAACCCCAATCCCCATCTATTCATAACAAGCCCGGCAGGTTTCAGACCGTCTCATGATTCATCGGTCTCTGTTCAAAAAAGGCCAATAACATGGGGTATAACCAGGCTTGTTACTTCATCTCAAGACTCCAAATTCTGGAGAAAAAAATTTGATGTTACCAGTCATTTATCATGAGGCCGTCCAGTGAAGAAAAACAAACTGGACAATATGCCATTTACTTAAAAGAGATGACAGTTTACCTTTATCATTCTATACAGACAAAAAGTAAGAGATGTCTTTCTTCGACAATAAAACTATACTCATAACAGGCGGAACCGGATCTTTCGGCAACGCTTTCACCTCCCGCCTTCTCAATAACCATAATCCGCATAGTATCCGTATCTATTCCCGGGGTGAATATCTCCAATGGAAGATGCAACAGAAATTTTCCGATAACCGCCTCCGTTTTTTTATCGGAGATGTCAGAGATAAAAACCGGCTCAATCGCGCCCTGAATGATGTCGATATCGTGGTTCACGCAGCAGCGCTTAAGCAGGTTCCGGCATGTGAGTATAATCCGATTGAAGCAGTGAGAACCAACATCGACGGGACAACCAACCTTATTGATGCATCGATTGACAATAGTGTTGAACGGCTCATGGCTCTGAGTACTGACAAGGCTGTTCACCCGGTGAATCTCTACGGCGCAACAAAGATGGTCGCGGAGAAACTCTTCATCCAGGGGAATGCCTATTCCGGGAAAAACTCTACCCGGTTCTCCTGTGTCAGGTATGGAAACGTGGTTGGTAGCCGGGGAAGCATTGTTCCATTATTTGACAAGCAGAAAGAAGAGGGAAAAATATCGATTACCGATCCCCGTATGACCCGGTTCTGGCTTACCCTGGATCAGGGAGCAGTCTTTGTTGACTCATGCACCCGGATTATGAAGGGGGGAGAGATATTCGTGCCCAAGATTGCCAGCATGAAGATCACCGACCTTGCAGAGGCGATGGCTCCTGGTATCCCCCATGAATACATCGGGATAAGGCCGGGAGAGAAGATCCATGAAGTCCTCATTACCGAAGATGAAGCACGCCATACCCGTGATCTTAAAGGATATTATATCATAGATCCAGAGATATCGTTCTGGAACGGGCATAAAAAGGATCATACCTACACATTGCCGGAAGGGTTCAGGTATTCCAGCGAGACCAATACCGAATGGCTGGATGAAGAGGGATTAAGGCAGATGCTTGCTGAATCCCACCCATAAAGGATTTTTAATCCAATTTCATTTATGCATGAACCGGCATGCATTTCCCCTGCTTGACAAATGACATTCGGATTGAGTCCTCCTGTTCATATTCTTCCGGAGTGAGGAGAATTAGATCAAGTGGGACATTAAATTTTCTCACTGTAGACCATTCTGCCTCACTTACCATCGGTATTCTATCCAGAATATGGACATTTTCAAAGTCGGGTGTGATGACTGCCAGATCAATATCACTATGCTGAGAGATTCTGTTTTTAGCATATGAACCAAAAAGAACAATCATAGTAACCCTAATCCCAGACTCTTCAAGTTTTCTGCAGAACCAGTCAATTACATCTTCTACTGCCGGAGTATCCAATCAAGCACCTCTTCAGTTCGATTAATAATATCATATACACGTTCCTGGCTGTATGTCTTAAACAATTCTTCAAGGTCAGGAGGATATCGGATTGATATCGATGCCGCATTTAAGAGTTGGATTGTTGCACTGATAGAGTTTGGAATGAGCAGATCCAGCTTGACTGCAATTGCCACAAGCGAGTGTATTTTATCAGGCTGTTTTCTGAATTTTTTTAATATACAATCATTTAAGTGCTTTTTCAATGGCTTGTTGACAAAAGAAGACCGCAATTGGATAGGTGGTAGATTCCGACATGTTTATTGCAGCTGCAATGTCAAAATTCGCCTGTTTATACCATTCTTCAGCATTATCTGTCATAAACTCACCCAACCTATCATAACTGGTTTCTAAAATATGCTGATGTAATCAATTAAGTATATTATGCTTTAAAAAGTTATAATTAACTTGAATATTCTTATTACATCCATGCTAGGTAATAAAAGTAGGGTATCTCCATAAGAACAGAAAGATATCCCATGAAACATGTGTAATAATAACGTAATCATAACCCAATATCTATGCAAAATATGACATATCCACTTCCATACGGCAGGCAATGGATCGATGATGATGACATTGCCGCTGTCACTGCTGTTTTAAAGGGAGACTGGCTCACCCAGGGTCCCATGGTTGAGACCTTTGAACAAAAGATTGCGGAATATGTTGGATCAGAATATACCGTTGCCTTTAATTCCGGGACCTCTGCTCTCCATGGGGCATATTATGCAGCCGGGGTTCGAACCGGAGATGAAGTAATTACCAGCCCCATCACCTTTGTTGCAACTGCAAACGCAGGAGTATACCTGGGTGCCCATCCGGTTTTTGTAGACATTGATAAAAAAACATGGTGTATTGACACCGATAAAATCAATGAAGCAATATCCAGCCGGACAAGAGTTATTGCTCCGGTTGATTTTGCCGGCTTTCCGGTTCATATGACATCCATTCGGGAGATAGCACAAGATAATTCCTGCATTGTGGTGGAAGATGCAGCCCATGCCCTTGGTGCTATCCGGGGTAATGTGAAAGTGGGTACTGAAGCTGATATGACCATGTTCAGTTTCCATCCGGTCAAACATATCACCACCGGGGAAGGGGGTATTGTTACTACAGATAACCGGGAATTCGCCGTGGCGATGAAACGATTCCGGAGTCATGGGATAGCAAAAGATCCAAAATTACTATACAAAAATGAGGGACCATGGTATTATGAGATGCAGGACCTTGGGTTCAACTTTCGGATAACTGACATCCAGTGTGCTCTCGGGATCTCACAACTTGAAAAACTTGAGAGATTTGTTAAGCGCCGGAATGAGATCGCCAGGAAATATGATGATGCATTCCGGGAGAATGAAAACCTGGTGACACCTCCAAAGTCTCCTCATGGTTACCGCCATGCCTATCATCTCTATCCTGTCGTTTTATCTGGAGTTGATAGGAAAAAAATCTTCATGGACCTTCGGGAAATAGGGATCTTCTGCCAGGTCCATTATATTCCGGTCCATCTTCAGCCGTACTACCGGGAAAAATACGGATATCATGAAGGAGATTTTCCAGTTGCAGAAAATTTTTACCAAAGTGAGATCTCCCTCCCAATGTTTCCGGCGATGAGTGATGAGGATGTGAACCAGGTTATTGAGGGAGTGCAGGACAGTATTGAAAAAACATTACAATAGGTTGTTGTAACAGGTCAATGGTGCTCTGCTCCCCTAACCAAGAAAAATGAAAAAGAGTTTTTTCTATAAATACTACAATATCACAAATACCAGGAGTGTCAATGACAACGACAAAAAAACGTATTCCCATTGGAGAGAGTGATTTTAAAAATCTCATTGAGGGTAATAATTACTTTGTTGACAAATCTCTGCTCATTAAGGACATTATTGAGGATAATTCCCTGGTGATCCTCCTCCCACGTCCAAGAAGATTTGGCAAGACACTGAATATGACAATGCTCAGGTATTTTTTCGAGATATCTGATCAGGACTTACGAGGTCTGTTTACAGGATTAGACATATCCAAGTACCCGGATATTATGGAATATGCCGGTAATTTTCCGGTCATATATCTCACCTTTAAAGATTTCAAGTTCACCGGATGGGAAGATTCCCTGTCAAAATTCAGGACAATCCTGGCAGAATTATATTCCCGTCATGATTACCTGTTTGTAAAATCTCTCTCAAAAACTGACAAAATCCTTATTGAGAAGATACTTACTCTGGAGTCCGATCCTGCGACTCTGGGGAGTGCGCTGAAAAATCTTTCAAGATTACTGTTTTCGCATTTTCATAAGAAACCCGTCATTCTCATTGATGAGTACGATACTCCCCTCTATGCTGCCTGGGAGCATGAATACTATGCTGAAATGATTTCATTTATCCGGATCCTGCTAGGAAGTGCCCTAAAAGATAACCCATATCTAGAAAAAGCGGTTCTTACCGGAGTTATGAGAATTGCAAAAGAGAGTGTGTTTTCTGATTTAAATAACCTGGAAGTTTATTCGATATTAGACCGAAAATTTTCAGAGAGATTTGGTTTCTTAGAGGAAGAGGTACTGGAATTATTACGTGAGTATCAATGCACTGAATCATTTCATGAAGTAAAAGAATGGTACAATGGGTATCAATTTGGCCCTCATACCGTATACAATCCCTGGTCAGTACTGAATTATATCAAACATGTTGAATCAGGGCCAAAGCCATACTGGGTACAAACATCCTCAAATACTCTTATTCAAATTGTTTTTCAAAAGTCAGACCGCCAGGTAAAAGAAGATATCCAGGAACTCCTGTCAGGAAGACCGGTTACAAAACAGATCCGCAATGATTTTGTTCTTCCTGAAATATTTCAAAGTCAAAATGCGTTATTTAGTTTTCTTTTGTTTTCCGGGTATTTAACTGCATTAAAAATATCAGATACTCATCCACCGGAATATGAACTGAAGATTCCAAACAGAGAGGTTTCATATGTCTATGATGAAATTATTGTAACTTGGATTGAACAGTTTAATTCACTTGGAACATTCAATCAAATGCTCAATGACCTTACGAAAGGAAATATTGAATCGTTTATTGACTACTTTTCTACTATTGTTGCTACATCATTCAGTTACTTTGATCTTTCTGAAAAAAAGGCTGAAAATTTTTATCATGCATTCGTTCTTGGATTATTTGTCAGTTTATCCGATGTATATAATCTGCGATCAAACAGGGAGAGTGGGTTTGGCAGATATGACCTGATGCTTATTCCTAGAGATCCGGATAAACATACGAATGGATTTGTAATAGAATTTAAGGCTGTAAATGAGAGAAGAGGAGAAACGCTTGATATGGCAGCTGGAGCAGCATTACAACAAATACATGAAAGAGAATATGCTCATGAATTAATGAGTCATCATGTCCACACCATTTTTCTCATTGGAATTGCATTCAAAGGAAAAGAAGTAAAAATCCTGTATGATCGAATATAATCCGGAAGAAGAGAACATTTCGAGATATCAACCTGGTGAGTATTCAATCAGATCCGGGAGGAACGGTATGACATTCTGGCAGGTTCTGTGGGAATTAAACCACATCAGGTAAGATAGTTTGTGATTGTTTTACAGGGGAAGAAGGACGTTGTCAGGGAGTGAGGTAAAGAGATACCACTTTCCATCCAATAGATAACTACTATCTCCGATGCATCCAAATATAAAGAATCAGGCTATAAAGAGATTTATTTATGCCAGTATTCAGGATAGGTGCAGACGATTTTAAAAAATTACGGGATAATGGCGGCTATTTCGTAGATAAATCTCTCCTTATAAAGGAAATTATTGAAGGAAATGATGTTGCGTTGCTCCCCCGTCCCCGGAGGTTCGGCAAAACCCTGAACATGACCTTGCTCAGGTACTTCTTCGAATTATCTGAAGATAACCGGAGATACCTCTTTGAAGACCTCAATATTGCAAACCATCCTGATTGCATGAAACACCAGGGACAATACCCGGTTGTGTTTATCAGTCTGAAGGATGTGAAAGGGACCTGCTTTGGAGAGATGAAACAACGGTTGATTGAAAAGATCGGCGAACTTTTAATCCAGTTCAGGTATTTATCAATAAATCTGGAGCCAATATATGAGAAAGGGTTTCATGCACTGATATCCGGAACACCAGATGACGCAACGCTAAAAGCTAGCCTCAAAAACCTTATTACATGGCTCTATCTTTACCATCAAAAACCGGTCATTGTCCTGATAGACGAGTACGACAGCCCGATGATCGAAGCGTGGACAAATGGATATTACCCGGACCTGGCAGATTTCATGCGGTCATGGTTAGGAGGTGGCCTGAAGCCCGAGAATGCCCATACCCTGTACCGGGCGGTGATCACAGGGATACTTCGGGTTGCCAAGGAGTCGATATTCTCTGACCTCAATAACCTTAAGGTAATTACAACCCTTCAGTCACATGCAACAGCACAGATGTTTGGTTTTACTGAGGGTGAGGTTGATAAGATCCTGACTGACTTCTCCATTCCGGAACATGATAAAATAATCCGGGAGTGGTATAACGGATATCGCTTTGGTAACCAGACTATCTATAATCCCTGGTCTGTGACAAATTATATTGATAACCTCCCAAATCCTCCCGGTCCTCACTGGCTGAACACCTCCGCAAACACTCTTGTATACGAGGAACTCGGACAGGGGGGAATAGAAATCAAGCGGGATCTTGAGAAACTTTTAACTGGAAAGGAGATCAGGTACCCAATCAATGAGACAGTAACTTTCAGGGATATGGGAAGAAACCCGGCGAACATCTGGAGTTTTCTCTACTTCTCCGGGTATCTCCGGGCTGAAGATCCTCAGGAGGATATCAGGGGACGTACCACCTACCAACTCTCAATCCCAAATAGGGAGATTGGATATGCATATGAGTACTTCATCGAATCAATTTATCCAAAACCAGGAGGAGGGCTTGATGCACTCATGGAATGGTTCACTAAAGAAAATCCGATATCAGTGCTTGAGGAGATTCTTCAGAGCCTCACACTCAACCTACTGAGCTACCATGACTTTGCACGACTTCCTGAAGCAATATTCCATGCCTTTGTCCTCGGGCTGCTTGCAAACTTGCGGTCAGTTTATGATATCCGCTCAAACGCAGAGTCAGGATTCGGACGGGCTGATATTCTCATGATCCCAAAAGGAGTGAAATATGCTACTACTTACGTGATTGAGTTCAAATCAGTCCATCCACAGGAGAAAATCGAAGAATCAGCAAAACAAGCATTGGACCAGATCCATGAGAAACAATATGACATTCTGGCTGATTCTCCGGGGTTAAAGACAAAACATGTAAGAAGGCTTGCGATTGTTGTGCAGGGGAAGAAGGTCATTATCCGGGAGTGAAGGGCCAGAGGCGAAGAGAGGATGTATCATAATTCAACAGGATATTGCTTTCCGTCTCTCATTTATGAAGCAGATGACAGGTCGTCTATTTTTTTAAAACCCCCTTATAGTCAATCGTGAAAACCATTTTTTTCTTCTGATTTCAGGCCATTATGGGCTGGAACCATTTTTTTCAAACTGCTAACTCAGGTAGTCGCCCACATAATCTTCCCGATTTAAGTCAGAATTAAGAAATAACGCCCATTTTGATCCGAGGAGGACTGATCCAAAAAATTAGGGGTTTTTTTGCCTTTGTTTCTCATTATGTCCAAGGATATCAATTTCTCAAGGGGGTTCTATGGGCACTAATAGTAAGGGGGTAGTTTATATAGGCTGAGGAAGAATACGGGAATAGCGACCCCTTGTGAAGAAGGGTTTTGACCCTCATTATTGAGACGGTTGTCGTTTTTGAGAGGTTAATTTGGCAAATAACAATAGGCGAGAATTTTCCTCCTGAATTACCAAAGAGGAGAAATAAGCAACATGGATTTCCAGTTTCTTACCTATCCGGCTAAAAAACAATGTTTATTCATATTCGAGGGATTTCGGGTTGATTCAAATCAAATCCGACCAGCATCCATGTAGATCTTTATTAATCCCGCTTCATCCAGGGTGCAATCAATTAGATCAAAGAATTGTGGATGAGACAGGCTTAGTTGTTCTGCCATTCTGCAAAGCAATTGATCACTGATCTCCTTTTTTCCATGTGAAACCCAGGTACGAATTCCGGTATCTTTTCCATTATACCTGAAAACCAATTTGATATGGTTTGACATGGTCATTTCAAAACCTTTCTTCATAAGTCGGCGAAGGATTATCTGGTTCTTTCTTGTCAAGACGAACTCTCCGAGGGTACAATTGAGCCATATTTTTCTCTTAACTCTAAGGCATCTCTACCCAGGGTATTCTCATCGCCTAAAACAAAGTCCTTCCAGTTTTCTTCAAACTCATCAAGAATATTCTTCATACCATCATAAACATTTGAAGCAACGACAAGCAGACGGTATTCGTTATTAAACAGAATATATTCATCCTCATCTATTTCTACATTGATCTCAACAGGCTTTTTTAACTCAATAATTTTCTGGTTTATCTTCACATGCATGAGTGGAATAATAAAAGGTATCTGTTGTTGTGGATGAGTGCCAAATTCTGCTAATCTTCCGATAATATCACTATATGTCTCACGAGGGTGGAGTTTGAGATGATTGAGTTGGTTTTTTACAGACGATGCAATTTTTATTGATGTCATGTCTGGCATACCACTAAGTACCACCACAGAAGTATAAATAAAAATCGATTATAAAATGCGAGATAATTAAAGAAAATGATTCGGTGCCAAAATGATGGTTTTTGGCTTTTTTCTTTCAGTTTGATCCTTATCACCCCCCTGGATTGGTGCGTCTTGGGTGGAGGATGGTGAGGAGACTGTCGGGATAATTTCAGAGATGAATAAGAATCCAGACAGGTTGATTGTTGATCATTACACATTGGATGAAAGGTGGGAAAAGCACCTCCGGCCCTATGTTTCCCGGATCTTTGTCATTGATGATCTTGCTGACCGGGTGGAAAGATGCTGGGACCGGAGTATCCCCTGCTTCAGTTGATTTATACAGAACTGTATGATCGTATCCCCCACGTGAAGGACCAATCTGGCGAAGTCAGATTTTTTGCCAAGGTAGAACGGAATAACCTGTTTCATATCGTAATTGAGGAAATTATTTTTCTGAAGCGGTTTATTTCAAAAAAATAATAACCAATCCTATCTTACTCATTCGGGTGAGTCCGGACGAATACCGGGTGAAGATTGATGAAGCAGCGAAGTTCCTGTTCACCGCTTCAAACGACACCCTGATTGAGTTTCTCTCCGCTATCTTTTCTCTCCCGCTTAACAAGGAGACCCTGCGTGTAGTGCCGATCTCAACTGAGTATATCACCCATAGTCCGGTGTATTCCCGTCACTACCCGGATATTGTACTTGAAGTTCGTGGATTATCTGATGAACACCCCCTCTTTCATGTCGAGATCCAGACCGGGTATGATTCAATGATGGATGTGAGAATGGTAAAATACGGGTATCTCATCGGCGCATCACGTTCAGAGAACGGTTCCGATGATATCCGCGTCATTACCATCCCCCATCAGGTGGTCATCTATCTTGAGGAGCATAGCCGGATAACTGATACCCTGCAGGTAAAGATAGTGCTCCCGGACGGTTCTGATCTCCTGTATTCTGTGCCCGTGTTGAAACTCTACCAATATCCTGTAGAGGTACTCGGGAAGATGGAGCTCTATCTCCTCCTGCCCCTGGTTCTGGTGAAGTATCGGAAGAGGTTCGAACTACTTGTTAACAGAAAACATACTGGCAGGGAAGAGTTTGACCAGATTGTTGGGGAGATAATTCAAGATATTGAGACCATCATCTCCTTCTCCTCTGAGGCAGGGGAAGAAGGGAGGATGGATGAGGAGACAAAAGATATTATTCTCTCTACAACAATTGAGATGTACAGACAACTGCATCGAAAATACATCAAGGACGAGCGTGTTCAGGGGAAGGTGGATTATATGATTGAGAGTGTTAGGCAGAAGTGGCATACCATTGGGCTGGAAGAAGGTATTGAGAAGGGTATTGAGAAGGGTATAGAAAAAGGGATCGAGCAAGGAGTAAAAACAGTTGCAAAGAACCTGCTGATGATCGGAATAGATGATGCAGTGATCTTACAGGTGACTGGCCTGACACCTGAAGAATTGGAGAGGATTAAGGGGGAGTAATCCCTCTTTCATTCATTTTCTCTCTGCCTTTTTTTATCTCCTTTCTCTCATATTTTTCGGTCTTCTTTTCCATCAATAATAACTCCCATAGTCCGGTGTATTCCCGTCACTACCCGGATATTGTTCTTGAAGTTCGTGGATTATCTGATGAGCACCCGCTCTTTCATGTCGAGATCCAGACCGGGTATGATTCGATGATGGATGTGAGAATGGGAAAATACGGATATCTCATCGGTGTATCGCGTTCAGACTTCGATTCCGATGATATCCGTGTCATTACCATCCCAGAACCTGTCGGTCATCTATCTAGAGGAACATAACCGGATTGCGGATGCACTGAAGGTAAAGTTAATTCTGCCGGAGGGTTCTGACCTTCTATGTACTGTTCCGGACAGTGTCCAAAAATCAGGTGATTCACTAAGAAATCCTACTTTTTCTATTTAATATAAATAAGTAAATTATAGCATTAAATATAAATATATAAATATGATTTCAATACTTTCCACATTACAAAATTTTGGACTTTTTCAACCACTTAAAACATTGTTTCATGGATTATCCAATTCCTATGAGTATTCAGAAAATGGTGTTTTGCGTTATACAGAAAACCCAAAATGTATTGATTGTGGATCGATCATGAATCAAAATGGTTATAATATTATCACAAAGCGTCACATCGGCTCGATAAAAGTTGGAAAATATCTGTGTCCTATTTGTAATACTATCCATCATACTGATGTTAGCTTTTGGAAGGAACAAAACGGCCTAATTACGGAGGTAATGGGCAAATTATTGATGTGCCTCAAAAATAGTGGTGACTCATATAGACGTATGGCTCAAATATCTGGCTTTATTCTTCCATTTAAAAAATCAACGATGTTTTCAAAATTTTCAGAAATTGTCGAATTAACAGAATCTACTCCATCAATCCCTCAAGGTAAAATCGCAATTCTCAATTTTGATGAGGAATATCTAAAAATCGCTGGAAAATGGAGATATAGACTAACCCTCTTAAATTACAAAACTAAAATCCCGATTGCCGAAAAGGTTGTTAAAAATCTCACCAATGAAATTATTCGTGACTTTTTGAAATCGAGTTTTAATCCTGCGCCATATGAAAAAATATTCGTCGTGACAGATTTAAAACCCGGATATAAAGAAATCTTGAAATCTCTCTTTGGAGAAAAATTGATTCACCAGTACTGTATATTTCATCTTTACCAGTTGATCTGCAAAGAATTCTCTAAATCCTCTTCACTTTCTGAATTTTTATTGCAATACAAATTGATGAATATTTTTTACGATTATGAGATGGAAGTACTTCAAATAGAGAAAAAGGTACACGAAGAAAAAAAACTTAACGAGCTGGATAAAAAAGAATTAAAATGTTGGATCAAAATTCAAAAAGAAGAATTATATGCTTACTTTTTCAATTCCCGAAATAATGATTCTAAAAAATTGCGAGACCCTGTCGAAGCTTATTATAAAATGTTACAGGTTGCTGAGGAATACGATGAATTACCAGTTAATATCCAGAAGCGTATTGATATGATTGATGACTCAATACTGAATTTCCTCGCATATAGATCCATTCCTGATGCACCAGCTACAAACAATGCGATAGAAGGTTATTTTTCTGTTACCACTAACCCAATTCTTAAAAGGCAAATGAAAACCATAGAAGGAGCTGAAAGGTCGATAAAAAGCTATGCGATTGAAAGAACATCTCATTATTTGATAAAAAAGGGAACTGAGAAAGTTACACCTCAAATCACCCTACTTGAGTTGATTATTCCGTTGAGAATTTTAGGAAATCCTATTTAAAAGTAGTATTGAGGAAAAAATGGTTTTGTGGGGGATGGTGTCGTTATGTATTGGAAATTTAATCTAGCAATATGAAATGTTCTAGATTTTTACACTATTTTTTTCCAATGTGAACGCTAAAAATTTTAGATGAAAATTTTTT
>NZ_QGMZ01000061.1 GCF_003173335.1 Methanospirillum stamsii
AGATCCTGATCCGATTTGAGGGTTTTACCCTCTTAATGGATCCGGTTTTTCATGGAAAAAGAGTCAGGATAATTTATTGGATAAAAAACAGGGAAATTAATCTACAGCAACCATAACTTCACTAGATTTCATCACAGCATATGCAGTTTTACCTTCCTTAAGCCCAAGGTTTTCTGCCGCGTGAGCGGTTATTACTGAAGTGACCGTAACACCATTTCCAATATCAATGACAATCTCTGCCATAATCGGTCCCTTTGTAACTGATTTAATTGTGCCTTTGAGACAGTTTCTTGCACTGACTTTCATTCTCTACTCTCCTCTGTTGCCATTACTGTGGCAACACCTTATTCACTGTACTATGTAATAAAAATTTTTTAATTGAACCATGAACACATTAGTTGGTGCGTTACATATGAGATAAACGGAGCGAAATTTCTATCTATTTTCTAAAAAAATTCAAATATTATTTCGGGTTCTCTCTTTTTTTAATAATTACTTTGATAACACCCATGTTAGAAATCGTCTCTAAAATGAGGATTATATTAATTATGAGTAAGAATTAAACAAAAATTATTATTTACCTGCGTGACCAACAATATCAATAACGAACGAATTTGCCAGGAACAGATGATAGATAAAATTAAACGAGCTGTTAGGTATCACATTCTTTTGTAATCAAGGACTCATAACCTATACATTATGGTATTTTCCAAAATTCCCTTAATATTTTTAACATTTGTGTAAATGCAGGAGTTTTTTTCATGACAAAATCAGAGCCAGAAATATCAATACAATGTAATTATTGTGAATGCAGGTGTCAGATCTCGGAACACATGACCGGAAAATGTTTAATGTACAGGCATGAAAACGGGCAGATAATTGAGATATATCCTGATTGTTATCTCAATATTTATCCTGTTACTACTGAATCCATCCCCCTCCTTCATTTTTATCCGAATAGCAGGTTCCTTCTTATCAGTACAATCGGTTGTAACTTCGCTTGTGAAGGGTGTATATCTGAATTTCAATCATATGGAAATAAAACGGTATCGGAGACGCTGATAAGGCATACCCCGGAGGAGATACTGGATATCGCACGGAAAGGAAACTGCCGGGGAATTGCCTTTTGTCTGAATGAACCGACTGTTTCCCTGCCTACATTTCTCCGGGTTGCAAAAGCAGCCAAAGAGGCCGGATTTCTTGTCGGATGTTCAAGTAACGGATATATGACACAAGATACGGTAAATATTCTCATTCCATATCTTGATTATATTAACATCGGACTGAAGGGATATTCAGATGAAAGATACCTGGAATGTGGTGCTACTTCAGCCTCACCGGTATTTCGCAATGTCCGGCTGTTTTACGATGCCGGAATAGCGGTGGAACTCTCTATCATGTACCTGAACGGACGGGAAATGGAAGTAATCCAGGCGGCAGAACATATAAAAAGTATCTGTCCGGACATACCATTTCAGGTCATGCGTTTTATGGCACCTGACCGGGAAAAACTCGGATTTTTGGAGCCTTCACGAGAAGATGGAGAAGGTCTTTGTGGCCGGTTACGGGAGTATCTTCACCATGTGTATCTATTTAACACCGTTGCTACAACCATGCTTGATTCACTCTGTCCTATCTGCGGTAATGTCATAATTCATCGTGTTTTCTTTGGTCCAATGGCAGCCAGGGTTTTATCCTGTGAACAGGACGGAGTGTGTTCCTGTGGGTATGTGTTCCCATATACGGGAGATATCACCCCGGTTCAAAAGGACGAAATAGAAGTTCTCGGTGGATATCGTTCAATTATGGGTGTCAGGTTTATTGCAGAGATACTTGGAATACTGGGAATTACTGAAAAAATATTGATCGATTCGTATTGCAATACGGTAATTGCGAACGGATATCTTCACTCCCATCAGGAACAAAAAAGTACTCCGGACACATACTGCGAGATGGTTACCTATCTTGCCCACTTGTCCGGTCGGATAACTCAGGGTTCTTATTTTGTGAATTATATCCAATCGGTCATTTCAGATATCACCCATAAGGTTTCACATGCTCAAAAACCTCGTGTCATCACCGTCCTGAGTCATCCGTTATTCCCCCTCTATGCTGATAGATTTGATAACAGCCTGGTAGAAATTGCCGGGGGGATAAGTCTGAACCGGGAGATTAACTATAATGAGACGGAACATGCAGAATATACGGCATCTGAATTCAGTGCCCTTAATCCGGAGATTATCTTTATATCCAGCCATTTCTCAACCCCAGTCACGGATTTTATCAGTACATGCAGGAAGACTGGTATTACTGCTGAAGCGATATCGAAAACACAGGTATATGCCCTGAATAAAAAGTATATGCCCACCAGTCCGCCCTGGATCATCGGCCTTATGGAGATTGCAAATATTCTGCATCCGGAACTATTTCAGTATTCTCTTCCGGACGAGGAAGAACGGTTAAATAATCTATTTGAGAGTTTCCTTTCAGCATCAGACTCATGTGCCGATAATTGCATTCTTATTCCAGATCAATCAGCGGATACAGCGTTTTAATTTCATTAAAACCAGGTAATTCTAAAAATGAGTAAAGACATATCAGAGATTTCCGGCCGGAGTTCGCCTTTATTTATCATTACCGGAGAACAGGGAGAAGGAAAAACTACCTATCTTAAACAGATCCTTGATAAACTCTCAAATGAGGATATCCGGATGAGTGGCATTGCAGCTCCCGGATATTTCCAGGATGGTCTTCGTTCAGGATTTGATCTGATTGATATTGCTACCGGAAAGTCAACAGAACTCTGTTCCATAGTAAAAACTCCTGATTCTGAATTATATGGCAGATATTATTTCATGAACTCTGGTATTTCTTTTGGATGTAATGCAATTCTCAATCCATTAAAAATAGGAAAAACAGATCTTGTAGTAATTGATGAAGTAGGAAGGTTTGAACTCAATGGAGTGATGTGGGCCGGATGTATCGACCTCCTGTATGAAATGAATCATCCTCCGATGATCTGGACAGTAAGGAGGTGTTTTGTTGATGCTGTGTTAAAGAGATGGCCGTATCCAAAAAGTGTTATTGTGGAGATTAATTCTGTTCCCCAGTCAGATGTAATCCCGGAAATTTTACATGAGATAAGGCAATTCAGATCAATTTCGCCCTTAAAATGTAAATAGACTGATTACTTAAGGATATTTTTCATGCTACCTTTCAAAAAGGATCTATCCATGACGGGTTTTTTGAATAATCGGATGAGGATAAAGAATTTCCAGTTCTCATCATCGTAAGAATGAAAATCCGATTCATTGGCATAATATACTTTGAAAAGAACCATTACATATCTGAATAAACGAGATACAGAATAAAACTTATGAACGTTGAAAGAGTTACAATTCAGTTCCTTCCGGGAGTGGTTTTGCAGAGAGAAGTGGACTATTTCAATGGAATAAACCATTTCCTCGTTCTTGATCTGGATGGAACCATCAGTGATCCCTTAACCGGCATTACTCATTCATTAAATTACGCATTACATATGTTTGGATATCCGGAAATGGATGAGAATACTGTTGCTCAATATATCGGGCCACCTCTAGACATTATAATGAGAAAAATCACGAATTCTGATTCCAGTGAACTTATTTCACATATTATTCGTCATTATCGGGATTATTACAACCGGATAGGGTATGCAGAAAATACGCTCTATCCTGGGATATATGAGGGCCTCCAATATCTCATGGCAAAAAATATTCCTATGGGGATCTGTACCTCAAAGAGAGTTGATTTCGCAGAGAAAATTCTAAAACTATTTCAATTAGATCCCTTTTTTTCATTTATCAGCGGAGGGGATATTGGGATACAAAAAACCAATCAGCTCCGGCTCCTCGTTGAAAATAAGATTATTGATAAAACTGCCATAATGATTGGTGACCGTGCAGTTGACATTCAGGCAGCTCATGAAAATGGTCTCAAATCAATAGGTGTTCTCTGGGGTTATGGAAATAAAGAAGAACTAGGTGAAGTATCCCCTTATCGGATACTGAATCATCCAGAGGAACTCAAAAAAATTATATGAGATTGTAGTTGTTTTTAGCAAAAAACCGTGTTCAGATTCTTTAAACCGGAATTTATCATCCAATGGTGGATGAAATAAAAAAACGATCCGGTTTTACCGGATCATAGAAACCTGAACTCTCTCTCCTTTCTTACACCCATCACTCCCCCGGGGAATATGAAGAATCGCATCAGCTTGGATCCCCACCTTCGGACCAAATCTTCTTTCTACCGGATTAATGATAATTTTTCCATCGTTATTTTTAACCTGGACAAGATAGAAGACATCCCATCCCTGAAATGGTAAAACATCATTGGTTATCTCACCCATTACCACTTTTTTTGGAGGAATTGGAACTCCCCAGGATTTTAGAAGAGGGAGCACAAGTTGATAAAATGTCACCAGACATGATACTGATGGCCCGGGCATTCCAAAGACCGGTTTTCCATCAACAAGCCCACATGAAACAGGTTTTCCTGGCCCCATCGCCACTCCGTGAAAGAGAAGATCCCCACTCTTTTCAATGGCATCAACGGTATAGTCCTTTGATCCTGCAGATGATCCCCCAAACAGAATAACCATATCACAATCCTTACAGGCAGTACTGATTTTCGAGGACATCTTTTCCGGATCATCAGGAGTAATGGGATATATCTCTGATAATACACCGTATCTATTCAGATATCCTGATATCATCATCGAATTCGTATCAACAATCTGTCCGGGCACCGGTTCCTTTGCTGACGGAATTATCTCATCTCCAGTTGGAATTATACCTACTTTCCAACTCTTTGCTGAAATATCTCTGATTCCATAACTGGTAAGTGCTGCAGCATCATATGGGGTAAAATAATGACCTGATTCAACAATGGTCTGCCCGGTAATAACATCCGTTCCTGCAAGTATCATATTCTGATTGGAAGAAACAGATCCTTTGATAATAAATCTCTCATCATCAACCTTTTCGACTTCCTCAACCGGAATCACTGCATCATATCCTGCCGGCATAGGAAGTCCGGTATTGACACGAATCCCCTGAACTTCAATTGGATTTTCAGGAGAGGCTGCTTTTGTATCTTCACTTCTAACTGCAATACCGTCCGGACCTGCAAGATGGACCGGAGGCATGGTTCGTGGTGAAATAACTGACTCTGCAAGAATTTGTCCGACAGCCTCATGGATAGGAACATTTCGGCTTTTTGGTAGGTACTGAAATGATGACAAAATGATTTTTTGTGCTTCCTTCATCGATATCAATTGTTCATGTGGCAAAATTCGTGGCATGGGTTTCTCCAGGTTATTTATATTTGATCAATATTTGTTAAAAAATAGCTGGTTTTGCTTATTCATCATGGATCTCACAAGATACAATCGATAAAAAAAATTTAGCAAAATTATCTGCATATCCTGAAAAAGTGAATAAATTACCGTTTTTTGAATGAAGATTACAAGTGAATAGTGTATAAATATTAACTTTTGAAGAAAATTTAAATAATTACCTTTATAATCAACTAGTGTAAAACCAGATACGTCCAGTACGAATGATTTCATCTTAAGTGTACTGAAATTCGGAAGGAAAATTATGAACAATCAGTTATTTAGATGCCTGATAAGCATTTTTCTCATTGTAAACGCATCTGGTTTTTGCGCAGTATTCGCTGAAGAAACCAGAACGATTACTGACATGACCGGAAGAACGGTTATTATCCCGGTGGTAATAGATTCTGTTCTTGGTACAGCGCCTCCTACTACTGAAGCGGTCTACATGATAGATCCCGATGTTCTGATTGGACTCAATTTTGCATTTAACACCTCAAAATATGTCTCATCAAAGTATACAAACCTCCCGAATGTTGGTGGTCAACAGATGGGAAATACTCTTAATTATGAAACATTTCTCTCGATGAACCCTGATATTGTCCTCTATGGAGCCACAGTAGGGACTGATGTATCAGACCAGATTGAAAGTATCCAGACAAAACTCGCTCCTATTCCGGTGGTTGGTGTTGAAGATTCAACGAATGCAGAAGATTATGGACGTGAGATTGAATTCCTGGGAGAACTTCTCAACGCAGAGGAAGAGGCTGATGATCTGAATATATTTTATGACAACGTGTACCAAACGGTGAACTCTAAGGTTGCTACTATTCCTGATGAGCAGAAAGTCCGTGTATACTATGCCGAAGGTCCGGATGGCCTGAAGACAGAACCTGAAGAATCAGCTCATGCCCAACTCATAAAAATTTGTGGCGGTAATAATGTAGCGGATGTTCCGGAGAAGAGTGGTGGCGGGATGACACCAGTCTCAATGGAACAAGTTCTTGCATGGAATCCAGACCTTATACTCGCCGGTGACAGCAAATTTTACAATTCAGTCCTCTCTGACCCTAATTGGAAGGATATCAATGCAGTGAAGAATAAAAAAGTCTACCTGATTCCAAACCAGCCATTTGGGTGGATTGACCGGCCACCGGGAGTTAACCGTATCATTGGTATCCCATGGCTGGCCAAAGTTTTCTATCCGGACTTATTTACTGATATTGATCTGCCGGCACTAATTAAGGAGTTTTATTCCAATTTCTTACACTATGATTTGACTGATGATGAGGTCAATACAATCATTACCAGTTCTGGTCTTAAGTAAAATCAGAAATAATCCTTCAATTCTCCGGACAATCATTATTCTTTTTTTCAAAACACTCAAAGGCTCTTCATCGGATGTAATGATTAATAATAATGGTTAACTAATTAAAGTAATAATCATTTCAATTAATTTATACCTCAATAATGGTAACCATTAGAAACAATGAGCCAGGATGAGAATATTCAATGCTGGATTAATTGCTGGAATTCCACCGCAGAAACAATTAATTTCTTTTCAGATGATATGCAGGCAGAACGATGGAATAAAAGGGCTGAAACATTTGGAAAAGATCTGGACGGAAAAAGAAAAAACAAGAAAGATGCTGATTTTTTTAAACTACTGGGTGACGCAGGTTTCAATCCGGAAGGTGCAACTGTTCTGGACATCGGATGTGGTCCTGGAACACTAACCTTACCTCTTGCAAGAGCCGGGGCAAAAGTAACATCACTTGATATCTCTACCAAAATGCTTGAGAGATTAAAAGAAACAGCGGAAAACGAAAATCTCTCTGTAAATCCTATCGAATGTTCATGGTGGACCGCCGATATCGATTCTTTAGGATTTCGAAACGCATTTGATCTGGTCATTGCATCATTTACACCGGGAATAAGGGATGTTGAAACATTTGACCGGATGATTGCCTGTTCAAAAAAATATTGTTATTACAGTAACTTTATCCGGAGAGATCCTGTAAAAATTCCGAGCGATATATATATCCATATTTTGAAAACAACTCCTGAAAATGAATTCTTTGCTGCAGGTTTTTTTTACCCGTTCATGTATCTTTATACCCTGGGCTATCACCCGATTGTAAAACTTGATCATAAAGCAGAAGATAGCAGTCAGAATTGTGACGAAGCAGCTGACAATACGATTGGATATTTAGAGATGAAACATGAACTCTCCGATGAAAGCAGAGAGAAAATCAAAGAATATTACAAAAGTATCTCTGAAAATAATGTATACTACATTCATTCTGATACATACAAGGGAATGATGATCTGGTCTATTGAAAAATACAAAAATCAGGTTTAAATCTTTTTAAGTAAATCAATAATATGTGCCTAATTCTTTAGAAAAACTAATTTAGAAAAATTCAGCAGGATTTTCCCTGTTTTTAAAAAAGATTTACGTTTAAGATGATTAATCAATTGCAATTCCAGAAAAACTGATATACTCTTCTGATACGACATGAACCGGTGATTCGTCCGGAATATTTGATAATGATTTCAGGTCGTTGGCTTTTCCGCTCCAAACAACCTTTCCTTTTTCGAGCATCATGACCTTATCACCGATAATTTTTGCATCTTTAAGTGAATGAGTAACCAGAATCGACGGTTGCTTACTATTTACCAGGTGTTCCCGAAGTTCAAGCCGTATCTTATCCCTGGCTGACTGGTCTAAAGCCGTAAGAGGTTCATCAAGTAATAGCATATGAGGCTTAACAATCAAAGCACGTGCAAGAGCAACCCGTTGACGTTGTCCTCCGGAAAGATTAGTAACCCGTTCGTTTTTTACATGTTCAATCCCCAGATTCTCCAGGAATCGATCCACTTCTCCATTAAACTGGTTTTTAGGAATTTTCCGCATCTTAAGCCCGAACGAAATGTTTTCAAATACGGTCATGTGAGGAAAGAGGGCGTAATTTTGAAAAACATATCCTATATTGCGCTCTTCTGGTGGGAAAAAGATCCCCTTCTCACTTGAAAATAATTCACTATTATTTAGAATGATTTTTCCTTCATCCGGTCCAAGGAGCCCGGAAAGAAGATTTAAAACCGTTGATTTTCCGGATCCATTTTCTCCGAGAAGGACCAATACTTCTCCAGGATTGACGGTTAATTCAACATCCAGCAGAAAATCCCGTAATTTTTTTACCAGACGTGCGTAAAGCATCAGGACGACCTCCCGGAAATCATTCTGATGAGTATCAGAATTATACACGACATCACAATAAGAACTAGTGAAAGGGCAATGGAAGCAGTAAGATCACTTTGCATCATCCCGTAAATTGCAAGTGGCATGGTCTGTGTTTTCCCGGGTAAATTCCCGGCAACCATGATGGTCGCTCCGAATTCTCCTATTCCCCGGGCAAAGCCCAAAATTATCCCTGAAACTAGTCCCGTCCATGCTAGAGGAATGGTAACTTTAACAAACGTTACAAATGGGCCGGCACCCAGAGTCCGGGCTGCAGATTCGTATACCTGGTCTACCATTGCAAATGCAGTCTTTGCCTGTCTGATGTAGAGCGGGCCTGCAACAAAGACTTGGGCCAGTATGACTGCAAATGTGGTAAAAATGATGGTAATCCCGATATCATCCAGAAATCCCCCAATCAGTCCGCGTCTGCCAAAGAGAACCAGCAATGCCAGACCAGCAACGGACGGTGGAAGAACAATTGGCAGGTCAAGCAGTGTTTCAACAAAATTTCGTCCACGATATTCATGTCTTGCATTCAGATATGCAATTGGAGTTCCAAGGAGTACAATAATCACGGTTGCCATTCCTGCCGTTATAAGAGAGAGCACTATGGCACTGTTGACATCCGGATCCAGGATAGCGGTAACAAAGTCTTCGGGTGAAATCCTGAAAAGGAGAGAGAGTAGCGGCAAAGTAAAGAAAAGAATGGTGATGATGATGATAAGGCTAAATATCGCAATTGCAAATTTAGTTTTTATCTTTTTTGAACTCATTTATACTGCCTGTATGAAATTATCGCCTAAAAAAACAAAGTTAAGACTTTTCTGGAGTGCCATTCATGAATGCATATATCGGTTTAATTTATTATCATACTGTGATACTATCTGGTTTGGTTTGACGAAAATGAAAGGAAGTTAAATTTAATACTGATAATCCATTTTGCACATCATCATTGAGATATTTTTTGAGAACCACAATTTATATTTCTTCTGGAATGGCCTTTTAATCCACGGCTACCAGTACTTCATTTGCTTTAACTATGGCATAAACCAATTTTCCCACTTTAAGGTCCATATTATCAATGGACTGTGTAGTGATTATCGAAGTGATAAGATTTCCACCACCAATATCAATGACAACTTCACCATTAACAGGGCCCTTAATAATAGATTTGATAGTTCCCTTGAGAGTATTTCTTGCACTAATTTTCATGATAATTTCTCCATCTCTTGTACTGTGGCGATCCGTAAGAGAATAGTAAACGAATTAATGTGTTTCCAACAACCGGAATGATTCATTTTTTGTAAGATCATACTATATATATGAAAACAACCAGATAAGCGTAAAATATTTCCCCGGAGATCAATTATTGAGTGATGTAGTTAGCTTTTTATCTTTGTTAAACAAGTATATCTAATTTTGTGAAAAACCATGCCCGGATCCTTTAATACAGATATTCTTATCTCCATGAAAGAGGCTCAAAAGATCATATTATCTTCATTTCACCATACCCCACAAACCAGAATCATCCCGGTAAAAGATGCCAAAGGATACATCCTTGCCGAACCGGTGTTCTCCCAGCGTACAATACCACCCCTGCCTCTGGCAGGAATTGACGGTATTGCAATCAGGAGCAAAGAGACGAAAGGTGCCTCAGAAAAATGCCCACTTCAGATTGATGGCATAAAAGTTAATGTAGGGCTTCCAATGCCGGAAGGATATGATGCAGTTGTCCCGGATAAAGAAATTCAGGTTAAAGGGCCGGATCATTGGGTTATCTCATCCGTTGTATTTCCCCATTATAATGTCATAAAAAAAGGTTCGGATGCAATGAAAGGTCAGATGGTTATCCAAAAAGACCAATATATCATCCCCTATGACATTGCCACGCTTTCGCATTTTGGTGTCCGGAATGTAAAGGTAAAAAAATGGAAGATCGGACTTATCGCTACCGGAGACGAGATAGTTCCCCTGAAAAAAGATCCCCTTCCCGGACAGATTACCGATACTAATACCATCATGATATCCGAATACATCAGGGAGTATAAAGTTCTCACTGAACTCTATCCAATCACTCCTGATGATCCGGACCTTATTGCAAAACAGATAACATCCGCATGTGAAAATTGTGATATGGTTCTAGTCTTTGGAGGTTCATCCGGCGGTTCGAAGGATTATACCGTAAAAGCCATTGAAAAAAGCGGGTCAGTACTCTTTCACGGGGTGGCTATGTTCCCGGGTACATCTGTTTCATGTGGATCTGTCAAGGATACACCTGTATTTGGAATGCCCGGACAGGCTATTGCAAGTCTCATTACCTTTTTTAATCTGGTATTTCCGATGCTAAAATCATGGGGTGTTCCAATCCCTGCAAAAAAACATGTTATCGGGGAGATAACCGAAGACATTAACCCATGTAACCAGTTTGATATCTTCCATTTGGTTTCTACAAGATATTCAGATGGAAAGATCAGCATTTTTCCACTGGAATGGGCATTTGGACATATGACCGGTATGGCGGCAGATGGAATCCTTCATCTTCCCCGATGGAGTAACGGGTTTAGAAAAGGTGAAAGAGTCCAGGTTATACTTATCAGGTAATCTGGATTTCAGCGTTTCAATGAGGGATTTGCCTCTTTATGCTCCAGGTGCTTATTGAGAAGATAGAGAAGAATAATGAGAGGCGGGAGCAGGAGATCTATCCATAATATGGGGCCTGCATTATTAACAGCCATGTTTCCTGCAGAGATAATCTGCCAGATATGGCCGACACCTGCTCCGAATATGAATATACTATAGGCGATAATGGTTGCTATTCTGAATGATCCCGTGACCCTGAAAGAGATTAGACCCAGCACTCCGATTGCAAGGTTGGCCAAGGCAACCTCCTGCTGAAACGGATTTCCAGTCGGCCATCCGATACTATTCGCTACCTGGTCAGCAAAAAATGTGTGTCCGATAAATGCCCATATACCTCCAAATCCGATAATTACCAGGAATATCCAACTGAGGAGAATCTCAATCCGTTGTGAGGCAGAGATTTTCCTTTTTCTCTTGTTCATCTCCACTCCTGCACCAATGAGCGCAATGAGAATAAAAATCAGGGGGAGAAGATCCACGAATGCCATATATAAAAAACGACAGGAAATATATAATAGGTGAGGAACAGGAAGAAATATTTTTTTTAACAGAATAAACCAGAGGAAGGAAGATGAAGTCTTTTATGCAAGTTAAACTGTTTGCATGTGCTGATCTTATCCGGATGGATCTTGCCATTGGTGCAGGTTTTTTTCTTGTTGCCGGAGAAATTCTTGTAACCGGCGGTCTTCCTCCCATACAACAGGTGATACTCGGATTTCTTACCCTTTTTTTTATTTCAGGTTCAGCAAATATTTCAAATGATTATTTTGACCGGGAAGTGGACAAAATTAATCTGCCGAGCCGCCCTCTCCCGTCCGGCTGGATAACTATCCGAGAACTATGGGCCTTCTTTTCACTTTTTACCATTCTCGGGTTTGTTACCGCAAGCCTACTCGGTCCGGAGGTGCTGATACTGGTTTTTCTCCTCTGGGGAATTGCATTTTTCTACAATATGAAATTTAAGGAATGTGGGTTTTTTGGCAACTTTATCGTTGCCTTCTGCCTTGGAATGATCTTTATTCTCGCGGGAATACTTGCCGGAACAATAAACGGAGTAATTCTGACCTTTGCCGGGCTGGCATTCTTCTTTGATCTGGGAGAAGAGGTTGCAAGTGATGTAATGGATGTAAAAGGTGATGAAATCCGGTCATCAAAGAGCATTGCAAAACGATGGGGGAAGGATAAGGCAATGGTAGTCTCCGGATTGATGTTCGTGGTTTTCTTTCTGCTAACTCTCATTCCATTCCTTATGGGCTGGCTGTGGTATGATTACCTGATTCTTGCTCTTATCATGGATCTATGGATGATTATTTGTGTGATAAAACTGATGAGAAATGAAACAACAGATAAAGGACGTGTTCAGATCAGAAGACTCTATCTCACCTGGGGTTTGTTTGTTTTCGTATTTGCCTTTAGCAGAATTCTATAAGAATGTAATAAGTGGCACCTTAATCATTCCAATAATGCGATATCTTCATGATGTTGGGGGATGATTGACAACACATGAAAAAAAATTCACATATCAGGATGACACTTCTGATCCTCCTTACTTTTATTCTGGCAGCACAGATTTCTTTTGCTGACACCATTCCGCCGGACCATCCGGTTAAACTTATCTTCATCCATCATTCAGTGGGTGAAAATTGGCTCTCTGATGATAACGGAGGACTTGGAAGGGCCCTTGGGGATAACAATTACTTTGTCAGTGATACCTATTACGGCTGGGGTCCGGATGCAATCGGTGATCGGACTGACATAATCAACTGGCCGGAATGGTTTACCGGACCTGACCGGGACAGGTACATGGAAGCAGTTTATTCAGAATTTGATGATGATGCTGCAGGCTATGATTATTATAACCGCCCTATGGCTGATCCCGGTGGAGAAAACCAGATTATTGTCTTTAAATCCTGTTATCCCAATTCAAACCTTGCCGGAAATCCGGACGATCCGGTCGCTGATGGTCCGGATATGACGGTTGGGGGAGCAAAATATGTCTATAACGAACTGCTTGATTACTTTGAAGAGCATCCGGAAAAACTGTTTATTGCAATCACTCCTCCTCCAGAAATCTCCCCTGAATATGGAGATTCAGCACAAGCCTTCAGTACATGGATGGTGGAAGACTGGCTTTCTTCTTATCCGGGAACAAATGTCGGAGTATTTGACCTCCATGCCGTTCTGAGCAGCCCGGATAATCATCACACCGCTGAAGGTGATACCCTTGTCTACACCCCCGGACATGGAAATACTCTTGCCTACCCGACTGATGATCCTCATCCATCCCAGGCAGGAAATATCAAGGCAACCCGAGAATTTGTTCCTCTGCTCAATTATTACTACAATCGGTGGATAAACGGGGACAATGCTCCCCGGATTACAACAGAAACTCCGGAACTGACTACAACCACAGAGGCCCCGGACTCTTCTGCTTCAGAGGAATTGAACGTTGAACCGGTGAGTTCCTCTTCGATAATGGAAAAATCGGCAATTGGGGAGATTGGAGGTGACTGGGCAACCTATGATGACGGAGAGTCCTCTATCTCCCTTTCTGCTGATACATCATCATCTTTCTGTGTGGAAACAACAGTAATTCCGGGAGGATGGGCAACGGTAGAGACCTTGTCTGATGAGCCATCTGACTGGTCCGGGTTTTCAGGTATATCGTATACCCTTTCTGCAGACCGCGAAGGAATACCCTATTCACTGGTTCTCTATGCTGCAGAAGGTCCGGAAGAAAAGACCGGGTATTCAGTCGCTAAAATAACCGGTCCTGATAGTGCCGGTTCCGGGGAATTTGTTAGTATCCCCTGGCAGGAATTTTCACCCCTGGAAGGGGATGGTAGTTTTAATCCGAGAGTTGCAAAAGGGCTTTTCTTTTCATTTGAAAGTGGAGATGGAGAACCGATGAGGATTTGTATCAGTGACCTGGCACTGACCGAATAAAAATTCCTCCCTTCCGGGATGAAGAACAGGGGAGAAGGGGGAGCAGGATAGTTCTCTATTTTTCATTCCCGGATATTTCATCCAAAGAATACCTGACAAAGGTACAAGACCCGGATTTCAATCTCTCACCGGGGGCAAGGGAGAGTATATATCGTTCTGCATGGTCTTCACATACAGCCGATGCACAGCATCCAAGGAACTGTATACCGATAGCAGGTTTGCCACAGACAAAAATTCTCGGAAAATAATTCCTGCCGAATGATATTTATTATTATTACTTATCTTCTGGCAGGAGCCGGAGAGCGGATGCAAGTATTTTTGTCTTCCCCATCATAGCAGCGATCATGATGGTATCAAGGATTTCGTCCCGTGTTGCCCCTTCCTTTTGTGCAGCCCGGATATGAACTTTCAGACAATTGTCTGCACCAGCTCCTGCAGCGGCTGCAATAGCGATAAGTTCTGCAGTTTTTGGTGAGAGGGAATCAGGCCTTCCGGTTTTATAATCGGCAAGACTGGAGAGAACAAAGGTATCGGGTCTCTCTCTCATGGCGGAAAAGATAAATGGTTTAACTCCAAGCATATTTTCAACATCAGCCATGATATCATCGCCTAATTCTTCACGATGCTGTAAAAAATCTGCAACGATTTGTTCATTCTTATCCTGCATAGTACCACATCAGGGTCAGAACCCATAAATCTGCCTTTTTTGTGCAGGTGATATTCACCATCTTCCGGCGGGGAATCAGTCGTAAACATCTCCGGAAAAAAGAGATTGGTTTCAGGCCGGTTCACAGTATCAGCCCAGGTCTCAATGGTGGTCAGAATACTATCCGCTTCATCGCTGGAGACCGTTATCTTCTCACGTTTAAACCCGACATTGTAGAGTTCTCCGGTATCGGTGTGATATTTGAGTATTACACTACACCCGTCCTCTGAACTGTCATGTGACCCGGTCCCACCCATGGCAGATGCCAGTGCGGTATTTGAAACGATTGTTGAGATAATGGTATCAAATGCACCTGAAATTACCTGCCCGGAATTGATACATCTTGAGAGGGTAATAAATTAATGAACACACGATATAATATGAGTGATTGATTTGATCAATATTATCCAAAGATCTGAAAAGGTTACTTCAAATGAGGAGTCATATTTTCAGGGTTTAAAAATTTTGTAGAATAATCTGTTAGACAGGGGATCCATGTTTCAAAAATTCAATGTTGTTATTGAACCCGGAGAAGACGGATGGTTTGTTGTGACCGTACCAGGCCTTCCTGGTTGTATAACACAAGGAAAAACAATAGACGAAGCGACAAAAAATGCCAAAGAGGCAATTGAGGCTTATCTCGAATCAAATCCGAACCATCAAATCACTCTCCGGGCAAGTCAGGTTTGTGTTAGAGAAGTTCAGGTTAATGTCTGATAGTAATGAGTAAATTTCCCCTCCTTCCTGCCCGGAAAGTTATAAATGCAATGATCCGTTTGGGGTACTGCATAGATCATCAGAAAGGCAGCCATGTTGTGCTTAAAAAAAATGATGGACAACGAACTATAGTAATACCGGATCATAGTGAACTGGACCGAGGGACTTTAAAAGCAATTTTGAAACAATCTGGTATAGATATCGAAGAGTTACTATCAGTTCTTCTATCACAATAAGAGATTTTTATATTTAAACCGTTCACTCGTGTAAACCTGAAAAAAGACTGGTAAATACGAAATAATTATACTATATAAGAAAGGTTAGATAACGATCCATACATCTGCACCATAGTTCTTATCACCTCCTGCTTTAGAACAGGATTCAAAAAATCATCTAATGCTTTTCGAATTTCATTGTTATTATCAATACTTCAATTTTCCTGGAATCACTCCCCGGACTTTGCTTTTCGGACCTACCGTGCCCCGGAATACCTGGGGATGATAGGGATATGCAGTTGCATTATTTTCTGGCCTATCGGAACACCATCGTTTATCCCAATATTTTTCCTGTCCGGAAATACTGAAAGAGAAGATTAAAAGAGAACATTCTCTCTAAAGAAGAAAAAATAATACGACCGGAATTACGTCCACTTACGACCGCGAACGTATCCGGGTTTTGTTTTACGACCGCGAACGTAAAGTGAATCTATTGTGAAGGCAAACGAAAGGCCGTTTTCCAAAAAATAAATTTAGATCGTGAATCACCGCTATAAAAAAGCGATAAATCGGCACCACATCGCCGAAGATGAAATATTTTCCTCACCCAGTAACTGCCGAACAGAGTAACTCAGCCTGTTGCATCACTGTCTGAATGGCATTCTCCTGTTTGTCCGGAGGATACCCGTTCGCCCGTAGTATTCTTTTTATCGCAACTCTCATCTTTGCCCGGACTGATTTACGTGATGACCAGTCAATCGTAACATTTTCCTTGATCGTCTTTACCAGATCCTGGGCGATTTTCTTGAGAATTTCATCACCCAGAATCACCACCGCACTATCATTCACGCCAAGAGCGTCATAAAAGGCCAGTTCTGCCTCGGTTAGTCCCAGATCCTCTCCTCTCTGCTGAGCCTCCCGGATCTCCCTCGCGATTTCAGATAATTCTTTCAGGATCTCCTGGGTTGTTACTTTCCGGTTGTTGTATTTATTTATCGTCTGCTCAAGCATCTCAGAAAACTTGCGGGCTTCGGTGGTGTTTTTCCGGGTTCGTGCCCGGATCTGGTCATTCAGCAGCCGGGTCATGGCAGCGACTGCCACATTCTGGTTCTTGTATTTCAGGAGGTCATTGAGGAACTCTTCGGAGAGGACTGAGATATCTCCGACATCCTTCCCCATCTCCTTGAAGATATCGACGATGCCAAGGGGAACAATTGATTTTGAAACGATCTGTTTTACCGCAAGATTGAGTTCATACTCTGATCTTCCTGCTCCTTCTGATGTTTTTATGAGTTGTGCCCGAACGGCCTGGAAATACGCGACATCTTCCCGGATCTCAATGGCTTTTTCATGGGGGAGAGCAAGGGCAAATGCCTGGGAGAGTTCAAGCACATGCTGCATAAAGTCTGATTTCCGCTCGGGATAATAAAGGACATAGTTGAATCCTGCCTGAAGGATGGAGAGTCGGGTTGCTGCCGGAGCTCCCCGCCAGCCTGACCAGTCAAACCCATGGAAGAGATGACAACAAACCTCGTACTTCTCCATCATCTTATCAACGATCCTCTCCTGGTCAAACACGGGATCTCCCTTGCCTTTACTCTCCGTGTAGGTGACCAGGGCTTTTTTCAGTTCTTCGGCAAGACCGATGTAGTCTACAATGAGTCCGCCGGGTTTATCCTTCCATACCCGGTTTACCCTGGCGATTGCCTGCATAAGGGTGTGACCCTTCATGGGCTTGTCGATATACATGGTATGCAGACAAGGAACATCAAATCCGGTCAGCCACATATCACGGACAATTGCGATTTTGAATGGATCTTCCGGATCCTTGAATCGTTTTGCAAGGAGTTCCCGGCCTGATTTTGGCCTGATATGTTTCTGGAAATCTTTTTCATCGCCTGCTGAACCGGTCATGACCACCTTCAGGAACCCGTCATTGTCTGAATCAGAATCCCAGTCCGGACGCCTCTCAACCAGTGCCTTATAGAGTTCCACACAGATCCGCCTGCTCATGCAGACGATCATCGCTTTCCCTTCGATGGCATCTGAGCGCTGTTCAAAATGGCTGATGAGGTCATCAGCAACCTCATTGATTCGCTTCTCATCTCCGACGATGGCTTCGAGTGCCGCCCATTTTGTCCGGAGTTTCTCTTTTCTGATGACCTCTTCGTTCTCGGTGACTTCTTCAAACTCCTGGTCAATGAGCGGTTTTATCTGCTCATTCATCCTGATATCGACTATACGGCTTTCGTAATAGATAGGAACGGTTGCCTTGTCTTTGATGGCCTGCTGAATATCATAGACACTGATGTATTCACCAAAGACGTTCCTTGTCACTTTATCCTGAAGGTCGATGGGTGTCCCGGTAAACCCGATAAATGAGGCGTTCGGGAGTGCATCACGGATATACTTGGCAAATCCGTAACTAATCTCTCCTTTTTTGCTCACCTTCCCATGCATCCCGTACTGGCTCCGGTGTGCCTCATCAGCGATCACAATGATGTTCTTCCGGTCAGAGAGGAGGGGATAGGTCTCCTTGTTCTCATCTTCGGGGAAGAACTTCTGAATGGTGGTGAAGACGACACCACCTGAGGCGACACTGAGTAATGTCTTCAGATGGTCCCGGCCCTCTGCCTGGATGGGTGTCTGCCGGAGGAGTTTTCTGCATCGGGAGAAGGTTCCGAAGAGTTGATCGTCAAGATCATTCCGGTCGGTGATGACCAGGATCGTCGGGTTCTGGAGTGATGGTGTCTGGATGATCTTTCCGGAGTAAAAGACCATGGTGAGACTTTTTCCTGACCCCTGGGTATGCCAGACAACCCCACACCGGCGGTCTCCGGCGTCGCTGATTGCTGTTTCTGTAGATCTGACTGCGAGGTTTACGGCATGGTACTGGTGGTATCCGGCCAGTTTCTTGATGGTGTTTCCCCGTTCATCCTCTTCAAAAACGATGAAGAACCGGATAAGGTCAAGAAGCCGCTTCTTGTCACAGACTCCCCGGATCAGAACTTCGATCTCCGGGATATGGTTTGGGGCTTCCTGTGCTCCGTCAATTGTTCTCCACCGGGAGAACCGCTCGAGTGATGCGGAGAGGGTTCCAATCCTAGTCTGTATTCCGTCGGAGATGACCGCCATGGTATTGTATGAAAAGAATGAGGGGATCTCCTGCATGTAGGTCTGAAGCTGGTTATGGGCAATGGTCAGGGTAGCCCGTTCATCGGTGGGGTTTTTGAGTTCAAAGATGATGACCGGAATACCGTTGATGAAGAGGACGATATCAGGCCTTCGGTGGTTTTTTCCTTCCTGAATGGTGAACTGGTTGACGACAAGGAATTCGTTGTTTTCAGGGTGTTCAAAGTCGATTAGCCTGACCTGATCTCCACCAACGGATCCATCCTTCCGCCGGTATTCTACCGTGATTCCCCCGGAGAACATCTCATGAACGGTCTTATTATTCTGGATAAGGGTGGTATGACCGGGATTGGTGAGGATCTTCAGTGCTGCTTCATGGGCGTCTCGGGGGAGAGTCTTGTTGAGCCGGAAGATGGCATCTTCAAGTCTGGATACCAGGAGATATTCTTCAAACGAGGTCCGGATTTGATTTCGTTCTCCGGGTGCGACCTCATACCCATAGAGGACCTCGTACTCAAGGTCACGAAAGATGTCAAGTGCCGTTTCTTCTACGTCAGATTCACATAATCCCGTTGTTGTCATGATCTTTACCGTTTGTCGGCAGTGATTTCAGAGAGATATTCGTGTAATACTTCTTTTCCAGCAGGGGTTATCCGGTACTTCTGATTTTTGCTTGTTGGTCTGTCCGGAATGGTGAGCTCAAGAAGACCATCTTCTACTAATGGCTGGAGAATGTGTTTTCGGAATTTAGTCCTGTCAGTCCGTCCAAATAATGAGAGTATTTCTCCCAAATTGCTCTCTATCTGGCATATTTTCAGGAGATCCATCTTCTCTCTTCTTAGTGCTATCTTAGTGCTATCCTGGTGCCATCTTAGTGCCTTCTTAGTGCCATCCTGGTGCCGGTCAGGGGGCTGGATCGGGGTGAAGGTCACGGTGAAAAACCCGTCTGCATCAAAGACCGGGTCCGGGCACCCGGATTCCCGTGCTCCTTCCCGCATCCGTTCGATTCCGGTCCCGGCTTTTTCGATAAACCCGATCCGGTGATAGAGGTCAGCAATAATTGGATTTCTCCTGACACTCTTATGTCCGAGATCGGTCTGCTGCATCCCTGGAGGAAGGCCACCCGGACTAATTATCTCAATCCGGTCAGAGAAGATCTGTACAAAGACGTTCGCTCCTTCGATAAACCAGTCCCGGTGCATGACGGCATTCGTGATTGCCTCCCGAAGTGAAGCCATCGGATACTCGGGGATCTCTTCTCTCTTCAGACCCTCAATCCGGTACGAAAGCCGGGTATTCCGCTCGATGAAGCGGAGACTATCCTCGATATCGGCAACTGCTCCGCCTGCGAAATCCTTCCGGTCAAGAATTCGGACATTGGTCGTTCCCTGAAAGAGGATGCAGGTGATGTATGCCTGGTTGAAGAATCTCCGAGGCTCTTTTGCAAAGAAGAGGATACCGGCATTCCTAAAGAGGAGTTTTCCGCCGGACCGTTCTGTTGCTTCGATATTAACGAGAATATCTTCCCGGTTTCCGTTCGATGATATCCCGCTCTTTGAGAGCCAGTTTGTGAATTTGCCAGCGTCAAAGTCTTGTGGATATTTGAATTTCGAGGAAATGGAGAGGTCAAACCTGATGGCTCCTTCTTTCTGGAAGAAGGTCCGGATCTCTTCACGG
Organism: Methanospirillum stamsii; assembly: GCF_003173335.1. Classification (GTDB taxonomy): domain Archaea; phylum Halobacteriota; class Methanomicrobia; order Methanomicrobiales; family Methanospirillaceae; genus Methanospirillum; species Methanospirillum stamsii. The sequence continues at coordinate 20,658 of NZ_QGMZ01000061.1, forward strand.
GTGAGTTTCTGGGTTACGGCTCCCTGTCGCCAGAAGAATCCGTCGCTACACTGGACCGGTTTTTCAGAGCTCTCCCGAACGGTGATGATGGTGACGGTGTCGATATGGGTGATAAGGATCTTCACTGGCGGGTCACAGTTCCGGGCTATGTCCTGTATTCGTGCTCTGATATCGTTCGTGTCTTTGATGCCCCGGACTGATCCATCGTCCCGGACTCCAAGGAGGATTTTGCCTCCGGCGGTGTTTGCGAAGGCTACGAGTTCCCGTGCTAAGGCAGAGGAGAGAGATTCCTTGTATTCGAGCATGGAGCCTTCGCCTTCCTGGAGCAGGATCGAGAGATCAGATTGGTTCATATCAGGAAACACCAATGAATTGTTCGGGGTTGTCTATGGAGAGTTCACCAGAGAGGAGTTTGGGGAGGAGTGTGTCACGGATAGAGGATAAATGATGTGAATTTTCTTTGTTATATCGATATTTTACATATAGAGGTTGAATAAAGGAAGAATATTTCTGACAAATCTCTTTAGGGGGCAACACTTTAGGGATTTTCGCCAAATTTTGTTGTGATACTTTTAATTGAACTGCACCGGTCACATAAGGATGGATGTCAATGAATTGCAAGAATTGCATCAATAATTCTGTAGATACATCTGCCTTCCCTTGTAATATGTGGGCATGATTATTAACCCAAAATTTCCCCCATACATATTGAAGAACAGGAGAATTATCTTTATTTATTACAGACCCATCTTCGGCCAATAAAACATAGATACCATCAAAAATGTATTCATCAATAAAATCCATAACCGAAGCTGCTCCATAATATGGATAAATCCCCTTCCGGGTTTCTCTCTCCCTACCAGAAAGTGGGATTCTTTTACTATCAAATATTGAGTAAATCTCGCTTAATTGAGTGATTCTCCACCCTTTCGGTATCTCCTGCCCCTCCACGGTCTCAAACTCGCTCGGAAACAGGGCCGCCGTTGCCGCATCCATCCCCTCGGGCTGCTGGGTCTCGGCCTTAGCCCGGACCGGGTCGAAATCGATGAACCAGCTCTTGAATAAGGCCCGGGCGATGGATTCGAGTGTTTCATTCATCCGGCGGTTGAGTTCAATCTTGTCGTCGAGGGTACCGAGGATGTGGGCGATGGCTTTCTGAGTAACTAAAGAGGGGACATGTATTTCAATATGAGATATATAATTACGATTAAGTGAAGCTTGAGCACTTCCCGAATTAAAAGGTTTAAATTCTATGTTTTTTAAGGCATAATAGACAAAAAGGGGGAAATTCCCTTTATAATCAGTCACATAAAGAACAGTATTATGAGGCCAATGCGGTTCATCACAATAGAAAACATTACCAAAGGATGCTCCACTTCTACCAATAGTAACTCCCGGTTTATCAACAATTATTGTATCATGAAACCCATTTGGACCTGCAGAACCAATCACAGGAACATTACCATTTTTTCGATCAGATTCTGTTAAATCATGACCTCTTTGAAGAGAGACAAAGTGATCTAATCGTTTTTTATTATATTTTTTTTCAATCATGATTTTTATGAATTCTATAATGTATTTTTTATAAGCATTTCCAAATCAATATCTTCACCTAATATATGTACCATGAACTCTTGAAAACCAAAGCAATGATATTCTCCCCATTTTACTTCTCCCGGTTTTATTCCACTTAGTACCTTCAAAACTTAATTTTCAGTTGTACCTTTAACAATTCACATTATGGTAGATCGGTAAATGCTCAGTAAACCCGATTCCACTGTCAGATTGCCCCAACAATACAACATGTTCATCAACCCTGTACATCATAGCAGTTCCATCGGCAACTATTCGCCAATAACTCGTTCATACTAATCAAGCAACCAGGAACATATCTCCATTTGACTCTTAACTGCAGCAAGATCTCTCTCCAACTTCAGGTCAAATGTGATAAAGAGATGGATCGGGTGGAGTAAGAAATGGTGTTCAAAATAAAATTTCCGCTGATATTTATACATCAAAGGAAAAAGTGTAAAAAAATTAGACACATGTAATTGTCGTGACAGTGTCGTTACAATACCCTTATCAGAAAAAAATGCCGATATCGGACCTCCAATTACTGGAATGAATGATAAACCAGCTTTTACTCCTGCATGTGTATAATCCCTATAACTCGGCTGCAAATCTTCACAGATATCTTTCTTTTCACTCATCCCGGATCACCCCCTCAACAAACTCCCGGATCTCCTCAGTCCCCGGCAGTCCAACCTGATATTTCGAGACAAACACCGAATTCTCTATTCCGGCACAGGCATACTGCACAAGGGCATGATTCTTTTCTGTACACAGAAGGAGCCCGACCGGAGGATTATCCCCTTCGGTCATTAGATGAGCCTTGAAGTAATTCAGATACGTATTCAGCTGCCCCAGCGCCTCATGCGAAAACCCGCCGGTCTTCAGTTCAATCAGGACATGACACTTCAGCACCCGGTGATAAAACACGAGGTCCACAAAGAAGTACTCATCACCGATCAGAATCCTCTTCTGCCTGGCCTCAAAACAGAATCCATACCCGAGTTCAAGCAGAAATGCCTCCAGTTTTTGAAGAAGGGCCTGCTCAAGATCAGATTCGTACATCACGTCCTGGCTTTTGATCCCGAGAAAATCGAACACATAGGGATCGCGGATGATCAGATGGGGTGAATCTGCCAGTGCTCCAGCTTGAACATGCTCAGATAATGCTTTCTTATCGTGAGAGAGAGCAGAACGTTCAAAGTACAGACTCTCGATCTGTCGTTTCAGCTCCCTCACTGACCAGTTCCCTCTGACACATTCCACCTCGTAAAACCGGCGTTTCAGGGGATCATCAATGGGCATCAGGAGAGTAAAATGGCTGAATGAAATAGATTGAATCAACCGATCATCGAAAAAGAGTAAATCCGGCGAAATATTGCCTTCTGATCCCTCTTGCAGGACCTTAACCGTTCCTGTCAATTGGGCAGACAGTGTCTGCCCAATTCCAAGAGTTGTACATTGGGCAAACACTGTCTGCCTAATGTTGGGGTAAGCCATATAAAATTGCCGATAGAGTTTGAGAGAACGATAGGAAAACCCATCCTGCCGGGGAAGGTGGCTCGCAAGATCCTGGAGTATATGATCACCATATGAGGCCCTATCTGAACCATTCTGTTCAAACTCTTTGATATAATATCCAATAAGCCAGTTTCTCACCGTCAAAGAGCGGTTTACTGCTTTAGCAGCCTGTTGTGTCAGTTCTTCATGTAATTGGGAGATGGAGTTAACAAGATCAGAGAAATTCACTTATGTACACCCCTTCCCCATACCAATATCCTCATCCGGCCTGCAGAACTGATGTTGTGCTCTCTCCATCGCACTCTTCAGTTTCGCCTCAAGGAGTTCCCTCGGCGGCAGTTCGGTCAGATATTCAGCAACCCGTATCCCACTGTCCGAAAGCCCGAGCAGCTCCACATGTTCATCAGACTTCCCGGCACACAAGATAAGACCCATCGGTGACTCTTCACCCGGAACCCGTTCGTATTTGTCAAGCCACCGGAGATAGAGCTCCATCTGACCCTTGTCAGCAGCCTGAAACCTCCCCAGTTTCAGGTCAATCGCAATAAGACACCGGAGCCGGCGGTGAAAGAACAGGAGATCAATATAATAATCCTCTGCGTCGATGGTGATTCTCTTCTGCCTCGCGATAAAAGAGAAATCAGAACCCATCTCAAGAATGAACCGCTCGATCTCCCGGATAATACCTGATTCAATATCCTTTTCAGAGTAGGTATCAGAAAGCCCGAGGAAATCAAGGAAATAGGGATCACGAAAGACCAGGTCCGGACTCATCTGGTCTTCTGTCCGGAGAGCTTCGAGCTCCTGCCTGGCTAACTCTTCAGGTTTTCTTGAAAGAGCGGTCCTCTCAAAGAGCAGCCCCTGGATTTTTGCTTTTAGAAGACGAACACTCCATCGTTCGATCCTGCACATCTCGGTGTAAAAGTCCCTTTGTAGATCATCATCTATTTTAATGAGTTCAACAAAATGTGACCAGCTCAATTGTCCAGACAGTGTCTGGACTATTGCGGGTTCATGATAGAGCTCAGCAAACCGAACCATTGAGAATACATTTGCCCGACTGAATCCCCTTCCGTACTCATGGAGTAATTGTCCAGACAGTGTCTCGACAATTTTCTTTCCATACTCTCCCCTGTCATTCTGGAGAACTTCCTTGTAAATACGTGTCCCAATATTCCAGTATAACAGAACCGTCTCCCGGTTTACTCCATATGCTACCCGGTTTCGGGTTGATGAAATCATCTCACGGATTTCATGTAAAAGAACCGAGTACCCAGTATCCTGATGCACTCCCTCTTCCTGGTTTGGGGTTGTGACTTTAGCAGGTACAGGTTTTGATGGACTATTCTTCATAACGTGTACCCTAAACCCCCCAGGTTCTTTCTAATCTCCTCGTCGAGCCGGGCACCTTCCTCCATCTGCCCGGATAACTGCTTTGTCAGCCGGGTCATCTTCTCTGAAAACGGTTCCCCGTCGTCATCTGCATCTGGGGCACCGACATACCGGCCGGGAGTAAGTACATACCCATGCTTTGCTATCTCGGTAAGGCTCGCTGATGCACAAAAACCCGGTACATCCTCATATTCCCCGGCACCGGCATCTCCCCGCCAGGCATGATACGTCCCGGAAATCCTCTCGATATCCTCGTCGGTCAGCTCCCGGTGGGTCCGATCCCGCATGACACCCATCTTCCGGGCATCAATGAAGAGCACTTCACCTCTCCGGTCCCGGAATCTTCCGTTTGATCTGTTCCGGGCAACAAACCAGAGACAGGCAGGAATCTGGGTAGAGTAAAAGAGCTGACCGGGAAGGGCAACCATACAGTCCACGAGGTCTGCTTCGAGGAGGTTCTTTCTGATCTCTCCCTCTCCTGACTGGTTTGATGACATCGATCCGTTTGCCAGCACAAACCCGGCTATCCCTGAAGGAGAGAGATGATGAATGAAATGCTGAATCCAGGCATAGTTCGCATTCCCGTTCGGAGGAATCCCATACTTCCACCTGACATCGTCCTTGAGGTTCTCCCCTCCCCAGTCTTTCATATTGAAGGGAGGATTGGCAAGGATGTAATCCGCTTTCAGATTTGAGTGGAGATCCCGCCTGAAACTATCCGCATGTTCAGCCCCGAGATCATGATCAATCCCCCGGATGGCAAGGTTCATCTTTGCCAGTTTCCAGGTCGTCGGGTTGGACTCCTGCCCATAGATGGAGATATCACCAATCCGACCACCATGAGCCTCCACAAACTTCTCACTCTGGACAAACATCCCGCCAGACCCGCAGCAGGGATCATACACCCGACCCTTGAAGGGGGAGATCATTGCAACAAGCGTCTGAACAACACACCGGGGAGTATAGAACTGACCCCCGTTTTTTCCTTCAGCACTCGCAAACTCGGAGAGGAAATACTCGTACACTCTGCCGATGATATCCTTTGACCGGTTATCAGAGTCGCTCAGGTTGAGTGTCCCGATGAGATCGATGAGTTCTCCCAGTTTCTCCTTATCAAGACCGGGACGGGCATACTCCTTGGGAAGGATATTTTTCAGAACTGCATTATCCCGTTCGATGGCATACATCGCATCATCGACGATCTTCCCAATCTCCGGCCGTTTTGCATTCTGCTGGATAAAGGACCACCTGGCTTCTTTCGGAATCCAGAAGATATTCTCCGACCTGTACTCATCCGGATCCTCAATCACCCCGTACCGGACTTCAGGTTCAGCGATATACCAGGAGCTCTTCGGATCCGAGTATGCCTGCTCAAGCGAGGAGTGCTTCTCTTCAAATGCATCAGACAGATATTTCAGAAAAATGAGACCAAGGACGACATGCTTATACTCAGCCGCATCCATATTGTTCCGGAGTTTATCTGCCGCTGCCCAGAGGGTTGTTTCAAACCCGAGATTTGCTGCCGTTGTTTCTTTTGTCTTTTTTGCACGGGCCATATTCAGAGATTAGAGGGTTAATCGTGACAAACGATATATGTTTTCAAATACTGGTGCGGTCTACATAGATACTATGGCAATCTGGATAGCATCCGGGAACCGGCAGAACTGGGAGGTTCTAAAAAAACATAACATCTGGGGAGTCCCAAAGCGGAGCAAAGGACTTCATTCCCGGGTGAAACCTGGTGATACTATCCTCTTGTATGTCCGGTCCGAAACACATGGAGATACTGTCCTTCCCTCTGCTATCATGGGAGAATTCAAAGTAATCGAACTCTTTGAAGATGCAAAACTACTCTTCACCGCTCCACCCCAAATGGGGGATGAGGTGTTTCCATACCGGTTCAGGCTGAAACAAGTCAAAGTATTCAAAGAGCCAGTGGAGATTAAACCGCTTATTCCTGAACTTGGGTTTGTGACGAATAAGACCATGTGGTCCGGGCATTTCAGACAGGCAATGCGGGAGATACCAGAAGAAGATTACCGGAAAATAATCTCTGCCGGAAAATAACTTTTCATCATCCTATCAAACTCATATTTTACAAAAATGATTCATTTCACCACCATAACCCATGAAATTGTTGAAGCATTAAATATCCGGATCTGTGGTTCAGTTGCCAGGAAAGAAGAAACGCCGGATTCAGATATCGATCTTCTGGTTGACATGAATGAAGATGCAAGTCTCCTTGACCTGGCACGACTGAAAAAAAGATCTCGAAGATCTGACCGGAAAAAAAGACATCACTACAAAACCTGCACTTCATCCTATGTTAGCGGATTCGATTCTGAAAGAAGTAATCCCGCTATAAAAAGAGAAATTCACCCTGTAGACACAATAGACCTGACCGGAAAATCGGATATCAATTCAGGATAAACCCGGAACTTTGAACTTCCACCCGTAACTCAATACATCATCTCTTCCCGTCCCATTTTATGCGTCCTTCTCACCCCCCGGACCCGGAAAACTGCCCCTATATGAACCCTCCACTGCGGCATCTCAATCACATCTCCCCAGACTCTCACTTACACAATTTCAAAACCCAGTTCCCTCCGAACCATGCCGCAAAAAAAATCACTTCATCATTATTAATATGAAATATCATTTTCAACAAATTGTCCAAAAATCCCGAAAAAATTTTACAACAGGATAAAATTATTACGAAAAAACCCCGGCTAAATTGCGCGACAATAACTCCTCATCTGACTTCCGCGATCGCTCAGATGGCAGGCACAAATCTCTCATGTATCTAAAACATTTCGGTGATCCGGCCACCCGAAATGTCAGTAATTATCTACTCGTTTTCAGACATTTCTGGGCACCATCCAAACCAGTCGGTGCAGGTGAGACCATTAGAGCAAAACTACAACATTTGAGTCTGAACAGACCAAAAAAAGAATACCCCCACCATATCAGTAACTTTGACGGGCTGCCGATTTCAGCAGGGGTAAGTAGGATATATCATCCTACAACCTCATTAGCTTTCTTTTCCTTTAGGGATCTCAATGCCCTCTTATCCGGCATCCGGGGAGGAATCAGACATGGATAATGCCGGACGTGGAGAGCGGGTATCCGGATATACCGCCCGGTCCCTGCTCATAGCCGCCGGATTTACTGCGGAAAAAGTAACCGGCTGCTCCCGGATCTTTGACATCATCGCATGGAACCATGATGAAATAATCGGCCTTGTCATCCGGACATCCCGGTCAAAAGGCATATCTGATTTCTCATCGCTCGTTGCAGAACTTGGAAATATCGTGCAAAAACGAACTTTTCCGGGAGAGATCCATATCCGGATCTGGATCCTGCAGTCACATGAATGGAAACAGTATCGGGTCCTCCCCGGTGGAGCCATTGCCTGCTCAGGGGGATTAGTATGAACATCCATCTGATAGACGAAGTCATCTTCGCCGCTCATGAGGCAATACCGGAGCATTCAACCCTCGTATCCCGGAGAGGCATAGAGGAACAGATCCTGAAAAACAAAGAGATCTATCCCTTCCTCCATCCGATAACAACCGAATACCGGAGGAGTGTCATCAGCAGGGTCATGAACAGTCGGTATCCGGCCTGGAGCGAACAAAGGGGAGTGCATAAGAGTTCATTTGTCTGGATTATGAAAAACCCGGAGGAGAACCAGTGAGCGGAGAGGAAATTCTCCGGACCCTCTCCCTTCTCTTTTCAGAGGGAGATGTCATGGAACTACGGGCTCTTCGGAAATCCGGGGGGATGGCATCCGGATACTACACCGATAAGGAAAAACTCGTTCGGGATGCCCTGGTTCTGGACAACACCAGTGACATCGCCGGGATCTATGTCGTCCTCAATAAAATAAATCCGGATCTCCTGGCCAGGCGTGCAAACCGGATGGAGATGCGGCTTTCCCGGGATGACAAGGCCACCGGAGACGAGGATATCGTAAGGAGGCAATGGCTCCCCATAGATATCGATCCAAAACGGCCTTCCGGCATCTCCTCGTCTGAAGAAGAACACGAAAAAGCACTTCGGAAGGCCACAAAGATCCGGGATTTTCTTACCGAAATGGGATGGCCTGAACCCATTCTCGCAGACTCCGGAAACGGATCCCATCTGCTCTATGGAATCGACCTTCCCAATGATCCAGCGAACAATACCCTTCTTAAAAATACCCTCACCGCTCTCTCGATATTCTTCTCAGATACAGAATCAGACATCGATACCTCGGTCTCGAATGCATCCCGGATATGGAAATTATACGGGACATTGTCAAGAAAAGGAGACTCTACAGACAACCGCCCTCACCGGAGATCACAAGCACTCTCAATCCCAAAAGCGCTCAAAATCGTCAAATCCGACCAGTTAGAAGCCCTGGCGTCGCTCCTCCCAACTCCGGAAAAAATACATCTTGAGCCAAAACCAGCCGGGAATTCACCTGTCACGGACCTTGGAGCATGGCTCTGTGATCATGGTCTCTTGTTCCGGGAAAAACCCTATTCCGGAGGCAGGATCTTTCTCCTTGATACATGTCCGTTCTCATCTGCTCACATGGATGGGGCATATGCAATCCAGTTTGAAAACGGCGGGATCTTTGCCGGATGCCATCACAACTCCTGTGGCGGAGGGACTCAGCGGTGGAGTGAACTCCGGGAACAGTTCGAAGGACCCCGGCAAAAACGGGATTATGAAGCACGAATAAAACAGGGAATCCGGGACCGGGCAAAAGGAAGAGTAAAGCGGGATGGATACCGGCATGGCTTGGAAGAATACACTCCGGAGAAAAATAGTGATAATACCGTCGGAAATAGAGAGAATTCAGACGATACCTCCGGAGATCTGAAAGATGCCTATCCTCCGGACATCCTGAAAGAAGTGTGGGATATACTCAAAACCGGCGATCCCCTTGCCTATTCACTCGGGACCTTTGCCAGGGATCATGAAGGAGACCTTACCGTTGCAGAATGTTTAGCCCTCTCTCTTGCATCCCGGTCGATAACAAACCCGAAATCCAAGGGACTGCACGTATCGGTCACCGGAATAAGCGGAAAAGGAAAAAGTGATGCCTTTGATGTCATGCTCTTACAGGTCCCGAAACTTTCCCGGCTTGGCCAGCGGATAAGTGATAAAGCGCTCTTTTACGCTGAAAACCTCCGGCCTGGGATGGTCATCACCCTCGATGATACCAGCCTTTCAGACCAGATGCAGGAGATTTTAAAAGGAGTAACCAGTAGTTTTCAAAAACCCTTCCAGTATCTTACAGTGAATACTGACCGGAAAGGAAAAATCTGTGAGATACCTGAACGATGCCTCTGGTGGATTGCAAAAGTCGAGGGGACCGGAGATGACCAGGTCCTAAACCGGATGCTCACCACCTGGATAGATGACTCGACCGAACAGGACAAAAAAGTCCTGCACCGGACACTTGACGCTGCAACCGCACTTCCCGGTCAGGAAACAATGCTCCGGACGGATTTAAAGGTCTGCCAGGCCATGTGGGACATTCTCTTTTCACCGGTCTGGGTTGTCATCCCATATGCACATCATATCAGGTTTAATTCCATATCCAACCGGAGAAATCCGGACATGCTCATCGATCTCATCCGGGCACATGCCATCATGAACCAGTACCAGCGAAAGAGAGAGGAAATAAACGGAATAATCTGTGTTACCGCAACAAGAGAGGATTTTGTCCGGGCATCAGTCCTGTATAAACAACTCAGTGGAAAAACCGGAGGACAGACTACTAAACTGACAAGAAGAGAGGCGGATGTAATTACCGCTATCAGGAACCTTGAAAAGTTTGAATTCACCATCGCCCAGGTCCAGCGGGTAACCTGCTTTACCTACAACGCCATTTACAAAGTATTCCATGGAAGTACCAGCCGGGGAGTATCCTATTCCGGCCTCCTCGAAAAATGTCCGGCTCTCTCCTACATAGACCGGACCGTAACCGATGAACGGGAAGGAATGGATGTAAAACGAAGAACAAAAGCCTACCTCTGGGATGACCTGTTGTATGAGACCTGGTCCGGAAACGATGAGTGCTGGATTTCTGATGTGCAATCACAAAATGGTTCAGATGATGATTCTGACAATGGAAACAAAGAGTTAGAAACAGGATTGCAACAATTGCGACATGAGTGCAACAGCTGCAGCAAGAAAACAAGTGACGATTCAGCCGAATTAAAAGAAAATAATCTGTATACTAATAATACTAAGATATATTGCAACAATACCGGTATTCAGAGTGCATCTGATTATACTCCTGATAATGAAACACCGTGTGCAACCGAAGGTGCCTTTTCCGCAAGTCCGGATCATATGGCTCGGGAAAATGGGCAAAAGCCTGAAGTGACGCAGAATTGGTCCGATTTATCATTACGGGAACTGCCGGAACATGCAGCAAGTGTAGCAACTGCAAAACCCGTCTCATATACCGGAGAGAATATTGTCCCGATAACTTCCGGCCAGATGAATGGAACATCTGCTCTTTGCAAGGGTAATACAATCACCCATATGGTCCGGGATACTAATATCGCCCTCTGTGACGCCTGCAAAACCCGGACAATTCAAAAAGAGATAGAATCAATCCGGACTCTTCCGGGTGTGATCAACATTTCCGGCATGAAACGGACGAACTCTGATTATGGCCGGTGTAGTGTCTGCAACTTGCAGGGAATCTCATGGTGGGATCCGGAGACGAAAACCGGATTGTGTACTACCTGCTATGAACGGGAAACAGTACTTATTAGGGGTGAATCCGGATGCCATTTGTAGTCATATCCGAATACGATTCCGGAAACCGGCGGTGATTTCCGGAAATGACTGGATGGAATACTCTATGCTGGCAAGATGGGTCCGGAGAATGATAAGGGAATAGCTGAAGTAAAAGTCCGTTATTTCTGGTTTAAACGAGTGCCCCCCCGGATTTTCCAGAACCATATCAAAAGGACTATTTATTTAAGACACAATAGTGAACCATACAATTTTTTTAAGAATCAGTCATGATATCTGTCCTCTATGTAGACGATGAAAAGCCTCTACTTGAACTGGGAAAATCTTTCCTGGAATTGAATGGGCAATTCACCGTCGATATAACACATTCAGCAATACAGGCTCTAAAACTTCTTCGTTCTCATAATAATTACGAGGCCATCATTTCAGATTATGAAATGCCCGGAATGAATGGTATAGAGCTGTTAAAAACAGTGAGAAAATCTAATAATAACATCCCCTTCATCCTTTTTACTGGACGTGGCCGTGAAGAAGTCGTTATTCAGGCATTAAATGAAGGGGCAGATTATTATCTTCAAAAGGGTGGGGAAACTGTCTCTTTATTTGCGGAATTATCTCATAAAATCCAGATGGCCGTTGAAAAAAGACGGGCAGAAGATGCCCTCATCCAATCGGAAAAACAGTTACGTGTCCTGATTGATCACATCCAGGACGGAGTATTCCTTGTACAGGATGGCATTCTTCTCATGTCTAATGAAGTTCAGGCGGCCATGCTCGGGTATAGCGTGGAAGAGGTAAGCGGGATGTCAATAACTTCCCTGATTGCCCCGGAAGACAGGGATCTGGTTCTTAAAAGACATTACAACAGGCTTTCCGGTCAGACACCCCCTGAATCCTACGAGTATAACCTCCTTCACCGGGATGGGAAGACCAGAATTCCGGTAAGAATGTTGGTTGGGATAGGGACATACCAGGACCGTCCTGCTGTTATCGGGACACTCCATAGCATGGCGAAGGAACATGAACGGGAATCCGCGTTGCAAAAGAGTGAACGAAAATATCGTGACATATACAATAATGCCGGAATCGGACTTTTTACCGCTACACCTGAAGGGAGGTTTCTCCAGGCAAATCCCTATGCGGTAAAATATCTGGGATATGATTCAGAAGAGGATTTCATCCATTCTATCACGAATATCGGGAGCAGGTATGTCAATTCAGAAGACCGGGATGAGATATTTCGGATACTTAATGCCAAAGGTTTTGTAAAACCCTATGAAACCCGTTTTTTCCGGAAAGATGGGAGTATCATCTGGGGATCCATTAGTGTCAGACTTGTCAGCGATGAACAAGGGAATAAGATTATCGAAGGAATCTGCCAGGACATTACCGATAGAAAAGAAGCAGAAATCGCTTTAAAGGAGAGTGAAAACCGCCTTCGCCGGGTATATGATTCCGGACTAATCGGGATTGCGTTTTGGAATCCGGATGGGATACTAACCGATGCAAATGATATGTTCCTTGAGATGCTCGGATATACGCGGGATGAATTAAAAGCTGGTCTCATCTGTGTATCTGATTTAGCATCCATTGAATACGTTCATCCTGACAAGGAGGCAATGAAAAACCTCCCAAGTCCCGGGGTGCAGAAGATCCTCTGTGAAAAAGAATTTACCCGGAAAGACGGGAAGAAAATTCCGGTGATCATCGCCGGAACCATACTTGATGAGGAGAATAATCAGCGTATAGGATTTATCCTGGATATACCGGACCGCCAGATAAAAATGTCTTACTAAAAAAACCGGTCCCTGCTAAAAAAATTTATTGGACCTTATCCAGGGATATGCCCAGTGCATCTGCTACCCCTTTGCCATATGCAGGATCAGCTTTCAGACAGTTTCCGATATGACGTATCTTGATAAACTCTGGAGCATCGCCCATGTTCCTGGCTGTATTCTCACATAACACCTGCTGTTGTGCCTGGGTCATGAGACGGAAAAGTTTACCCGGCTGGGTATAGTAATCATCGTCATCTTCCCTGAAATCCCAGTGACCTGCAGCTCCTGAGAGTTCCAGTTTAGGTTCCTCATATTCAGGCTGTTCTTCCCATTCGCCGTAACTATTCGGTGTATATCCGATGGTAGCCCCGGCATTACCGTCTACCCGCATCTGCCCGTCACGGTGAGAGGTGTGTGCATTTGCATACTTTGGACGGTTGACCGGAATCTGGTGATGGTTCACGCCAAGCCTGTACCGATGGGCATCCCCGTAGGAAAACAGCCGGCCCTGAAGCATTTTATCCGGAGAGAAACTGATTCCGGGAACAACCGCTGCCGGGTTAAAGGCAGCCTGCTCCACATCCTGGAAATAGTTGTCTGGATTCCGGTTCAGTTCAAGGACACCAACCTCAATCAGGGGAAACTCGCTCTTGTACCAGACTTTTGTCAGGTCAAAAGGATTATATGGCATATTTTTTGCCTCTTCCTCGGTCATGACCTGGATATACATCTTCCAGCGGGGGAAATTTCCCCGGTCAATGCTCTCAAGGAGGTCACGTTGATGGCTCTCCCTGTCCTTTGCAATAATCGCTTCTGCTTCCTGGTCTGTCAGATTTTGGATTCCCTGCTGTGTCCGGAGATGGAATTTTACCCATACCCGTTCTTTTTTTGTATTTATCATGCTGAATGTGTGGCTGCCAAATCCATGCATGTGGCGGTAACTGGCAGGAATACCCCGGTCACTCATGACGATGGTTACCTGGTGGAGAGCTTCAGGAAGGTTGGTCCAATAGTCCCAGTTGTTCTTTGCAGAACGCATGTTAGTCCGGGGATCCCGTTTTACTGCCCGGTTCAGGTCCGGGAACTTGTGTGCATCACGGATGAAGAAAACCGGTGTATTATTACCAACAAGATCCCAGTTTCCCTCCTCGGTGTAAAATTTCATGGCAAATCCACGAATATCTCGTTCGGCATCTGCAGCGCCACGCTCCCCTGCAACGGTAGAGAACCTGACAAAGACCTCGGTCTGTTTTCCTATCTCTGAAAAGAGTTTTGCACGTGTATACCGGGTAATGTCATGGGTTACGGTAAATGTTCCAAATGCCCCGGAACCTTTTGCGTGCATGCGGCGTTCAGGAATTACCTCTCTGTCAAAATGAGCCAGTTTTTCAAGGTACCATACATCCTGAAGAAGCATTGGACCACGAGGACCGGCAGTTACCGCATTCTGGTTATCCGGGACCGGAGCTCCTGCTGCAGTAGTTAATTTCTTTTTCTCTCCCATTTTTATCCGTCCTTTCTCTGTCATCTGGAAGCAATTATTCGGCATTTAACTTATGAGAATAGAAACTTTTCTTTCAAAAAAATGAATGAAATCAACGTCAATTTCTGGTTTAGAAATCTTTAACCCTGATAGTTCTGTATTCTGTTATGAGAGGAGAAGTACAATGAACATAATCCGGGTATTCATGATGGTACTGGTGTGCTGGGCTTTAACAGGTTTTTTTGTTTCCGCTGAAGATACAGATGATTCTGGAATACATAACTTCACAGATGAGTCTATGCCTGAAGATTTTTCAAGGGAAAATGAGGTTTTAAACCAAGTTACACCTGCCAGGATCATCACCGGCGATGAAGCGAAAAATTGCGATACACGACTGGTGTTGATTGGAACAACCGGAGGAATATCATGGTATCCGGAAACAGACCGGGCAAGTTCTTCTTCGGTGCTGATAGTGAATGACTCATGGTATATAATCGATATGGGACAGGGATCTGCAGCAAAACTTTCAGAAGCACTTAATTATGGGGATTTTATGGATACTCCGGAAGGCAGAGTGGAAACCGGATCCTCAACGTTCCTTGCACATGCAAATGCTCTCTTCTTTACCCACCTGCACCAGGATCATACGGCTGATTATCCGTCATTCCTGCTTATCGGGGCCGGAGCAGGTCTTGGAACAAAGAGGGATCCGGACACCGGTAAAACCGTCTATGTTCCCCTGAAAGTCTTCGGGCCGGCTAACCGGGGAACACTTGAAGCAGATAAAACAAACTTCTCTGCCCGTGGCGGTCAGGTCATCTATACCGATAGTAGCAATCCGGACCTGATTACCCCTACACCCGGAACAAGGCAGATGACAGATCTCATCTGGCAGGCATTTGCTCAGGGAATCAATGATGTTACCCTGGATGACGGGTATCCGGACCACCGGAGTCTTATCGAGGTTCATGAAATCGGAGGGACAGAGTCGGGAGATATTCCGTTTCCGGGCATTGTAGTTGACCCTAATTCGGATTCCTGTCCGGAAATGGATCCCTTCGAGGTATACCAGGATGATAATGTCAGGGTCACTGCAACCCTTGTGGATCATCACCAGGTATTTCCCTCAATCGCGTACCGGTTTAACACAAAGGATGGCTCGGTGGTATTTTCAAGTGATACCGGTCCGGATACCAAAGGAAATCTTCAGAAACTTGCAGACGGTGCAGACATCCTGCTCCACGAGGTAATTGACCGGGCCTGGATAGATCTGAAATTTGGAACTCCGGTTCCCGGAAGTCAGATGGATGCACTGAAAACACATATGCTGACATCGCATACTGCGAATGATGTGGTCGGTTCTGTTGCAGAATCATGTAATGTGACAACGCTGGTGTTAAATCACATCGTTCCTGGAAATACTCCCTATGCTCATTTGCTGGTGGCAGAAAATGACTTCCCGGGAGAGGTCATCATCGGTGAGGATTTCATGGAGATTGGTCTTACGAGGGATACAGACTAAACCGGTTCATTTTTTTCCGGGTATCCGGTCAGTCCCGGACAGTAAATCCTGCAGACCGGATAATTTCACACATTTTTTCATCCCAGAGAGCGTCATCCGGTTCTGTCAGACAGCGAACCTTCTCATCCCAGATTTTTAGTAGATTCGGATCTTCAGCATGCAGGTGCCTGGTTCCCATGACTCTACCTGCCCGTTTACCCTGTGAGTCCAGGATTAAAAATCTCCAGCATCCATATTCCCTGCATACGTCCGGACGGGTGAGATGAACCGTACAGTACCAGAGGTCATTCTCCCTGCCTTTACGAAAAAATGGACATGCTTCCGGGAGATCGGTAAATACATCTTTATCATCATAAAGAGAGCGGAGATCTTTGGTAACTTCAACGGTGTATCGCTCTCCGGTGTATTCATTCCGGACCCGAAAAGTATATTCGGATATCTCTTTTTCAATGGCCCACATCAGACCAAGATGACCACAGCACTCTCCACATTGGGAACATTCAAAAACCAGAATCAGGCCTCCGGAATAGTCTTGTGAGAGTATAGTTGTATCATCTTATGAATCAATTTTTTGAATCATCGCTGCATAGGTCTTTTTTCCATCAGATAAGGTAATATTTTCCACATGATGCCACAGGACTGAAAGAGTATTACCAGACTGATGCAAGAGAGATACTTCAGTATACCTCCCAATCAACTCATTTTGTGTAATAAACAGGTAAAATTGTTCAAATTCAGAATTGTCGGAAAATAATGTCCTGAGGTTTTCTCCATACAGGCCGGTATCTGCATAACCACATAAATAATTCATTTCAGTACTTGTCCAAGTAATTACCATTGATGAATTAAACATGATGATAGGGATATGAGTGGCATCTAAAAGATGGGTATGGAGAATGTTACGTTTTTCAGCATCATTGCGTTGATTTCTCAATTCATCAATCTGAACCCTGATTTCAGCATCATGGGCGATTACTTCTTCGGTTACCCCGATAAGATCTTTATTATTTTGAAGTAATTGTAATTGCAGGGATTTTTGGCCGGTTACTTCCAGGTAAGAAAAATAAATTCTGGAGAGATCATTTTGTGGAGATGCATCAGCTACAAAATTTAAAAAATGGCGTTTAATCCCTTTGGATGTAACAAAAGATGACGGAAATTGAAAATAATTCGACCCTTCATAGAGAGAAATAAACAAATTTTTAAAACTATCTATTGTCTCTTTTGTGAGATAAGGAGTCATAAATTCCATAATTTTTGAGTAATCACCATTCACAACCTGGTAATCATCATGGCTTTTTTTATTGATCTTTCGAACTTTAATCAGGTGACTGCATTTAATTATTTCATCAGGATTCTGTTCAAAGTAAGACCTGATATCTACAATGCCTGATCTTTTTAATGTATCTATATACTGTTTTACCTGAGAAATATCTACTTTATTAATCGGAATGGGAGCATTTTCAAAAAGGGATCGGTATATTGCCTCGTTTTCAATTAATTTTCTTTGTGTTATTACTTTTTCAGTAACATTTGAGGCGGTAACGGCGATAAAAAGTGAACCTGGTTTTAATGAAATATTCATTATGGTTATCTCATACCAGAGATCAAGGCCATTTTTCTGTATTTCTAGTTCTATTTTTGTGACCTTCTGGAAAGAAAATTCTTTTATTCCTTGTATAACTTCCGGTGATGAAAAAATATCAAGACGCAAAAAGTCAATCCTCTTTCCAATCACCGGTTGATCGGAGAGGTGAAAAAAGTTAAGTGCAGATTTATTCATATAATGCACATGCCATTTTTCATTTAAAATGATGATTAAATCATTACTGATATCTATTAAACTTGAAACCGGCACAGTTTCTGTAAGAGAATATTTTTTTGCACTTCCGATCTGAAACTTTCTCACTCTGCCGAGAATTTCTAATGTATCAAGTTTTCTTGCAACTGTATGACGATTAATGCCGGATAATTCGGCAATATCTTTTATCATTAATGGTTTTTTTGTTTGAGACAGGATAGAAAGAATTTTTTTCTGTTCTACATCCATGGTAAATAACGAATTGATGGGTATAAAAAAATATGCCTCTCGGCGCCACCAGATGAGATTATAAATAGGATATTTGAGTACAATGATACCCGGATGTTGTAATAAAAAGGGTTGATATAATGACCATAATTACACATTCAATGATCCAGTCACATGATATTACCACACTTCAGAGAATTATTGATGAGATCCCTTGTGCAATATTCCTCATAAAATCAAATGGGGTCTTTATTGGATGTAGTAAAACAGCCATGGATCTTTTTCATATTGATAAACCGGATCAGATAATTGGAAAAAATCCGGAAATCATTTTCCCTCCATTACAAAGAAATGGAAAAAACAGCAACGAAGAAATAAAGAAATGGATATTTATTGCAAGTCAGCAAGGGAATGTAACATTCTATTGGGATAATAAACGGATGAACGGGGAAATATTCCCGGCAAAAGTAACATTATCAAAAATCGCATATGAAGGAGAAACCTGTATTCTCGCGACGATTGTTGACAATACTGGAAATGTTTCTAAAGAGGAAACTGAAGCTCTAACAAACGGGAATCCCTATGCTCTCATAGTCCTCAACCCTGACCTGACCATCGCCGATGTAAATCCTGCTTTTTCCAGAATTTCCGGATACGTCCGTGAAGAATGGATTTCAAGGCATCTTTCAGATTTTACTATCATCAAGCGTGACGGACCGACGGTTGATGAAGCGATTAAAGAGAAAAAGACAGTTTCCGGAAAAATTATTGTTCAATTCCCAACCGGTATCCGGCATATGGAATATTCATACATTCCGGTTTTTGATTCTCATGGGGATATAATAAAGATATACGATGTTTTTGCAGACCTGACAGACATTGTTGAGAGGCTCATTGAATCTGAAACTCTTATCGCTGATAATCCTACCAGTATCATTACCACTGATCTTAAAGGGAATTTCCTTCAGTTCAATAAAGCGTTCATGAACCTTACCCTGATTCCGGAGGAGAGATTACGCATTATGAACCTTGCTGATTTCAAACTCTTATCCCGGGAAGGTTCGACTTTTTCGGATGCTCTTTCCTCGAAAAAATCAGAACACGGTTCGATGGTCGTGGATTTTGGTGACCGGATAAAAGTTCTGGAATATACCTACCTCCCGGTTCTGGATGTAAATGATGCAATACAGAAGGTTATATGTATCTATAACGATTTGACTGACCTGAAAACTTACCTTGAGGAAAATAAAACCTTTGTATCAGAAAACCCGTATGCAATATTTACCTTGAATCTGGATTTACAAGTCACGGACGTGAATCCTGCATTTTCCAAATTGAGCGGATATACATCTGAAGAACTTCTCCGGATGAAATTAACCGATTTTAAGGTCATTCAAAGAGAAGGGCCTGGTGTGTCTGATGCCGTGAAATCAGGAAAACTCGAAGGGGGAAAAATGGTTGTCCAATTCCCTGTTGGTATCAGACATGTTGATTATTTCTACATACCGATTAAGGATCCACGGGGGAATGTTCACAAAATAATTGAAATTTTTTTGGATCAGACAAGTCTTATTGAGCAATTGCATGAATCAGAAACTCTTATTTCAGAAAACCCGACAAGTATCATTACAACCGATATTAATGGCAATTTCCTCCAGTTCAATAAAACATTTATGGACCTTACCCGGATTCCGGAGGAAAGATTACGCAGCATGAACCTTGCCGGCTTTAAACTTTTATCCCGGGAAGGTGCGACGTTTTCGGATGCTCTTTCTTCGAAAAGACCAGAACATGGTTCCATGGTCGTGGATTTTGGTGACCGGATAAAAGTTCTGGAATATACCTACCTTCCAGTTCTGGATGTTAATAATGCAATACAGAAGGTATTGTGCATATATAATGATTTAACAGATCTGAAAACATACATTGAAGAAAATAAAACGTTTGTTTCAGAGAATCCCTATGCAATCTTTACTTTGAATCTGGATTTAGAGATAACGGATGTTAATCCTGCATTTTCAAAATTAAGTGGATATTCGCCGGAACAACTTCTTTCCATGAAGCTCCAGGACTTCAAGGTCATTCAAAGAGGAGGCCCGGGTGTTTCTGATGCCATAAAATCGGGAAAAATCGAAGGAGGGAATATGATCGTCCAGTTCCCCGTTGGTATCAGACATGTTGATTATTTTTACATCCCAATAAAAGATCCACGGGGCAATGTTCACAAGATTATTGAGATTTTTTTGGATCAGACGAGTTTAGTCGAGAAGTTGGATGAATCTGAAACACTGATAAATGAAAGCCCTGCCGGAATAATTACCACAGATCTGAATGGGAAAATACTCTCTTCCAACAAGGCATTTCAGGATATCATTCAGTTATCAGAATCAAAGTTAACCACGATGAGTCTTCGGGATATCAATGTCATCGGACGTGAAGGAACGACAATTAATGAAATCATCTCTACGAAAAAATCAGGAACCGGAACCATTACGGTTGATCTTGGCTCTTTTACCCGAATATTAAATTATACCTACATTCCCATCCTGGATGTCAATAATAATGTTACAAAAATTGTCATGATGTATATTGATATAACGACTATCAAAAAGATGGTGGTATATCTGGAACAATCTATCAATAACCTGTATGAGAACCTCTCTTCTCTTTCACATGGAAATACCAGTTTTACCTCAACAGTATTAGATGCAGATAGTGAAATTGCAGGAGCAAAAGAGCAATTTGTTAGGATAAGTCAGGCAGTGAATACCGCCCGTGAAGCAATTGCCCGCCTTGTGAGAGATTCAACACAGATTGCTCATGCAGCTATTGAAGGTGATCTCTCATTCCGGATTGACCAAACAATGCACGAGGGAGATTATCGCAAAGTAATCGAGGGGATGAACCAGACCCAGGCATCCATAGAAACACCGGTCAAGGAGGCGATGCGGATTGCAAAAGAATATGCCGGATATAACTTTACTGCCCGGTTTGATAAAAAACAGGAGATAAAGGGTGACTGGATATCATTTAGGGAAGCACTTGATGAAATCGGGGATAAGATATCTGAAGCGATAGCAACGATAAATTCGCAGGTAAAAAATCTCTCCCTCAATGCGGATCAGGCAAATGTTAACGTAGGAGAGATAGTACAGGGAGCCGGACAGATGGCACATAGTGCCAGCCAGGTTTCCACCAATGCAGAGCAGGGCAATTCCGGTGTTCAACAGATTCTCAAAGCAATGGAAGATTTGACTATAACCGTTGCAGATGTATCCAAAAAGACTGAAGAAGTATCTGAATACTCAAGGAATGCCAATGACCTTGCAAAAGAAGGAACAACTCTTGCAAAGAAAGCTGAAGATGGAATGCAGGTCATCACAATCAGTGCGGATGATATGAATCGGTTGATTGGAGAAATTCAGCAGGATATGGGTCAAATTGGTAAAATTGTTCGTCTTATATCTGATATTGCCAGCCAGACAAACCTTCTTGCATTAAATGCCGCAATTGAAGCAGCAAGGGCTGGTGAAGCAGGACGGGGATTTGCAGTTGTGGCAGCAGAGGTAAAGGCCCTGGCAACTGAGTCGAGAATATCGGCAGAAAATATTGCTGAAATGATTACATCACTCCAGAAAAAATCCGAGGATGCAGGAAATTCATCGGAAACCGCTGCAAAAGCAATAAAAGAGGGAAATATCGCATTGAGTGACACACTTAAGGTCTTTGGAAAACTGGCCGAATCGGTTAGTGGGATCTCCATGCATGTCGAGCAGGTTGCTGCGATGACAGAAGAGCAGGCTTCCGGGGTGGAAGAGGTTACCGCGAGTGTGAATGAGATATCCAATCTTCTTGATGGAAACTCTAAAGAAGCTGTGGAAATTGCCGGAATCGCAGAAGAATCTGCGGCATCAATTGATGAATTAAAAATGGTTATTGAGCAGGTGAATTCCGGAACTTCCCAGGTATCAAAAGCAGTTGCAAATTTCGTTGTCTAACTGAAAGTTATAAATTCTGTCGAACCTGGTTACCAATTTTTTGAGATTTAATTATGATGAGTAGGTCAATTCATTCCTCTTTGTTTCAATCACAAGATATTCGGGTTTCTCATGCTGAAAAAAAACAGAGATCAGGGTATCGCATTCTTTTAGTCGATGATGATGAAGACCTTCTTTACATAAGTCAGAAATTTATCGAGCGATATGAAGGATTTGTGGTTGATACAGTCTCATCTGCACAGAAAGGATTAGAAAAACTAAAATTGTATTCATATGATGTTATAGCTCTACAATGTCATGTTTAAATGGTTAGTTATCTTGATCCTCTCCAATTTTGATCAATAT
>NZ_QGMZ01000062.1 GCF_003173335.1 Methanospirillum stamsii
CTCTACAATGTCATGTTTAAATGGTTAGTTATCTTGATCCTCTCCAATTTTGATCAATATTTTGAAAAACATATGATGTTCATACAAAACGACTAGTGGAAATAATCATATGCAAATAATGATGTTTAAGACAACGATAAATACCATAAAAACGAAAAATAACACGAAGCCGAGAGCTATCTTTTAAGTTGGCGCACAAATCTCGGTTTCAACTTTTATTCGATAATTGGCCGCCCTTTTCGTTTCATCTTAGATCTTCGTGAATTTTTTCGGTTATTTTTATTTTTGACAGTCACCTCAGCAACCGTAGATGACGTCTTCTCTTTCAGAGGCATCCAAATTAAAAAAAAACGGGCGACGTCTTGAGGTGTAATGTCTTTAAATTCAGGAAGAAGGTGCTTTTGCTCCCTCAATATCCAAAGCATCGCAAGGAGAACTAATGCTACATGATGATGCCATGCCTTCCAGTTTCGGACTTGATAATCAGCCATTCCAGCGAGAGCTATTGAATCTTGAAAGGTTCGTTCTACCCAATACCTCTCACTTTGCATCTTTACCAAACGATCCCAGGAATTAATGTGATTTCCATTACAGAGAGAGTACTTAACTTTAGGTTCTTCGAGTTCTTTTCGAATCAACAGCCATACGGGTAGAGGTTCCTGGATATCTTTGTCGATTCTCCAGACCTTCAGAGCGTAGAAATTTACTTCAAGAAAGCCATTCATCGCCCTCCTGACTCGTAGAATTCTCCACCGCTTAATTTTTCTCATGATTTCATCTACCCTGATTGGAGTGGTATTTAGGACTTTTACTTGGCTAGGTGGTCTCCCTCGTGGGTTACACTTTAATGGAATCCCATATTCAGGTACCTCAAGAAAAACACGATCATCAGAGCCGATATCTGCAACATAAGTCACACCTAACGCTTCTAATAGGGTTAGTAACCAGGGTTGACTTCCATAAAATCCATCCATGTTTACATGACTGAATGGGATTTTAGAACGAAGTGCATCAACTATCAATTCGTATGATAACTCAGCTTTAGTTTTAAACGTTCGATGTTCAATAGGTATTCCTGCAGAGTCACATCTCTTTGAATTAGAAGTCCAACTTTTAGGCAGGTATAATCGATAATCAAGTAATAATCGGCTCCCATTTTTGACGTATGCCATAAATACGCCCACCTGACAGTTTTCAACTTTACCCAGATTACCACAATATTGGCGTTGAACTCCTACTGAATGCTCACCAGATTTAGGATTTGCGCATTCATCGATGACTAAAGCGCCATTTTTTCCAATAAGTCGCCAACCAATATTCCGAATCCATTCTACAAGAGAACGGTGATCCCAAGTAGATTGGGCCATAAAATGGCTGAATACTTGGTTGTTAAAATCACTACAATTTTGTGATATCGCTGTCAAATGACGGCGTCCAGGGCTTGTTAGGAGCCCTTTCATATAATCGATCGCTATTAAAAACCCATTGTGCGTTTTTGTCGAAAAACAGTCCTGAAGGGACGCCTGATTAAAGAATGCATTTACATGTGAGATTTGATGTTCTATCGCGATTCTGAGTCGTGCGACCTCATTCTTGAATGCAAAGTTAGCACAGCCAATATATTGTAATTACTTATATAAAGATCAAACGATATAATTCACAAAACTCTCGGTTCGAACTTGACATTGTAGAGTTAAAAAAACAGGAAATTGAATCTAAAATTGCAGAGATTGCAGGAGAATATCTGAAATTTTTTAAAATATACATAAAAAAAGAGAAAATGAACTATAATTTAAAATGGGAATATAATGAAAAA
>NZ_QGMZ01000063.1 GCF_003173335.1 Methanospirillum stamsii
GATGTACACGATACAATAGATAAAGAATGGCGTCATCTCGATTTTTTTCAATATCCCTCCTATATTCATGCAAGAGTCCCAAGGATATACTGTGATCAATGTAAAGTCATTATGATCGATGTTCCATGGTCGAGAAAAATGAGCTCATTTACAAGTCTTTTTGAACATATGGTTGTATTAATGGCTCAATCTATGCAAATCAGCAAAGTGGCTGAGTTGGTCCATGAACATGATACACGAATCTGGAGGATAATCAAACATTATGTTAAAAAAGCATTGAAAAAGGAAGATTATTCTAATGTAACTGCAGTATGTGTTGATGAAACTTCTGAAAGAAAAGGTCACAATTATATTACGATTTTCGCTGACAAGAAGACTGGGAAAGTTCTTTTTGTGACGAGAGGAAAAGATTCAAGCACTATTGGGAGGTTTTTTACTGAATTATTATGTCATCATGGAAACCCTTGGAAAATTGAACAAGTATCTTGCGATATGTCTCCAGCATTTATTTCCGGAATATCAGAGTATTTAGTCAATGCGAATATAATTTTTGACAAATTTCATGTGATGCAGTTAGTCAATAAAGCAATTGATGAGGTAAGAAGAGTAGAGCAAAAAGAGAATTCAATCCTTAAAAAAACTCGATATATTTGGTTAAAATCAATAAATAGACTAACAGAAAAGCAAAGTCAGGCTCTATGTTCATTACGTTCTTTGAATCTTAAAACAGCAAGAGCATACCAAATGAAATTGAACTTTCAGGAAATTTGGAAAATTCAAGATCGGGATGAAGCACATCTTTACCTCAAGAAATGGTACTTTTGGTTAACTCACTCTAGGCTTGACCCTATGATCTCACTGGCTAAAACCATTCGAAACCACTGGGAAGGGATATTGAATTATTTTGAGTGTCGGTTTACAAATGCACTGATGGAAGGACTAAATAGTGTCGTTCAATCGTTGAAAAGAAGTGCAAGAGGGTATAAAAATACTGATAATTTCATCACTATGATCTATTTACGCTGTGGGAAACTCAATTTTGACTTACCCACTTGAAATAGCGAAGAGGC
>NZ_QGMZ01000064.1 GCF_003173335.1 Methanospirillum stamsii
CTTTTTGGGCATATTTTTGTATCATTTATCTGTTTGTACATATATTGTGCAATATTAAATCGTTTGAAGGCAGCCAAACTTTTAACTCAAATATCTCCTCACGATCTCCTCACAAAGTTCAGTAAAGTTTACGCATATCAGGTGGGTGAGGGTACTGAATTGTCAGAGGTTCCAAAGAGGGTTCGGGACTTGTCGCGCAAATTAAATTACCCAATATTCCCTAACTGATGCCGAGTTCAGGAGTGTAAGTAATTTAAGTCTTCAATAACTGTATGATTCTTTCTGGATATAGGCGAATTGAGGGTAATTGTTCAACCATTTAATTGATTGATTCGTCTTATGAGCACAATTGGACAAAAAGATTGAATTATATGTGATAATTCAAAAGAACCCATTTTTGTGATTTTCCCGAGGAGAGAACAATCCTAAAAATTTTCCGGAATCAGAGGAGCAAAGACAGAATGTATAACTAACTTTGTAGAAGATTGAGGTATGAATAATTCATCGGCGTTGCGAGGGGTTGCCACGGTTAGTTTTTTTGCATTCGATGTTGATGCTGCGAAGAGATGGTATGCTGAACTCCTTGGCAGTGATCCGTATTTTGAAGTTCCGGGATATGCCGAATTTCGTATTGGAGATTACGAGCTTGAACTTGGTATCATTGATAAGAGATATGTATCCGGGAATTTGGGTACTGAACCGGCAGGTGCTGTTATCTACTGGCACGTGGATGATATTCAAAAAACTTTCGACAGATTGCTCTCGATGGGGGCAACGAAGCATGAAGAAATCCGGGACCGGGGAAATGGTTTCATCACTGCATCTGTGGTGGATCCATTCGGGAATATTCTGGGGATTATGTTCAATCCACACTACCTGGGTGTTATGAAAGCTCAAAAAGGGGAGGGTAATTCTCTTTAATGGTATTTTATGCCGATTTTTCCGGGATATCCTGAATTATACTGTAAGGCCCAGTTTACCATGTTAATTCATGGATTTTTTTGATCTTATATCACCAGTTTTCCACCAGAAAATTTTGAATTCACTGGGATTCCGATGAATATTCTTTCAGGTATCCGGATGAAAGCTCATATGCGGTCATTACCGTTTCCTGATCAATCTTTGGAACACCGCAGGCTACAATGTGTATGGTTTTTGTCGCAGGGGTTATCTTTGTCCTGTCAGAATCCCGGTATGGGTAAACAGCAATTATCTCCTTTTCATCGGTCAGAATAACCTGGTTTGTACGGAGTTCAATCGGGTTTTTCATTCCGATTCCAAGAAATTCTTCTCCTTCCTGTGCAAATCGCATCGTGAGTTCTCCTTGCAGGAGGTCTGCATCAAAAGCTCCGATTGGCACACCGGTCTCAATAGATGCAAGATTATAGGCATCAACAGCCGTGTTAATAGTCGGTAGTATCTTTCCGGATAGTATTCTTCTGACAAGGGCTTCAGAGGCCGGCCTCGTTTTTGTCGGATCTATCCCAACGCTCCAGAAAAAATCCCGGTATGCCCTGAAAAGAGGATTGTCTTTCACCTCTTCAAGAGTATACCTATCTTTTGTGCTGGTGATGATGGTACCTTTGAGTTTCTCCAGTTCAGGGTTCCTGTCCGTGATACATAGTGGTCCTACATCGCCTTCTGCAATAAAAAGGCCCGGAAAGGTTGTAAAGATAGCATCGTCTATTTTCATTAATGGTATTTTTCCGGCCGGGATGATAAATTGAAAGGGTATTAATCCATACTGCCGGTATGAGTGTCCCCTATCCGATACCCAGAAAATCCTTTTTATGGTATGTATGGTATGTACCTCCCCGGACTTTTGTGTGAAATCTCTGATGGAATAAGGAGGCAGGGGTTTAGGGGAGTTTTTCTCGCATTTTTAGTAGGGGTCACAAATCCTGATATAATAAGAAAACAGAATTTATTCCTTCAATAGGATACCTTGTGTCTTCCAGAAAAGTATGTGCATCATGTGCACGTATGTGCACGAATGTGCATTTTACTTTGCACATAAAAAACGGCACAATTGGGTCTCAATGTTAAAACTGCTCCTTCTTTTTTGATTTTTTATTTTGTGTGCACAATTTTCCAGATCACTAATAGAGAGGTACATGAATATTTGTAAAATTTTGTCTCTCTTGTGATCCAGAAATTTATGCACATACTAGTAATAATAACATAAATAATTATTATTTTTAGATAATCTGGATAAATCTGGCTCCTTTAATGTGCAAATTGTTTTGCACACACGTGCACATTCATGCACATAATGCACATACTTTGGAATAGGAGGAGAATATTCGGCTAATTATTAAAATAGTAATAAACCGATGTGATTTTTTGAAAATGTCAATTATGGTGCGGAAAAAGGGACAATATCTATGAATAATTCTCTATACGACCGATAATAATAATAAAATTTAACGAACGAAAAAAATTTTTTTACTTAAAAAGATATCTCCGCTGGATTGTGGAACAATCGGTTCGTATTAATTGCTTATTTTTCATTCTAAATCCCTACGGCACGAATTAGAGGTGGAAACTTGTAGTTCAAATCCCATAAAATGTCAAAAATTGTAACATTTTTCTCTTTTAAAAAACAATATCACACTCACTCTAAAAAAAGGTCCAAATAATTAGAATTTTTTAGAAACATATGATTATGGATTTCTAATATTCTCAACGAGTCTTACACATAAAAAAATGAAATCTGTTTCAAATACTAATTTTAATACAAGAATTGATTCATACTAAATTATTCACATCCTTTCTCTATAATTTCAATATATTCGCGAAATAAATATTTTTTATATCGTTTCTTTCCGGTCATTTCGGTAATTATACCAAGTTCTTCAAAGGTATGAACCATGTCATATGCAGTTTGACGATTGGTATGAAGTGATTCCTGTATTTGAGGAACAGTAATTATCGGAGATTTAAATATAAGATCCGTTAATCTAATCGCTAGTAGAGAAGTTTTTTCACCAGTATGGAGTTGATCAATAATTTTTTGCTTAAGAGAGATAATCTCCTGAACTGTTTTCAAGGCTTCATCTGATATCTCCTGAATTCCCTGGAGAAAGAATAAGACCCACATTTCCCATGCTCCATCATATCTTACTTCATTAAGAAGTTGGTAATACCGATCCTGATGTCGTTTCAAGTACCTGAATTTATGAATTTATATCTCATTTTGCATAGCGTGATCTGAAAAAATTAGTTTAGAAT
>NZ_QGMZ01000065.1 GCF_003173335.1 Methanospirillum stamsii
GATAAATTTATAAATCAAAAACAGGTTCCGGAATCCGGTGGGGTAGGAAAGGGAAATGAGGATGAGATTTTTATTTTAATCCGGGTTTCTGTCCGGAAAATTATTTTATTTTATTATGGTCTGTGTCCTGTCTTCCGGATGCAAAATAATCTGGATGGTCTTTATTATATCCAGAATAAAAAGCAATGTCTGCTGTAGAATAATTTGAGCTTTTATTTCCAAAATTTGTTCCTAAAATGGTTAGTTGTGTCTTTGTTCCTGCTGAGCCTTCATTTGGAGTAATATTAATAATATTCGGAAGTGTAGTTGTTGTTATAATTCCTTTTTTTTGTTCCCGCTCAAATTGTGCTGCAAATGACATGTCCATTAATTCTATCGGTAACCCCTTTTCAACATTTGCGATTGCTGGTTTAAGTTCATCGATAGAACGTATACTTGTTTCAAAGAGATAATATCTCCCTTTCCCAGAAAGATCCCATTTATTCAAGTAAAATATCCTTTCATATGAAGCACCAGGTTCAGGTATGGGGCATTTTTCATTATAACAGGTTGTTTCATTATCAATAGTTCCCCCAAATTCATATGCATCAATTATCATTCCCTCTGTTGCATTTGAATTATTACTCTGTTTAAGAATCTCTTTGATTAAGATCTTACCTTCAGTTTGTTCAGGAATAGTAGATCCATTAATGATAAGCGATTTTCTATCATACAAGGTTCCCTGAACGATTAAATCCGCTCCTCGAATATCCTCGTAAACTTGGTAATCAAAATCACTCATTCCCATTTTATCTCCAAAAGAAATCTGTGAAGATTCTGCGTAGGGGACAAAGAGGATGACAATAAGGCAAAATAGTAAACCTGATGTAATATTATTCATAATGCCTCCGGACATGATTTTTCCCGGATTATTTGTATTGAAGTTCCGGTTAGGAAGTAATTCAGAATTACTGGTTGAATAAGGCTGAAAACCATTGTATCCAATCTATATTTTTTACTCAGGATGAGTTATTGTCCGGAAAATTATTTTTGGTGGTGTTTTCCTGTTTTAGTTTTTCCCTTTCATATTGTGCAACAAATGACATGTCCGGCAATTCTATTGGCAGTCCTTTTTCAGCTTTATCGATTGCCGTTTTTAGTATATCAATTGGGAGGGAACTTATTTTGAATCTATAATATCTTCCTTTGCCAGATAGATCCCAATTATTCAGAAAATAGATGCCTTCATATGAAGCACCAGATTCAGGTATAACGTATATGCCATTATATGTAGTTGATTCATTATCAATGGTTCCCCCAAATTCATATGCATCAATTATCATTCCCTCTGTAGCATTGATAGTATTACTCTGTTTCAGAATTTCTTTGATAAAGATCTTACCTTCAGTCTGTACAGGAATCGTAGATCCATTAATGATAAGCGATTTTGCATCATACAAGGTTCCCTGAACGATTAAATCCGCCCCTCGAATATCTTCGTAAAGATGGTAATCTAAATCACTCATTCCCATCTTATCTCCAAAAGAAATCTGTGAAGCTTCTATGTAGGGGACAAACAGAATGAAAAAAAGGCAAAATATCAAACCTAACGTTATATTCTTCATAATGCCTCCGGACATGTATTTTCCTGAGTCTTTCTGACAAAATTTCCAGGTAGGAAATTACTTTTCAGTCCATTGAGAGAGATATAATAACCAACAATGTTACGAGAGAAAAAATCGGTACAATTATCTACCTTCATCCGGAATTTGTTTTGTTTCATGAAAATACCCTTTTCGTCTGCCTGATTCAGTCGATTGATACCTCGGCCCCCCACCTGCCGGTAACGAACCTTAGTTCTTCTCATTGATAAAGTAAT
>NZ_QGMZ01000066.1 GCF_003173335.1 Methanospirillum stamsii
GGTTACTATTCAGCCATACCCCTAATGAAATAAAAATCATATGATTTTTATTTAATGATTCATCCTTAAAAGACCGAAAATTCTTAGTATTAGAAGCGCAAATCTATTATTTAGATCTGGTTATGGAATTTAGTGATGAGGAACAGGAATATATCCAAAAATCTCATCCCATTATAATCGAAATTATTTCACGTCTACTGGCTCAACTGCTTTTATTGAGAGAGGAGATTTGTGAACTAAAATCCCGTGTTCGAGATTTAGAGAACCGTTTTAACCTAAACAGCACAAACAGTAGTATTCCTCCGTCAAAAAATCCATTAAACCACAAAAAAATTTCAAATAGCCGTGTTTCTAGAGGAAATAGACCCGGAGGACAGACTGGGCATATTGGGACCACATTATCACCAGTTGAAAATCCCGACATAAAAATCGATCATGCTCCAAATGTTTGTTCAGGTTGTGGTGCCACAGTACAGACTAAGCTTTTACAATTCCTTGATGAAAGACAGGAAGCTGAAATTCCTCCAGCAACTATCCTATGGATTGCTCACCGTATCTTTTCTTACCACTGCCCTTATTGCCATACTGTCACAAATGGAGAGTTTCCGAGACACATCACTCAAAAAGTCCAATATGGTGTTCGTTTAACTGCATATGTTGCTTATCTCTCCGTTTATCAACTGATCCCAGTTAAAAGACTCACACATATCCTTTCAGATCTTCATGGATGTTCGATCAGCCCAGGTACTGTCATCAATATGGTTGAACGGGTTGGAGGGAATCTTGAGGGATTCACAGATAAAATTAGAGAATTGCTGATTGAATCACCCGTCATCCATACAGATGAAACCGGCATGAAAGTGGGTAAAAAGAAATCCTGGCTCCATGTTGCCTCAACCAAACTACTAACATTATACGGGATATTTGGAAGTCGCGGACATGCAGGAATTGAAGCTCTTGGAGTTCTTCCACATTATTTTGGGATAGCAGTACATGATTTCTGGGATTCATATCACAAATATCCCTGTAATCATGCATACTGCAATGCTCACATTTTAAGGGAACTGAAACGAGTGGAGGAAGAAACAAAACAAGACTGGGCTGTCAGGATGAGGGAACTTCTGCTCAAGGCAAAGAAAATTTCAGAGATTTTTCATGATAAGGACAAATTAGTAGGTCCTTCACTAATCAAGTTCCTTAATGAGGAGTACTCAAACATAATTATTGAAGGCATGCAAGCAAATCCTCCTCCAACACCTATTAAAGGTAAAAGAGGGAGGCGGAAACAACCCCATTCAAGAAACCTTCTTGAGCGGATGCAAAATCATCAAACCGAGATTCTGCTCTTTCTAACGAATCCTCTGGCCCCATTCGACAATAACCTCGCCGAACGCGACATTCGGATGCCGAAATTGAAAATGAAGATATCAGGACTTTTCCGAAGTGAAAAAGGGGCACAGGCGTTCTCAAGAATTCGTAGCTATGTTTCTACGATGCAGAAAAATGAGATTTCAATCATTGATGGACTCATGAAAGCTACTATGGGCGATCCCTGGATCCCTGATTATTCTCAAAAAAATCATCCTACACTCGTTTCAACCAATCAGGAGCTCGCATTGGCTTGATTAGAATTAAAATTCATTTTTCGGAATATTAGAGTTTGGGTGCATCGCTGAATAGTAACGAA
>NZ_QGMZ01000067.1 GCF_003173335.1 Methanospirillum stamsii
TGTTCCCCTCGAAACAACTAACCCCGGCCGCTGGCTCCTGATATTTCAGGAAGCGTGTGGGATTACATAATTGAACGACCGTCCATATATAGATAGCGTGAATATGAGGAAAAATTTCTGTCACCTTACTGATTTCAGTTCATCATTGATTCATTTGTCAAATATTTCAAAGTAAATAATATGAAGATATTTTTTCAGAATTATACTTCTGATGTAAGGACAGGTGAGCTCTCCGGAGGTCTCTATGATCTCTATAGCGCAGATTCAGATCATGCTTGATCCGGTCGCATCACGTATCGCCGCATACGTGGCCTGATTGGGCTCTATAAATACCTCGCCAAAAAACGTGTCCTGATGGATTTACGGATATCCCTCGTGCATGAAAAAGAGGAGCGGGATAAAAACATTAACAACCGGCCAAGCCAGGCGGGTTGCAACCTCCGATAAGGTGACTTTCCTGCCTGGAGGTGCACAATCTGCACAGCAGGTCAGGACTGCCATGGCATTCTCCTGGTACGCCTCCATTCATCAGCAGTCGAAGCCGGATTTGATCCTATTCTCGCTCGGGTAGCTGGCCGATGTATATCGATGCCCTCCTCATATCCGGGCCCTCCGGTCCTCCACTCCAATGTCCAGGGGTCATCTTCGGCTTTCGGGTGGGGAGTCCTCATCGCCTTCACCGGAATCGCTACCTTAGTTTAACATCGCCCACTCTCCGGGTGGGTTTTGTATCAGCCTTCCTATGCAATCCCTCCCATTTCACTCTGTATTAGTGTGGAAGTACTGATGAACATCATCCGGTCAGACCTGACAACTGAGCTGACAACACCTGTGACAGCTTCACCGCAGCTAGCTGACAAAGAGGATCGGGGGGAGAGAATCAGAAGTTACATTGAGCTGCATCCGGATGTAACAGCTGCTGACATTACCCGCAGCTTTGGTGTGACGAGACAGACGGCATCCCGGCACCTAAATAAAGTGAGGGTTGCACATGGGGAAGGGTGATATCAATAATCAGATTCGGCGAAAATAATATCCAAGCAATAATCGCACTAATCATAACAGTTTGAGTACTACTTTGAACATCAAACACACATTGCGCCACAATATAGGAGTAAGATGAAGAACCTAAAAGGTTTGAAAGGCCAAGAAGCAATTAAAGGCTTCTATAAAGCGGGTGGAATACCCAGAAAGGGCAAAGGGGATCCCATTAACATTAAAATGCCCAATGGACAACTAAAACTATACCAATATCTGGTGAAATAAAAACCAGATTACTAAAGGCATCAATCCATAAAGCCGGACTAACTGAAGAAGAATATTTACATTACCTCGAGGATTGAAATGACTGAATATACCATTATTATTCATCCGGCTGAAGAAGGAGGATATTGGGCTCAAGTCCCAACATTGCCAGGATGTTTCTCACAAGGGGAATCAATAGAGGAAGCAATGATAAACGTCAAGGAAGCAATCGAGCTCCACATCGAAGGTCTCATGGAAGAACACGAACCAGTCCCCGTTGAAAATGATCTCATTATCGGAAGAATACAAGTACCTCAAATTGAAGCCTAATCCATACACTTTTTTCCAGTCTAGAGTGCACGGACTTCTAAGACCTGACCTGCTGAAAAGAGAACATCACATGGGGTGAGAGACTAAGGGAGGAGGAATTTGTTCCCATCCCCCATGTTTTCTTCGGATTCTTTTACAGAGAAACCCAATGTGAAAAGTGTTCAATAACCATGGGTGAGGAGTTCAATTTGAACGGACTTACTGCTCATATCAGGGTGAAATATCCACTCGAAACCTCACATACCATAGAAGAGCCTCCCACGTGAGGTATCTTAAATTCCGTGTTCAATAAGAAAACAGTATGAACACATTTACAATACGACAATAAAAACTGAACTCCGGTCTGACCCGGATTTGAAGCCGTATGCTTCTTTCAATTAACAATAACAAGAATTTTTTAGATTTAAACAATAGCAGCGAGGATGATTTTCCGAGGACTCGCGTACCTCAGTACCGTCATCCACGTGAGGTGTCTTAACTTCCGTGTTCGGAATGGGAACGGGTGTGACACACCTGCTCTGGCCGCTATTGAGAGCCAAGATCCGGATTTGAACCGGAGTGTAGTTGATCTGCAGTCAACCGCGTGGCCGCTCCGCCATCTTGGCCTGGCTTGGGATATGTTTTGGAGAGCAGAAAGAGAGAATTTCACAAGACGTTTATGGATTTCGTCTGGGTTTGAGAAACCAGATTTAAGACGTAATTAAGACTATTAGTAATCGCGGACTGAACACGTCGTTGCCTTCGTGCTTACATCCCAATCCTAT
>NZ_QGMZ01000068.1 GCF_003173335.1 Methanospirillum stamsii
ATAGGATTGGGATGTAAGCACGAAGGCAACGACGTGTTCAGTCCGCGATTACTAATAGTCTTAGTTACGTCTAATTACCGTTTCTCAAACCCAGACGAAATCCATAAACGTCTTGTGAAATTCATTCTTTCTGCTCTCCAAAGCATATCCCAAGCCAGGCCAAGATGGCGGAGCGGCCACGCGGTTGACTGCAGATCAACTACACTCCGGTTCAAATCCGGATCTTGGCTCTCAATAGCGGCCACAGCAGGTGTGTCACACCCGTTCCCATTCCGAACACGGAAGTTAAGACACCTCACGTGGATGACGGTACTGAGGTACGAGAGTCCTCGGAAAATCATCCTCGCTGCTATTGTTTAGTAAAAGACTGTTTTTAGATTAAGTAATTCAAATAGTTTAACGGTATTTTTTAATTCTAATTCATTCAGATAACTATTTCAAAAAAGATAGTCAATTGTACCAATAATATATGTCTGCCATCAGGAACCTTGAGCAATATGAATGGCTGGTTTATTTATTCGATGGTTTAACTTTGGTATTTGTGGGATTATTTCTTTTAGGAACACTATTTGGTTCTGCAAATGATGAAAGAACCTTACCAACAATGATTGCATCTCTTGCCTGTATTGTTATGTCAGTTTATTTTTTTGCTGAAGCACTCTTTGCCCGGAATAAAAAAGAATTTGAATTGGAGATCTGATTTATCTCTTTACTGCTTCTCTGTCTGTTTTTATCAGAAGATATATCTGAAAAGATTGAAAAGTACTAGTAATGCCTGAATTTTCTGAAGAAAGAGCAAATCAGTTAGTAAATACCTTTTCGATGATACCAATAATCATCTACATCGGTGTTGCTATTCTTCTTTCCGTTGTTGCTGTAATGTCACTTATTGAATCTATTTTTGAAATAGTCTTGATGATGACTACAATGCAATGGGAAACGGGAATCGTTAATGTAATTTATTCAATTTTATTTACTGTAATTATTATCGAATTATTTGAAACTGTTACAGTATATCTCAAAACGAAAAAAGTTCCTGTCCGTGCATTACTTATCGCAGCATTAACAGCACTTATCAGACACCTGATAGTAGTAAATATTAGTGAGACGGAAATTTACAATTATATTGGTATTTCAATCGTGATGGCAGTGCTGATAGCTGGAATATACTTGTTAAAAGAAGACATTCATACCGGAAATTTGCGAATATAATTAAAAAAATCAGATTTAATGAAATAATTGAAGGTCTAACATTGTCCTTAATGGAATATCATGAATTCAAAAATTCTAACTGATGGAACTGAAGTGCTTACAGAAGAACAGGCGGAAGAATTGTGGGAACTCGGAAATAGCGGAGCACAAAATGCCGCATCCTCACTCTCTTCATTGATTGGAGTTCCGGTATCAATATCTATTCAAAAAATTATCATGGTGAAATTGGAAAACCTGCAGCAATATATGGATGATTCTGTTGCATCTATGGTGGTTTTTCAGGTTCGTGGGCAGATAGCCGGGAATGGTTCTCTAGTACTTCATGTTCCAAAAAAATCAATATTAAAACTTTCATCAATAATGCTTGCAGCTCCGGATGAAGACCGTGAAATTAATGAGATGGATATGAGCATGCTGCATGAGATTGGAAATATCATGACCTCTTCATATCTTGATGCATGTGCGAATCTGCTATCTATAATGCTTATTCCTTCGCCTCCATCAATGGTGATAGATATGCCTCATGCAGTACTTCAGTCAGTAATTGCCGGACAGGAAATTGATGAAGAATTGGATCATGTTCTTTTTTTTAAAACTGATATGCACTGTGCAGAATATGATCTTGAAGCCGGATTGCTATTATTACCTTCAAAGTCATTATTACATGAATTACTTGAGAGGTTCAGATTCATAAAAGCAAAAAATAATTAGTTCTTTTTTTACTAACGCTTCTGTATATGTATACTATATCTCTTTGAGTATTGATGTATGATGACATGTATCTGCTTCTATGTCCGTGTATTCAAAATCCGAATTTACGGGCAATAGGTATTACCCATCAAAATGATCTGGATGCTTTTAAGCAGGTTCTTAAACGGTGTGACTGGTTTGGAATAAAAACAAAATTTTTACCGTGTGCTGAAACAGAGTACCTAGGTCTTAATCGTCCTCCTGCTCATTTTATTGATAGATTAGATACACCTGAGTTTTATGCTTTATTGAATCGATTGGAAGAAAAATTACGTCATGATTTTGAAAATGATGGATATCCTTATGCAATAATCGGGGTTGATTCTTCTCCAGTTTGTGGAGTCAGACATACCTGGTATGGAGAAAAAGATGGAAATCCTGCGAAAATTCCAGGTAGAGGAGCATTTCTATCACGATTCTCTGATATTATTGCATATGATGTTTTTGAAGCATCATGTTGGAAAGTATACTTAGCTGCACCATTGTTTTCCGAAGCAGAACGTAATTATAATGTTAAGATTGCAAAAGAACTCTCCAGATATGGAATGGTTGTTCATCTCCCTCAGGATTGTGGAGATTCAGTCAGTTCCAGAGATGAATCAATGCAGGATCAGATATTCAATAAAAATATTGAGGCATTGGATAATTCTGATTTGGTAATAGCAATAATAGACGGGGCAGATGCAGATTCCGGAACATCATGGGAGATTGGGTATGCGTATGCAAAGGGGAAGAAAATTATTGCTTTACGGACAGATTTTCGCAAAGTCGGAGATAATGAAATAGTGAATTTAATGCTGGAAAAAGCATCACACGTGGTTTATGACATTCCTTCTCTTATTCGTGCATTGCCGTGCCCAATTCCAGTTGATGAGAGTTAATCCCTGATTTTTAATTTTTCCATTTTATGAATTAAAATATTTTTGCATCATTTTGATGGCACAAAGAGTTCCGCACATGGTACAATTTGTGTCGTTTGGAATATTCCTGCTGGCTTCGAAGGGGTCCAGGGCATATGCAGATT
The DNA here is from genome assembly GCF_003173335.1 of Methanospirillum stamsii. Classification (GTDB taxonomy): domain Archaea; phylum Halobacteriota; class Methanomicrobia; order Methanomicrobiales; family Methanospirillaceae; genus Methanospirillum; species Methanospirillum stamsii. The sequence goes on from NZ_QGMZ01000068.1 coordinate 2,987, forward strand.
GTTCTTTAAAATTCATCATCGCTCGTTTTTCTGCAAGAAGTTTGTCTTTATCTGACAATCCGTATTTCATTGAATCGCCGATATGAGCAGCGATTCTAAAGGCCATTAGTCCTTCTTTTACATCATCGGGAGTTGGAAGGCTTTTATGTTCGGCTCTGGTGATATAACAGAGATAATCTGCACCTGCACCTGATGCAATTGCTCCCCCTATTGCGCCGGTAATATGATCATATCCCATTCCAACATCCTCCGGAAGAGGGCCGGCCACAAAAACCGGATAATGAGACTTTTGTTTATAATATTGAATTGAATCTGCTATTTTATCCGCTCTTATGTGACCTCCGGCTCCCTCAATAATCACCTGAACTCCTTTTTCATGTGCCTTATGAGCCAGACGAATATTTTCATCCACTTCTAATGCCTGGGCTTTATCAGCTACATCATGAATGCATCCGGATCTCATGGTATTGCCAAGTGATAAGACGACATTTTTGGACTTAAACATCTCAAGGATCTCATCAAAATTTGAAATATATGGGTTTTCATTTGAATTTTTTATCATATACGATGCCATCATCGCTCCTCCTTTTGAAACAATGCCCATAATCCTGTGGTTTTGTTTCATCGCTTTAATTGTATGAAGAGAAGGGCAATGAAGCACCATTGATGAGATATCTTCCTGTAATTGGTTTTTTAAGGTATCCATAATCAGATCATCCGTGAGAAAATCAAGAGTATTTTCAGATACAGCCTGATAGAGAGGAACTGTTGTTATGGGTAATGAGGTTACATCACGAATGGATCTTCTAATATCAGTTATATCTCCGGCGGTTGAAAGATCAGTTATGGTATCAGCGCCAAATTGCTCTGCAATTTCTGCTTTTTTTATCTCTTCATCCGGGTTACAATGACCTGAAGATGTTCCAATATTCACATTAATTTTTGTCTTTAATCCCTTCCCAATTCCTGTTCCGGTTTTTCCCCGGAACATTATCGCAATGGAACCATTTTGCATTCCTTCTTTGATGAACTGTATTGATTTCTGTTCATATTCAGCTATTTTGTTTATGGTATCTATCTGAAGATTATCAATCATGATGATATTCCAATCTTATTGAGAGTTCCTTGTTAATGAGGTTATACTGAAGTACTAATCCAGATAACTGCATAGAATCGAATTAGATCATTATTATTTTGATAGAAAATTTTGTAGAAAATGCTATACGTTTAAATTTGCTATCATACAATTCACCCACCATGATAGTCTCTGAGAACCAGGGTTTGAAGTTATCACTATGAACAGGAGTATTCAGAAATTCAGACACACACCGCACTTCATTATTGAAGGAAATTTGTTGGGATAATTCCAGAATGACTATAATTTGGCGGGATAAAGAACAAAGGAGGCGCTAAAATGCTTTTCATAAGCACATTCCAATGGGAGCCGGAAAAAATGAAAGAGGTAATGGAAATCTGGATGAATGAAAAAATTCCATCCGGAATAGAGGTCATTAAGGAGTGGATTGCTCTGGATGTCAATATGGTGTATCGCTTAATTGACGTTAAAGACCCGGCAGCTCTTCTTAAGCAAGGGGTTTTCTGGGGTTCACTTGGTTACACTGAAATGCATCCGGTCATGGAATCCGGAGACGCAATGAAACTCATGGGATAACCAGATTTTTTTTCAAAATTCAATGAACAAATAATCTATCTTTACTATTTTTGAGTATGGAGATCTAACGGATACTAGAATAAAATATGACATCAGAAAATACCGAAATAAATTTACTCCATACACTACGCAAAGAAGCAGGATCAGCCCTTAAGGTGGATATCTGGTATGAAGGAGAAATCTGGGTATTTCATCCGGTTGGATCTATTGACACTGGAACATGTGGCGATCTTGAAGTCACGTTAATAGAAGGAATCCAGCAGGGAATGAGATGGATAGTGCTGGATATGACTGATGTCAGGTATATCTCCAGTGCCGGAATCCGGGTTCTCATTCTAGGAGCTAAAACCCTGAAACAAAAGAATGGAGAATTGAAATTATCTACTTTAAATAAGACGGTGGAAGAAATAATTCAAATGACCGGATTAAAAAAAGTTATTCCTGTTTATCCGGATAATCAATCTGCAATTCATTCTTTTTCGACTAAAGAATAATTATTATTTTTCCAGGTTTAGAAATTCAAAATCTATATGTCCGTTTATTGGATCTGCTTTCATTAACCTTACCACTACTTTCTGGCCCACATGAAGCCCGGATTCCCTTTTCATAACCCTCCCCTCAGCCGGAGGACTGATAAGCCTGACATATGTCCCTTTTTCGGATGCTCCGGTAATAAATCCAGAAAATGTATCTCCAATTCTTGGTTTTAAAAGTAAAGCAGCGGCAGATTTTCTCATAAACCGTTCTACTTTATTTGCTGCTTTTTCTCTGCCTGATAGCCACTCGGCTTTGTCATTTAGTTCACTAACACGATAAGGAGATTTTGTCCCAAGTAATACTGATTTTATGAGCCGTTGAATTATTAAATCTACATATCTTCTGTTCGGAGCTGTTCCATGTGTATAATCTGTTACGGCAAGGGCAAAGTGCCCGATTGGCACTTTTCCCGGAATAAATGGCACATATTCTCCTGAACCCATGAGTTTTACAATGGTGAGTGAGAGATCAGGAAATCGTTCTGGATCTGCTTCATGTTGTTTTGTTAAAAATGTTGAGAGTCCTTTCGCATCCGGATGCTCTGATAATTTTGTTCCATATTTTGCAGCAACCATCCGGATTTCTTCCCAGTATTTTGGAACTCTGACAACCCGGTGAATCATGGGAAGATCTGCATTTTCCAGAAAAAAAACCATTGTTCCGTTTGCAGCAACCATAAATTCTTCTATTAAACACCTTGCTGGATTTTGTTTTTGAATAACAAGGTCGGTTACGGTCTCTCCATCTGATACCACCTGTGCTTCAAGTGTCTCAAGATCCAGTGCTCCTTTTTTTCTACGAAAAGCTCTGAGTCTGACTGCTGCTTCATTTTGTAACCTGATTTGGCCCTCTAGTCCAGGAGTTTCTTTTATAAATTGTGGAACCGGAATTTTGCTTTCCAGCCAGTCACCAATCTCTTCGTACACGAGTTTTGCTTTATTCCGGACAATTGCACGATATATTTCTCCGTGTTTTACTGATCCGTCAGGATGAACATCATATTCGGTAATAATTGCATGTCTATCCTCTCCTGGCAAAAGTGAACTGATCCCCTTGCACAACCTGTCAGGGAGCATATGAAAGGTAATAACTCCCGGATATACTGAAGTTCCATTATGGTTTGCGTGTCTGTCTATGGATGAATCCTTAGTTACATAATAATCAACATCAGAAATTGCGATTTTTATGTGAATATCTCCATTTTCACCAGGTGATGCATACTCAATCTGGTCAAGATCTTCTGAATCAGGATTATCTATTGAGCTCCAGAGAAGATTGCGGAGATCTTTAATTCCTTTTCTGGAGTGAATATGATGTTCAGGAACAAGGCGACCTGTTTCATGGATAACATCGTGAGGAAATCTTGGAATAAATCCATACCGTTCCATGGCATCCCATGCGATAGTTTTCAGATCAACATATTTTTTTTTCATGGATTGTACCTGTGAGTGGAAACAGGGATGATTACAAATATCAGTTCGTATTTATGATATCTATAGTTCTGCCTGTAAAAAAGGTGTAATGTAGATTATCCTTTTTATCAGAATTATCCTGTAATAATTGGTCTGTTTATTTATTCAGGTATTTAAAAAAACGATAATGTAATCAAGGTTATTCACTTTCGGTTTTTTCAACAAATAATGGAACATGAGAGAATTTGTTTACATCAAAAATTCCTTTTGTGGTAATCCGTATCTCCGGAATTACTGACAGGGCCATAAATGAGAGATACATGAATGGATCATGTATTGCACCACATGAAGATGTCATGTTATGAAGTCCTTTTAACGCTTCATGAACTTTTTCAAAGGATAGTTCGGACATCAGTCCTGCAAAAGAAAGAGGAAGAATAACTTCATCATTTCCGGAACAAGCAACCATTGCTCCCCTGTGTTTCACAACCGATGCAATTGAAGCAATAATCTCTTCATCACTGGTTCCGGCTGCAATAATATTATGAGAATCATGTGAGACACTTGATGCAAGAGCTCCACGTTTCAGGCCAAGACCCTGAATCAGCCCTACACCAATATGCTTCGGATAGTACCGGGAGGCCACAACAATTTTCAGAATATCTCTTTTAGTATCCGGAATATCTTCACTTGATAATGGGATATACCCGGTCACTGTTCCTATCTGACCTTCCTGTATTTTTATCACCCGGGCAATCCCTTCTCCTGAAATCCGGATCTCTGATGGTGTTGGTATTTTTGCATTAAATGGGCATTCCCGGATTAATGATGAAGGAGCAGAGGTAAAGTCAGATGTGGAAATGTCGATTCCTTTCTTATATACAGTCCGGACATTACATTCGTTAATATCATCTACCACACAAAAATCCGCAATTCTCCCCGGACTGATGGCACCCCGGTCAGATAACCTGAATCGCTCAGCCGCTGATAATGTTGCCATTTTGTATGCAAGTTCAGGTTCGCATCCCTGTCCAATTGCTTTTCTGATACAGTCATCGATATGACCGGTTGTAACCAGCATGTCTGCATGTCGATCGTCGGTACAAAAGCAGCATCGTGATGAGTTACAGGCGGTTACCAGGGGAATAAGAGTATTCAGATTTCTTTCTGTTGATCCTTCACGAATAAACAGGTACATACCTTTTTGAAGTTTCTCTTTGCCTTCAGCTATGACGGTTGTTTCATGATCACTTTGCATTCCTGAAGCTATGTATTGATCAAGCATTGTACCGGTGATGAATGGTGCATGACCGTCTTTTATTTCTGTCAGAGAAATTTTTTGCATCACATCCGGATTTCTCTCCAGAACTCCGGGCACATTCATCATCTCTCCAAGTCCGATTACTCCTTCCCTGCTTATATATGGATGAAGTATTTCTGCTGTCAGGGTATTAGCGCATTCATCAATCGGAGTTGCGGGAACACAGGAGGGTAACATCACCAGGATATCAAGTGGGAGATCCTGGTTTGCCTGAATCATATAGTCAATTCCGGCAGTTCCACAGACGTTTGCTATTTCATGCGGGTCAGCTATTACAGATGTTGTCCCATGTTTCATCACAACCCGGGCATATTCATGTGGAGTAAGAAGAGAACTTTCAATGTGGACATGAGCGTCAATAAAACCTGGTAGGACGTATTTCGATCTTAAGTCAATCTCTTTTTTTCCACGATATCCTGATCCAACTCCGATAATTTTTCCATTCCTGACAGCAAAAGGTTCATCCTGCCATTCACAGGTAAAAGGATTAAAAATCACCCCGTTTTTAAATATTATATCTGCTGATTCATTCCAATTTGACATAGAGTACTTATAGCTCCATATTTTCTAATCGCAATCACGGCTCTGTCGGATAATCAAGTGATACCCCGAATTTCAGGAACTCTATGACTTTAGCCATAAT
>NZ_QGMZ01000069.1 GCF_003173335.1 Methanospirillum stamsii
CGATGTTCAGGAAGGGATTTTAGAAGAATTAAAGCCAGGGACTCGGATCATAATCCAACCTAAAAGGGTTGTTAATGAAGAACTTGTTCAGATTGTTCACAATTACCTTCAAGATAATCAGATCAAACCGCGTAAACAACGTTTATCTGCGGCGGAGATTCATCGACTTGTTCAAGGCCGAGGATTTCAGGTAGGTTATACTTCAATCAAAACTCTTGTCCAGGATTGGAAAGAAAGTCATCGTCATCGAGAAGTCTTTGTCCTGCAGGATCCACCAGAAGGATATCGTGCTGAATTTGATTGGGGTTTTGTTGACCTGACACTTGGTAACATTGTCCAAAAAGTATCTCTTGCGATTTTTACTGTTAATTATAGTCAGTACCGCTTTGGTCGGCTTTTCCTGAATCAAACAACTTTTGATGTTATTCAGGCTCATATTGACTTTTTCACCGATATTCAAGCAGTTCCCCAAGTGATCGTGTATGACAACGCCACCACGATCTACGATATCCGTAGAAAACAGTATAATCAAAGATTTCTTCTTTGTGCAACTCATTACCAATTTAAACCTCAAGTGTGCAATCCTGCCTCACCTCACGAAAAGGGTAGCACAGAGAAGTCTGTATCAGTCGTTAGGAAAGCTGCTTTCAGTGAGAAAAATCGTTTCACTTCTCTTTCAGAAGCAAATGATCATCTTCGAAACTGTTTGAAAGGTATCAATAACCAACGGGTACATAGACGAACCGAGGTTCCGGTTCAACTTCTCAAAGAAGAACGATCTGAAATGTTCCCTCTTCCTTCTCTTGAATTTTCGAATTATGAACTTCGTAACTGTTCTATAAACCGGTATAATCTGATCGAAATTTACAAGAACTTCTATTCAGTTCCAGATTCATTTTGTTCAAAGACAATCCTTGCAAAGATTTTCGCCGACCGGATTGAGATGATGGATCATGAGGATGTTATTGCAGTACATGTACGAAAAATCGGTCGAGGAGAGTATTCGTTACAAACAGGTCATTATCTCATGACCTTAGGACGTAAACCTGGGGCAATACGACATTCAAAGATTCTTCGTTCGCTTGATCAAGAGATATTACAACTCTTTGAGATGCATTACATAGATAAACCCAAGGAATTCCTACCAATTCTTGAATTAATTCGTGATTCATCTCCAGAAGCCGTGGTTTACGCACTTGAAATCTGCAAAGATCGGGATCTGTTTGTAACACCTGATCTGTTGAAATTACTGATATTTGAACCTAAATCCCGTATGATGGAGACAGATGGATGGAAAATCTGTGAGTTTGAGGTTCCAGAACCAGATCTCCTTGTTTTTGACAAAAAAATTGGAAGAGAATGATTATGACGGATATTTCATTACAGGATTATTGCAAAACTCTGCATATCTCAACGGTTTATTCTGTTTATGAGGAAAAATATGCAGAAAATCTGGAAGTAACTAATTTTTTGAAGGAAGCTCTTTCTTCAGAGTTCCATTCCAGAAAGATCAATCGACAGATGAAAGCCCTAAAACAAGCTGGGTTTCCAACAGTTAAACGATTTGAAGATTTGAACCTTGATGCACTACCTGATGATGGGCGTCGATCGATACCGGATCTTCAATCACTTGAGTTCTTGAAGGAACGAAAAAACCTGATTTTAATCGGAAATTCTGGTACAGGAAAGACCCATTGTGCGATTGCAACCGGAGTCCATGCCTGTTTAAACGAGTATAAGGTAGTGTTCAGAACGGCAGCAATGCTGATAAATGAGCTCTATGAAGCAAAAAAACAGAGTCGATTGTCAGTCGTGATTAAAAAGATGAAGGTGGCGGATCTGTTGATTATTGACGAATTAGGCTACATTTCGTTTGATCTCGAAGGAGCTGAATTGTTGTTTCAGTTACTGGCAGCCAGGTATGAAACTCAAAGTACATTGGTTACATCCAATCTCATGTTTTCAGAATGGGTAAGGATATTCCATGACAAGACACTGACTGCCGCTTTACTTGATAGGATAACTCATCGAGCTCTCATACTGAATATGAGTGGAACGAGTTTCAGAAGGAGAGAAGACTAAAAAC
>NZ_QGMZ01000007.1 GCF_003173335.1 Methanospirillum stamsii
GCCAACAGTTTCAAGATATGAATTTGCTACCGCTGCTTTAAGCAAATCACGATTGTACTGAAAACCGGACAATCCTTTTGCAGGGTACTCAATATTTAGTGCACGATCAACAAAAATATCCAATGTTTTTAGAGTTCTAAATAACCTACTCTGATTCAGAGTCATTTTATGACCAAATAGACTGTTTTATCGAGATATTCTTTAGGACAATCTACTTTTGCCCCATTCCCAAATTTTGTGACTTTTCTGACCAAGTACCCCTGGATGCCCTCAATTGTCAATCTGGTAGATGGTTCAATGTCAATGGTTCGCATAGTATATACAAAGTATATACTTTAAAATATTTAAAGTTTCGTTGAATGTCGTTGACAAAAAAACCACTATAGAAGAAATAGTTCAGTTTCCAATGGAGGTATCAGTTTCTTTCGGAGATACTGGTTGGAGGGCCATATTGTCTAATAATATTTTGAAGAATCTGAATACTTTGGAATGATGAATCCATAATACAGCATTAATTTATTGTGTTTTTTGATTTATTTATACCATTTGAATAGCAACAAAATAAAACGTGTAAAAAAACACCCATGAGGCGGAGCCTCATGGGTGTTTTTATAATCTGAACTTACTTGATCGGTCCCAAAAAATCCAAGTATCATCCAGATACCTACTCCGAATACTAAAATAACACCCAAAATTAAAAAATAATGAATTCTGGATCTCGGTTTGTCATATCTATGTGTTCTGGAATTTTGGATCTGTTCCTGCTGATTTGATCTTTGATACCGATCATTTTGTTCAAGGATATCCTGTGTCTACGATATCCAGAGAATGGAGTATATCGAAAAAACCCCCTTCCAACAAATGGGGGTTTATATATTCTTTATAAACTTGAGATTGCCAAAAGGGGTTTTTTGCTATCCTCAATGATAATTCGTTACTATTTAGCCATACTTAAGATGAAATATACTTATTTGATTCCTATCTATCAATTCACCTTCATTTGACCGAAAATTCTTAGTATTATGAGTCTAAACTTATTATTCAGATTGTGATATGGAAATTAGTAATGAGGAACAGGTACTAATCCGAAAATCCCATCCAATTATTATCGTTCTCATCGCTCGTTACTATCTCATATTTTAATGTTAAAAGAACGGGTTTTCGAATTGGAAAGTAGGAATAAAGAATTAGAAACCCGATTAAATCTCAATAGCACAAATAGCAGTATTCCATCTTCGAAGAATCCATTAAATCACAAAAAAATTCCCAATAGTCGTGTCCCGAGTGGAAAGAAGTCAGGGGGACAGACTGGACATAAAGGAACCACATTAAAATCTATTGAGACAATCGACATTAAAATTAATCATGCACCAAAAGTTTGTTCAGGATGCGGCGCCACTGTTCAAACTGAGATTTTCCAGCTACTAAAAATGCTGGGGCCTGAGTGCGAAAAATTCTACACCTAATCAAAGTTCTGGCGAATGTGGGATAAATGAGAAAAATGTCTGAATTCTAAATTTCAATTAATTAATTATAGTGCATTGAACGGCTGAATAAAAAAATATTAGTAATTTTTGTCTTAACAACATTGATCAGCATGGTTACATTCCGGATGAGCATCTAAAGCCTCCTCATTAAGTGCGTATAACCACTGGCAACACGTTTCACATGATACGGTTTGTTCAATAGGTTTCATAGTTGGAGTAGGAGTTGGAGTTGGAGTTGGAGTAACTGTTGGAGTAAGATTTGAGGTAGCTGATGGGGTGGAATTTGTATCAATTTTTGATTGAATATTATTAATTTTGGATTCCACTGAACCTTTGAAGGAATCAGGAAATGAATCCATTCCAATTGCAATTTTTAATGCATCAATAGCCTCTTCATATCTACCTAGTGCTTCTAGAACTCTACTTTTTTCTAGATAAACAGCACAATTTTCAGGATTGTTCGGGATAAATTTATTTTGATCTTCGAGTAACTCACCATAAGTTTTCTCAGTCATTGGATCTATATCATTTTCCTGTGGAAAAACAGGGGCATTGATTTCAGATTTTATATTTGAAGATGGAAAAGTGTTAGAAGCTAATGGTTGATTTTGAAAATTACTAAAAATATTTGAAGGCCCTGATTCAGAATTTGACGAACTAATAATTATTGACCAATCGATATATTTATTATAATAAGTATTTGAGGGCTGGTTAGCTAGACTGTTTATACCAGATCCATATCCTATTGGTCCAGTTGATACTGATCTATCGGGATATATATTGGAAAAAGAATTCGATTGTTGATAATTATCAGGGCTTGTTTCTTGAGTGGCCTCACTAATTGTAACTGATGTATCAGAAGGATTGTCCACTTGTGTTTTTAATTGGGCTGCTATCTCCTTTGCTTTGGTGTTTGATTCATCAGCTTCCTCAATACGTCCAAGCATGCGAAGGATATTTGATTTAAAATCCCATAAACCAGGTAAATTTGGGTTTAATTTAATTGCCATATCAAAGGCTGTCAAGGATTTTTCTAAATCTCCTAAAATCATAAGAGCATACCCTTTTCCAGCCCAGACATCTGGAATAGTCGGATCCAATTCAATAGCCTGGTTAAAGTAATTAATTGCATTAAGATTTTCAGAAGCATTAAGGGCATTGTAACCTTCATCACACAATTCAAAAGCAGTTTCTGCCTGAACAATTGAGACAAGCGATGCAATTACACAGATAAAAAGGATTAAAAAAGGCTTTCTTTCCATAAATAGTAATAAATAATTAAGTATATATGGTTATTTAATTGATTTTAAAAACTGTGCCGCTAAATAAATATGATATATATATAATTAAGTATTTTTTATGGTAATTGGGTATGATATTTCTTTATTAGTTAGGATACCATCATGTTTAACGATTCAATAATTCCATTGTAATTTTGACATATTCTCCTTGATAAGTAATTATAAGGTCTTCAGTTTTTGATAATTTATAGATTTTTTCATAACCCGGATTTCCCTGAGAATCACTACCTGCAAAAACCCCGAATCCATTTTTTTTCCCAAATCCATCATGAATTATTTCTTTGTTGTTTCCATTTAATACTTGAAAATCAATCCATGAACCTGGAGAAAAATGCCGTGATTTTACACATTCTATTTGGGACTCTTTTTCTGAACAAAATTCTTCATTTATGAATTTTGGATAACATGTTATAATGATATTCTTAGAGGGTTTATCCATTTTCCAGGTAAATGTATCACTTACTACGTCATTACTATTAAAAAAGTTTTTTTCATAAAAAAAGTTTGAGTTTTGTACTGAAGTTAAAGGATGTGAAGAAGTAGGTATGGGTGTTGTCTTTATCACTCCATTTTGCAATTTCTCTACAGAATTACCTGCCATAGACACAGCAATTAATAACCCTAAAATAAACAGGCCGGAAAGCACTGCACCTATGATAAATTGAGTTGTATGATCGCTAGTCTGTGAGATTGGGTTCGACACGTTTTTTTGTTGGATTTTTTTCTTTTCACTATTATATGCGGTTGAATTCGGTTTCTGTGGTTTATTGCGATAAATTTTTTCCGGAGTCCTTATTTCTGGTCTCGGATGCGAAGGCAAATTTTCTGGGTTGACATCAATAATATTCGATAGTTTTTTTTCCGTGACATCACCATCCCCAGAGATTTGAAGAGTCACTGAATAGGTTCCAGGATTTTTATATGTATGAACTGGATTTACCTCTGCAGAGGTTTCACCGTCTCCAAAAATCCATTTATATTCTGTAACTGTCCCTTCACTTCTATTAGTAAAATGAACCTGAAGTGGAGCAGTCCCGTTAACTGGTGTTATAGAAAAATCCGCAACGCATGGTTGTTTTTGATATAATCCAAGTGCCTGGCCCCAACCTTCAATTGCCCATGTGGCTGCATTAATATCAATACCAAAATTCGTGTGAAGGTAGGTCACCAGCTGATTACACAGAATATCAAACGGAGTCTGTTGACCCTCTTTCATCAGTCTGAAAACCAAACCCTGTTCCAAGGGTAATTTTAACAGGTTTAACTCACGGGGATAATCGACCAAAAGATCCTGCATGAGTCCTTTGTACATACTAATATTTGACTCAGTAGGAGGACCGTATTTTACAATAATGTCCTTAAGAATCTGAATACTCTGGTTTAATGGATCCATATTATCACTTCACAGCAAATATTTAGGTGGATTTTGAAGAGTTATTTCGAAAATTTTGTTCAATCGTATGGTTAATTGTTGGAATAATATTCGTTGAATCAGCCTTTTTATTCATTGGTAAAAAACCATAAGATTCATTAGATGACCTATTCAAATCCTGAAAACTACTATTAAATTGAGTTGAATTATTTACTCTCTCGAATATCACACTGGAAGAGTTGTTATGAAATTCTTGTATTTGATGTATGGAACTCAAATTCGAGAAATTTGATTCGTTCATAACCGGAATTGGAAAATTTGTAAAATTATAATCCACGAATGATGAATTATTTGTAACTTCAGAGGAGTTTGGTGATATCATGGAGGTAATTTGAGGAGCAAAAAACCCGGATTGGATCAAACCTATTCCACAAACACAAAGAATCAAAATACTAATGGTGGAAATGAACATTTTTCCTTTTGAAATACGTTTCTTCTTTTTTAATGTTTCTTTTTTTTGAACCTGCTCTCTTATGGGATTATCTTCAATAACATCCGGTTTTTGTTCAACAGGATTAACTGGAATCTCCAAAGGTACTTCATCATGAGGTTCTGGAGATTGAATTGTCTCCTTTGGTACCAAAAACGAATAACTATGAGGCTCCGGAGTAACCGGATTTATAATAAAAATTTCCTCGTTCAACTCTTTTCTGTTGATATTCGACTCTCTTTCCGGATCCTGGGCCATAATGATAAGAGTAATGTCATCCCCACTTCCTTTCTGGGTGGTTGTAGTTAACCATTGATGGATATTTGATTCGATTGAGTGCACTCCTGCATCAAAGTCATCAGCCTTAAAAATGTAGGAATAAAAATCACGTGCAGCGGTGAAGAAACCTTCCTCATCGATAAATGAATTTGTGTATCCATCAGTAGATAGCATGATAAAGTCAGGGATAAAATCTAACCGTTTGACCTTAAAGTCCCTCCAGGATTCATGCATACAAAGGGAATGCGTCTCATTACCTGTGATACTTTTATCCGGAGAAATGGGCTGAAAAAATGATCCATCTGGTGAATGGATGATAATATCGCCATCACCAAGTTGGAAAAAAATACTCTGCTCATTGGTAATTAACGTTGCAAGGAGTGTTGATCCATATGGGCGGATTTGTGAGTAGTCAGGATCAACCGGAGTATTAAACTTAAGACCTTTTTTTCCCTCTTCAATTATTACCCATTCATTATCATTATACGGATACTTTTGAATATCCAATAATACCTCTCGTCTCCATTCTAAAACGATCTCCTTGCAGATCATCTCGCTGAAATGTGAGCGTGCTAGTGTTGGCTCCTGTGCAACAAACCGGGATAGAACTCTGATTGCGACTTCGACAGCAAATGCAGATCCCCGGTCACTTCGGAAATAGTCTTTTCCTCCATGACCATCTGCAACTGCACCAATCAGAGGATATCCATTATTATCTTGTTTTAATCCCCCGTTATCCTGGTTAGGCCGATTCTTCCGGATATGTGAATGTCCTGTTACCGAATCAGCGATTATTCTCCACATATTATGCATATTTTAGAAATCCTACCAGACCAGGTCATTATAGGAAGTATTCGAGGTATTAATCTGGTTGGGAGGACCAATTTGTGGTGGTTTAAAGGTTGGTACATCAAGAGTGGGCTTTTGAGATGATAGTGCAGGAGTTGAGTCGGAGGTTTGATCTGGTGAAAAATATTCCCGTGAGGCATATTGAAGCACTTCTGTTGAAGCCCATTTGATGTAGTTAATAAGCTGTTGAGGATTACTTGCATTCAGCAATGCAATTTCGTCAAATCCAATAAATCTTCGGAGTACGTCTGTATCTGCATCTGCTCCAATTGCAATGGCTATCCTCACAGCCTTATTTCCCCAAGACTCCCCCATTAATGCTCGTAATCCTTTATCAAAATCATCAGTTGGATGACCATCAGATATGAGGACAATAACTGGTGGTAAAGCGCGCTTTGGCATTGGAGGTACCTTCAGTTCTTCTGCAATCGTTTTTAATGCCGCACCCATGTCTGTCACTCCATCTGCAGATAGATCTGTCCATGAATATTGTTCAATCGGAATCAATGAGGAATTCATCCACTTTGCTCCACTACCAAAGGCGAGAGTTCTCGCAAATACCTGGGCATTAGGATTCTGGGTTGCAACATTTTTCATGAGGGGAAGAGCTTCACGAATAGCATAATTCAATTGTTCAATTTTCCCCCTACCTTTCATAGACGATGAAACATCACATACCCAATAAAAATGAAGTGGTCGCGTTGCTAGTTGACCGCCTGGCATATTGAGCTGATTAGACATATAATCAGATTTAGTAATTTATTAGAAATAAGTTGTGATTTATATCGTCTTTAGGCATATTGGGTATATTATACTTTAAATTTAAAAATAATGCTAAAATGTCAGATTTTATTATAATTGTCTTTACTCTTATGCACTTTTTTGTTGCCCTAATGAGGCATTTTTTTCCATGAAGTAAATATGTAATTGAAAAGAATTCTGTTACTATTTTGCATAATTCTTATATTCGAGTAATTTTTGAATTTAATATTTGAGAAATTCATTTGGTAAAAAAGCCAGCCTGAAAAATTTTCGTCGGAGGTAGTTTTAATTTTTTTTAAATTTTCTTGATATATAGTTATAGATTTTTTAGATTTTTTTTACTCAGTTTTTTAGGTATTCAACACGATTATCTTAATGTATGGAGTCGTTGAAATTGAGTCAAAGTTTTCTTATGTCCCCTTCATTAACTTACAAAAAAATGATTAAATTACTAATACTGTTATACTCATTAGTTGTTGTAAAAGAGTAATATCATGACATATAATCAATGTTTTAACATTGGCGATATAATCACTTCGCAATCCGGAATTGCCCTTGTTATTAAAGAATATATAGGAGAGGGAGGACAAGGTCAGGTTTATGAAGTTGAATCAGGCAGGAAAAAATGGGCTCTTAAGTATTATACTAAAGGTAACTTTGCCACTCCCGGACATATGGAAAATTTGAAGAATCTCATTGAGATTGGTTCACCGAATCAAACTTTTTTATGGCCAATTGATCTGGTTCAAAAACCCGGAGATTCTTCTTTTGGTTACATTATGCCATTACGACCTCAAAATTTTTCAAACCTTATTGATTATGTAAAAAGGAGAATAAATCCCACATTCTATTCTATCATTACAGCATCTTTCAATCTTGCAGATAGTTTCTCTAAGTTACATGCTCAGGGATTATGTTATCGAGATATATCTTTGGGAAATGTATTTTTTGATTCAATTTCAGGAAACATTCTTATTTGTGATAATGACAATATTTGCTATAATAATTCTCAAAACGGTTCAGGCATTGGAGGAACTGCAGGTTTTATTGCACCTGAGATTGTAATGGGAAAAACATTCCCAAACCGTAATACTGATCTCTATTCACTATCTGTCCTTCTTTTTCATTTGCTATTTATCTCTCATCCATTAAATGGAATCAGAGAATCTCAAACTGAATGCTGGGATCCTGAAGTTGAAAAGAAAATCCATGGCTCTGAAGCATTATTCATTTTTGATCCTGATAATGATGCAAATCGACCGGACCCCGCAATCCATCAAAATGCAATAATGTTCTGGAACCTCTATCCAAATTCAATAAAAAAGTATTTTATCAAGTCATTCACTGAAGGGCTTTTCAATCCTGAAAATGGACGTGTTAGGGAGAATGAATGGAAAAGCGCTTTGATTGAATTGCGTGACTCAATTTTTTATTGTTCACATTGTGGTAGTCAGGTTTTTTTTGATCCAGGTATGATTAAAAATTCTTCAGCCTCTATGAAAAATTGCTGGCAGTGTAATACTCCTCTTAACATTCCTCCAAGAATCAAAATTGGAATGAATGGAGTTACCCTTCTAAATTCAGATACTTATCTCTATTTACATCATCTGAATCCAACCAGTTTTGATGTTACAACACCAATTGCCAAGGTTTCTAAGCATCCGAATTTAGAATTATATGGTCTTCAAAACCTTACTGAGCAAAATTGGATTGTATTATCTAAAGATGGAAAAACAGGGGATGTTCCACCACAAAAAAATGCACTTCTTCAAGATGGAGTTATCATTGATTTTGGCTCCGTTAAAGGAGAAATTCGATTCGGTGAAAACTGAAATAGTGAATTATTTCATTAATCGTTTTCCTTTTTTCTAACATTTTCCTAAAATTATTCAGTAAAAACGTAACAAATTTTTCTAGATAAAACTTAAAAACGGAAGTTTATCTGGTGAACTCTTCCTTATTTTTAATAATCGGAAAAGAAGGCTTATCTAAAAATTTCAGCAATGGCCTTCTAAAAATATGGATCAGATCTTTATTGCATTAGAGAGCGGATGGATAAATTCAGGGATGAAAAAAGGGCTGTAGAGATAGATAATGCCATCTTTACAAGAAACTAAATTCACTTCCAAAAAATAATTCTCCATTCTGTGTTGAATTAATTATTCTGGAATATCTTTCCCGGAAGATCTGAACAAAACTGGTCCGGTTCTTGAGATCAGATGTACTAATACTATGATTGTTCTATTAAGGCACGATGAAAATCCCGATACATCGGAATTGAATCTGATTGTTTTCTAATGGTCCGGGTAAACCCGTATTTTTCATAGAAACCAAAAGAACCCGGTTTCACATCAACGGTTAAAATCCTGCATCCAACATGGTGAGATAAATTAATCGCGGTTACCAGAATTTTAAGTAGCATGTTTTTACCAATATTCCTTTTCTTAAACCGATCATCAGTTGCAAGTCGCGCAATTTTTAGAGCAGGGTATCGTGAATATGGATATCCGCGAATTCCATCATCTTCCTGAATTCCACGAACTTCAATGCTATCCGAGATGAGGGTATAAAAACCCACCAATATTTTATCCCAATACACCAGATGAGTCACTGATATCCGGTTTTTTTGACTGTCGAGTGCATCATATTTTAAAAAACCTTCAAGATCTTTCTCACAACAACTAAAACCGGAAAGATCATCATCAGATGAAAGAATCGAAAAGGTGAGTTCTTCTTTTGATATCTTCATTTAAGATAGGAGTTTTTCGCCTCTTCATAGGCTTCCAACAGTAATTTCTTACCTTCAGGGGTATCTGTGGGATTACGTATGTACCTATGGAAGGTGAGTGCATCTTCACCATCAAGAATAAGTCCGAGTTCAATTGGTTTAGCCATATATACTTAAGACATATTGAAAATGAAATACGATAATAGTATCACAAAAGTACTTTGTCTTTGATGAATGGCTCTTCTGTGAAAAAATGAACTCATTGTAATCTTGAATGCCTTATACAATGGGCAATTTACCTGTGAAAAGAAGTTTTATTTAGCCTTTTCATTCTAAATAAATTCATGTTTTTCAAGTTCCTGCCAGGCGATCATGGCAACCGTTGTACTATTACTGACAGCAGCTCCGATACTCTTCATTGCCTGATCATAATCATTACTCTCAACAAGACTGATAGCCTGGTTCAGGTTGTCGATTGACTTTTGAAATTCCTGATTATTAGTTGCCCGGAGAGCAAACTGAAGTTCTATCCGGACTGATTCAAGGCACTGAAGGACGATCTTTTTTCCGCCGGTGCGTTCAGCATCTTTGAGACCTGAAAGCACCGTTACCAGTTGTGAAGCGATGATTAATTCAGATTTAGCCCGTTCACCATACTGGTATGCAGAAACGGCACCTTTTTTGTCCATAATACATACTGACCATAAGAGTAAAAGTTACTGGTCTTTTTGTCTGTAAGAGGTATTATTCCAGAAAAGTATCCTCATGCCGCATTTCATGGCAATGCCCTGTTCTCTCCGGTTACCCCTGAAATTATCCTATACCTATCATCGTGCGGGATAATAACCGGGGAAAAAAGAGAGACGGGTATTAGGTTATTTCGAGCGCTGTTTCGGGCCAAGCATGGAAACTTTCGGACGTCCCATTCTTCTCCGGGCAGCCATGACCCGAAGTGGCTGAGCCTGTCCTGCTCCCTTTCCGCCGCGGCCACCGCGGCCGCCTCTGCTTCCGCCACGCATATCGCCACGACCGCCTCTGCCGCCACGTCCTGCTGCTCGTTCCATTCTCTTTATAGTTGTCTGTGCTTTGAATCGCTGGTTAGGACCCGGCTTCTTTGCCGTGGACTCCTTCTTTGGAACAAGGCGAATCTGTCCCTTGCTTCCCTTTACCTGCATCCATTCCGTGGTTCCTGTCTTGCCCATAATTGCACCTCGCGAATGCCTGTACTATTGCCTGTTATCATCAATTAAAGATTGCCTAATATTCATCAAACTTTCAGGGTGTATTGAGAACCTGGGATATGGCCTCGCGGAGTATCTGGTTTACAATCTTTCCATCTACAGATCCCCGCACTTCTTTCATCACAATGCCCATTACCGGGCCTGTTGCTGCATTTCCGCGCTCTTTGATGAAGTCAGATCGTTCAGTAACAATACGCCTGATGATGGCTGCAAGTTCATCTTCAGAAACTTTTGGAGCTGCAATTGCACAGGCTTCATCCGGAGACTTCCCTTCGGAGAGCGCTTTGAGGATTGGGGAGAGTGCTTCCTTTGCAACATCTCCGGATTGAATGGACTGAAGAATTTTCCCGATATCCTCATCATCAATCCGGCTTACCTGTGCACCTTCACGGCTGAGTTCACGAAGTGTAGAGTTAAAGGCACGTTCTGCAAGGGCCGGTTTTATCCCTGCAGCAATTGCCTCTTCAAAGGCACTTCTCCGTTCTGAATACGCCATCTGCCTGGCAACTTCCTTTGTAAGACCATAGTCTTTCAGATACCGGGAGATGGTGTCATCAATCATCTCCGGAACTTCGAGGGCTTCGAACCGTTCTCTGGTAACTCTGACCTGGAAGACATCGGTCTCCGGATACATCCTGGCAGCTCCCGGAAGCGGTCGCATATAAGCAGTTGACCCACCTTCGAGCATCTTTCTGGTCTCTTTTGCCACTCCTTCAAAAGCCATCTCTGCCCTTCTGATGATCTGTTTCATTGCACACTGACACCGCTGCGGTTTGTCTGCAACAATGATGACACAATCCTGTTCCTCAGCAGAGAGTGCAGCCTTTAGTTTTGCAACTTCTTCTTCGGTGACTCCGTAAGCCGGAAGTTCATCGGTATGGAAAAGCCCGCCAACTCCGCACTTCTTGGCATAATCAGACATCTCACTCCCAAGTCTGCGTCCGGGCTGAATTTCACGGCCGACAAGTCCGGCAAATCCGTTCAGTTTGATGCCCAGGATCATCGGGGCTTTTTTAAGGACTCTGCTGCCACATTCGGCAAAGAGAGCTGTCACATCAACCGGAGTCTTCTCTATTGAGGCTCCCCGTCTTTTAAGTTCTTCCCTGATTTCGAGGAGAGCGACCTGACGCTGCACCTCTCTCCTGACGACTTCAGCGATGAGGTCAAGTTCCTGCACTCCCTTTATCTCAACCCGTGCTCCTTCACGGATGGAGATATTGATGTCCTGCCTGATAGTTCCAAGCCCGCGTTTGACCCTTCCGGTTGACCGGAGGATCATCCCTATCTGTGCTGCGGTCTCCTGGACTGCTTCCGGAGTATGCATACAGGGACTGGTGGTGATCTCAATGAGCGGGATTCCAAGACGGTCCAGTGAGAAGAAGGTATCTTCAATCCGTTGTGCTGCTTCTTCTTCCAGACAGACGGTCTCTATCTCCGCTCCTCCGGGAAGTGTTCCGTTCATTGCGACAAGAGCAGTACGCTGAAAACCGCTGGTGTTAGACCCGTCGATAACAAGTTTTCTCATCGTATGGATCTCAGGGACCGGTGTCATACCGCAGACCTTTGCTATTGTCAGGACGATGTCAAGGGCCTCATTATTGAGCGGGGCCGGAGGTTCCTCATCATTCTCCACAAGACAGGTGGTATCATAAGTCAGGTACCGAAATTGTCTGACCTGCATCATCTCTTCTTCAGCAGCCCGGTCAAGTTCACCCATCTCACTTTTTGTTGCCCGGAGGTACCGGAAAAACTCCCCGGTTGAATCTTCAGTCTCCCGGATCGTGGTCGGACACCGGCAGAACAGTTTCTCTTTTGTATTCAGCTGCTGGTGGATCTCAATACCGGCGATAAGCCCGAGAGCCTGATAATCGTCACTCATACCCGTGACCTCCGTGTCATCTCGCCAGCGAGATCCTGTTTCATCAGTTCCCTCGCTTCATCCGGATTTTTGCTGTTTCCAAGTACCCACATAAGTTTCACAAGAGCAACCTCCGGAAGCATGTCTTCTCCCTCAATGACTCCTGCACCAAGGAGATCTCTTCCGGTATCATACACCCGGTCACAGACCCTTCCGTTCAGGCACTGGGATGTCATTACAAACACGGTTCCTGCTGCATGCATCTCCTTGATCCGGGCAATGAAGTCAGTACCCGAGTGCCCAAGACCGGTTCCGGCAAGGATAATTCCCTTGTAGCCGTTCCATGCCGAAAGAGTGTCCGGGGACATGCCCGGATAATACCAGACAATACCACACTTTTCTTCGAGCTTCTCCTTCAGGAAAAGTTCCGTAGCACCTCTCCTGACAGCCCCTGAATTGAGAGTAACTTCAAGAGCGGGGTACGAAACAGTTCCGAGAGTTTCAGTTCCAATGGTCTGAAATGCATCACGCCGTGATGTATGCATCTTCCTGACCCTGGTTCCCCGGTGAATGGCACAGAAATCATCGCTTGTTGATCCGTGCATGACAACAACAACCTCGCCAAGAGTGGAAAGGGCTGCTCCGGCTGCACACATCCCGTTCATGACATTATCACTGCTTGGCCGGTCAGCAGATCGCTGGGATCCGACAAAGACCACAGGCACCGGGGTCTTGAGCATAAAACTGACCGCAGCCGCACTATATGCCATCGTATCAGTTCCGTGTGTCACAATAATTCCCTGTGCTCCTGCTTTTATTTCATCATGAATTGCCCGTGCAAGCTGCTGCCAGATGGCAGGAGTCATATTTTCTGAAAGGATATTACAGAGCTGGACTGCCCTGAACTGAGCAATGGTTGCAAGGCCGGGAATAGCATTCAGGATATCAGATGCCCGAAACTGGCTGGTTACTGCCCCGGTCCGGTAATCTATCTTACTTGCGATGGTCCCACCGGTTGAAACGATTGATATCAGGGGAAGGTCACTCTTCTGACGTATTTCGGTGATCTGTGGTTCGGCCATCTCTGATGATCCGGTCTTTGTCAGTGCATCCTGCGGTACTCCGATATTGTATCCTGATGTCAGTTTTACGGTTGCCATCCCTTCACGGGTAGCAATGTAGGTGCCTTCGCAGGTACATCCCTTCAGGGTGCATCTGACGATATCTCCTGTTTCCAGTTTTTCATTCATAATTGTGCGATTCTCCGTGCCTGTGTGATTAATTCCTGAATTGATTCTGTAATCTTTGTTCTCTTATCCAAAACCAGTTCCCTGTCCTGTGCAAGTACTTCTCTTCTGTCCTGAAGTGAAGAACTGACCATCTCCGGAGCAGGTCCTCCGGGAAGATTCCGGACTGAAAGGGATCTTGTCACCGAAAGAGCGGATGTTATTTTTTCCTGGGTAAGGCCGAGTGAAGAGAGTCTTTCTCCATGGAATTCTTCTGCTGCCCTGTCAAGAGTTGCAAGGTCCAGTGCCCCTTCTTTTACCGCTCTTCCCACGATATGGTGAGCAGTTCTGAAAGGAATATTATACTCCCTTACCAGGGTGTCAGCCAGTTCAGTTGTGGTGCTTCCACCCTTTCCCGCTTCCTCTTCCATACGGCTGAGGTTAAATTCTGCCGTTGCAATCATCCCGGCCAGGAGATCCAGGTCTCTTCTCACGTCAATGATTCCCCGCCAGAGGTGGGGGTTAAGGTCCTGCATATCCCGGTTGTATGCCATGGGCAGTCCTTTCATGATAGTGACTGCTGATACAAAACTCCCAAGAAGTGTCCCGGATCGTGATCTTAAAATCTCTGCAACGTCCGGGTTTTTCTTCTGTGGCATAATGGAACTCGTGGAGCAGTACCGGTCATCAAGGGTGACAAACCTGACAAATGACGAACTCCAGATGATCAATTCTTCGCAAAACCGGGAAACATGTGTTATGAGCATCGTGTCGCAGGCAAGTACTTCCTCGGCAAAATCCCGCGACGCAACTGCATCCATGGAGTTGCCCATGTATCCGTTAAAGCCTAAGAGTGCAGCAGTAAATTCCCTGTCCAGCGGATAGCCGGTTGATGCAAGTGCTGCAGATCCAAGAGGAGAATAATTCACCCGGAAAAGGGCCTCTATGAGCCGGTCAAAGTCCCGTGCAAAGATCTGCTCATACGCAAGCAGATGGTGGGCCAGGGTAACCGGCTGTGCATGCTGCAGATGAGTAAATCCGGGCATCACAGATGTTACATTCTCTGATGCAACGTTAAGCAGCACTTCCCGAAGTCGTGCAAGTGCCTCAAGCTGGTCAAGAACAGTATCCCTTGTCCGGATACGAAGACAGGTGGCAACCTCGTCATTGCGTGACCGGCCGATGTGCAGTCTGCCTCCTGCATCCCCTCCGGTCTTTCGTGTCAGGATGGTTTCAATTCCTGCATGAATATCCTCAAAAGAAGGATCATATGCATCGGCAGGGACTCCGGATTCGTACATCATAAGAAGTTCCCGCATCAGGGTTTTAGCATGTACCTCACTTACGACCTTCTGTCTGGTCAGCATCAAAAGATGCGCCATATCGACCAGAACATCTGAAGAAGCAATATTCCTGTCCGCCTCCATGGAAGAGAGGAGTGATTCGATATCTTCAGTTCTCTTCCCGGAGAGCCGTGCCTTTCTGACGACATCTCTGGTCATAATCCCGTACTTCTTTCTTCTGAGGATCATTAATGCCCACCGGAGTAATGCCGGCATCCGAAGAACTCATTGATATGATTTCGTCCGATTACGATTATACAAAAAGGGCACAAAAATCAGAAAAAATGCCCTTAAAGGATTTATATCGACCTCATTTGAGGTACTTTAAAAAGAAGTATTTCCTACCTTAGTCCAGGTGATTGTGTTGAAGAACATATGGTTCATTGTTTCTCTCTTTCTCATCACTGGTCTGGTACTTCTGTGCGGATGTACCGGCACTCAGGAAACAGCCCCGGTTGCAGATCAAAAAACCACAACCGGAGAAAAAACAGTTCTTAATGTCGGGTATCAGCCAAGTACGCATCAGATGGCATTCATGACCGCGTACAGCAAGGGCATGTATAATGAAACCCTGGCTCCAATGGGAATAAAAGAAGTAAAAGCCTTCAGTTTCCCGACAGGAGCTCCTGAAATGCAGGCAATGCTCGCAGGAGATCTTGACTTTGCCTATGTTGGTTCTGCACCGTTTGTAACCGCCGTTGCCACCGGACTTGACGGGAAGATCATCGGCGCTGTCCAGACCCAGGGGTCATCACTCGTTCTGAAGACCGGTCTGAATTATACTGCTCCGGCAGATCTGAAAGGTCTGACCATTGCAACATTCCCGGCAGGAACAATCCAGGATACAATTCTGCGCACCTGGCTGAAAGAGCAGGGAATTGATACAGAAAAAGACCTTAAGATTGTTGGAATGGGTCCTGGTGACGCAACCACTGCAATCATGGCCGGAAAAGTTGATGCAGTCTTCCTCCCCGCTCCTTCACCAACAACCATCGAAGAAGCTGGAGCAGGAAAAATCATCGTTCAGTCTGGTGAGATGAGTCCGAACCATGCATGCTGTGTTCTTGTTGCAAGCGGAAAAATGATCAAGGAACACCCGGAGATAGTGGAAGAAGTCTTGAGAATTAACCAGCAGGCGACCGATTATAATAATGAGCACTGGGAAGAAGCAGCCGGATACATGAATGAGATGACCTCCATGGAAACGCCAATCATTCTCAAGTCTCTTGAAGAATGGGATGGAAAATGGGTATCTGATCCAAACATTATCCTGGAATCTGTCTCTAATTACGCAACCGATCAGGTCGCTCTCGGGTATATCAAAACACCTGTTTCTGCAGATGATCTCTTTGATACTACCTTCTGGGGTAAGCTGTAACGCTGAACCCATACCTTTTCTTTTTCTCTAACCTCAGTATACTGATTACCTGTGCCTGTTCACGGCACGTTGTGAGATAAGGAATGAAAGGAAATCTTTCGGGATCCCGATCCCCTGGCTATATTGTCTTTTCAATATCAGTAGTGCTGATAATCTGGCAGATATTAGCAGATGTGATAGTCCAGAACCGGTTTATTCTGCCGTCTTTTACCGATGTGGTCTTTGCGTTTTTTGGACTGCTCTCGGTTGGGACCCTCTCAATGGATTTTCTGGTGAGTATGGTTCATTTCTTCATCGGCCTTGGTTTATCCATACTTGTCGGGGTTCCTTTGGGCATCCTTATCGGATGGTTTCCGCGGGCGAACCGGTTCCTGGACCCCATCATTGAAATTATTCGTCCTATCCCGCCACTTGCATGGATTCCCTTTGCAATTGTCTGGTTCGGGCTGACTGATCTGGCAGCGGGTTTTGTCATCTTTATTGGCTCGGTTTTTCCGGTACTGATAAATACCTACGAGGGGTTTCGAAATATTCCCCGGATATTTGTCGAGGCAGGAAAAATGCTTGGGTGCACGAGTAATGCTGCATTGATTCGGCATATTGCCCTTCCTGCTGCTCTTCCACATCTTGCAGCCGGTTTTCGGGTTGCAAGCGGGGTAGCATGGATGTGTCTTGTGGCAGCCGAGATGTTTGGAGTTTCAAAATTTGGTCTTGGACAGAAAATATGGTGGTATTACAACCTCCACCAGATGGACAATGTCATGGTGTATATGTTGATCCTGGGATTTGTCGGCCTTATTATTGATTATCTCTTCAGGTATGCGATGAACAGGACACTTCTGAAGTGGCGTGAAGGGGAGGTGAACTGATGGGCCGGGTTGAGATAACAAACCTTTTCAGGGAGTTTACCCGGGATGATGGAGGTCGCGTTGTTGCTCTCTCTGATGTGAACCTTACCATTGCGGACGATGAATTTGTCTCATTTGTCGGGCCGTCCGGATGTGGAAAGACAACTCTGCTCAGAATTATTGCCGGGCTTGACACTGCCAACTCCGGCGAAGTCAGGGTAGATGGGGAGCTCATCACCGGTCCGGGTCAGAAAGTCGGGATGGTATTTCAGGAGTACTCTCTATTCCCCTGGCAGAATGTACTGACCAATGTGGCATTCGGTCTCCGTATGAGGGGTATCGGAAAAGAGGAGCGGTATTCGATTGCAAAAAAATTCATCGCACTTGTCGGACTCACTCAGTTTGAAGAGAGTTACCCGTACGAGTTGTCCGGAGGAATGCGGCAAAGAGTTGCAATAGCCCGTGCTCTCGCAACCGACCCTGACCTCCTCTTAATGGATGAACCGTTCGGGGCACTTGATGCCCAGACAAGAAATCACATGCAGTGTGAATTGCTTGACATCTGGGGGACAAAAAAGAAGACTATTCTGTTTGTCACGCATAGTTGTGATGAAGCGGTCTTTTTATCAGACCGGGTTGTGGTTCTCTCCCCTCGTCCTGGAAGGATACGGGAGATCATCAACATCTCCATTCCGCGTCCGAGGGATCGGACCAACAAGGAATTCATCGATCTCAGACGTTCTTTGCTTGAGATGATAGATGAAGATGAACGTAAGGAAGAAAGGATTAAGTGCAAATCCGGCAATTTATAAAAGCACAAATCAATACAGGAGTTCGGGTTCATGGTCAGAAAACCAAACAGCATGTACAGAAACCTTGCAAAAAAGGCCTATACTCGCAAGGAATATATGGGAGGTATCCCTGGTGTTAAGGTTGTCCACTTTGACATGGGGAACCTGACAAGCGAATTTCCAATGGAAGTTTCCCTGGTTGTCAACGAGAGCTGCCAGATTCGGCACTCTGCTCTCGAAGCAGCCCGTATGAGCATTAACAGAAAGTTGAACAAGGAACTGGGGCGTATGAACTACCACCTCAAACTGCGGACCTATCCTCATCATGTTCTGCGTGAAAACAAGCAGGCAACCGGCGCAGGTGCAGACCGTGTGTCACAGGGTATGCGCCTTGCATTTGGTAAGGCAGTCGGCACTGCAGCACGTGTCCAGCAGAACCAGAAGATCTTTTCTGTGTTTTCATCCCCGGCAGGTGTTGAAAAGATCAAGGATGCCCTCCGTCATGGTGGTCATAAACTCCCATCTTCTACCCATCTTGAAATACAGATGAAACAGGAATCATAACTTCTTTTCCTGTTCTTTTTTTGGTTCATCACATCAGTTCTTTACCGCTATCATACAGATATGTAATTCATGTCTGGTTCAGGTGATCCGGCATTATTACAAAAAATCTCTGATGCTACATATAATGCAGTCCGGAATTCTGAAATCTATCTTCCCGATGATGTAAAGGACCGGCTCCTTTGTGCCAGAAATACTGAGTCAAGTCCTGTAGCAAAACAGGAACTTGAAAATATTCTGGAAAATATTCGTCTTGCAGAAGAGAGGCTGGCGCCGCTCTGCCAGGATACCGGCATTCCGGTAATCTATGTGACCATTCCTCCTGGTCTTTCATGGACCAGGGAGATGGAAGAGGCAGTTCATGCGGGTATCCGTGCTGCTACAACCAAAGTTCCACTCCGGCCTAACCTTGTAGATCCCTTAAGCCGGGAGAACACCGGAACAAATACCGGACTTATGATGCCTCCGGTTCATGTGACCACTGGAGAGCGGTTTACCATCACTGCTCTTCCGAAAGGAGCAGGATCAGAAAATGTCTCCCGTATTAGGATGATGAATCCTTCTGAAAAGGATCGTATCGTAAAGTTTGTGGTCGAGACCATGCTAAAAGCAGGTGGGCGTCCATGTCCTCCGGTTATCCTTGGTGTCGGTATTGGGGGTACATTTGATGTTGCTGCATCTCTTGCAAAAGAAGCATTGTTAGAACCGGTATCCTGCATGTCCTCATATGAACAGGATATCTGTGACAAGGTAAACCTGCTTGGTATTGGGCCCATGGGTCTTGGCGGAGATACCACCTGTCTTGCAGTAAAAGTAAAAACTGCCGGTTGTCACACCGCTTCTCTTCCGGTGGCGGTGAATATCCAGTGCTGGGCAGCCCGGAGAGCCAGTGAGGAGGTTATCATATGAAACACCTGAAAACACCGCTCGGTGATGAGATCCTTGATCTGAAAGCAGGAGATGTGGTCACCCTTTCCGGGACCGTCTACACCGCCAGGGATGAGGCCCATATGCGAATACAGGAGGAAGGATTTCCCTTTAATCCGGATGGTGCGGTTATTTATCACTGCGGTCCGGTAATCAGTGATAACCGGATCGTTGTTGCCGGGCCTACTACCTCTGCCCGGATGAACAAACTGACCGGGTTCATGCTTGATGCCGGAGTTCGCGGGTTAATCGGGAAAGGCGGAATGTCGGCACAAGTAAGGAATGAACTTAAAGGGAGGGCTGTTTACTTTGCGTTCACCGGAGGATGTGCCAACCTTGCCGCTGCATGTATGACCCTTACCGGGGTTCATTATAAAGACCTGGGTATGGCCGAAGCGGTCTGGGAAATCAAGCTTGATAAACTTCCGCTAACTGTTGCAATGGATGCACATGGCGGGGATCTCTTTGCCGTGGTTGATGAGCATGCACATGAAGTATTTCAGGGTATGTATCCAACCAGTACGACCGAAATATGAAACTCGAGATTGACGAGTCCCGGTGCAAAGGATGTAACCTCTGTACCATGGTCTGTCCATACAAAATTTACAGGCCGGGGAGTCGTCCAAACCGCAAGGGGATTTATATTCCTGAACTGGACCGGCCTGAAAGGTGCCCGAACTGCCGGCTCCAGGAATTATACGGACGAAGATTATGCGGAGTGTGTGCGTTAATCTGTCCGGACCAGGCAATCCGATGGGTACCTGAAAAACCCTATGAACCGATGAAAGTGGTGATTGAGTATTAGCCGTATTACATTCATGCAGGGGAACATTGCAAGTGCTGAGGGAGCACTTGCGGCCGGCTGCACTTTTTTTGGTGGGTATCCGATAACTCCGTCAACCGAAGTTGCAGAACATATGGCTGCACGAATGCCAAAGATAAAAGGTTCATGTTTCATCCAGATGGAGGATGAGATTGCCTCCATGGCTGCCATAATCGGGGCCGCATGGACTGGAGCACGTTCCATGACGGCGACTTCAGGACCCGGGTTTTCTCTGATGATGGAGAACATCGGGTATGCGGTTATGACTGAAACTCCATGTGTTCTGGTAAATATTCAGCGTGGAGGTCCGTCAACCGGACAGCCGACCATGGGAGCACAAGGGGATATGATGCAGGTCAGGTTCGGTTCACACGGAGATTACAGTATCATTGCCTTGTGTCCGTCTTCTGTTCAGGAATGTTTTGACCTGACTGCAAAAGCGTTCAACCTAGCTGACCGGTTCAGGACTCCGGTCTTTCTCATGGCAGACGAAGTAATCGGGCATATGCGGGAGAAGTTAGAAATCCCTGATTCTGTGGAGATAGTACGCCCGAAAACTCTTCCGGAAGGAATGCTCCCCTTTACTCCCGGCCCGGACGGGGTTCCGGGATTTGCACCCTTTGGAACCGGCAGATATACTCATGTGACCGGTCTTACCCATGACGAGCGTGGATACCCGGATACTACAAACCCGGCCCGTCATGATGCCCTTGTTCGCAGACTTGTCTCAAAGATTGAAGATGCCCGGCATGAAATCGCCGATTATACCATAGTCAATGAAGATGCAGAGTATGTTTTTGTCTGCTACGGGGCACCTGTCCGGACGGTAAAAGAAGTAGTCGATAAAAGGAAGGTTCCAAAAACCGGATACCTGCAACTCCGGATCGTATGGCCATTTCCTGAAGAACTCCTGAAACGGTTCCCTAAATGTCGGGCATTTATCGTTCCTGAGATGAATCTTGGTATGATAGTTCGTGAAGTCGGTCGTCATGTAAAAATCCCGGTGATACCAGTAAGCCGGATTGGTGGAGAACTCCATACTCCTGAAGACCTTATCGAGGCAGTCAAAATTGCGGAGAGTACCACATGAGAGATGAGTGGTTCCGGGCTGACCGTCTTCCCCATATCTATTGTGCTGGTTGTGGAAACGGCACAATAGTTAACTGTGTCCTGGAAGCGGTCTCAATGACGGGATGGGATCGGAAAAATACCGTATTTCTCTCTGGTATCGGGTGCTCTTCCCGTGCTCCCGGATATATCTTGACCGATTCACTCCACACCACCCATGGTCGTGCGATAGCCTTTGCGACCGGGGTAAAGATGGCAGATCCCTCCCTGCATGTAGTAGTTTTTACCGGAGATGGAGATCTTGCGGCAATCGGAGGTAACCATTTCATCCATGCATGCCGGAGAAATATCGATCTCACGGTTGTCTGCATGAATAACCATATTTACGGGATGACCGGCGGACAGGGAAGTCCCACAACACCACTCGGAAAAACATCAACTACTACCCCCTATGGTGCTTCAGAGACACCGTTTGACCTGGTTGATCTGGCTGTTGCCGCCGGTGCAAATTATGTTGCACGGTGGACATCATTTCATGTAAAACAACTGACCGAAGCGGTGCTTAATGGTTTAAATACTCCTGGTTTCTCCCTTATTGAAGTCAGGTGCCAGTGCCCGACATCTTATGGAAGACGCAATAAATACCGTGAACCGGTTGATTACATAACCCACCTGAAAGCTCATGCAATTCTGAAGGATAAATGGGAAAGCATGGAAAAATCCGGGCAGGATATGCCTGCAGATTCGTTTCCGGTAGGTGAATTTGTCCGGAGAGCACGTCCGGTCATGGGGGTGCCTGATGAGGCATGAAGTCAGGTTCTCCGGATTTGGTGGTCAGGGGATCATCCTGTCTGCGGTGATTCTTGGCCGTGCTGCTGCTCTTTACGATGACAAACATGTCGTGCAGACCCAGGTGTATGGTCCGGAAGCGAGAGGCGGTGCGTCAATGAGTGCGGTCATCATTGATGATGAACCGATTTTATATCCGAAGGTTCGTGACCCTGATACGTATGTCATTATGAGTCAGCAGGGATTTGAAAAGTATGGGTCAAATCCCAGAAAAGACGCGGTAATGCTCCTGGACTCTGACCTTGTCCATGACCGGCCTTCCTGCCCGTGGGTAGGAATTGCGGCAACTGGTGTTGCCAAAAAGGAACTTGGACGCGAAATTGTAGCAAATATCATCATGCTCGGAGCATTAAGCAGTGCCACTCCGGTAATATCCGGTAAGGCTCTTGAAAAAGCAATTCTTGACAGTGTACCGAAAGGAACAGAAGAACTCAATCTGAAAGCGATGAAACGAGGCCAGGAACTTGGAAGTGCGGGTGGTTCGTCATGAAAATGAAAGAGTACGAAGCAAAGGAGATACTAAGTAAAGCAGGAATACGGATCCCCCGGGGACTCCACATAAAAAAAGGTGTTGAATTCATGGTTACCCCTGCTATCAGGGAAGCTGTCGTAAAAGCCCAGGTAGAAGTGGCCGGCAGGGGAAAGGCCGGTGGGATTCTCATGGCAGAATATGACCAGATTCCTAAAACCGTTGAACAGCTCTTTAATGCAGAGATAAAAGGAGTTCCGGTTGAAGAGATCCTGATCGAAGAGAAACTCAACATTCAGCATGAGTATTATCTTTCCATAACCATTGACCGGTCTAAAAAAGCGCCGGTGATTCTTTTCACTACAGAGGGTGGGGTGGACATCGAGGAGGTAGCACAAAAAAACCCCGACGCAATCCGGAAGGCAATGGTTCATCCTCTCCTCTCTACGATTCCCGGGTACACTCTCCGGTACCTCCTGAACGGGGCTCCTAAAGAGATAGGTCAGGTAATCCAGAAACTATATACTGTTTTCATGACACAGGATGCCATCCTTGCCGAGATTAATCCCCTGGTCATGACCCCTGACGGGCTGTATGCAGCGGACGGGAAAATTATCCTTGATGACAATGCCCTTGCCCGGCATGGTATTACAGAAAACCGTGACCTTTCCGAACGTGAACGCCAGGCAGATGCCTATGGTTTTTCCTTTGTTGAACTCTCGGGAAATATCGGGGTCATCGGAAACGGGGCCGGACTTACCATGGCAACCGTTGACCTCATCAATAACCTGGGAGGAAAACCTGCAAATTTCCTTGATGTCGGAGGTGGGGCTGACCGGGTCAGGGTTGCCCATGCAGTCAGGCTGCTTGGGAAAATGCCTGATGTGAAGGTCATTATTGTCAATCTCCTTGGTGGTATCACCCGGTGTGATGAGGTTGCTGCAGGGATTATTGAGGCCGGAGTTGGTCAGAAGATTATTGTCAGGCTTGCCGGGACTAATGAAACAGAAGGGAAGGCCCTCCTCTCTTCGAAAGGATATCTGATGCTGGACACTATGGAAGAAGCAGTAAAAGCAGCAGTGGAGGCAGCATCATGATCTACGCCGATAAAAAAACCGGTGTCATCGTGTGTGGTGCGACCGGAAACCAGGGTTCTTTTCATATTGACCGGATGAACCAGTATGCAAGGTCCGTTGGTGGCAGAGGCGTTGTTGCAGGAGTTACTCCGGGAAAAGGCGGGCAGGAGGTTCATGGTGTTCCGGTTTATGATTCAATTCTACAAGCTGCCAAAAATCAGGATGCATCAGCAGCCGTCCTTTTCGTTCCAGGCTCTGCTGCCGGGGATTCCATCATGGAAGCGGCGGATGCAGGACTTGACCTTGTTGTTGCCATCACCGAACACATTCCGGTCCACGATGTCATGAAAGCAGTGACCTATGCAGAGTTCCGGGGTTGTAATGTCATCGGCCCGAACTGTCCGGGTCTCTTCTCACCCGGAGAGATCAGCATGGGTATCATGCCTGCCCACCTTGCCAGCAGAGGTCCGGTCGGGGTTATTTCCCGGAGTGGTACCCTGACGTATGAAGTTGTGCATGAACTTACCAGAGCAGGAATCGGCCAGAGTTCAATTGTTGGTATTGGGGGTGATCCAATCATCGGTCAGACCTTTGCTGATGCACTCGGACAGTTTGCAAAGGATCCGGAGACAAAAGCGGTGGTAATTTTAGGAGAACTTGGTGGCAACCTTGAAGAAGAGGGCGCACGTGCAGCTGAACTTCCGGTTGTTGCATTTATCGCCGGAACTACTGCTCCTCCTGAAAAAAGAATGGGTCATGCCGGGGCAATTGTCACTGGTGGTGAAGGTGACGCGGTAGCAAAAATTGAGCGGCTTAAAAAAACCGGTGTTCCGGTCGCAGACCGGCTTTCACAGATACCATCTCTTATCAGGGAGCTCTTGTAAATGTCATTCATGGACAATATCAGGGGTGGTCGAGACGGAGAAGAATCCGGAGGGGGTAAGTTTAATCCGTTTCGTATCCTTGAAATCGGTGAAAGCATGACCCGGTACTGTGATGGTATCCGGATAAAAAACTATAGTTTTCTTGCAATACTGACCAGTGACCGGCTGGTTCTGATGGACAGTGCAAAGCAGAGTGCCGGCACTATCGCGAAAGAAATCCCCGTTTCAATGATACAGGGGGCAGTGTTTGAACGGGATGAAAAAGACCGTCCGTCACTTGCCGTTTCCATGGAAGTCGGTGGTCAGACCCGTCTTATGAAACTGGTTTTTTCCGGACTGATTGATGAACCTGAAACAGAATGTCGTGAATGGTTTACTGCAATCAATGGATATCCTCCTGAACCTGAAGAAAAACCAGTACCAGAGCCTGAACCATTACCGGTGTCTGAACCGGTACTGTCTTCTCCTCCGGTGGAAGTCCCTCCGGTTACTCCGGTACCGCCGGTTTCCCAGGTAGTCCAGGAACCTGCTCCCATCAATGTCGCAAAAGAAGCGCCTCCTGAGGTCCCGGCCCCTCCTGCACCAATTCAGGCCGCGCCCGTTCCAGAACCAGTTATCCAGGCGCCTGCACCTGTTCCAGTTCCAGAGTCTGTGCCGGCTTTTAGTCCTGAACCGGCATCATTACCTCCGGATGCCATAACAAAGCCTGTTCCGGCTCCTCAAATCCCGGTAAAAAATGAACCGGTATCTCAACCAGTCCAGAATCAGCGTTTATCCGTTTCTGCTCCCGGAGACGATTCAGTGCAAATTTGCATCGAAAAACCTGGGATTACACCCATATTTCTAGAAAGAAAAACTCTGGTTCCGGAGGGAAGCAGTACTGGAAAAAGCAGGTTCTGCATTCACTGCGGGGTTCGTATTCCGGGTTTGGCACGTTTTTGTCCGGTCTGTGGGAAGACACAGGTCTGAATTATTCATGGCAGAAAAGCCGGTCCGGTATCCGGAACTTGACGGATGCCGTGGTCTTGCTATTGCCATGATGATCGTATTTCACTTCTTTGTAGATCTGAATTTTTTTGGATTACCTGGCCCTTCGCCTTATCATGGCTTTCTAAAAATTTTCGGTATCAGCACTGCAACGTTATTTATACTTATCGCCGGCATTTCTGCACATTTAAAAGCAGAAAAGACTCCAGGTTTTCACAAACAAGTAGAGGTGTTTCTGCTCCGTGGCGGAAAACTAATCCTGATTGGTTTTGGAATCACCATTGTTACCTGGTGGTTTTTACACGGAGAAGGGTATGTGGTATTTGGTATATTGCATCTGATAGGACTAGCGCTTATCTTGTCCCCTCTTTTTCATCGGTTCTTCTATACAAATCTGGTTCTTGCATGCATTCTGCTTATTGTGCCGCTGTATTTTGACATACCCTCCGGACCATTATGGATGGCATGGACAGGAATGAACCCGGAAGGTTTTACGTCGATTGATTATACCCCGGTTATTCCCTGGTTTGCACCTTTCCTTCTCGGATTATGTATTGGAAAACTCATGTATCCTAAAGGAAATCAATTGAGAACCTGGAATCCGGAAGTGCCAAAATGGGTTTTACCCATCATTGCAGCAGGAAAAAATTCTCTCGTAATTTATCTGATTCATCAGCCGGTTCTGATAATTCTCCTAATGTTTTTCACTGGAAAAACAGTGGGATAAAAGTTATTTGAGAAAATCCAGGATTCCGGATAAGATATTCTTTGAATCGCCGGTTTCTGATCCTGCATGAGTGGTATTTTCTGATGAATTACTGGTAAGATTATTCCGAATCGATTTAAGGCGGTTATTTACCATGGTAAGATTTGGTGAAATCTCGATTGCTTTCTCAAATGCACCAATCGCATCAGGTAATTGTTCGGTTTTTTCATAGACCGTCCCCAGGTAATACCAAGCAATTGCATTGTCAGGTTCATATGCCGTCTCGTTTCTGAATGCACTAATGGCCTCTTCATACTTGCCCTGATCAAAATATGCAACCCCCATATTTTCCCATGCACTTGAAAAGTTTGGTTTAATGCTTAAAGCCTGCCTGTATGAGTCAATCTCTTCGTTATATCGTTTGAGCATTCCAAAGGTGTACCCCCGGTTATACCAGGCATCTGCATCATTTGGATTAATCCTGGTTGCATTATCTGAAGCTAAAAGCGCTTCATTATGTCTTCCCAGTCTGTTTAACGCAAAACCAAGATTACTCCATGCATCGGTAAAATCAGGTTTTAACTCTACCGCCCGACGATATTCAATGGTTGCATTATCAAACTGACCAAAGGATGAATATGCATTTCCCATGAGGTAATGTTCATCTGCGGTCATTTCACCTGTTTCTGCAAACGTTATCTGGACAAAAAGTAATAGTGTCAGAAAAGTGATGACGGGTAGTAATATTTTCATTCATTACCCGGTTGGAATGATATGAAATAAGGGTTGTGGAGATGAGATGTTTTTTCACATTTATATATTTGGAATGTCCAGGGTCTTTTCTTCGACGGTTGTAGTATATCCATATGATCATCACCGGTTCTTTCATCATTTCCGGCTGGAAACAAAAAAAGTTAAAAATTAGGCTGTCTATTAAAAAACGCCCGGCATGGTCTTAAAAATCTGAAAAATCATCATTTATCCAATCAAAACAATGTATTTATACTTCTGATGGTAATGATTACATCATTATGCCAGTCAACCAGGCGCAGGTAGACAGCATCATTTCTTCGGCATCTGCCGAAGATCCGGAGATTCAACTTCTCAAACTAAGAGATGAAGTTGAACTGCTGAAAACCTCGATTAAACGCCTGCTCATCGATATACGGGAACGTATGAATGATGCGGAAAATCCGCTCGTTCAGGCGTTAAAGGGGAACCCGGTGGAGTTTGTTGGTCAACAGACCGCAACACCCACTCCCATGGAGGGGTATATTGATGATTATGATGAAGAACCTACAGTCGGAGGTTTTTCAGGAGATGAGGGGGCGATGTCTATGTCAGAGGAGCCAGAAGCAATTGAGCCGTCAGGTCAGCCGGATATGGGAACTACTGCCGGAATCGGTGGGGGAGCAGCAAGTGTCTCATCAGCATTGTCCTCTCTTGCAGCAGAGAAAGGAATGCTTGAAGCGCTCAGAAATCAGTTGTTTGCCCAGCCTGCCACGGCTGCAGAGCCAGTAAAACAGAAAAAACCGCGTGAGAAGGTGAAAATTCAAAAAGTTTACAGCCTGTTTGAATGGACGACAAACAACGTGAAACGGTATGGGCATGACCGGGTTGATCTTATGCTTGAGTCCTATAAGGAGATGGGTCACATCTCTGAAGAGCACTGCAAACAGGTTAAGGATATTGCCCGGCTCATGGCACCCTCTATCGGAGAGGTCCATGAGATGAAAGCCGATGAATTCGTGCTTGCACTCTATGAACTCAACCGCATTCTTCAGCCCGAAGATCCAGGTCTTGACCGTGATATGCTTGATGTGCTGATTGAAAAGCGGAAGATGACCATGCCATCCGGACGGATAGAGGAAACAGATAACCTGGTAGAGGATGACTCTGAGTTTGAGTATATTCCTTCCCGTGAGTAACTGCCAGTATGGCGAGCGAAGCGATATCATCATCAATAATGATAATAGGGGCTGTCCTTGGGGCGGCAGTCCTTATTACCGCGATTCTTCCGGCGATATTTTCTGCCGGAGATACCTTCGGGACTGTCTCGTCGTCGGCTGAGCAGAAACTAAAGACGGATTTTCGGATTATTAATACGTATGCCTATAATACACCAGATACTGTAAAGGTCTGGCTAAAAAATGTCGGTGCAAATCGTATATCAATAAGCGAGATTCAGAATTCAGATGTCTTTTTTGGAGTAGATAATCAGGTATCTATGAGAACTTATAGTAGTGGATTCACTTATGATCTGATGGGAGCAACAGATGATGGATACTGGGATATTGGTGAGACATTAGAGATAACCATTGTAAGTCCTACCATCGATTCCGGAGATCAGATATCGTTCTCATTTGCCTTACCTAACAGTGTGAGAAGAACCATTGCATTCTCTACGAATAACTAATCATGGCATCTTCACTCATTTCAGGTGCAGTGAGCCTTATTCTGATATTGTTAGCCGGATATGTAATTGCGACAGGGATATTAACTATCGCTGAGACCACGATTTATACTCAAAGTGAAATGTCGTTAATCCATGATTCTATTCAGCAGACAGATCTCTCAATGGCTAATCCCAGTCCTGTTTACAGTGGAGGCACTCTGACCTTTTATATTTCAAATAATGGTACAACCTCATTTAAGAAAACCGATGTCGGCTTTGATTTTTTTATAACCAATGATGCAACAAAAGCGACATCACGTTATTCATTGACTGATTTGTCGACTTTTGACATTACTGAGGATATTATTAATAAGGGTTTTTGGGACCCTTCTGAAATAGTACAGGCAGAAATTTCTCTTGCGTACACTCCGAACTTTGTTAAAATTGTAACCCCGAACGGGGTTTCTGCATCAGGTGCAGTTACATAGATTAAAAAATATACACAAGATTGAATTTAATAGAGAACACGTATTAGCATAGTAATACCAATTTATTTAGGGGCATTCATCACATGGCAGAATTAGACTTATCGGGGGGCGAGGATACACGGGGCGATATTGCCGATCTCCTGGGCAAGGAAGAACGTAAGATCCTCACGACCGGAAACGCTGAAATCGATAAAAAAATTGCAGATGGTTTACCATTAGGGTCATTAACTCTCATTGAAGGGGAAAATGATACCGGAAAATCTGTACTGACCCAGCAGTTTATGTGGGGAAGTATGCATAACAACCTCCGGGTAGACCTCTTTTCTACAGAACTTACGACAAAAAGTTTCCTGACCCAGATGGAATCGATGTCACTTGACATCTCTGATTTTTTTGCCTGGGGTTATATCCGGCTTTTTCACTGTCACCTGGTGGAATTCAAGTGGACACCGGATGCAATGAACGATATCCTGGATAGGATTATCACCCATGTAAAATTCAGTAATACAGATGTGGCAATCATCGATTCACTGACTATTTTTACCGAATATACCACAAATGAATCGGTCCTTTCGTTCCTGACCCAGGCAAAGAACATCTGTGACCAGGGAAAAACCATTCTCATCACCATGCATAGTTATGCATTTACTGATGAGGTGCTGACCCGGGTTAGATCTATTTGTGATGCACACCTGCTCCTCATGAGAAAACTGATGGGTGACAAGTACGTCATGGTCCTTGAAGTGGTTAAGGTCAGAGGGGCCAGGAAAACCACCGGTAACCTTGTAAGTTTCGAAGTACATCCCGGTTATGGAATGAAGATTATTCCTGTCTCGGTTGCAAAAGTCTGAATATGTCCCGTCTGCAGATCCAGGGAAAGATACCTTTTCAGGAGGCAGAGAGTCATGATACTGAGGAGTGTGTATTAAATCCTGAATCCTGTGCATTATTCCGAATGCTCCCGGCCAATGCAAAAGAATATGCAAAAAATTACCCCCACCTCCTAGAATACCTGCACATCTTTCCGGTTGATGAGTTTGGAATTCCACTCTTTTTTTCCGAACTTAAACGTGATCTGAAAGGGATAAAAGATCCAAACCTGATTTATCCGGCTAAACCACCAATATTTATCCATATTTTTTTTGATCCAAATGATGTCCGGAACTTCTACATCCCAATTGAACCTTCCTTCATGCATAACATCGGGAGATTGCTCCCGGCCATAGAATACCGGTTGGTAGACCTTCTGGACGCCCTTGATGAAGATCCGGTAACTCCTGAAGAACGGACAGCAGTCCTGAAAAGGTTGTTACGTCAGGTTATGTTTGTGAAAAAACCCGGAGAGGCAATCGACCCGTCTCTTCTAAAAATCGAAGGGCCTCAGGGTTTTGGTGACAAAATAAAAGGGTTTTTGGCAACTGATCTTACCGCAAAAGAAGAACCAGGAGCAGAGAGATTATTTGCTGATGTTCCTCACCTCGCAGATGGGAGAATTATTGTAAATCCCCAGGAATTTGAGGCAATTGAATACCAGATGATCAGGGATAAGATTGA
This sequence comes from Methanospirillum stamsii, assembly GCF_003173335.1. Lineage (GTDB taxonomy): Archaea > Halobacteriota > Methanomicrobia > Methanomicrobiales > Methanospirillaceae > Methanospirillum > Methanospirillum stamsii. The sequence goes on from NZ_QGMZ01000007.1 coordinate 30,741, forward strand.
TGTGGGAATCTTGTTCCCTTTTATCTCCGACAACTTTATTGAAGATATTACCTGTGACGGACTCGGGCCGATTTTCATTGAACACAAGATCTTCAAAGGTCTGAAATCAGTCGTCGGGTTTGATAAGGAAGAATTACTGGATGATTTCTGTATAAAACTGGCTGAAAAGTCCCGTCGTCCAATTACATACCGTAATCCGATTGTGGATGCCACCCTTCCGGACGGGTCACGTATTAATATTGTTTACTCTACTGAAATCAGCCGTCAGGGAAGTAACTTCACCATCCGTAAAGCGATGGATGATGTCATCTCCATAACCAAACTGGTTGAATTCGGAACCTGTAGTTATGCCCTTGCTGCATACCTCTGGATATGCATCGAGAACGGAATGTCCCTTTTCATGTCAGGTGAGACGGCATCCGGAAAAACAACCTCGATGAACGCTCTTACCACCTTCATCTCTCCGGAGTCAAAGATAGTAAGCATTGAAGATACTCCGGAACTCATCATTCCGCACCGGAACTGGACAAGAGAAGTATCAAAGGGTAAGGGGAAAGGAGAAGGAGAAGGTGGGGATGTAACAATGTTCGATCTGCTGCGTGCTGCACTTCGTCAGCGGCCGAACATGATCATGGTCGGAGAGATCCGAGGAGTTGAGGGTTCCGTCGCTTTTGGTGCGATGCAGACTGGTCACCCGGTCATGAGTACGTTTCACGCTGCGACGGTTGAAAAACTTATTCAGCGTCTTACCGGAGATCCCATTCTTATTCCAAAAACCTTCATTGATAACTTAAACCTTGTCGTCATTCAGAGCGCTGTCCGGCGACCGGATGGAGCAATGGTCCGGAGACAACTCAACGTTTCTGAACTGGTCGGCTATGATCCGCAGAGTGGGGGTTTTTCTTTTGTTGAGGTTTTCTCCTGGGATCCGGTTACGGACACTCATGAATTTACCGGAAAAGGATCCAGTTTCCTGCTTGAAAATAAGATTGCAACCATGCTTGGTATACCTGAACATAAAAAATCCATGATTTATATGGAAGTAGATAAAAGAGCAAAAATCCTTGAACGGCTTCACAAGGCTGGTTATACTGATTTTATTGAACTCTTTCTGATGCTTACCAAGCTCAAAAAACAGGGTCTTCTCACGATAGATTATTGATAGCATGGTTCTTGATGGTGTTTTTGACAAAATTCGTGCCGCAAATGCAGGGAAAATTCCATTTGAGGATTCATTTGCTACATTAAAAGCCCGATTGTACAAATTTTTTATTGAAGACAAGTACATGGGTTCAGACCTTCTTTTTATGCTAACCTACATGGCAGCAATTATTACTGCTGATGCGTCCCGTCCGGAGATCTTTTCAAACACCGGTGCACGGATGGAATACGTTTCGACGAAATATATCCGTCGTGCTGACATATTGGTTAAAAGGTGGGGATACAGTTATGTTGAGGCACTTGTCAATGTAGCAAAAAAAATAGAGAATGAAATGCTCTTTTCCATGATAAACCGGTATGCAAATGCCATTGAATCCGGAGTTCCTGATAATGATTATCTGATTGGTGAACTTGAAACAACCAGAAATGTGTATAAATCCACTTTTGAGCAGGGAATTGAAATGCTTAAAAAATGGGGTGATGCATACATCTCCATGCTCTTTTCAGGTGCTCTGGTTGGCATTATTATCATGATCTCTATTGCAATTTATGCACCGGAGGACATTCAGGGCACATTGATGACTTCATACATCATCATCGCTTTTATCTCCATACTTGGAATTGGTACAATGTATAAGGCAGTTCCGGCGGATCCAAGAACTCACCGACTGCCTCAGGGATCACCTGAACAGAATATGATTCACCGGATGGAAAAGAAAATTGTCCCCATCCTTATTGTAATTGTATTTCTTCTGATCCTCCTTGGAATGAACTATGGTCTGGTGTTAATGCTTGTCGGTATGCTACTCTTTCCACTTGGCATTATTGCCTTTATTGATGATGGTAATGTTGTGTTAAGAGATACAGAATTTCCCACATTCATCAGGGGTGTCGGTTCAATCCAGGGAGGAAAAGGAAGTACCATGACACCGGCAATTCAGGGTGTTGATAAAAAATCATTGCCAAATCTGGAACCTCTAATTGATTCAGTATTCTCCAAACTGAATCTGGGGCTTGATGAGGACCGGACCTGGCAACGGTTTATCAATGATGGCGGAAGTTACCTGATTTACAAGTATCTTAATATCTACAGGGATGCGCTCCGCCTTGGGGGGAAAGCGGATATTGTTGGTCAGGTTGTCAGTTCTTCAATGCTTGATCAGATTCTGCTCCGGGATCACCGGCATACCATTTCAATGGGTTTTCTGACCCTTTTGGTTCCAATGCATGCTATGATGGTGGCAATTTTCCTTTTTCTGTTTCATATTCTTGTAACAATGTCTGATGCAATAACAGAACGGATGGCATCATTAGGAGAAGCAAGTGCTGCTCTTTCATCCGGTGAGGGTGCATCAATTGCAGGTGCAATGGGGGGAAGTATGTTTGTTTTTGCAAATTTTGACAAAGATGCAATTGGATTGTACGTGATTATCATTGTAACAATGCTTACCATTGCAAATGTTGTTGCAGGGAAAGTGATGTCAGGTGGTGACAATGCACTGTCATATTTTTTTACCAGTCTGATATGTTCAGTATCTGGAATTCTTTATATTGTAGCTCCAATAATAACCGGAATGTTATTTATGATTCCCGTCTTTGAAGGTGTATAAGTAATGGTTGAACTCTCTGACTCTACCCGGCGGCTGGTAATATTTGTAGCGATAGTTCTTGGGGGTTCAATCCTTCTGATCTTTGATATTCCTGTTTTATACCTCATGATGGGAGTCATCGGGATTGCCATCGTATTGCTGGTGATTACCGGAACTATCATTCTGTCAGAATTAATCCGCGATCTTCGTTCATGGCTGAAATCAAGGCCGAAAAAACCTAGAAGAGAAAAACCTGCAAAAGATAAAGGAAAAGAGAAGAAGAAAGGAGAGGGGCTTTTCTCCTCCTTGTCCGGAAAAATCAAGATGCCCGCTCTTACCCTGCCTTCCCTTAAACTTCCGGAGCGTCCTGCAAAGAGCAAAGACGACAAGAAAAAGGTAAAAGAGGAGAAGAAAGGAAAAGAGAAGAAGGCGGATGAAAAGCCGGATAAAGGAAGAGGTACTTCTGCTGATGATGAATCTTCTTCATCAGATTCCGGAAAAGATAGTGATGTCTCACTTGATTCAGACCTTCTCGATGGCCTTGACCTTGATGACGGTCTGGACCTTGATGCAGAACTCGATTCGGTAAACCCTGAATTTGATAACATCAGGACTCCATATGGTGATGATTCGCTTGACATCCCCTCTGATTCAGATGTGAAAAAGATGGATATCTCCACCCGTGAGGAAGAGGAAGATATCATTCTTGATGATGACCAGGGTCCGGATGAGATAGATGCAATTTACTCCAGTACCATCGATATTGGTTCTGATAGTGGAGGGGATGTCATCTCAAGCATGGAGGGCGGGGATACGATCAGTTCATCTGATCTCTCCACCTACAGTTCTTCAGACGACAGTCCCTATATGTACGGGCAGGAGGAAGAGGACTCCGGCGGGGAAGAACAATTTGAACTGAGCCAGATGAAAGGTGGAAGTGATGATGACCTTATCGCTTCACTCAAGGCTGATATTGAAGACCTGAAAAAACGGGATGATGATGTGCTCCTGAGAGATCTTAAGGATATTCATGTATCTGCAGAAGAACTTGCAGAAGAACTCCAAGAGGTTATGACCATTATCAACCGAAAAATAAAGAGAAGATAAATAACATAAAAAGATATTTTAAAGGGGAGTATGGCAGAGGTTCCGGCAAAACTGGAAAAGGGCGGGTCATGGGTGACCTCACGCATCGATATCGGAAATGATGGTATCACCCTGAAAGACCCTTGGAATACCTCAGTTAGCTACCGGAGTATTGTAGACTATCAAAAGCGGGGGCAGATGGTTACGATGATCGTAACCATGCCTGACAAAACCGAGCGCACGTATAAAATTGCCTCGGTTGACAAAGTACTCACCATTCTTACCCGTAAAATCATCATGGCCTGTAATGCCTACAGGATCATGGCCCATTTTATGTCGCCGGCAATCAGAGGGGGTGTGCTGGTAACTGATGCAAAATGGGAGAAGGGAGCTATTGCAGTTCTTAAGACGGGTATCTGGTTTGTCAGCCAGGAAAAACAGATAAGTGTTCCACTAAAAGAAGTTGCAAGTCTTGAGCTTACCAAGCGGGAACTCCAGAAGAAGAAACTTGATGTGATTAAGATTGATCATCTTGAAGGTGGTGAAGTAGTAACCAGTTTTATTCTCTGTCCTCTTTCCACACTTCAGGTTCTCTATAACTTCCTTCGTGATGCAACCAAGGATATGGATATGAAGGGCTCTGAGCTTGACCAGCTTGATGCCCAGACCGCCCAGGTTGCTATGCTCATTTACAGCGGGATGGATACAAAATCTATTGAAAATATGTTGAATCTCCCACCAGAGGAACTCAACGCTGTATATGAGACTCTTTTAAAATTAAAACTGGTTGATGTTGTCATGGTCAGGAAAGAAGTGCAATTGACTCCGAAGGGTGTCAGGTACATTACTGATGCACTCAAACCACCTTCATAGACCCTGACATTCCACAATCCTTTTACCATTTTGTAGCGTTTAATTCATAGGAGGAACCGTTCACCCATGGGACGAATCCTGATTGTCGATGATACATTGTTTATGCGAACCTTGCTCAAGAACATCCTCAGCTCTGGAGGACACGAAATTGTCGGTGAAGCTGAAGATGGTGACATCGGTGTCAATAAGTATCGTGAACTGAAGCCTGACCTTGTTACGATGGATGTTGTCATGCCAAAAATGAATGGCATTGAGGCATTAAAGGCAATTAAATCACTTGATGCAAATGCAAAAGTGATCATGTGCACAGCTGTCGGTCAGGAACAGATGGTCAAACTTGCAATAAAAAGTGGAGCGAGGGGATACATCGTAAAGCCGTTCCAGGCCCCTAAAGTCCTGGAAGAAATTGGAAATGTCCTTGGTGCTTAATACATGATCAGGGTTCTCGTCATCGACGATTCACTCTTTATCAGAACTGTAGTGCAGGACATGCTCTCTGATGATCCGGATATCCAGATTGTCGGAGTGGCATCAGACGGACTTGAAGCGTTGGATAAGATACGGGATTTAAAGCCTGACCTTATCACCCTGGATATTGAAATGCCACGTCTTGATGGTCTTTCAATGCTTGGAAGGAAGAAGGAGATTGACAAATTTCCAAAAACCCTCGTGTTAAGTTCGCTTACTTCTGAAGGGGCAGAGATGACCAAGAGGGCAATATCTCTTGGTGCAGATGATTTCATGCTAAAACCCCGTGGAATAAAGAATATCCGGGAAATTGGCGGGGAATTGCGGCAAAAAATCAAAAACATCTGTACAATTGCATATATTGAATCCAAACCAATTCAAAAGGACGTTAATGCCCGGAATATTGTTCTGATTGGTTCATCTGCAGGAGGGCCGCCAATGCTTGATACAATCGTGTCAAAACTGCCGGCCAATCTGAATGCTGCGGTGATAATTACCCAGCATATGCCAAAAGGCGGATTTACTGCGGCACTTGCGGCGCGTCTGAACCGGATTTCACAGCTTCAGATACGTGAAACAGAAAATGGTGACATTTTAAAGAACGGGACAGTACTGGTTTCCCGCGCCGGGTTTCACACGGTTATTTCATCGGTGCTTGACAAGGGTGGCAGCCAGAACGGAAAGATCATTCTGACAGATTCACCCCCGGTTCATAACGTAAAACCTGCTGTTGACAAGACCTTCGTCTCTGCAGCACAGGTCTTTGGTTCTCACTGCGTTACTGCAATCCTTTCCGGAATGGGCAACGATGGTGGTGAAGGAACAGAAGCGGTGAAAAAAGCGGGAGGTGTGACCATTGTCTGCAAGGAGGAAGATTGTCTTGTATATGGGATGGCGCGCTCAGCATTGTCCCGGAACTGTGTTGACCATGTTCTTGCTCTGAAGGCTATCCCTGACAAAATTTCTGAAACAATCCGATCAATGAACGGGTGATCTATGTCTGACCTTGATGCATACCGGAGTCTCTATGTTGCTGAATCGAGAGAAAACCTTGAAGGTATTGTAAGTAATCTTCTGATTCTTGAAAAAGGCACTGACTCTCACGCAATTGATGAAATATTCCGGTCTGCGCATTCGCTCAAGGGCATGTCTGCGTCGATGGGCTTTATGCACATGGAAGAGATCTGTCATGCCTTAGAGGATGTCTTTTCTCAAATCCGGAGTCAGAAACTCGATGTTACCCAGTCCCTGGTGGACGATCTGCTTGGTGGGGCTGATGACATCGAGCAGATGATCGATGAGATTGAAGCAGGTGGAGATGGTCAGCTTGATCATAAGGATCAGCGGGTAAAAACCCTTAAAAAATGGCTGGTTCAGGAAGGAGAAGATAAAAAGCCAACTCCTGTCGTCCAGCCAGTAGTGCCTGAACCGGGAATCGCTGAAGAAACCACTGGAGATATGTATGAAGGCCCCTCTTATGAACAGGATTTCGGAGAGGGCTGTAGGGATTACACACTTGATATCGTTCTTGCTGATAACGTGGACAATAAAAACCTCCGCGGAATGCTTATCCTTCAAAACCTTGAATCAATCGGGGAAATAACCAGATTCAGCCCTGAACGGGATATCATCGAGGATGATGAGAATTTTTCCGGAACTATCAGTCTGGTCTTCAGGACCAATGCCGGAGAAGAAGCAATAAGGACCATTCTCAACATCTCTGATATCAAGTCGAGTGATGTCACCGGAGTCCCAAAAACCTCCCCTGTCATTCCTACTCCGGAAATCCCTGAGCCTGCTTTGATTCCTGGGGAAATTCAATCTGAAAAGGGTACCTGTTATGATATACGTATAGAGATCAGTCCTTCAGTTGATTCAAAGAATCTGCGTTCAATGTTATTACTCCAGAATCTGGAAGTTCTTGGAAGTATTACAGAAATATCTCCGAAAAGGGATATCATAGAAGATAGTAGTACCTTTGATGGCACAATTTCTCTGACTCTTCGATCAGAATCTTCAAAAGATAAAATTGAATCTCTACTCAAAGGTTCTGACGTACGCACCCATTCAATAGCAGTTCAGGAAAACCTTCCGGTCGGTGATATTACTCCCTCTTTTTCTGTGGAAGGATCGGATGAGGTTTCTCTTTCGAAATTTCGATCTACCACTACTGAAAAGGTCGAGAAAAAGCGGGAAGTAAAAAACATCAGGGTTGACATCGACCGTCTTGACCACATGATGAACCTGGTTGAGGATCTGGTCATCAACCGGGGAAGACTGGAACAGATTGCCCAAGAATATAAGATAAAGGAACTGGATGAGACACTCAACATGGTTGGCAGGTCTGTGTCTGACCTGCAGGTCATGATGATGGATATCCGGATGATTCCACTCAACCAGATCTTTAACCGGTTTCCACGAACCGTCCGGGATATTGCTGCAAAGGAAGGAAAAGAAGTAGACTTTGTGGTAGAAGGAGGGGATACAGAACTTGACCGGTCAGTTCTTGACGGACTTAATGATCCCCTTCTTCATCTCATCAGGAACGGGCTTGACCATGGCATAGAATCTCCGGAAGTGAGGGTTGCCAATGGAAAAAACCCGAAAGGAAGATTAAAACTCTCTGCATCCCGGGATAAAGACAACGTAGTCATTGTTATAGAAGATGACGGATGTGGAGTGAACGTAGAAAAAATTAAGAAAAAGGCCCTGGAACGAGGACTCGTGAGTGAAGACGTGCTGGCTTCCATGAGTGACCAGGATGCTTATGATCTTCTCTTTCAACCCGGATTTTCCACCGCGGATAAAATTACTGATATCAGTGGTCGCGGAGTCGGTCTTGATGTGGTAAAGACCACGATTGCATCACTTCAGGGAACAATAAAACTTGAATCGTTTCCAGGAGAAGGGAGCCGGTTTGAACTGGTGCTTCCACCAACCATGGCAATTGTCATGGTAATGATGATCCGGATAAACGGAAAACGGTGTGCTATTCCTATCACCAACGTCGCCGAGGTTGCAAGTCTTGCAGCATTCCCTATTCAGAATATCGGTAATGGGGAAGGTCTCCTGATGCGTGACGAGATCATCGTTCTATATCGCCTTGATGACATGTTTGGCCGGTCTAAAAAAGAAGAAGTTATTGTGGTCCTTCAGAATGTTGAAAAGAAAGGGGCTATCATCGCAGATTTAATAGAGGGTCAGCAGGAAGTTGTGATAAAACCCCTTTCAAAATTTGTCGGGACCTGTGAGGGTGTCAGTGGTGTTACGATACCTGGAGACGGAGAGGTAGTTCCGGTTCTTGATGTAAAAGCAATACTACGAGAGGGAGGACAAAAAGCCGGTAGAAAGGCTGCTGGCAGTGGAAAAAGGGTGAAAAAAGTGATCAAAAATGTGGTGACAGATACTGATCTGATGATAAGTGAACAACAGGCGGATGAACTTCGGGAACTGGGTAACATAGGCGCAGCACACGCTGCAACCACGCTCTCTACCATTCTAAGTACCATGATCCAGATCCGGGTTCCTGAAATCATTCTGGTCAACCTGGCAAACCTGCGTAATTATCTTGATGACGTCAAAGCTGCAATGGTTGTTTTCCAGATTCAGGGGCAGATTAAAGGGGATGGGTACCTCATTATCCACATTCCTGAAGATTCGATCATCCGCTTGACCAATATCATGATTGGAACCACAGAAACCAATCGCAGCATAGATGACATGGATAGAAGTGCCATCACTGAAATTGGAAATATCATGACCTCCTCATTTCTGGATGCCTGTGCTACCCTGCTCAGCATTATCATGATACCCTCTCCTCCGTCGATGGTGATTGATATGCCTCATGCAGCATTACAGTCCATCATAGCAACCCAGGAGATCCGGGAAAATGTTGACCAGGTAGTTCTATTCAGAACCGAACTTACCTGTTCCATGTACGAAATTAAGGCAAATATCATCCTGCTGCCGAGCAAGTCTCTGCTTCAGGAGATATTTGCCAGAATGGAAAATGTTATCGCGACAGCAGGCTGAATTGAATGAACGAGACGATTTCTGTCAACGATCAGCGGGAGGTCATCATTATCGGAATCGGTGAATGGAGCACCGGCAATTCTGTGATGACTTCAATTGGTCTTGGTTCATGTATCGGCCTCGTAATTCACGATGATACGAAAAAAATCGGCGGGCTTGCCCATGTTATGCTCCCTAAATCCAGTGGAAAACCGAATGAAAGGGCTGGAAAATATGCGGATACTGCTGTTGAGATACTCATTAAGGAACTGACACAAAAGGGCAGCAAAATTTCGAATATGAAAGCCAAACTAGCAGGAGGTGCCTCGATGTTTCAGAACTTTTCCGGCAATCTCAATATCGGGGAACGAAATGCTGAGGCATTACGGGCAATTTTAAAAGATCTCTCGATTCCGATAATCCGGGAAGACCTGGGTGGGACTATCGGAAGAACTGTTACTTATTATCCAAAAGAAAATGGCCGGTATGTTATCAGACAGGCCGATGGAACAACCAGGGAGATATAAGTTTTAGATTCCTGCTGCGGAATCTTCAATAATTTTTTCAAGCATCCGGACGATGTCAAGCAGAACCGGAGGATTTGGTAACATGAATATATTCAGGTTTAATTCATGTTCGTCGCATATTAACTCGGTTTTGAAAAATACAACATTGTCGTAGAGAATATTACTCTCTTTAATTACCAGGTCAAAGACATTTTGCGGCATATCAAAGATAGTCCGGGGTGGTGAGGGAAGCATGATGATTCCAAGGAGCTCTGCAGTGCCGTCAAGGAAGGCGGAAACCATGATGTTTCCAATCTCATTAATGGCACTTTCATCCATTTCGTTCAGTGGTCTTTCAGGTTCAATCGGGAGACCGAGCATGATACTGGTCATCTGGATGACTGATTCCTGTGGAACATGTAAAATGACATAACCGGCTTTTGCCATCTGCCCTTCCATGGTGAAAATCACCATTGCTGACATGCTCTGCTGTATCTGCTGGTTAATGACATCAATATCGACGATGCTTATCTCCGGAACATTCAGCATAATAGGAGTGTTCAGCATCGTTGAGAGGGTGGTTGCTGCATGGGATGCACCAATATTCCCGAGTTCCCTGAGAGCGTCTTTCTGATTATCATTCAGTTCGACACGGACTCCTTGTTTATCATTTTCGGTCATGGTTCCTGAAAGTGGCGCTGCACCAGTTTGCGGAATGGTGTCTTCCTGTTCTTTTTGATCATCAGCATTCTGACCATCTTCAGGGATCTCATCCTTATATTGCATCAGGATACTCATGACCGGATCATCAATCAAAGCTGCCGGGGCTTCCTTTTTATCCTGAGTAGTGATCTCTTCACTGACCGGTTTTGCGATCTCCTCTTTCTCTTCTTTATCAGAGGAATACTGCGCGAGTATCGACATGACTATGTCGGCATCTGACTGGGGTTTTTCCGGAGCCACCGGTGGTTTTATGACAGGGATCTCTTTAACCGGTTCTTCTTCATAGAGGTCGGCATCGGCGACTTCTGGCATTTTATCCGGCTTTTTTTGAGTGGGTCCTGTCACTTTCCTGTCTGGTTTTTCCATGCCATTATATGCCTGACACCGCTGTAGATGCTCTTTTGCGATTGGGTCTCCGGGAAAAATTCCAAGAGCTTCTTCAAATGCCTTAGCTGCCAGTGAATATTCTCCAAGTTCTTCGTATGACTGACCGATTTTTATGAATGGTTCAATAAAATCAGGATGGATGGTGCCTGCAGATTCAAAATACTGAATAGCTGCATAGAAATTTTTACTCTCCATCTGGAGATTTCCCCACTGCATATATCGTATATATATCTCTTCTTCAGGCCTTGACCGGTACTTGGGGCGATACATGTCTGATTTTTGTCCCGGACGTAAAAGGAGGCTTAAATTTTTTCGTGCCACCGGGTTATCCGGATCGATATCAAGGGCCGTGGTAAAGCATTTCCTGGCATGGGAAAACCGCCTCATCCGGACATATGTGTATCCCAGATTTATTATTGCAGCAACATTCTCCGGATCCTGCGTAAAGGCTTTTCTGAAAAGAAACGATGCCTGATCAAAATCCTTCCGTTCAAGGGCAGACTCGCCCATCCGGAGTAGATTCCTGACTTCCTTACGTAATGCGGCATCCATGTCAATCATTGTGGTGTCATTATAACCTGGCGGAAAACCGGGCTATAAGGCTGATACTAGAACTATTCTGTGTATAGATTATATACATTGCTCAATGCGTTTAAAAAATTACAATTCACATAATGAATATTGCAGCTGCTATGACCGTTGTCCATCTCCCATTCGGGTCTCCCTTGTCTGATGTACAGACATGAGATGTCTTGATTATCTTTCCGCTGGCTTTGTATATCTGTTCCCGTTCCTGCCAGGCTGTGTCCGGATCAAATTCTATTCCAAGCGTTGTTGCAAGCATTGTTGCCGCAAGATCTTCGGCGTACTCCCCTGCCTGAAGGCTTGTCTCGCCAAATGAATGGTGCTCGGAGAGATATCCATAATGGTTTTTTTCTTCAGGTACTGCGAGACCTACGGCTGCACTGACCAGTCTGTTTGGTTCATTCGTATCATTCCTGGCCATAACGGTGTAGATAATTTCACCAGGTTTTACCAGTTTCAATCCTTCTTCACGGGTGATTTCAATGCAATTTGGCGGGAAAATGCTTGAGACATTTACCAGGTTGAGCATCTCTATCCCTGCTGAACGAAGAGCAGCCTCAAAAGAAGCAAGTCTGTCTTTATGCACTCCCACTCCCCAGGTGAAGAAGACCTTCCGCGGAACCATCATTGTATCCAATTATTAGTTGCTATCCTGCTTAAAAAATACCCGGATATCTCACCCTCTCTACAATGGTATGGAAAAAAGAGAGGCGTTATCCGGGAATTATTTTCTGTATGGTATATGAGTGACCGGATGCTTCTCCCTGTCGTACCTTATAATCTTATCATGCTTACTTATATGGGATATTCACCATGAAGGCAGTGCTCGGACTCGAGAACGGACGATATTTCTTCGGAGAGGGCTTTGGAGCAGAGGGCGTGACAGGAGGCGAACTTGTGTTTACGACCCAGATGACCGGATACATGGAAGCTCTTACTGATCCGAGTTATCATGGTCAGATACTTCTTTTTACGTACCCCTTGATCGGAAATTATGGCGTTGATAAAGAGAATTTTCAAAACCCGCGGGTTTGGGCAGGGGGATGCGTTGTGCATGAACTCTGCCGAAAACCCGCGCAATATCAACCCCTCCACTCTTTTTTTGAAGAACAAGGTCTTTTAGGCATTTCCGGTATAGATACCCGGAACCTAACCATCGGCATTCGTGAACAGGGAACAATCAGAGCAGCACTTCTGACCGGAAGTGACGATCATGAAGCAGCCGTTGAACTTGCGAAAAAGACACCGGATATTACTGCAAGGTCTCTCATTCCTGACGTCAGTTGCAAACAGTACTGGCACATGCCCGGAACTGGTCCACGGATTGCGGTTATCGACCTTGGTATCAAGACAAATATGCTCAAATCCCTCTCCTGCAGGGGAGGAGATCTTCATATCTTCCCTCACAATGTAAAGCCTGATGAGATTCTTGCCTGCAGGCCGGACTGTCTGTTTATCAGTAACGGCCCGGGCGATCCGGAGCAGGCTGTGGATACAGTGAAAACGGTTCGCGAACTCATCGGACAATTACCCGTTTTTGGAATTTGCATGGGGAACCAGATTTGCGGACTTTCACTTGGCGCCAGATGTGAAAAGATGAAGTTTGGTCACCGGGGGGCAAATCAGCCGGTTCGGCATATGGACGGGACCATTGCAATATCCTCGCAAAATCACGGATTTGTCGTTGATGGAGAGACACTTCCGGAAGGGTGTGAGGTTACTTTTGTGAACTGTAATGACGGGACTCTTGAAGGGTTCCAGGATACCTCTCTTGATGTCCATTGTGTTCAGTTCCACCCTGAAGCGCATGCAGGTCCGCATGATACGGAAAAACACTATTTTGACCGGATGTTTCGGAGGATGAACTGATGCCACGGGATCCGACAATTAAAAAGGTTCTGCTCATCGGTTCCGGCCCGATTCAGATAGGGCAGGCTGCTGAGTTTGATTTCTCCGGTTCGCAGGCATGCAGGGCACTCCGTGAAGAAGGGGTGTCAGTCGTCCTGGTAAATTCAAACCCGGCAACTATTCAGACTGATCCTGATATGGCTGACGTCACCTATGTGGAACCCCTGCAGGCTGAAATAATCGCGAAAATTATCAGAAAAGAAAAACCCGATGGTATTCTCTCCGGAATGGGAGGTCAGACCGGCCTTAACCTTACCGCAGAACTTGCGGAGATGGGTGCCCTTGAGGGAGTCAGAATCCTTGGAACACCCCTTAAAGCAATATATGAGGGAGAAGACAGGGAGAAGTTCAGGGATCTTATGGTCCGGATTGGAGAGCCGGTCCCGAGATCAGTTATTGTCAACTCCCTTGACCAGCTTGCTGAAGCTGCAGAAACCGTTGGGTTCCCGGCAATTATCCGGCCGGCATACACCCTTGGCGGGGCTGGAGGAGGTATCGCCCATAGTCCTGACGAACTCCGACGGATTGTGGAGCTCGGAATTGGAAAATCCCGTATTCACCAGGTTCTCATAGAAGAGAGTGTCGCCGGATGGAAGGAGATTGAATTTGAGGTTATGCGTGACGCCAACGATACCTGTATCACCATATGCGGAATGGAAAACGTGGACCCCATGGGCATTCATACCGGTGAGAGTGTTGTCGTTGCTCCTATTCTGACCCTGCGCGATGATGAGTACCATGTTCTCCGGAACGCAGCGTTAAAGATTATCCGGGCTCTTGATGTCCAGGGTGGGTGCAATATCCAGTTTGCATTCCGGGGAGATGATGAATACCGGGTTATTGAGGTAAATCCTCGTGTATCACGGTCATCTGCCCTGGCATCAAAAGCAACCGGATACCCGATTGCCCGGGTTGCCTCCAAGATTGCAATAGGACTCAGGCTTGAAGAGATCCTGAATACCGTTACCGGAAAAACACCCGCTTCATTTGAGCCTTCCATCGATTATGTCGTGGTAAAGGTTCCACGCTGGCCATTTGACAAGTTCAGAACCGCAGACAGGACCCTGACAACCGCCATGAAGAGTACCGGAGAGGTCATGGCCATCGGAAGATGTGTTGAGGAGGCCTTTTTAAAAGCGATGCGGTCACTTGACACGGATGCTGATCATCACTCGGTAATGTCAGAGATCCGGATGATTCTTTCCCGCCCGACTGATGAACGGTTCTCCACTCTTTTTGATGCACTAAGGCAGGGCATGAGTCTTGAGGAGATCGCAGAAATTACCCGGATCACTCCGTTCTTCCTGGAAAAGATTAAAAATATTGTCGATCTTGAGCAGGAACTGGCAAAGAATCCGGATGAAATTACCATCAGGAAAGCAAAGCAATTCGGGTTCTCAGACTCAGAAATTGCCACGTTTTCAGGAAAGGATGAATTTGCGGTTGCATCGATAACCGGTCTTCCGGTATACAAGATGGTGGATACCTGTGCGGCTGAATTCCCTGCACAGACTCCTTATTTCTACTCAACCTATGGGGACGAGTCCTGTGAGATTACCTGTTCTGATAAACAGAAGGTTATGATTCTTGGGTCCGGGCCTATCCGGATAGGGCAGGGTATCGAATTTGATTACTGCACGGTTCATGCCATCAGTGCTCTTCGGGATGAAGGTTTCGAGGTTCATGTGGTAAATAATAATCCGGAGACGGTCTCAACCGATTTTGATACCTCTGACCGGCTCTTTTTTGAACCCATGACTCTTGAGGATGTCTCTCACGTCCTTCGAAAAGATAATTATTTTGGGGTGATGGTTCAGTTCGGCGGTCAGAATGCAGTGAACCTTGCAGTGCCTCTAAAAAATGAGATAGAACGCCTATCACTTACGACGAAGATCCTCGGGACCTCTCCTGATGCAATGGATATGGCTGAAGATCGTGACCGTTTCAGTATCCTGCTGGATTATCTGGCCATTCCAACTCCTCCAAACGGTTCGGCATATAGTGAGCAGGAAGCGTACGCTACTGCAAAGAAGATAGGATACCCGGTTCTGGTTCGTCCTTCCTATGTTCTTGGGGGCCGGGCAATGGAGATCGTGCATGATGATGAAGAACTTGCAACATACATGCGTGAAGCCGTTCGTGTCTCAAAGAACCATCCTGTACTGATTGACCGGTTCCTGCAGAATGCCATCGAACTTGATGTTGATGCGGTATGTGACGGGACCGATGTTCTCATCGGCGGGATCATGGAACATATCGAGACTGCGGGTGTGCATTCCGGAGATTCAGCCTGTGTCATCCCACCCCAGTCATTATCTGAAAAGGTAATGGCTGATGTCAGGGAGTATACCAAAAAAATCGCCCTGGGTCTTGGGGTTGTGGGTCTTGTAAATATTCAGTTTGCCGTACAGGGCACAACGACTTTTGTTCTTGAAGCAAATCCACGGGCCAGCAGGACGGTTCCGTTTGTGGCAAAGGCAACCGGTATACCCCTTGCAAAGATTGCCGCTCTCGTGATGATGGGCAAAAAACTTGCTGTTCTGCCCTACAAAGAGAAGGATATCAGTCACGTGGCGGTAAAGGAAGTTCTGCTGCCATTTAATAAATTACCCGGAGTAGATACCGTTCTTGGACCTGAAATGAAATCTACCGGAGAAGTTATGGGTATTGACCTGGATTTCGGACGGGCATACTATAAGGCAAGTATAGCTGCTCAAAACCGTCTGCCAAAGTCCGGAAATGTATTCATATCAGTTACCGATGATCTGAAAGATCAGATTCTGCCGGTAGCAAAGACATTTACCGAAAATGGTCTTTCCATCTATGCTACCGGGGGAACGGTTGAATTCTTTGCAGAAAATGGTATTACAGCAAATCTGGTCAGAAAAATTGCTGAAGGTTCACCCAATGTCCTTGATATGCTCCGGGCCGGTGAGATAAGTCTTATTATCAATAACTTTGCAGATAAACAGTCCCGCCACGATCATATGCAGATCATGCGGATTGCAGTGGATTATGGCATTCCGTATATCACAACGCTCCAGGCAGCGGTTGCAGCAGCAGAAGCGATAAACTCTGTACGGGAAGAAAACCTTACCATCGAGTCACTTCAGCACTACCTGGGCTGAACTTTTTTTTCTTTTCCTTACCGGGGTTTTTTTCATCTGGAAACTCTCATATGTACGGGATTAACCGGTGAAATTTCCATGGGAAAAGGAACTGTAGTACTTGCATATTCCGGCGGTCTTGATACTTCTATTTGTATTCCGCTCCTCAAGGAGGAGTACGGGTATGATCGGGTTGTGACCGTCGCTGCTGATGTTGGTCAGCGAAAGGAAGAAATTTCGGTTGCAGAAGAGAAAGGGAAAAGACTGGCAGATAAGCATTACACGCTAGATCTTATCGAGCCATTTGTTTCCCGGTGCCTGATGCCGTCTATCAAGGCTAATGGTCTGTATGAAGGATATCCGATGGGAACATCCCTTGCCCGTCCGGTCATTGCCGAAGCGGTTGTTGAGATTGCCAAAAAAGAAGGGGCTGTTGCAGTTGCTCACGGGTGTACCGGAAAGGGTAATGATCAACTCAGGTTTGATGTGGTCTTCCGTTCTGCAGATCTTGAGGTAGTCGCTCCCATCCGGGAGAGGAATATGACCCGTGAATGGGAGATTGAGTATGCAAAAGAGCACGGTGTTCCGGTTCCGGTCGATAAGGAGAAACCCTGGTCTGTTGATGAAAATCTCTGGAGCAGGTCAATTGAAGGTGGAAAATTAGAGGATCCGGCGTTTCACCCGCCTGAAGAGATCTATGCCTGGACTGCATCTCCGCTGAAAGCCCCTGATGAGCCAAAGATCCTGACAATTACGTTTGAAAAGGGAATTCCGGTAGCTCTTGACGGTGTCCGGATGAAGGGGGCAGATCTCATCAGGAAGATGAATGAAATCGCCGGAAGTCATGGAATCGGCCGGAATGATATGATGGAGAACCGTGTCCTCGGAATCAAGGCACGTGAGATCTATGAGCATCCGGCAGCTACCGTTCTTCTTGCCGCCCATGCAGACCTTGAACGGCTAGTTCTGACAAGGGAAGAGTATTCTTTCAAGCAGGGTGTGGATGCAAAATGGGCACAACTTGCATATTATGGGCTTATTTATGAACCGCTCTGGGATGCCCTGAATGCATTTATTGATACTACCCAGCTCCGGGTGAATGGAGATGTGGATGTCCGGCTGTTTAAGGGTTCAGTGACAGTAATCGGAAGGTCTTCGAAGGATTCGTTCTATTCGATTGATATTGCTTCGTTTGATTCAACGACGGTTGATCAGACCGATGCCATCGGATATTCCATGTACTATGGTCTCCAGGCACGTCTGGTCCGGAAAAAACAGAATAAATAATTTTTTCGATAAAATCTGGAATATCTTAATTTTTGATTTAATTTTTTTGGTTTTTTATCCAGTCTGAATCATAACGATTTGAATTAAAATTTATTTTTCGAAACATTAGAGTCAATGTGCATTGCTGAATAGTACCTTTTTATTTTCTATTCCCATTAAAAAACAAGAATAAGGTGATATGAGGTGAACCAACAACTATATGTAATCTCTTAAAAAAATGCTTTTCATGCAACGTCTGGTAGTATGGACTCTAATAATCTTTGTAATAACAGTGTCTGTTCTCCCAGGATCAATAGGGAATGACAGCCAGGCCATAAATCCAATTCTGAAGGGACAAACAGGTCATATCGATTTTGATGTAAGTCTGGATTCAAACCCTTTTTTTTCTATAAATCTGCTGAATATGCCTTCCATCCCTCGTTTGTACTGCAATTCTCTTCCAAATGGGATTGAACGTCAATGGATTGATCTTTCATGGACCAACCTGAAAAATCCGCACTCAATTATTATTTATGCACCTGATACATCGCTCGGACCGTTTCATAATATCGATGACGGGAGAATAGATCAGAGAATCTATCTTGAGATACTATCTCCCAGGAACCTTACACCAGGTACCTGGTATTACACTATTCAGGCAGATGGAACATCAACTGGTGAAAATGAATACTTCCGAATCTATCGGGAGTGTGAAGGCATTCTTCCATTAGAATTGGAATCATGAAGATCTGGCTTATCATTATTCTGGTCCTTATCATCCCACAGATTGTATTTGCTGACTATTATGTCCAATCTGGTTATGAAGATCCTCAACATCCAATCTCTTCCATATGTGTAATTCCTCATGAGATCCCTGCATGGGAACTTCCGATTGATATCTTTCTTCTTCTTCTTGGAGTATATTGTATTGATATTCTCATTTTTTTAAAAATTTGGATGGTGTTAGGATACCGCCGGGTAACGCGAACCAATGTTCTGGAACATGATGTCCGACTATCAGTTCTTAAAGCAATACAAAAAAATCCCGGAATACATATGCAGAGTCTCTCCAGGGAGACAAAAATTCACCTTGGAACTCTACGACACCATCTCCATATGCTGAGTATAACTGGAAAAATCACCTGCTGTCAGGATACTGCAACAATCCGGTTTTTCGAGAACAACGACATGTATTCAGAAACCCAGAAAATGGTTCTTAAACACCTCAGAAATAATACCCGTAATCAGATCCTGAGTCTTCTAAAAAACCAGCCATCAGTTGGACGTGATGAAATAGCACGACTACTCGGGTTTACTGGTGCATCCATCACCTGGCATATGAAACTACTTGAAGCGGATCAGCTCATTCAGGTTCAACGGAGTGGAAGAATTGTCCGCTATCTGATCTCTGAAGATGTTACCCGCTTTCTGGATAAATAAATAAGGCTTTTATCAAATAAACTGCAATTCGGTTGTTTTTATAAAAAATGCCGGATTGTCATATCCTATACTCACCTTAAGGAATTACTAATAGGTTAAGAGTTATGCGAAAAATGATTTTTATATATCCCTCAAAATTTATCCGAAGAATTATGAAATCTGATAAAAACCAATGTCCGTACCGGATACAAACAAAAATATTAATATCTTTATTAATATTCGCGATTTGTTTGTTTTTTTCAGGATCACAGGCATCCTCATCATCTACATTTGTAAAAGAGTTTGTGAATGGAACTTTGTCAGAAGATGCCAAAGGTCAGACAAATGATACCTGTACATTCGAACATCTCATCCGGAATAAAGAGGAACATCTCAATACTGGAGATTCCTGTTACTTCAAGAATCATTCTCCGATGGATTTTCTGAATGATCTAAGGATTCATCCGAAACAGGCAGTTATGGTACTTGATGTTCCTGATTCCTGGATTTCTTTGGAAGATGCAAATTTGTTGATTCAAATTATTGACTCAGATGAACCTGCTGCCCCGGTTATATCTCTATTAAGTTCATTCTGGCCGGTTAATCAGACCTCAACCGTGGGTAATGAAGCATTATTCCTCCTGAACGGGTATCGAACCGGGTTATATCCACCGAGCCTTTGTTCATTAAATGATAACGGATATAATAAGACTGAAATGAGAAGTTGGTGGAATACTTATGGGATGGCAGGTCTACCTGATGAGCAGGACGCAATCCGAATTGTGAAAAGACTCAATCCTGAACTGAATGACTATCCATCAGACCAGTTCCCGGAAAAAACGATCCGAGTAGAGAAAGATCCCGGTGGCTGGTATGTTTCATTTATTCAGGAAGGTTCCGGAGTTCCTATCATTTCAGCTCAATGTTATTATGTGGGAATTGATGGAGTTGCACGGCCTACCGGTTCTCTCAATGAGACCTGCATGGTTCAGACAAAGGATTTCTCAGCACAGATGTGTGGATGTTCAGGACTATGAATCAAACCCGGATAGATATTCCTTGTCTTCATGAGTCCAATTTCGATAACAATTGTTTCCGATTTATTGGTAAATGAGAACACCTTTGTGAAATTTTTTCCCTTCATTTCTTACACCTTATCTCGAATACAGTGTTCTAAAAAAATTACCGTAATAGTGATATCATTTATTCATAATGGGGAAAAATATCCAAGTAACTGCCGTTTTTTGTGTTTTTTCTGTTATTTCAAACGTTGTAACACATCGTTCAATCGGAAATCTGTATGAGACGAACTAAAAAAGTGGTAATTTGCCATTCTCACTAATCATTTATCACCGACATTATCGATTTAATAAGAATGGGATTATTTGATACTCTTTGTAGAAGAAAATCTAGCTGAAAATATCGCCCGGATCCAGTGTCACATTCAGATATGGTAACTATTCTACTGGCAGCAAACATAGCCCCATCCGCGATGAATCATAAACCTTGGGAATTTCTTGTAGTTAGTGGTGAAAAACTCCAGGAGATGAAAGCAAGTTATGAACAGTTTCTTAACATGATCCAGGAAATAAGGTTTTTGTCGGTTTTTCAAGTGATATATTAAAAACCATTTCAGCATCACTCGGTTTTTCTGGTCTTTCCCATTGGATTATTCAAAGGTAAATGCCTGAATTAAAAAACACAGAATATGAGAGTGGGATTGAGTGCACGATATCACCTGATTTTTAGACCGAGCCATCAATTTACAATTGGTCAAGAATTATTAATCTTTTCCGGCAGGCATGTTACCTTGGGTGTGGTGAACCTCATCGTTGCATATGAATTCAAGCATTGATCTCTCTGCTATGAGTATTTTTCAGATATGATCTCGCGTATTATTTCCTGTTACTTCTTCCCAAGCATCCGGGCAGACTTACGAATCTCACGGATGGTTGCTGCCATCCCTTCAACCTGGAAGAGGGCACGGGAGAATTCGGTTCCTGATGGCGTCGAGTGGGAAGTGAACCGGTCAAGGTATTCCTGGTACTGCAACATCACCATTTCCCGTAATGATTCATCCTGTTTTCTCATTTCCTGGTTTTTTTCATCCGATATCGTTGGAAAAATTTCTGATAGCGTTTTCATATTCTTACCGGAGGGAAGCAGAAGGTCCTGTAAAGCAGCTTTTGAAGTTTCTGAAATGAGAATACCTCGTTCCTGGATCTGATATATAATCTCTACCAGTTCTCCTGTCTGTTCAGCAAGCACCTCGGCTAGTTTGGAGATTCTGACAAGACGTGCCAGGCGTTTTGATTCATCAGGTGACAGATTCCTCTCGGATATTTGCAGAGCTGTTTCACTAATCTGCTGGTCGAGAAATACTGCATAATCACGGAGTTGGCGAATATGTGTTGAATAATTTTTCCTATCAGTAATAATGTCCGTCAGTTCTGTAAGAAGTGACTGCGAAATTGAGAAGATGTTGATGATCTCTTCCTCAATCTGCATGATTACCGTTGGATTGTTTTTATTTGGAGGGTGCTCAAGGTTATGAACCACGAATACAACATCATCTTTTCTTCCCGGGACCATCCATGTTACGATTCGTTCAAAGGGATTGATTAGGATGAGAAAGATAAAACAGGAGGTCAGATTGAATATCAGGTGAGCGTTAGCTACCTGTTGTCCTGCATCACCACCGAGTGAGAGGATGAAATCGGTCAAAAGCGGAAGAATGGGAAGGAATATGAGGGCTCCACCGAAGTTGAAGATGAAGTGTGCAACTGCCGCACGTTTAGCCGAGGTATTCATCCGTGCCGCGACCAATAGGGCAGTTGTTGATGTGCCAATATTTGCACCAAGGATGATCGGGATGGCCATATATGGAGTAATAAGGCCGCTTTGAGACATCAGGACAACAAGGCCGGTCGTTACTGAGCTGGACTGAAAGATGTTGGTGATAATAAATCCAAATGCAATCTGAAGAAAGACCGTATCCATGAGGGCTAAAAAGGCAATCAATTGTGGATCAGTCCGGTACGGGACCATGACACTTGAAATGAGTGAGAGAGAGAAAAATACGAGTCCGAAATAAAATACTGGTCTGCCGAAGATACGGTATTTTCCGGGGATGATCCCCATGACAAATCCGAGAAGGATGAAAATAGGAGCAAAAGCAGTCAGGTTAAATGCTACAAGCTGGGAAGTAAGGGTTGTCCCTAGATTCGCACCGAAAATGACCCCCAATGATGCAGAAAATGAAATAATTCCCGCATTAACAAGTCCAATCGTGATGACGGTGGTAGCAGTGCTGGACTGGACAAATGCAGTAACGAGTGTACCGGCAGCAGTTCCCCGCAATGGAGTCTTTGTCAGGCGCTGTATGAATGATCTGAGAAACTCTCCCGATGCAATCTGAATTTCACGGGAGAATTGCTCGATTCCGTACAAAAAAAGAATAATTCCCGGAATTATAGCAAAAACAAATTCCCATGATACCATGATTTCAGTAATCTCCTGAGTATGTACTATGAAGATAACCTGAGCAGAGCTGGGTAAAAATGGTTATGGAATAATCTGTCATGTTTGATATGGAACAAAATTCCTGATGAGGTGAATAAATGGAACCCTATAAAAAATTTTAGAAAACTGGTATGTGGCAGGTAAAAAAATATTCCTAATTTTTCCTTATTATTAATCGAAATCAACATAAGAAATCCTAATAATAATACCTCCCGACGTATGAAGAAACCGGTGAAATGGGGATGTAATTACCGATTTTTAGGATCAAGATCCCCGGAATAATGCTGATGATGCAGGATCTTTGATCCTGAAAAGATCATACAAAGTAAAAAAAGGGATCAGGTACAGGAAGTCTTCTCCCCGGATGAGATAATATCCGGGAGGATTTGAACCAGATGAGCAGATGGTGCCCGATAATATTTAGATCTTATCTTTTCCGGCAATATAATTCAGCGGCTTTTGTCTCTTGCCCTTGACGACATCAAAACCCTGGGTTCTTTTCAGCTTCTTCACTTCTTCCTGTAACTCTTCGATAATACCAAGTAACCGGTTTACCAAAGCAGGGTCAGAATTCGAACTGATAATTTCAGGGGTGATCTCTTTCAGATATTCAGAATTTTCAGATTTCATACAATTATTCGTATATACAAATGGTTTCTGTGAATAAGTAGATTCGTCTACTGTTAGATTCAGCCAGGTTAACATACCTTTTTTTCAGGAGCCAATGTATTGCTTTATCCTAATTGTTACTGATAATGAAAGTAATGATGTTAATGAAAGGAATTCATCAACCATTGGTTTATTTCAGGACAGCACCCCATTGATAAAATTCTTAATCAAAAAACCCTTGAGAAGTGCGGTTCTTTCTGTTATCAATGCTAATACTCAAGAGAAATCTTCCGTCTCCCTGTTTCTCCGGAGAACGCAATTAATCGGAAAGTTATTCGTGAACCCGTTCCCCAGGCAGCCGGGACCGGATCGAAGGATCCAACTTTCGTGCCATGTTCATTGCCCGGTACGCCTCTTGTTTTTTTCCCAGTTCATTAAGAACCCGGGCTTTCCATAAGAGAGCCTTCGCATGGTCAGGGGCGATCCGTAATGCCTGATCCAGGCAGGTCAACGCATCAGGGAATCTTACAAGGCTGGTGTATATCTGGCCCAAAGAGAACCAGGCATCTGCATTTCCGGGGTTATATCTGATGACTTCTTTAAATGCCTCAACCGCTTGTCTTGTCTCGTGAAGTGCCTGATGAGCCCTCCCTTTATTCAGCATGGCATGAACATCACCGGCGGTGAATGACAGGGCCTTCTGGTAGCATTCTATCGCTTCCCTGAATTTTCCTGCCTGATGAAGCAGGAGCCCCTTATTGTACCATGCTGATGAGTTCCGTGGTTCCTCTTCGGTCAAATACTCGTAGTACTGCAGGAGATCTCCGTAACGTTTCAGCCGTCTGAGAGCAGAGAGCCGGTAGGATCGTGCCACCGGATCGAAAGGGGATATCCTGAGGGCTTTCTCCAGAGGCGTTAGTGCTTCCTGAAAACGTTCCAATCGAATAAGGGAAAGCCCTTTCAGGGTCCATCCGGTACTCTGGAGAGGGTACTTCCGAATCAGGTTTGTGGCTGCTGTTAGGGCTTCCTCGTCCTTCCCCATCTTCAGAAGCGAGTAGCAAACGATAATCAGACCCTCGAGGTTCCTGGGATCAACCCGAAGAAGCCGGCGGGCGGATGAGAGGGATTCAGGATACCGCCCAGCATCAAACAAAGCACGGGATTTCCATTCCCAGGACTGGATCCTGGTATCATCGAGTTCGAGGAGATGATCCAGGTACCCGATCGCGGTATGAGGGTTTCCCATCCTGATATGACAGTACCCGGCAAGCAGGAGGGCACGATCATGATCCGGGCTCTTTGCGAGGACTGCCTCAAACTCATGAACTGCCTGGGAGTATTGATTCAGCCTGACCAGGCAGAGACCCAGCAGGAACCGGGTGCGGATATTTTCAGGATCGAGGGTGACCAGTCTCTGCAGATGATCCCGTGACTGGGGATAATCACCAGTCCGGTACAAACCGAGAGCAATAAAGAAGATTGCGGTCTTTGCTGTCTTTTCAGAGCGAGATGCGGTACTGAGAGGTGACAGGGCAGCGGAGATCTGGTTGGTTGAGAGCAGGACAATCCCGTGATAGAGTGATCCGAATGGGTTGTCCGGGTCCTGACTGAGTACCTGGTGGATGAAGGGCAGGGCTTTCTCCCACTCGTGATCCTTTAAAAGTTGGCGGATAATCGTCAGGTAAGGGCCGAGGGAGGAATCTTTTGGGCCGGGTTCATAGATAATGCAGGAAAGTTCTTCATCCTCGTCACAGACGTTCGACCGATCATCGGGGATTTCTGGAACCTCAGAGAGATCCTGTACCTCATCGTCACCTGGCAGGTCCGGGATGAGCCTGGGAGTATCGCCTGTCAGGTCTGTGGTGCGGGGGATATCAGGCTCCATGAATACCTATATGAACCAGTATGACTTCAATCCATTGGTTTGGCGGATTAACTCTGACATTGCCCGGACCATATGAGATAACATGAAAAGAGTTTCGATCCAGGAGAAGGATGTGAGACCATTTCTTCCGGGCCTGCTGTATTTATTCCGGATGGTTGGATTTAAAGATCCGGCAGGATCTGGTATCCCCGGCATCTTTTCAAACTATATGTTCTCTCCCTCTCTATTCCTTTTTTCTGTCCGGAATCGGTTATCCACCCACTCTTCCAATCGCCGGGTTTGAGTGCTGAATCCCTATTATGTATCTATATCCCAAGGACGATTACAGGGGATATGCCTTTTTTTCAAGATATGAAAGAACCAGGTCAGTGGACAAGGCGATACCAATTGCAGGAAGCACTCCGGCAAGAATCCCCGGAGTATGAAACCTCACCAGCCCCTCCAGAATAATTGTTCCAAGTCCGCCGCTGCCAATAAAAACAGTCATAATAGCAACAGCATTTGCTACAATGGATGATAACCTGAGTCCGGAAAAAATGGGCCTTGTTCCAAGAGGAAATCGTACCTTGATTAGTATCTGGTTCCAGGTCATACCAAGACCGGTTGCTCCTTCAATGAGTATCGGATCAATCGAAGAAAGACCAATAATGGTATTTCTGATTACCGGAAGAAGTGTGGCTGCAACGATAACTACCAGGGCCGGAATAAACCCGATACCCAGGAACGGGACGATAAGTGCAACAAGCGTAAATGCGGGAATTGCCTGGAGAAGGCTGGAACTCACCAGAAGAATTGTTTTTAATGGGCTGATCCGAACTGCTGCCACTCCTCCGGTAATACCAATCACGGCTGAAATCAGAAATCCACTGTAGGCAAGGAGGAGATGCTGACCGATGGCTACAGAAAGGGTGGTCATGTCTTATCCCCATACTTCCAGATGAGTATCCGCTCTCCTCCTGCAGCGAAAAGGTCCATACAGATAGCAAGTATTCCTATCCATAAACCGGCGATAAGAATTACGGTCATATTGTTTCGGGTGATTCCTGCCTGAAGGACGGCCCCAAGACCCCGTGCCCCGATAATACCTCCCAGGGTGACGATTCCCATGGTATAAATCACTGCAGTCCTGATTCCACCAGCAATAAGAGGCAGGGCAAGAGGAAGTCTGATGCGTAAAAGCATATCTTTCTCTGTCATTCCGAGTGCGATTCCGTTCTCAATTAATTCCGGCCTAATTGAAATAATGCCGATACTGGTATTTCTCACGATAGGAAGAAGTGAATACAGGACCGCTGCAACAATTGTCGGGACAGCCCCTATCCCGGTTATCGGAATGAGTAGAAGAAGGAGGGCAATGTCTGGGATCATCTCAATAACGTTGAGAATCTGAATAAGAATACCCCCCCATCGCTTATTCATACCCGCCGCAATTCCAAGAGCAAGTCCGAGAATAAGTACGATTATCAGGGCTGAAAAGAACAGGGTCAGGTGAACCATGGTCTGATCAGTGATATCGTGAATCGTCCAGAGTTGCTCAATTGCAGGTGCTGTGAGGTTCATGCCTGCTTTGCCCCCGAAAGAAACCGGATGAGGTCTTCAAGCAGGATAACGGGTCCCTCGTTATGTTCTGAAAGTATTGCTACCCGAGCAGAAGATCGTGAAAATTTAAAAAGGGCTTCCTGAATTGTAGTTTCAGGAGATAACCGCACTAACGGACTTTTATTCTCTCCGCCTGTTGTTATCTCATCATCCGGCAGGATGGCATATAATCGCCCATCAGGTGGTGTAATGACTGCTACCCGGATCTCTTTTCTTTGAATGGCCGATTGCAGCCGGGGGATTTCTTGTGTATCAGAACAAAAGTATACCTCTCCGGGATCAACACAAAGAACCTGGACCGGGGCGGTTCTTATTCGGCACAGCCTGTCTCCTCCGGTCAGGAGAGCGAGATATGGGTCATTCTGTGCGGCAACCAGAAGTTCAGGCGGAGTAGTGAGAGCATGCAGAGATCCTTCGCGTAAAACTGCAATCCGGTCGCTTAGGAGAAATGCCTCGTCAATATCATGAGTAACAAAGATGATGGTCTTTCCAAGACTCTTTTTTATCCGGAGAAATTCTTCCTGTAACTGCCTGCGTAACAGGGGATCCAATGCTCCAAACGGCTCATCCATGAGCAGCAGGGGAGGATCAGCAGCCAGAGCCCGGGCAAGACCTACCCGTTGCTGCTGTCCGCCGGAGAGTTCGGAAGGTTTCCGGTCCCTGAACGTATCCGGAGAAAGGCTTACGAGAGTGAGGAGTTCATCAATCCGGTTCCTTATCCTGTCCTGATGGACTTTTCCCAGGGTTAGTGGGATGGAAATATTCTCTGCAACCGACATGTGGGGAAAGAGGCCGATCTGCTGGATGACATACCCGATAGATCGTCGGAGGGCAACCGGATTAAATGATAAAAAATTCTGGCCGTTGATGAGAATTTCACCGGAATCAGGTTCAATCAGCCGGTTTATCATCTTCAGGGTGGTTGTCTTTCCTGAACCACTTCCCCCGATAAGGGTTATTAATTCTCCTCCCTGTATCGAAAGTGTAAGGTAAGAGACCGCACAGGAATTATTGTACCATTTAGATACACCGGTAAGATCAAGGGAGGTAATCGTATCAAACAGACGAATATTTCCGCCCCGGGTTCCGATCATAAAAAAATTAAATCAGTCCCTGCTCAGTCAGGAACTCATTTGCTATCTCTCTGGCATCCTTCTTGTCAATATCGAACATCTTATTCAGAGATCGCATTGTCTTTGTATCAATCAGGTTTTGCATGTTTGAGATTGCATCCATGAATGCCGTATCATCTTCCCGTGTTTTTGTAATGAGAAGAATACTGTCATAAGGAGCAAGAGCTGCCTTATCGTCATTGAGTGTGGTAAGATTGAAGAGATCTATCCGGGAATCTGTAGAACTTGCCGGTATGATGTCAACCTGGTTGTTTTTTATCGCTTCAAACATTAACGTGGGCTCCATGGGTTTTACTTCCCTGAATGAATACCCGTATGTTTTCTCAAGGTTTGGCAGCCCGTATATCTCATCCAGGTGGAAGACAAGGTCAGAACCGAGCACCATATCCTTTGCATTCAATGCAAGATCGCTGAGGTTTTCTACCCCTTTTTCTCTGGCAAATGTATCTTTCACCGCCATCTGGTAATCATTCCGAAACCCGATTTTGTCCCCCCAGCCAACACCATCGGCAATTACCATCTCTTTGACTTCGGCGGTGACAGAATCCGGATCCAGATTCTTTAATGCCTTCTGTTCTTCAAAATATGTCGGAATGGCACTGGTGTAGTCGATGTAGAGATCAATCTGGCCTTTTTTAATTCCCTGATATAGCATGGCATTGTTCAGGCCAGAATTAATTTCATAGGTATATCCGGCGTTTTCAAGCAACTGGCCGGCTATCTCTGCAAGAATATACTGTTCGTTAAAAGGCATAGCCCCTATGATAACTTTTTTCCCAGAGGAGGCTTCTTCTGCGGTGCATGTAATAACACATGTTCCTGAAAAAACAAGCAGTGTAATGAAAACCAGTAGTACCCGTTTGAAATCCATACTCATCGATGAGTATGAGATTTTCAGATACATAAAGTGTGCATTCACTATTCAGGAAAAAATGGGGATATGAGATTGCCCTAAAACCAGAGTGTGGACAGATAGTTAATTCAGCCGGATTTCTAAAATTCCGGATTTCGCCCCTTTTACTCCTTCCACATATTCCTGCCCCGGTCGGTTATCTCTTCAGGGAGATCTGCAAGAGCTACAGGATATGGGGTAAAAAAGGTCTGATTCTCCAGATAATGTTCCTGGAATCTGATAACCCAGGAGTACAGGAGATTTCTGGGCTCAGCAAGGGTTGCCTGATTATGACGATACCGGTCGATAACCTCCAGACAGTATTCCTTCTCTTTTAATGATACTTTGTCACTGAAATATCCAAGAATGTGTAAAAGAACATTGATGTTATTGGTATACCGGGGAACCTTTGCGAGAGCCTCACAAAGAAGCGTGCGATATGTAAAAAATAGTTCATCAGGATCCATTCCTGTCCGGGAAGCAACAAGCCGGCCCATTTTACGCATGTTCTCCTGGTGGCAGGCAATAAGGAGGTATTTGTTTTTTGCATGAAATTCTGCGAGATTTTCACGGTTTTTCTTTTCTTCTATATTTCTGAATGCTGCAAGGGTAAACACAGCGGTAAGAAAATGGTCACGGATCCTGATGTGGTTGAGTCGTAGTTCATCTTCCATGGGAAGTGAAGAATATTTTCGGAGCACTTCACGTGCAAAAAATCCGGCCGTCTTTTCTATCGCCATGGACTTTCCGACCGACGGATACACCTTCACTCCCCGGAGTCCTGATGTGGGGGAACCTGCTTTTAGTATGAATCCATCAACCGGAGGGAGATTACTTAGAAATCTCTGTGCAAATTCTGACATCTTCTTCGTGTAGTCCAGTCCGGTTGCCGGCTGGATCAGGTGATCAATCCCGTCGGTTTTCACAATCCTGACGGTTGCCCGTGGAATCCCAAGACCAATCTCGACTTCCGGACATACCGGGATACAATCAGCATAGTCCCGTATTCTGGCTACCAGAGGAGAAGGGATCTTTGATCCATCGTACCGGCAGGCTTCAAACTCGATACAGCGACTTATGACCAGGAGCGGCCGGGCATATACCTGTTCCATAAGAAAAGTACCTGATGAATGATCTCTCTTTAACGTTATATATCTACATCCTTCCCTGGATTACCCTGATTCAGAAGATAGGCAGATAAACCCGGTGTTATATCTTATGATGAAAAACGAATTCATGTTCTTGGTTTTTTTGAAGGTTCAAACGAGTATATCCTGATAAATCAGGAAATAATTGACCGGGCAAAAAGGTCATGGGAACAGGGATTGATACGTATGATGCATTACATATTTCATGTGCTAATGAATCAAAGGCAATATTTCTCACTGTTGATGAAGTCCTCATAAAGTCCTGTTTGAAAACCCAATCTTCCATAGTTATCCAATCCCGGGGTGATTCTGGATTAGGGCACACCGATTCAGTTTTTTCATGGGATTCTGCCACACTGCATGATATTAAAACCATCGAAATAACCAATGCAAGGAAAACCCTGATTGCATGTCCTGTCAAAATGATACTATGGGATTCCAATCACCCGATTTTGACATGAAACTCATCATCGGCAGTGCCATCGTAAGTGTCATTGCCATCATCCTCTTCTGGTTTGTCATGTATGGAGAGTTCCCCTGGGTAGATCTCTTCGATCAGGCAGGTTCTAATACATCAGTCTCTGATAACGGCACACCACTTGACCCGGCTCTGGAGAAGATAGCCGCAGTTCAGTCCTATTTTACCGACATGGGAACGGCGATGATAAACGGATCCTACTGGCAGGGGTAAGGGCCTTTTCATTTAAGTCTTCCAAAAGACATTCTGATGGAAAAAGTGGAGGTTACGCTTCCTTCCGGCCTGTTCATTCCTCTGTCAGCTGAATACTTTGATAGAAAACGGGTTATTGAGGCAACAAAGGAACTATGTGGGGCACAATGCCCGGTAATTCTTATCGGCAGCGGAGCGATTGCATCCGGCAAACCCACCGTCATTGATTGTTCTATCAATCCGGTGGAAAAACCTCCGGTCTAGTCATTTGCACAGGGAGCTCGTGACCATGCAGTGCGGACATTGCATTAATTGAAATTTTTCCCTCTATATGGTAAGAAGATTCTCATAGTTTTCTTTCATATGGTACCGGATGGTACTAAAAGTAGCTTTTATGTTTGTGGCTCCCGGAGCAGACCCTGCTATTCATCGTTCAATAATTAAGACAACTGAAGTAGAACTAATCACGGTTGGTGTGGGGAATTATTCTGTAGCAGAACAGATCGCCCGGGACCTGGTGAATGAAGGGGTAACTGCCATAGAACTCTGTGGCGGATTTGGCATTCTTGGAACTGCGAGAGTAAAACAATCAGTTGGAAATAAAGCAGAAATCGGCGTTGTCAGATTTGATACGCACCCGGGGCTTGGAAATATCTCCGGAGATCAGTGTTCCTCTCAATAATGCATCCCTTTTTTGTATGAGTTGTTTATCTGGATATGTTCCTGAACAGTTAAATCAAAAAAAGACGTCTCTCTCATGTTATTTGATTACAACATCCTAACTCACGGTGTAGTGCATTTATCGGAGTAAGAGGGCTCATTTGAAAGAAGTGACATGGGCACTTTCTCGTATTCAAAAAAAATGGAAATTTTTTTAAACTGTTTGGACGCCTTTCTGGTTCTTTTCGATACCTTCAACTGATTCCTTCGATACAAATCCGTAGGTACCGTTGAAAGAGGTTCCATACTCGGAAAGAATGAATGAAAATGATCCAATCTGACTCCAGGATCTGGATAGATCCCTATTTATCTGCTAAAAGTCTTTATACCCTGTAGAGAGGTGATAGGATGCTTTATAGAAAATTCCCCCGTTGTAATCATGATATTTCAATACTCGGTTTTGGGTGTATGCGGTTACCACTTGCAGGGGATAGACAGGACCCGGGAAATGTTGACGAACAAACGTCAATTGATATGATCCGTACCGCCATTGACAATGGGGTCAATTATCTCGATACGGCCTATCCATATCACAATGGTGAGAGCGAGAGGGTAGTTGGAAGAGCTCTTGATGGAGGATACCGCAAAAAAGTCTTTTTAGCCACAAAACTCCCGAGCTGGCTGATAACCACGAGAGAAGACATGGATCGGTACCTGGATGAACAACTCGCAAGGCTCGCAACCGATAACATCGATTTTTATCTCCTTCACGGGCTCAACGGTGAAACGTGGAAGAATCTATTACGTTTGGGTGTCATTGAATTCCTTGAAAATGCCAGGGAGGATGGCAGGATACGATACCCTGCATTTTCCTTCCATGATGATCTCCCGGTTTTCCGGGAGATTGTCGATGCCTATGAGTGGGTATTTGCCCAGATTCAATACAACTACATGGATGAATTGAACCAGGCCGGAACAGAGGGGCTCAGGTTCGCTCACGAAAGGGGTCTTGGTATTGTCGTCATGGAACCTCTCCGTGGTGGTCTCCTGTCCGGAGATGTTCCTGTTATCCACCAGCATATCCTTGATGCTCCGGTCAGACGTACTCCTTCTGAATGGGGACTTCGATGGGTCTGGAATCACCCGGAAGTGACGGTTGTGCTCTCTGGTATGTCATCAATGGAACAGGTTCGGGAAAATCTGGCTTCTGCAACACAAGGTCTGCCAAATTCTCTTTCTCCTGAGGAACTCACCGTTGTAGAAAAAATGAGGGACACCTTTGCTTCCCGTGTAAAAATCCCCTGTACCGGGTGCCGATATTGCATGCCATGTCAGAATGGTGTAGATATCCCCGAATGTTTCAATTATTACAACCAGGCGTACACCTACGAAGCAGAGGAGAAAGCAAAAGGGGTATACCTCTGGGCTCTCAGCGGAGCATTTTCCGGAGGGATACCGGGATACGCTTCGTGTTGTATCGAGTGCGGAGAATGTGAGGATAAGTGTCCACAGGGTCTTTCCATACGGGAGTATTTACTGGACGTAGCTCAATATTTTGGGAAATAATTGGCATATGCAGAAAAATACGCCATTATCGGAAAGAGTCCGGGTTTACTCGTAGAAATACTCCCTTTTTGTATCTGATACCTTCTCATATATGTCCAAATATTCGGTGTTTAGGATAGACTGCTTTGGAGTCTTTCAATTATATGCGACTGGGGCAGGTTATCTGGCTGGATAATTAATATTTCCTAAAATTTGTCCAATTGGCAATCTCTATATATAAATGGGTTGGGGCGTCTCCATCAAGGCTCATAAAAATGAGGATCAGATCCAATGTCCTAGATTCCCTTGAGTAAATCAAGTGCATTAATAGCGACCCTCTAATGAAAGGCAATTTATATCTTAATTTTAAAAAAATGCCCATAATGGCGGTATTTTTTATATTGAATTATTGAGTCTTTAAATTGGGGTTCTATTCATGAATTACTATTGAATATGGCGTATTTTGTGGATGGGATCAGGGCGGAAGAGGTCAGTTCAATAGATCAAATAGTAGTGTAACCTGAACTCGGCTGAGTTAGGGATGACTTTCGGATAAGTTTTCCTCCAATTTTCAAACACAT
>NZ_QGMZ01000070.1 GCF_003173335.1 Methanospirillum stamsii
GTGGGTCAAAATTGAATTGGCGTTTACTTATATAGGTGGGTCACTTTTGAATCGGCGCAAACAGAAGTGTTTCAAGAACCGTCAATGCCTGAGTCAAATTGCTTCATAGATTGGAATTTCCTCTAGTTATAACTCTACAATGTCATGTTTAAATGGTTAGTTATCTTGATCCTCTCCAATTTTGATTAATATTTTGAAAAACATATGATGTTCATACAAAACGACTAGTGGAAATAATCATATGCAAATAATGATGTTTAAGACAACGATAAATACCATAAAAACAAAAAATAACACGAAGCCGAGAGCTATCTTTTAAGTTGGCGCACACATCTCGGTTTCAACTTTTATTCGATAATTTGCCGCCCTTTTCGTTTCATCTTAGATCTTCGTGAATTTTTTCGGTTATTTTTATTTTTGACAGTCACCTCAGCAACCGTAGATGACGTCTTCTCTTTCAGAGGCATCCAAATTTTTAAAAAACGGGCGACGTCTTGAGGTGTAATGTCTTTAAATTCAGGAGGAAGGTGCTTTTGCTCCCTCAATATCCAGAACATCGCAAGGAGAACTAATGCTACATGATGATGCCATGCCTTCCAGTTTCGGACTTGATAGTCAGCCATTCCAGTGAGAGATATTGAAGCGTCCAGGACTTGTCAGGAGCCCTTTCACATAATCGAGCGTAATTAAATGCCTATTGTGCGTTTTTGTAGAAAAACAGTCCTTAAGGGACGCCTGATTAAAAATGCGTTTATATTTGAAATTTGCTGATCTATCGCGATTCTAAGTCGTGCGACCTCATTCTTGAATGCAAAGTTAGCACAGCCAATATATTGTAATTACTTATATAAAGATCAAACGATATAATTAATTTCTTCACGTTTCAAACTTGACATTGTAGAAGTATGGATAATCAGACTTTTCTTCAATCTATTCTGACGGTATTTGATGAATAAACGACAATCATATTATCTCAGTGCAACAAATTGAAACTCTCATTAAGAGGCTCATAATCGATGATTGAAAAAATTCGGTCATACATCCGTTCAGATCAATACCTTATTACAGCTCATGCAAGGCTCAGGATGGCAGAACGAGGTATAAAAACAGGTGCTATAGAACAGGCGATAATTACCGGAGAGATAATTGAAGAATATTCTGATGATGAGCCATGCCCATCAGTTCTAATGGGTATAGAGACAACAGATATAATGTTACATGTTGTAATTGGTGTGTGTGATGATCATCTTCGAATAATTACCTGTTACTATCCTGATGATGCACATTGGATAACATATAATGAGAGGAGAAGAGAATGAAACCTGAAAGATGTTCCTTTTGCAAAGGTACACTGAGAGAAGGTCATACCGAATTCATGGCACGAGTTGACAATGAAATTGTAGTCATTAGGGATATTCCAGCTTATGTATGTGAACGATGTCATGAAGCTTATTTCACTCCGGATATTTCCCGAAAGATGGACACCATCATAGAAGAAGCACGAAAGGGAAGTTTATGCATGAAACCTCTTGCTGCAGGCGAAGTTAGCATGCAGGTTTAACCGAAAACTGCGAAAAATAGAATTTATTTTTTTACTGTCTTTTTCTCCCCGTTCGCACATATTTGACCTAAGTATCTTGAATTACTCCAAAAGCAGTAAAAATATCT
>NZ_QGMZ01000071.1 GCF_003173335.1 Methanospirillum stamsii
AACTTTAAATGGACTGGGGAATAAATAACGCCTGAGTTGGGGATATTTACACCGCCGTTGACAATAATGGTAAATCCAGAATTGATTTTGAAAAATAGAAGTAAACAGCAAAAATTTCCGGATACCTAATAACAGGTTATGTATCAGGGAATTCTGTAACCTGAAGAACCGGATCTTTTTGCCTGATATTGGAAATATACACTACCGTCCGGTTGGAAATATCAGGCCAGGAATCATGTTCTGTACCGGTGGAAATTCTGTATTCTTTTTTTTGTGTAATGTTATATCCATAAATGTCCCAGTTCCCGTTCCGTTCATCAATCCAGACAATCAGATCACCTGATATCCGGGGGAGCCATTGTCTGCTTGGATCAGTAGTAATCGGTATTACGATTCCCGATGTTAGATTACTGGCAAAAATATCAAAGTTTCCAATTTTTTGAGATTGCCAGACTACCCATTCGCCTGATACTGAGGGAAACCAATCTCCCCATGGAGAATCGGTAACCTGGATCTCTTTTCCGGTTGGGATATGATATGCAAAGATATCACCACGAGATAGTGCTCCGTTTCTCCAGTCTTCCCAGACCACCCAGTCACCATCAATGTCCGGCTGCCACTGTATGTCTTCTGCCTGGCATATCATTCGGTCTTCATGATTAGAAAGAGAAACGAGATGGATATCTTCATTTCCAAAATTTTCATCTACGAAGACAATCCAATCGCCAGAAACTCGTGGTGAGGTTTTTCTAAACTGGCTTTGATAAACAGGAGTAATCTTATCTGAACTGATATTTTTCATGTAAATATCCCAGATACTGTCAATTTTTTCCTGCCAGACAATGATTTCTCCATCTATGTCTGGTTTATACCTGGTTACCCCGATTCCCTGGAACGGCATATAAATGCCGGATGTATTGTTCCAGATGACAAGATCTGAATATGTCCAGTCCTGGTGATTTTCAAATACAATTCTGTCTTCATCAATAGCAGGAAAAACAGGCTTGATTGAGATGGTATTCAAAGAATCCGGGTCAGGTAACAACTGATAAATAATTGCGAATATGAGGAGGAAAACTATGATTCTCTCTGCAAGAATACTGTGTTTTTTTTGTAGAACCATCTGATTTTTTCCTGATAGTTACCTTTTTGTACCTGATACTAAATCCGGTTTTTTTAGGAAATAAATGGCTATCTACTTATCGGATTCAATCAAATATCCGATATGGATAACCCGGTGCCGAAGAAGAAAATCACGTATCCACTTCCCGGACCCGGACTCCTTATTGCTCTCTCTTCCAGTGGATGGATAGGGCTGCTTTCTCTCATTTCTTTTGGAGCAGATAATGGATATGCATTTTTAGGCCTCATTGTTATTACTCTTCTATTTAAATATGCCCTGATTACCGGACTTGCACGATTCACCCTTGCATCAGGGACTGATATCTTTTCAGGTCTTGGAAAAGTTCCTGGTCCAAAAAACTGGGCAGTCTGGATGATTAATATCATTTTGTATGTTGAGATATTCATGCTTGGGTTTTCATCCCAGATGGTGGTACGGCTTTTTAATGAATTATTTGGGATTCATTTTAACCCGATATATATTACCATCGGATTATTTTGTCTACTTTTTATTCTCGTATCCATGCATTCGTACTGGTTTTTCAGAAAGTTACTTATCAGGGCGGTTTTTTTTATCATGGTAGGTTTCGGGCTCCTGATAATTTCCATTACAATCCCGCTAAATGAACTTATTGCAGGATTACTGCCAGATATGAGTACATATCAATGGGTATATGGAACTGCAGTTATATTCAGTAGCGTTGGATCAGGGTTTTCTCTTCTCTTTTATTCTGTCTGGCTTATGAGTCACCTGAAAGAAGAATTGCCGGATGATATGAAACCGAATATCTTACGCCGTGCGAAGGTAGATGCTGGAATGGGCATGATAATTCTCTTCTTTCTTTGTTGTTTGTATTTTTCTATCGGATATGTGTTCTTATACGAACACGGCATGGGTGCACCGGAGTCTGACCTTACCCTTGAGATAATCTTTATCATCATGAATCTGGGCCCATATGGAAATCTGATATTTGCCGGGGTCTGTATGATCGCTCTGTTTTGTAGTCTCTTAGGGGGATTATATGGACGTGCACGTGTTCTTGAGATAACTCTTCCAAGGACCATTTCCGGATTTCATATGAATAAACAGAGATATTTTCTCATCGTTTTCTTCCTGGTATTATCAGCCAAAGGTTCTGATTTTTTCTTCACCCAGGCACTGGCCCGGGAGTTTATCGCGATACGATTAATCCTTTTTAGTGTTTTAGGTTTTTTACTAATCCTGATTGATAAGAGTCTGCAACCTCAGGACCGTGGGTCTATAATCTGGTACCTTTTAATGGCCATTGGGACAATTTTTTCCTTAACTTTCGGATTAAACCTGCTAGAAAGATATTTTCTTCTCTCATTATTATCCATAATTTAATTATTTTGACAATATAGCCAGATTTTTTTTACTATGTCCCATAAAAATATTCCATAGCGGTATCAAGCCCTTCTTCAGCTGTTCCCACTGGTAATCCTGTCAGAAAGAGAGATGGTTCATATAGATCCTTACAATAATTAAAAATTTTAATGGTCCATCGATTTCGGACAAGATAATGAAGAGGCAGAGGGGTGAAGGATTATTTTTTAATTTTTCTCTGATGTATTCAACTTCAACCCCTTTTTTTCATGAGCACATTCTGACTGTTCCATGAGGTTCATGATAAGATTCAATATAACAGAAGTATCCACGAAACCGGATATCAATTTTAATCAACCCGAACATATTTCCATACTGTTCTGCACTATACATGACAATGCGAGTTTTTACATCCTCTTTTTCATCTGAAGGGATTGAAATTATTATCTCTCCGCTATTATTGTTATCTATCATGATACAGCCAATTAAGAATAAATCCTTACTCTTCAAAGCCCGATAGTGTGTCTCCCCAATATGATTGTATAATCTACTCACATAATAGTACAAAAAATCTTCATGAATATTAATAAACCTAAAAAAAACAAAGATCGATTATAAATGGATAGTTCTCCTTGTTGCCTCTCTTGGAACCCTGGTCGGTGTTCTCAATGCTAGTACTCTTATCATCGCATTACCAACTTTGATGGTAAGTCTGAACACTAACCCAGTCAATGTCACTTGGGTTCTCATCGTGTACATGCTTTTTTTACGAATCTTGCTCCTACCTGCGGGCGGCTTGCTGACATATTCGGGAGAAAAAAGATTTACGTTTATGGCCTGGTTATCTTCACCATTGCTTCGCTGCTCTGTGGACTCGTGGCTGATATTTATCAGCTGATTGGTTTTCGTGTTCTGCAGTCAATTGGCGGAGCGATCATGGTCGCCAATGGAACGATTATCGTGGCAGATGCATTTCCCGTTATGAACTGGGAAAAGCAATGGGTATACTCTCTATGATCATGGCAGGAACATTTGTTTTAGGTCCTATTATCGGAGGATTTCTGACCTTGGTTGACTGGAGGCTGAACTTCTTTTTAAATGTTCCAATTGGTATTATTGCTGCGTATATGGCCTGGAAATATCTCCGGAAAATCAAGGAGTTTAAAGGAGAAGAATCATTTGATATGGTTGGAAAGATTCTTTTTGCCATTGCTTTCATTACCCTGACAATTTATGGAAGTGCCGGATTTATCAGTGGGTTCTTCAGTCCGGAAATACTTGTAACATTTATGATAGGGGTTGTATCCCTTGCTGCCTTTATTCGATAGGAACTCCGGGTTCAGCACCCATTAATTGAGATCTCTCTTTTTAAGAGCAGGACATTATTATTTGGTCAGTCCAGTGCTTTTATCAATGCCATTGCCAGAGGAGCCATAATGATGTTATTAATTCTTTTTTTCCAGGGATTCAAAGGATTTGATCCCTTGGTTGCCAGTATCCTTGTCGCCCCGCTTGGTATCGGTCTTGTTATTACCGGTCCGATTGGTGGATATTTATCTGACCGGTACGGTTCCCGGGCGGTCACAACCCTCGGTCTTGCTATCTCTCTGGTTGGTCTGTTAGGTCTTGCCATGATTGAATATAACACCCCATTCTGGCTGATCACCATATGGATGTTTATCAACGGCATCGGGTCCGGGCTCTTTCAGCCGCCAAACACCAGTGCTATCGTGGGCAGTGTTCCACTTGAGCGTAGAGGTGCAGCATCAGCCATGAGGGCATTTTTTAACAATACCGGAATGGTGATCTCAATAACAATTGCAATTCCACTTCTCATGAGCACCATTTCACTTGATCAGATGATAAACATGTTTGTTGTCGGAGGAATGAGCCAGCCGGTGTATATCCAGGTTGCCTTTACCAATGGAGTGACTTCTGCATTCTGGATTTCATCAGCAATCACCCTTATTGCTATTATTGCTTCAGATATGAGGGGAACAGATGAAGAAGCACTACTTCAGGTTCCGATATCTTCCTGATCCGGGGAATTTTTTACTTTTTTTTGTTTTTTCTTATGTATTCGGCTATTCTTGACGTCTTGGAAAAATATATCCGGGCGTGATTTTTTTCATGCCAATATTTAATAACTCGTAATGCAGGTATTCCATTAGCTGATTGCATAAAACCGGTCTTGATAATGTATGAAGTTTGCTGAATTAGTTGATATTACTGAACTACAGGAATTATGTCAGAGTTTTACAGAGACTACCGGTGCAGCTACGGCAATCCTTGAACTAAACGGAGAAATTTTGTCTGCTACCGGTTGGAAGGGAATATGTACAATATTTCACCGGGTTAATCCGGAAACTTCACAAAGATGCCTGGAAAGTGATACAATCCTTGCCGGTAAGCTTAAAAAAGGGTCATTGTATAACCTGTACCAGTGCAAAAACGGCCTGTATGATGCAGCAATACCAATAACTATTAATGGGATCCATGTAGCAAACTTCTTCGCAGGTCAGTTTCTTCTCAAAGAACCTGATATAGAATTTTTTAAAAAACAAGCCAAAAAATTTGGATTTAATACCGATGAATATCTGAAAGCTTTATCAGAAGTACCTATCTATTCTCAGGCCCAGATTACTTCAATGCTGGATTTTTTCTCCCGTCTTGCCCGGATCATGGGTGAAACAGGACTGGCCAGAAATGAACTGGAACGTGCAAATACCGAATTAAAAAAACATCAGGAACATTTGATTGACCTTGTTCGTGAACGAACCGTTGATCTTAACAGGGCACAGGAAATAGCAAGAATGGGTAGCTGGAAATGGGACATTACGACAGAAAAAGTGTTCTGGTCTGATAACATGTATCTGATATTTGGTTATGATATAGGCAATCCAAAGGAGATTACTCATGAATTTTTCATACAATGTATTCATCCTGATTACCAAAATCAGTTATTAGATAAATTAAAGTCAATGATTATTCAAAAAACATCATTTCAAGATGAAATCAGGATTATAACAAAACAAGGTGACGAAAGAACATTTCGTATCTATGGAGAAGTCAGGTTAGATTCTGATGGAAATCCTGTAGAATTATTTGGAACCAATCTGGATATTACGGAAGAAAAAAGAAATGAGACTTTTCTATTAGAAGCAAAAAGACGTGCAGAAGAAGCAAACATTGCAAAAGTTCAGTTTTTATCAAGAATGAGTCATGAACTAAGAACTCCTCTTAATGCGATATTAGGCTATTCTCAGTTACTGAAGAATCAGTCAAATTTAACAGACACCCAAAAAAACCAAATCCTCACCATCAAGAAAAGTGGAGAACATTTACTTGACCTTATTAATGAAATATTGGAAGTCAGCAGAATTGAACAAAAGAAGATAACAATAGAAAACAAGCCTTTTAACATTCATGATTTGGTAAAAGGAATACTCGAATTGTCAAGGGTCAGAGCCCAGGAAAAAAACCTGTTGCTATTATATGAAGAAATTTCTCCGGTTCCCGATTTTCTTATTGGAGATGAGCGAAGGATTAAAGAAGTACTGCTCAATCTGGTCTCTAATGCAATAAAATATACCAATGATGGAATGGTTACCCTTCACACCGGGTATACTAATGACCAAGGGGGTTTATTCACCGGAGAGGTTATTGACACGGGAATAGGAATTGATCCCGAAGAAATCGATACGATATTTCTTCCCTTCACTCAATTGGCTGGTGAAGTTTCATCTACTGATGGGGCAGGACTTGGCCTTACTATTGTTAAACAATTGCTTGAACTGATGGGAGGAACCATTGAGGTGAATAGTATACCAGGTAAAGGGAGCCGGTTTTATTTTACAATGCCATTACTTGAATATACTGGGATTATTGGAACTAAACCCTCAGTCCCGGAAATATCCGGATATGAAGGTCCTTTGAAGATAATTATAATAGTAGATGATAATGCAATAAATGCAGCATTTCTTGTATCTGCATTAGAACCACTTGGATTTATTACACATACTGCAACCTTGATTCCCGCTGACGCATAACGATAAATCCCCTCATTCTCTTTTAATTCTTCTAACT
>NZ_QGMZ01000072.1 GCF_003173335.1 Methanospirillum stamsii
GGCGGCATTCTCACGAAGGCTTTTATATGCTTCCTTTCCGCCAATTCTTCCCTGCAGGAACTCCTTGTTCTCCTTATTCAGAGCATAGAGGTCATGAATGAGAGATATGAGGTCCTTTTCATCCATTCCGGTTAAACCCGTTTTTATATCCCGCCAGGATGGTGGCGATGAACTCATATATGGAGGTTTGTTGTCTCTGATAATCAGGGTAATGGATGATCCGGGTTTACCGGATATTCTGGTTCACAACAGGAGGAATTTTAGAGGATATTCTAAATCTAAATCTGCGCCAAAACATTTTAGAGGCCCTACTGTGTATCTCCGATACGAAGCAATCGTAACCGCTCCAATTTCCGGGTCCATACACCGCAGATGTTATCGCTGATATTATTCCTCTTTCATGTTTTTATCCGGTATGATTCCCGGGGAATTCTCATCTCAAACCTGGCTCCTACCCCTGGTTCTCCGTTCTCAATAATCGTAATATCGGTCAGTGACAATATCTCCCTGACAAGAAACATCCCAAGACCGGTATTCTTCCCAAAACCTCTCTCAAAGATCTTCTCCTTCTCATCTTCCGCAATCCCTACTCCGTTGTCTTCCCATAATACGAACAGAAAATCATCCTCATTCCGGGCCGATACCCGTATCTCTGATACGGTCATCCCATGACGAATCGAGTTATCAAGCAGGTTAAAAAATACTTTCTCGAGCATGGGGTCGGCAAAGATGGATATTCCCCGGATATCCGTGGTCAGAGTGACAGAAGACGGAAGCTGAGAGCGGGGGATGACCGAATCAATAAGTACCCACTTCGGGTCCTGAGACCCAAGTTCCTCGTATATACGGGTAAATTCAATCTGGATCTGGATATCATTGGTAACGGTATTCATGATCTCGAAATATTCGGTGAGCGATGGATCCACAATTTTTTTCTCCATGAGCTCTAAAAACCCGTAAATAATCGCTATCTTATTGAGGATATCATGCCTTGTGATTCCCGTGAGCAGACCCAGTTGCCGGTTTGCTCTCTTCAATG
This sequence comes from Methanospirillum stamsii, assembly GCF_003173335.1. Classification (GTDB taxonomy): domain Archaea; phylum Halobacteriota; class Methanomicrobia; order Methanomicrobiales; family Methanospirillaceae; genus Methanospirillum; species Methanospirillum stamsii. Next base: position 1,040 of record NZ_QGMZ01000072.1, read on the forward strand.
CATCTTCGGTTCGCTTGCGTTCATTGATATCATGTGATATTCCCTGGATAAGAACAACCCTGCCCTTTTCATCGAAAATTGGAGAATAACTTAAGGAATGCCACTGCCATGAACCGTTTTTATGGAGCAGCCGACATTCAACGGTGCCATGATCTTTCTCCCCGATAACCTTTTTTCTGACAAAATCAACGATTCGGGAATAATCATCCGGATGGATAAACTGTGATGCATGGCTCCCAATTACTTCATTATTTTCATATCCAAATAATCCTGTCCATTTTTCCGGTACATAAGTCATGATGCCATTCGGTGTCATTGAAAAGACAATATCGTTGGCATTCTCCACGAATGATCGGTATTTTTCCTCACTCTTTCGAAGGAGATCTTCAGTCACTTTTCTTTTGCTGATGTCTCTTGTTACTCCGAGAAATCCGGTAACGTTTTTATTGGCATCAAAGGCCGTTGACATTATCAATTCGGCCCAGACGGGAGATCCAACCCGCCTTTTAAACTCCAGTTCAAGGACAACTCTTTCCTCGAGAGGCTTTCCTGCTTTATTTATCTCAAATGCCTGTTTCTGTATTCTTTTAAATGTCTGCAATGAATCCGGAGTCAAAAAATCTTCAAGCCCCATCTCCAATGCTCCTTCCTGGGTGAAACCCAGAGCCCGGGTGATGGATGGTGAGATATATGTCAGTTGCATATTCAAATCTGATGTCCAGATGACATCATGGATATTCTCTGCAAGCAGCCGGTATTTTTCTTCACTTTCAAAAAGAGCGGCCTTAATCTCTTTTACCGAGGTAATAACCCGCATCGAGACCTGGGCTCCGGTCAGGATATTATTGCTTAAAATTGGAACCGCATAAAGGTTTACGAATGCAGATTTTCCCGTTTTGGTCTGAATTCTGATGTTTACATCCTCGACAGATTCTCTTTTCTGCAAGGTGTGGAAAATTCTTTTGAATTCAGCAATATCTAACGGAAAGAGTAATGGTCCGGCATAATCACTCGATTTTCCAATCAGTTCCTGAGAGGTATATCCGGTAATAGTGAGAACGGATGGTGAGATATATGTTGCACAGAGCTGGTCATTAAGGATAATTATCAGATCAGAGGACCGTTCAGCCATTAATCTGAAACGTTCCTCAGACTCTTTGAGTGCCTGTATCATGACTGTTCGTTCAGTCACATCACAGGTGATACCCCTAAATCCTGTTCGGTTTCCGGAAGTATCTTCCAGGGGAAATGATCTGATATTGAGAATCCGCTGACTTCCATCCTTGTGAAGAGCAGGTATTTCAAAGGTGAGCAGCCCTGATTTCCTTACCATCCCATCCTCTAAAATACCCTTCATTTTTCTTCTCCCTTCAGGATTCAGGATGGTTCCCAGGTTATTGCCTATCAGTTCTTCCGGAGAATACCCGATGATAGCACTACTCTGGGGGCTGATATAGGTAAAAACTCCATCAGGGCTGAGATCCCAGATTGCATCCGGAGATGTCTCTACAATCGTCCTGAATTTTTTCTCACTCTCCTGCAATGATTCCTGCAAACTCCTCAGTTCATTGTACTGTTCGCGTAACTCCTCTTCAGTTGCAGATATCTGTTCATATGGAGCGAGTAGGTCATTATGAGCACGTTCCTGTTCAGAATAATCAAAAAATGTTTCAAGAAGGCACTCTCTACCCTGAAAGGTAAAAGGAACAACCGATTTTATGATGGGAACCAGGGTCCCATCAGCGGTGATGAGCGTTCGTTTTGAGTGATCTACCATCTGGTGCAGAGAGCTGACCGGACACTTTCCTTCCTCATCAGGGCAGAGAAAAGCATGACAGAGCCGATTGATGATATTGCGTTTTTCTGTCCCGATAAGGTCTTCTGCTGCCGGATTCACGTCCAGGATCTCATGGGTGTGAGCATCGATTATTGCGATTCCTTCTTTTACCGATGAAAAGATACTGTTCAGATACTCGCTCTTTTCTTTGAGATCAGTTACTGCTCTCCTTCGTTCGATTGCTTTTTTAATCTTATCGGAGAGTTCTGCAAACTGTGATGCGGGGTCACCTCCTTTCTGGAGATAGAAATCCACCCCGTTCTCTATCGCTTTGATAACTACCTCCTCTCTTCCTTTCCCGGTAAAGAGGATGAAAGGAATGTTTTGAAGTTGCTTTCGTACCTCCAGGAGAAATTCCAGGCCATCCATATCGGGCATCTGGTAATCAGAGACGATGGCATCATAGGAGTGAAGGTTGGGTGATGTAAGGGCTTTTTGTGCAGAGGTTAACGTATCAACCCGGAAAGTTCCAGTTCGCTCTAAAAAATGTTTTCCCATGTCGAGAAGTCCTTCCTCATCATCAACATAGAGGATAGATATCGGGGAGGCTATGAGAGGCTGCATCCCTGGTTCATTCTCAAGAGTATTCGTATCTGGCATCGTTTTTATTTTGAAAATGATTAGTTTCCTGATTCATTATCAGTCTGAATTTGCTTTTCTGGATAGTTATCCTTTTAGATTCTGGTTAGTAAAAGGTATCAACATATCATACGTAATAAACAATGACAATCCATTCATTCTCCGGCTCATACTTATAATTTCCTGATCCTCTACGCAAACATTCAAAACACTTGTTGATAGAGTATACACTGGTTGCCATCCTGATCAGGAATATTATATGGAGCTATCAATATCTTCCCGGCAGGTTTCCAGGGGCTGTGGGATAGCGATTACGATCTTTGGCATCTATGGTATTATCGGGTCTATCATCAGTACTGGCATGGTAGCCATGTATCAGGAATCATATATCCCGGTTTCACCAATCAGTCCGGTTTTGTTCGTCCTCCTGGGAGTGGCACTGATGGTTTCAGACTATCAGTATCCTGCTGTGAAATCATACGCTCTCATCACTACAATCATTACGATTCTGGTAGGATTTTTTTATTTTGCTGAATCTGGTGGAGGTATTAATACCGGTTTTCATTCTGCCCTCCTGACCCTGTTTCCTTCGGTTATTGTTGATAAGGCAGGAATGATGTCACCCGTCTCTGCTTTAGGCTTTATTCTTATTGGGATTTCTGCTTTTTCTCTTTTAAAAGGATATACTACATATGCAGGGCTGCCGGCGACTTTCGTTCTCGCAATGAGCATTACATTCATTTTTGGTTATCTTTTAGACTCTCCCCTTATGCACCAAAGTTCCTTCATTCCTGTGTCTCTTCCCTCGGCAATTGGATTTATTCTCCTGTCAGTCGGATATATAACTCAGGCAGGAACAAATGTTCTGCCCCTAACCCTCTTTTCCGGTGAATCTTCCCGGGCAATTTTGATGAGATATCTGCTTCCCAGTTCTATTGGACTCATCATTGCTCTCGAACTTATTGATCATCTCATTACGGATTCATTTCCGTTGAATCCGGCGATAATGATTACACTGCAGGTTCTGATAGCCCTTGTCATCATTTCAGCCGTGGTCATTATCCTATCAGAAACCCTGGGAAGGCGGCTTGATACCATCAATGCATCACTTATTGAGAGTGAGGAGAAGTTTCGAACCCTGTTTGATATGGCACCTCTGGCTGTATCGGTTATGAACTCCCGTGAGCAGTTAGTCCTTGTTAACAAGTATCTTGAAAAAATAATAGGCTATCCGTTATCTGATCTCCTGGGAAAGCGGAGTGACGAAGTGGGAGCGATCTACCCGGATGAACGACGGCATCTTTCCGAAAAACTAAAAAAACAGGGATATTTCAAGGATGAAGAGATAACCGTAGTCACTAGTCAGCGAGAAGTCAGAACACATGTTGTTTCTTCAACTTATGTCATGCTTGAAGGAGAACGTCACATTCTCTCGACAATGGTTGATATAACCGATAGAAAGAAGATTGAAGAGGAACTCAAAAGAAGCAAGGACCAGCTGACAGGTATTGCTGAAACCATACCCGGGGTTGTATTCCAGTTTTATGCAAAGGACTCCGGAGAAATCGGTCTTTCCTATGTGAGTAAAAGGGCCTATGAAATCTTTGGTGAACAAGGGGATCCCTCGTCTTTTCTGCAAAAACTAAAATCCGGTATGATTCCAGATGACCGGGAACCTTTTACAAAGTCAATAAAACAGGCGATAAAATCCGAAACACGATGGGACTTTGAAGGAAGGTTTGTAAAGCCATCAGGAGATCTTCTCTATTTCCGTGGAGTATCAGCGCCGGTTCGGGTTGGGGATGAACTAATTTTCAGCGGGGTAATGCTGGATATTACCAGACAAAAAGAGATAGAGTCAGATCTTCTTGAAAGTGAAAGGGACTATCGTGAACTCTTTAACAATTCAATACTGGGAATTTTCCGGGCAACAGCGGAAGGAGAATTTATCAATCTGAATCCAGCCCTCGCCCAAATGTATGGGTATGACTCCACAGATGAAATGAAAGGGGAATTAACAGGTTTTGGTGAGTCCCTGTATTTCGTTCCTGATGACTGGAGAACAATTCGGGATATCCTTGCCCGTGACGAGGTGATTCAGAAGTTTGAATGTGAGCACAGGGGAAAAGAAGGAAATAATATCTGGGTTTCCATCAATGCAAAGGTAATTTGCAATGATTCCGGCGATCTGCAATATGTTGAAGGGACGGTTGAAGATATTTCCAAGCGTAAATATGCCGAATCTGAACTTATCCGGAAACAGCATGAACTCCAGGAAGCGTATCAGCAACTTTCAGGGGTGGAGGAAGAGCTCAGACATCAATATTTCGAGATAGTAGATGCTCAAAATGAGATAGAAAAGAGAGAGAAGAAATTTCGGCAGCTTTTTGAAGCTAATATTGCCGGCATTGTTCTGCACGAGATAATAATCGATGAATCCGGCGTTCCATGTGACTATCGCTATCTTGATGCCAACTCCGCATTTGAACAGATTACCGGGCATTCTTTCGCTGATATCGTCGGAAAGACTATCCGTGAAGTGAAACCTGACTGTGATCCTGAATGGATAAAAAAATACGGAAAGGTAGCTCTTACCGGTGAACCGATTCATTTTGAAAGTTATGAGGTAAACAAGGACCGTTATTATGATGTGAATGTCTATTCACCGGAGAAAGGACAGTTTACCACGGTCTTCCTAGACATAACTGCACGGAAACTGGCCGAAAATGCCGTCCAGGAGACCAACGAATACCTGGAAAACCTCATCTCCAGTGCTTTTAATCCGATTATGGTCTGGGATAATGACTATGTTATTGCCCGAATCAATTATTCCTGTGAGAACTTCCTTGGAAAAGGTGCAGACTCATTAATCGGCAAAAATCTGTTAGATCTCCTCTCTGCTGATCAGGCAGAAGCTCTGATACAGAAGATAGAACTCTTCCCCGACCAAAGGGTTCGGGATACGATTGAACTGAAGATGGAGCATCAGGATGGTTCTATCCGTACGGTTGTATGGAGTATGTCAACGATTATGGACCCGGCGAAAGAAAAACCGATAGCAACGATTGCCCAGGGCTGGGATGTTACCTCTGAGAGGAAATTAGAAAAAGAGCGGGTGATGGCTATTGAAAAAATCAATGAAAATATTGCAAAACTCGCCATTCTGAATGATGGAATCAGAAATCCTCTCAGTATTATGTTGTGTTTACTTGATATGATAGATACCAAAGAGATCAGGGAAAAAATCCACGATGAGATAATAAGGATTGATCAGATGGTTACAAATTTTGACATAGAGTGGATTAAGTCAGAAAAGGTGCTCAGTTTTTTAAGAAAGCATGAGTAAACGGTTTAAGCATCTGTTTTTTTATACATTCCTTTCGGCACTGATATCTCAAACCGTGCCCCTATTCCTGGTTTCCCATTCTCGGTGATAGTAATATCAGTCAGGGACAAAATTTCCCTGACAAGAAACATCCCAAGACCGGTATTCTTTCCAAATCCCCGTTCAAAGATAAAATCCTTGTCTTCCTCTGTGATACCGATGCCATTATCTTCCCATATCACATCCAGGTAATCCTCATTCTTACGGGTAAATACCCGTATTTTTGAGACCGTTTCTCCGTGACGAAGAGAGTTGTCCAGCAGATTGAAGAACACTTTTTCCAGCATGGGGTCGGCAAGAATGGAGTAATTTTCCAGATTCGTATCT
>NZ_QGMZ01000073.1 GCF_003173335.1 Methanospirillum stamsii
TATGATCTATTTACGCTGTGGGAAACTCAATTTTGACTTACCCACTTGAAATAGCGAAGAGGCTTCCTTTTCTCAGGAATAAAAAATAAATCTCCTCATTCTTCTATTTAGTTCATATATGCCTTCCTACTACCGATATACAGGCTCATTTATACAAGTATGAACAAACGACAAATATGAATCCGTACATGCGGTCCGGAGTATTATCTCTCATTCTTTTGTTTTTTTTAACTGGGATGGGTATGGCCTTGGAATTACCCGCAGATATATTTTACATTCAGGGCGGGGCAAGTACCATTACTGAAGAATCAACTGGAACATATGAGGTCATTGTTCAGGATATTGTTCCGTATCTTCATATCACTGATAGGTCTCAGGGGACGAGCTCATTGACGAATATTGAAAAATTGGAAACTCTTCCATATTCCATGAATGGCGTCCTGATGTTCTCCGGAGAGGATAATGAAAGTTCTCTCATGGCTGAAGTTTCAAATGTATCGGTCTCTGACGGAAACAAGACTCTCAAATTTCTGGCAAAACCCCTCGATTTTTACGACGGGGATGTGCTCAAACCTTTTGCTCATGATACTGATGCATTCATTATTGATGAGGCAGTGAAAAGCAGGATCATAGGTATTTATCTTGAAATTTTCAATCATCCACCTCAAAATGCACATTATCCAATATTTAATTTATAAGTGGATTCTATTATCTTTTTTTCATAACAAAATACTAAAAAGCACTCTTTTCGGAGACAACAGATAATATTGCTAATGCATTAATCTCAATATATCAGTATAGTAAAAATTTTTCGGGTAATTTAGGCTCAAGTTCCCAAAGGAATGAAAACCGGTATATTTAGGTTCACAAAAACCGAATTTAGATACTCATTTGTAGATGGTACCGTGACTGCAATAGATAAAAAATCCCTTTCTGAACGGGACATCTGTTCTAAATACATCACTCCGGCCATTGAACGGGCCGGATGGCATCTTCTTACCCAGGTCCGGGAAGAGGTGAATATCACGAAAGGAAGAGTGATAGTTACTACCGGCACAAAGCCGAAACGAGCGGAACCTCGTTTTGCTGATTATATCCTTTATTATAAACCGAATATTCCGGTTGCAGTCATTGAAGCGAAGGATAATAATCACAGTGTGGGGGCCGGAATGCAGCAGGCTCTTGGATATGCAGAGCTGATTGATGTCCCGTTTGTATTCAGTTCAAACGGTGATGCTTTTCTTTTTCATGATAAGACCGGTCAGAGCAGTGTCATTGAACAGGAGTTATCCCTTGATGCATTCCCCTCTCCTGAAGTTCTCTGGAATAGTTATTGCGTCTTGAAAGGGATCAATTCTGAAACGTCAAAGATAGTAACCCAGGATTATTTTGATGATGGGTCCGGAAAGACTCCACGGTATTATCAGATTATTGCAATCAACCGGACGATGGAAGCCATTGCAAAAGGACAACGACGAATTCTCCTGGTGATGGCCACCGGGACCGGGAAGACGTATACGGCGTTTCAGATAATATGGAGGCTCTGGAAGGCCGGGTCTGCGAAACGAATCCTCTTTCTTGCTGATCGGAATATTCTCGTAGATCAGACAAAGACCAACGATTTTAAGCCGTTTGGTAAGGCGATGACTAAGATCACGAACCGGAAGATAGACAAGAGTTATGAGATTTATCTCTCCCTCTATCAGGCGATTACCGGAACGGAGGATATCCAGAATATCTACAAGGAGTTCTCACCGGATTTCTTTGATCTGGTTGTCATTGACGAATGTCACCGGGGCAGTGCTGCTGAAGATGCTGCATGGCGGGATATCCTGACCTATTTCAACTCAGCGATTCATATTGGTCTGACTGCAACCCCGAAAGAGACGGAATATGTCAGCAATACGAACTATTTCGGAGAGCCAATCTACACCTACTCACTCAAGCAGGGGATTGAGGACGGGTTTCTTGCTCCATATCGGGTCATCCGGATTGATCTGGACAAGGACCTTGCCGGGTGGAGACCGGAGAAAGGGAAACGGGATCTCTATGGTCAGGAGATAGAGGACCGGATATATTATCAGAAGGACTTTGATAATAATCTGGTCCTGACAAAACGAACCGAACTTGTGGCAAAGAAGGTATCTGACTACCTGAAAAAGACCGATCCGTATGATAAGACCATCATATTCTGTGAGAATATCGATCATGCTGAACGGATGCGACAAAGTCTGGTTAATGAGAATTCGCAGGAGGTCTTGAAGTCAGAGCGTTACGTGGTCCGGATTACCGGTGACTCTCCGGAAGGAAAAGCAGAACTTGATAATTTTATCATGCCTGACAGCAGGTATCCGGTGATTGCTACAACAAGTAAACTGATGTCAACCGGTGTGGATGCCCAGACCTGTAAGGTTATCGTTCTTGACAAGAGTATTGAGTCGATGATAGAGTTTAAGCAGATCATTGGACGAGGTACCCGGATTAACGAAGAGTATAACAAATATTTCTTCACCATCATTGATTTTCGCAAAGCCACCGAACGGTTTGCTGATCCTGAGTTTGACGGTGATCCCATTCAGGATCCGGATTTTGATCCCAGAACTGGATCAGGAGGTACTGGAGGAGGAGAACCGCCTCATCCACCTCCTGATCCGCCAGAGCCATCTAATTCACGGAAATATGTAGTGAAAGATGTTGAGGTGTCAGTCGTTGCTGAGCGGGTTCAGTATTACGGGCCTGATGGCCGGCTGATTACCGAGTCCCTGAAGGATTACACCCGGAAAAACGTCATCAAATCCTATGCAACACTTGATGACTTTCTTACCCAGTGGACTGCTTCTGAACGGAAGACCGCCATCATTGAAGAGTTACAGCAGCACGGAGTTCTCTTTGATGCACTTGCAGAGGAGGTCGGGAGGGATCTGGATCCCTTTGATCTTATCTGTCATGTGGCCTATGGTCAGCCAAAGATGACAAGGAGACAGCGGGCCGACCGGGTGAAGAAAGCGAAGTATTTTGCAGAGTTCGGGGATCAGGCCAGGGCGGTTCTTATCTCCCTCCTTGACAAGTATGCGGATGAAGGGGTTGAGAACCTTGAGAGTATTGATGTGCTCAAGGTTGATCCCTTCCCCTCTTTTGGAACTCCTATTGAGATAGTGAAAGGCATTTTTGGCAGTAAGTCAAATTATCTCGCCACATTACATCGGATTGAGCAGTGCCTCTATAATCCTGCTTCCTGTTAGGTGATTCATGTCAATCAGCACGACGATTAAAGCAATACAAGACATTATGCGAAAAGATTCCGGGGTTGACGGGGACGCTCAGAGACTCAGTCAACTTGGATGGATGCTCTTTTTGAAGATTTATGACTCACGGGAGGAGGAGTTTGAGCTCAATGATGAATATCACTCACCGATTCCGGAAGAGTACCGGTGGAGGAGCTGGGCTGCCGATGAAGAAGGGATGACCGGAGAGACACTGCTTTCTTTCATCGATACCGGTCTCTTTCCGGCTCTGAAGGAGATCCCCCCAACCACCGGTCCGGGAATTGTTGTGAAACGGGTGTTTGAAAACTCGTACAACTATATGAAGAACGGGACGCTAATCCGGCAGGTCGTCAATAAACTAAACGAGATAGATTTCAATTCAAGCAAAGACCGGCATCTCTTCGGTGATATCTACGAAAAACTCTTGAAAGACCTGCAAAGTGCCGGGAATGCCGGTGAGTTTTACACCCCTCGTGCAATCACCCAGTTCATGGTGGAGATGGTCGCTCCCCGGCTCGAAGAGAAAAAACTAGACCCTGCAAGCGGGACCGGGGGCTTTCTTGCCTCCATGCTTGACTTCATCCGCCGGGACCAGGTGAAGAATGTCGAGGATGAGACAATTTTGCAACAGTCCATTCACGGCATCGAGAAGAAACCCCTTCCTCACCTGCTCTGCACGACCAACATGATCCTCCATGGGATTGATGTCCCGACCAATATCCAGCTCGATAACGCCCTATCCCGCCCGCTTCGTGATTATGGCAGGAAGGATCAGGTTGATGTGATCGTTACAAATCCTCCCTTTGGCGGGATGGAAGAGGATGGGATTGAGACGAATTTTCCATCCGGATTTCAGACCCGTGAGACTGCTGATCTGTTCCTGGTCCTTATCATGCATCTCCTCAAAGACGGAGGACGGGCGGCCATTGTTCTGCCGGACGGGACGCTCTTTGGTGAGGGTGTCAAGACCAGAATTAAAGAAAAACTCCTGACAGAGTGCAACCTGCATACGATTGTCAGGCTCCCGAACGGGGTGTTCAATCCCTATACCGGGATTAAGACGAATCTGCTCTTCTTCACAAAGGGAGAGCCGACGAAAGAGGTTTGGTATTATGAGCATCCCTATCCGGAAGGGTATAAGTCCTACTCAAAGACGAAACCGATTCGGATTGAGGAATTTGGTCCGGAGAAAGAGTGGTGGGATAACCGGGTCGAGAATGAGCATACCTGGCGGGTTTCGATAGATCAGATAAAAGAGTCCGGGTATAACCTTGATATCAAGAATCCTCATGTTGAGGATGAGGATCATGGTGATCCAATTGAACTGCTTGCCCGGTACCAGAAGATAGTATCCGAGGTCATCGAGACCAGAGAAAAACTGAAACAGGAACTCGCCGCTTGTCTGGAGAGGAATAATTGACCGAGGATATGACCGGGTTTCTCTTAGATCAGTTTGAGATCCTGGCAGATGCTCCGGGAGGGGTTCAACGGTTACGTGAATTAATATTGCAGCTGGCAGTGACCGGTAGGTTAGGGACCGGTGATGAGGGGGATGAATCAGCTGCTTTGCTCCTTAATAAAATTCAATCTGAAAAAGAAGTATTGTTATCCAAAAGAAAGATTAAGATAAAAGTAATATCTGAACTCCCTCAAATCATCAGTCTTAAATATTCAATTCCAAAGAATTGGCACTGGTATCGATTAGGGGATATTGTGTTCTTTCAGGAAGGTCCGGGTATAAGAAATTGGCAATTCCGTAAAGAAGGAGTAAAACTCCTCAATGTTGGTAATTTTGTTAATGGCCATTTAATTCTAGAAAATACAGACAAATATATATCAGAAGAAGAGTTTTATGAAAAATATCAACACTTCAAAATTGAAGAGGGAGATTTATTATTTGCAAGTTCAGGGGGCAGTTGGGGTAAAACTGCATGGTTTGTAGATCCCGGATACTTTGTAATTCTGAATACTAGTACAATTAGGTTAAATTTCTATTCAAAAACCTTTGAACCTCGATATCTTCAGTTGTTTATTCAGTGTGGTCATTTTAAACGACAGATGGAACTTCAATTGGTTGGTATGCAACCAAATTTTGGTTCAACTCATTTATCAAGAGTATATATCCCGCTACCACCAATTCCAGAACAAAAGCGAATAGTCGAGAAAGTCGATAGCCTCATGGCCCTGTTTGATGATCTGGAGGCCAAACAGACCCAGAAACACTCATCTCTGGTCAAACTCGGAACTGGGTCGCTCAATTCCCTGCAGCAATCCACCACAGAGGATGAGTTGATCCGGTGGTGGGGGCACATCCAGATGAATTTCGGGCTGATTTTTGATTGTGTGGAGAATGTCAAGACTCTTCGACAAAGGATATTAGAACTTGCTGTCAGGGGAATGCTAGGAACAACAGATGATAAGGATGAACCAGCATTATTGCTTATTAAAGCAATAAAGCAGATTCATTCAACAACATCAACAAATTCAAAAATAAATAGACACCTTGAATCAAACAACCATTGTAATGACTATCCATTTTCTATACCTAATAATTGGACTTGGGTCAAATTTGGTGAATTAATCCATGATTTAAAGTACGGGACTTCACAAAAGTGTGATTATACAATTGAGGGAGTCCCTGTTCTAAGAATTCCAAATATTTCAGAGGGAACACTAAATTTCCAAGATTTGAAGTATGGGGTGCTTTCAGCAAAAGAAGTACTAGAGTACAAATTAGAAAAAGGAGATCTTCTGTTTATCCGCTCAAATGGAAGTGTGTCTTTAGTGGGTAGAGCGGCATTGGTACCGTACAATCTTGATTCTTATGCTTATGCAGGATATTTAGTAAGGGCTAAGTTATACAAGCAACATCTCTCTCCTGAATTTATTCTTCAAGTGCTAAATTCTCAATTCACGCGAGAACAGATTGAAATCCCCATTAGGACTACATCAGGGGTAAAAAATATAAATAGCAAAGAAATATCTCGAATATTATTACCTCTCCCCCCTCTAGCAGAACAACAACGTATTGTCAAGAAAGTCGATAACCTCATGGCTCTTTGTGATCACTTAGAACAACGCTTAGAACACCGATCACATAGTGCCATTTCACTCTCCAATGCTACCATTCAACAGATAATTGGAATAACATAGATCTCCAGTATTTCTCACAAAAATTATATCATTGATAAACCGGATCTTAAAAAAGGAGTAACTCAAATCATTCCTGGATACGGTTTTTAATGAAAAGATCTTCATGTAAATAATTATTTCTTTTCTTTTCCAATATCTAACAATGTCATCTGATGTCTTTATCCCAATAGACGAGAATATTCAGGGGAGGCTTGATGCCTTAAAAGGACCTCAGGAAAATTATAATGAGGTTCTCATACGCCTTCTTACTGCATATGAACTCAATACTCTTTCCGAAGAAGATAAACGAGATATTGAGCAATCTATCCGGGAGATCCGTGAAGGGAAATATTGTTCAATTGAAGATCTGATGAAAGAAGAAGGACTTCTCTGATATTGTGCCATACGAGATTATCATTCCTGATCATATTCAAAAAAACATCCAAAACCTCCAGACTGTTGATAGAAAACGATTACTTAAGAAAATTTTAAACTGAAAGATGATCCATTCAGATTTGTAATCCGTATGATTGATTCCCCATTTTATCGAATGAGAGTGGGAAAATTCAGGGTTATTGTTGATATTGATAATCAGAGAGTATGTATTTGTATTGTGAAAGTTGGTGACCGAAGCACAGTCTATTCTTAATCTTATGGGATAAGCAGTTAGTACATTGGGAATTCCAGTATTGAGCCCAAAAATTTTATTTATCTCCCAGTCTTCTTTTAATCTCTTCAAGGGAGTAGACATTCCCAGTTTTATATTCTTCTTCAGCCCTTTGAATCCGACCACTCATCAGGGTCAAGCTCTTCTTCATCACAACATAGGGTGATGAGACGATCAATTACCTCAGCATAACTTTCGCCCGGATGAACCTTGAGATGGTCCAGAGCATGTATGGTTGATTCGGGAATTTGTATTGTTGATGCTGACATCTATTATCTGATTTCTCATTAACATGTAAAATTTGTTTGGGTGCAGGAAATGTATGGATTTTATTGATATAATTGAAAAACTGGTTTCAAAAATTTTCAATTAGACATATCAGTAATAAAAAGAAATTATCACGATATTGGAGCTCGGTTCTATGCATATACTATTTCACCCAAAATATTAGATTTATATCGTGGTTTGATGGTATTCATCATAACAAGGTCAACTTTTCTATTGAATATATCTTCAAGATAAAATTTACAATCCATGAAATTTTCAAAGGATTTTTCGCCTTTTCGAAACGAAACCAAAATGTCGACATCACTACCTAAGTTTATGAATTTATAACTTACAAATGACTAATTCGCTTTTCTTCAAACAATTTTTTGAAACCCATCTTCTTCAGCTGACTCGCTATTTTATCATTAAGATTCAGGTACCAGTAACATTTCTCTTCATTTTCTACTTCAATCTCTACA
>NZ_QGMZ01000074.1 GCF_003173335.1 Methanospirillum stamsii
ATGGGCTGAAAAATTTTTGAGCGCAAAATATTATTTCAAAATGTTATGCAACTAACTATAAATTATACCTCGATGTCTGTTGTTTATGCAGGCCCTTTGATAACCAGGATCAATTTCTCATCAGACAGGAAGCGGATTCTGTTCAGGAAATACTTTCAATGTCCAATAATTCAATCATCCTTATCGGAAGCGAGATGATAGACGAAGAAATTTTCCGGATAGGTCATATTCAGAAACGGGAATTCGTGATGGGTACCACACGACTGATGCAGGAACATATTCAAATTGATGAGAACATAAAACAAAGAACAATATCACTCCGGTCATATGGGTTCCATGCAGCAGATGCGATTCATATCGCGTGTGCAGAAAAAGCTCAGGCAACTTTTATCACAACAGATAAACAAATACTTCAAACAGCGGAAAAGAATAAGATACTACTACAATACAGTGTATTTCATCCAACAATATGGCTGATGGAGAATAATATATGACAACAAAAACAATATCCCGAATCCAACAGGAAGGAATGCAGGCTTTAATCAATACTCTCGGTCCGGTTGATGCGATCCGTTTTATTAAAATATTTGATTCTGGTTATGGTGATTATACCAACGAAAGAAAAACCTGGCTTCCTGATGATCCAGATGAGTATTTCAAATCCATCGAGAGCAGAAGAATAAAAAATAAATAATCCGTGTGGTTCCGTAAAAAAACCTAATTAAACCTTTGAATCGGAAGATTTACCTGATGATTCAGGTATTTCATTTTGGTAACAATTGCTTAAGGTGGTACAAGGTGGTCATGAGCTCTGTCGATTTATCAAGTGATATGAAATGTGACTTCCAAAATCACTTGACTTATTGGATCCCATATTTTTGAACGAAATGAAAATCTCTACCCAAAAATCATTTAGGAAAATAATCCCGAATATTGATTGAATATTATCACTTGATTTTCAGACAGAGCCAATCAATTGGCAAAATATAAGTATTAAAGATTCGGACCGTCTGATTCGAAAAAATTTCCGGTTGATACATGAACAGATTAGTAAGTTCCTTATCAGGTCTTTAGATCAGAGTGGTAAAATCCTGGCAGCGTTTTACACAGAAAAATTTTGAGTTCTTAAAGATTAATACTACTGTGGATCCTCATACATTATCCAGATATTCGATACAGGTATCCGGCATGGTCCAGCGGGTTGGATACCCCCATATTGTCCAGAATATTGCAAGGAAATATAATATTACCGGGTGTATCGAGAACCTTGAAGGGTACGATGTGCATATCATTGCAGAGGGCAGTCTATCTGACCTTGATGAATTTATCAAGGCGATTCGAATTGTAGAATATCCGATACATGTTGAAGAGATTTCTATAGTGAAAGAAGAATATTCCGGAGAATTTTCATACTTTAAAGTGATAAGAGGCTCTCCGGAAGAAGAACTTGCAGAGAGATTTGATACTGCAATTGCTATCTTTTCACGAATGGAGAAGAAACAGGATATTGCCCTTGAGAAGCATGACAAGTCCATTACATTACAGGAAGAGACACTAGCTCTACAATGTCAAGTTCGAACCGAGAGTTTTGTGAATTATATCGTTTGATCTTTATATA
>NZ_QGMZ01000075.1 GCF_003173335.1 Methanospirillum stamsii
TTATAGTTAGTTGCATAACATTTTGAAATAATATTTTGCGCTCAAAAATTTTTCAGCCCATCCTTTGAAATAGGTGATTTGGTTAATTCTGTAGAAAAATTCTTCCCAAATTTCTGCTTTTAAGTGATCAAGATCCTTAATGAAAAGGGTAGAAAGATCTCTCCGGACAGCTCTCCAAATTTGCTCTATTGGATTTAAATCTGGAGAATACGGCGGAAGGAAAATTAGCTCAATACCATTTTGTGCAGAAAAATCACGGACCATTTGTGATCGATGTGATGAGAAGTTGTCAAGAATTATCACAATTCTTTTTCCTGGATTTGCTGCTTTAAATTCACTTAAGACTTCACATATATCCTCTTTTTTAGAGTGATCACGAAATGTTAAAATGGAGTTCCCATTAGGAGAGTAAATTCCAAAGGTATTGGCTCTAAACTTACTGGTATTTTTTATAATGCGGGTTCTTGTGAAAAACCATACTCGTTGAGTGTTAGCAGTAGATTGTGGAGAACTAGCATCCAAAAAGCCGATTACAACATTTTTGCTCATTTTTGGGAGTCTTTTTTTAAAATTTCCTCTGCGTTTTCAGGGCGACGATAATCTTGCGGATATAATTTCCCAAAAAGCATTTTATATTTCTTTAAAATTCTCCTTATTTGGTCCATACTATAATTTACGGAAAATTTTAAAAAAATTAACTCTCGAACTTCAGAGGTTGTCCAAAAATTGCGAGTGTGTAAAATCTCATATAATTGATCCTTTTCAATATCTGAAAGTTTTGCTGGCTTTCCACCAGCATATTTTGGAATTAAACCTGCATAACCTTCTGAATTCCACCTATCCTGCCACGTATAACCCGTTCCCGGAGAAATACCCACTAATTTACATGCTTCCTTTACGGGTATATTCGAATACCGAAGATTAATAAAGGTTAGCCGCTTGTGGATTTTGGCCCCTAGTTCATAATCTTTAATTTTTTTAAGCAAATCACTTTGAGTAATGTGAGGTATGATTGTTATTTGCTGGACATTTACCATAAACCATATTTAAATTCAATAGTATAGAAAGTATTGCAACTAACTATAATATCCAGTGATACAATTGATGCAGGATTCTCCTTAATAAGGGTTTCTGATTCATTGATCTTCTCAATAAGCGACGTGACATCTGAAAAAATATCAAAGATCTTGCTTACTTTTCCAGCTTTATCAAAAATCGGGACATAGGTATACTCCAGATGCCTGATGCCATCCGGAAAGAGGCAGATTATTTTTCCACCCATGGCCTTCTTATTTTTAATTACCTCTGCTGCCGTTGCCCCGACTCTGTCTTTCGATTTAAATTCGCCATGTTTCATTCCCATGACCTTTTCACGGGTAAATCCTGAAATATTACAAAAAGCAGGGTTTACATCAATAACTTCCATTTCCGGGTTTAATGTCATGACAGCATGAGGACTTTCACTGATAAAGGATTCAATTTCATTGAGCCTCGTTATCTGGTCTGTTACATCGATATGCATCCCCAAAAGTCCGGTCACTTCACCTCTTGCGTCTAATACTGGAATATAGGTAATTTCAAGTGTTTTTACAGCCCAGCCAAAATCGATTATCGCCATTCCTTTAGACCTGAATTTATGAATTTATATCTCATTTTGCATAGCGTGATCTGAAAAAATTAGTTTAGAATTCTCTATTCTTTAAACGATTAGCAATTTTCAAGCGAAAGGCTTATCTAATTGTAAGTTATAATTATAACTTACATGCACATTAA
>NZ_QGMZ01000076.1 GCF_003173335.1 Methanospirillum stamsii
GTGAGAGGGAACTGATGTTCACCTTTCCAAGTTTTATTTCCTGTTCTTGTGCTATATCGTGGAACATTAGGTTTTCCTCCTCGGTTAACATGAACGACACCCGGGTGACTGAACCTTGGTGCCGCACTGGGGAATTTATTCCGCCCTAACTGGGGAATTTGATCCCGCCGAGATTGGGGAAAACTAAGCCGCCATTGACAGGGCCATTATTGATCTGATACAAGATCTAGATACAACTGATGATATCGCTGTTTTACATTCTCAAAAGAATACTGTTTTCCTAATTCAAATGACTCCATCAACATCCTTTTCATCTTTTCCTTGTTATTAATTAACCTCCCAACTGAAGAAATTACAATCTCATCTTCTACATCTTTACGAAATAATATAGAACATTTAGAAATAGCCTCTTGATTTTCTATATTTGCTTTTATTACTGGAATCACACCATAATGGAGATATTCATAGACCTTATTAGCAGAAACTAAAACCCAATATTCTTTTTTTAAACATAGAAACCCGATAGTTGCTTTTGAACTATAATATAAAACATTATCATATGAAACATATCCAAGATAATGAAATCTGCCGGGGAATTTTTGATTTAATTCAGAAAACATTGATAAAAGGAAAGAGTTTGAGGTGAGACCACCAATATATGCTTCTGATGATTTCCATTCTTTCAAAACAAATTCCATCACCTTTAAAATAAGAGGGATATCACGATCTAACGTGACATCAAGAGAACCAAAATATACCAAATTAAAAATATTGCTGTCAATATTAGTAATTTTTTCATTTAATTCATCAATAGAATAACCTGATGCGTCAGAATAATTAGGAACAATGATAACAATTGATCTTTTAAAAAGATCCCTTAATTGCAAAACATGGTCTTCAGATACTCCAATAATTCCATCTATCCACCTAGAACTGAATTTTTCATAAATTCTTGGGATTTTATCAAAAAGTAACTTATCTCCTTTACTTGTCTCAAATAATTCATGTCGATCATAAACAATTTTTACTGAATGGGATAAAAAAAAACGTAAATAATGACCAGTAAACAATAATTCATAATCGTGAACATGAATTATTGAATCATTATTTTCTAAAAAAGACTTTTTTAATAAAAAAATTAAATTAAGCGCCAATATCGGAGTAATAAACAGGAAATGTAATAATAATCGATTTTTTAATGATTGTGAGGAATCTCCCACGGGTATTCGAAATCCCTTTTCACCATATTTCGAAAAGAACCCGGGTTCAAGGAAAGGGAAATATCGATTAACGTTAAAATGAACGACATTATACCCAAGATTATGCATATATTTAATATGCCTGTTAACCCGGCCATCTTCTGGATGATGAACATCCAAAACAATAATATTCATGTTAAAATCGTCCCTCCAGAATAAATACGCCGGAAATCAACATTCAATGAGAAAGAAAATTTACGATAGTTTTTACAATTATATCAGAAGCATAACCATCACCATAACACTGACGATGAGCACCTACATATCCATCAAGGATTGAGACACTGTTTACTATCTTTATCTTATCTGCCCCTGCAAGAATATTCCAACCATCTTCCACCGTTTCAACCCACTCAGTTGTATCCCGGAGTGTGACACACGGTTTTTTCAGGATATATGCTTCTTTTTGAAGACCCCCAGAATCAGTGAGTACTAACCGGGAATCAAACAGCAACCGGACCATATCCACATATGGCAGAGGGGCAACAAAGATGATATTCGGATATTCAGATATACTAATCCCATAACTTTCCAGGAATTTTCTAGTCCGGGGATGAATAGGAAACACTACCGGATATGATAACTCAGAAAATGCCTGCAAAATAGAAACTAGATTTTTTTTATCATCCGTGTTTGACGGCCGGTGAATAGTTGCAAGATAATATTCATTGGCGAATACCTGGATATCAGCAAGGACATTACTCATTTTTCTGGCAACAGGAAGAGCTTTAAAGATTGCATCAACCATCACATCGCCGGTAATGTACACACTTCTTGTTATCCCTTCCTTCTCAAGGTTCCTGACTGCAGTCTGGGTAGGACAGAATAATAGATCAGATACATGGTCTGTTAAAACCCTGTTTATTTCTTCCGGCATTCTTCTATCATAACTTCGTAAACCAGCTTCTACATGTGCCACCGGAATGTGGAGTTTTGAGGCAGCCAGGGAACCGGCAATCGTGGAGTTTGTATCCCCATATACCAACACCAGATTAGGTTTTTTATCAAGAAGTATCTGCTCAATTGCTTCCAGCATTTTCCCTGTCTGCTCTCCATGGTTACCAGAACCTATATGCAGATTATAATCCGGATTGGGAATACCTAGTTCGGAGAAAAAGACGTCAGACATATTTTCATCATAGTGCTGACCAGTATGGACAAGGATTTCTGTGCACCATTCCCGGATTTTTTTTGACAACGGAGCACATTTTATAAACTGAGGCCTTGCACCAACAATTGACAAAATAGTGATCATTATTTGCACCGGTTAAAGGGGATGGGAATTCTTATCTCCTCTTCCTATGCCCAGATAAACAAATCCATTCCGGATATAAGTATCAGGATCAATAATATTTCTTCCATCAACAATAACACAGGAGTTAGAACCAGATAACTTTCGGATTTTTTCTGAATCCAGCTGATAATACATACGATGTGCAGTAAAAACTACCACCGCATCAACACCGGATAACACTGATTCCAAATCCTGACGGATGTCAATCCCGGGCCACCCTGTAACCCAGGGGTCATGCACCCGGATTTCTGCTCCGGCGTCCTTGCATAACTGATAAAATGGTTCAGCAGGTGTATTCCTGGCATCATCGGTGTTCGCAAGAAATGACCATCCTAGAAGGGCAACCTTTGCCCCTTTCATATCCTTAACAGAACGATTCAGCCCCTTCTTCAGGAGATGAAACATGTGTCTTGGCATGAAATCATTAATGTGCCGGGCCGTAACATACAGGGATTCAACCCCTTCGGGAAAATCTACCGACTGCTCATCAGCAATCTTTACTCCCCGTTCCAAGTGATATGTATCCTTGGTCAGACAATGGCCACCAACCCCTGCTCCGGGGAGAAGAATAGCACGGGTGATTCCATCTCCTTTAAGCGAGTCAATACCTCTCCGGACATCATAAAAATTGATACCCATTGCCTCACAATAGAGGGCTAACTGGTTCGCTGCTGCTATTTGTAAATCCCGGACAGTATTCTCAGCAGTTTTTGTAACTTCAGCAGCCGTTGCAGTCATCGGAATGAGATTTCCGGAAGTGAGAACCGGCCCATACAGTTCCATAGCCCGTTTTGTGCTGGCATCATCTATTCCCCCGACAATCCGGTCATGTTCCTGAATATTCCGAAGCAGCCTGCCTACCATCACTCTCTCAGGAGCATGAGCAAGGCCAAAATCCTCACCTGCGATAAATCCGGATTCTTCTTCCAGTATCTTTTTCGCCCATATCGCAGTAGTACCCGGAGTAATCGTTGATTCAAGGACTATTAATGAACCCTTAGTCAGGTACCTGCCTGCCTGCCTGATTCCTTCTTCTAAGGCAGAGAAATCAGGAATTAAATCGCCTGGATTTAAAAAAGGGGTCTGAATATCTATCGTAACTGCATCACATAAAGAAATTTTTGAAAAATCAGCAGTACATTCAAATTTACTTTTATCGGTTGTCTCCCTGATTAGATCATCAAGACCTGGTTCTTCTCCTTTCAAAGGATTCTTCCCTGAATTCAGAAGATCAATTTTATATCCGGAACTGGACGAATCACGTTGAAAACCATATACCTTATCAAATGAACGGGCAAATAATGCAGCTGCCGGAATACCGACATATCCCATCCCAATAACACCTATTGTTTTAATTGATCCTCTTTTTTTGAAATATTCAGATAATGAACAGTCCATTTTTAAAACATCTCTTTAATCATTTCACAAAATTCCAGATTTTCTATTGCCTGTCGCGAAGTTATAGGAAATGGAGTACTTGTTTTAACCGACATTAAGAAAGTAGATAATTCAGCCCGAAGTGGTTCAAGTTTAGCAACCTGAACCTTTTCTACAATATTTTCCTGTACATACCGATCACGTTCAACCTTGTATTGACCTGGTTTACGGTGAACATATATCTCCTGGGCCATGAAATCCCCCTGGATAGTCATGTCTTCCTGCTCAATATGAACCATACGAATCTTCTTAGAAGATTTTCTGCTGGCTGAAAGATAGACTACAGAATTACCTGAAGTACAGAGCGCCGCAGCAACATCATCATTACCCTTCGCCTGAACTGAGAGATCAGAGCAACCAAGAGCATGAAGCATGATGTCAATATCATGAATCATAAGATCTTCAACCACTGAACTGCCGGTAATCCGTGAAGATGTTGGATTATGTCTTTTAAACTCAATATAGAGAGGATCAGAGATTATCTGACTGATTTCAGAGACTATTGGATTAAACCTTTCGATATGCCCGACACCAACAACGATATCATCAGGAGTTTGTTTTTCAAGCTCTTTACTCTCTGAAGAGGACAAACAAATTGGTTTTTCGATTAGAATATTCATTCCCGCATTGATAACCTGCAGGGCAACATTATAATGAAACGGTGTGGGAACACAGAGACTGACCGCTTCAACCCGATGAAAGAGATCCTCATAAGAGTCTGCAACCTCTGCATTATTCTGGGTAGCAATTTTTTCTGCCTGACTCCGGTTCACATCATAAATCACAACCGAATCAACTTCTTTCAGTTCAGAATAAACCCGGACATGATTCTGTCCCATCATTCCGGTACCAATAACGCCGACATCCATCAGCAGGACCACCTGTTCAGTGAATTACAAATATGTGATAATTCTTCAATAGATAATCCGGGATATACAGGAAGACTTAAAACTTCTTTTGCCAGTTTTGAAGAAATCGGACAAGCAGGATTTGAAATGTTTGCATAAACCGGCTGCTCGTTTACCGGAATAGGATAATGAATCGCCGTACCTACACCCTCGTTTGAAAGCCAGGATGCCAATTCGTCGCGTTTTCCTCCACCAACCCGAATAACATATTGATGAAATACATGGCTGCAGTCGTTCAGGATTTGCGGTAAAAATATTTTTGGATGATTAATATTTTTGGAGAAAAGAGCAGCATTTTTATTACGGGCTTCATTCATTGTATCTATTTTTTTAAGTTGTACTCTCCCGATGGCTGCTCCGATATTGGTAAGCCGGTAATTATATCCTATTTCGGTATGGAGATATTTCTTTGACTGGCCATGATTAATGAGTCTTCGGATGTGATCTGCAAGCGCACTATCACAAGTCGTTATCATTCCACCTTCTCCGGTAGTCATGTTTTTTGTAGGGTAAAAGGAAAAACAACCGACAGAACCAAATGAACCTACCTTTTTCCCTTTATAAAGAGCACCATGGGCCTGGGCGCAATCTTCAATAAATTGTAGGTTTTTCTCAGCACAGATGTCCTGAATTGCAGAGATATTACATGGTTGACCAAAGAGATGAACACCGATTATTGCTTTCGTTCGGGGAGTTATGGATTCAAGGATGGCATCCGGAGATATTCCAAATGAATCTTCACATACATCAACCATTACCGGTCTTGCCCCACACATACTAACCGAAGTAGCAGTAGCAATAAACGTAAAAGAAGGGACTATTACTTCATCGCCAGGCTTTATTCCACATGCAAGAAGTCCGGCATGGAGGGCCGTTGTACCATTACTTGTAGCTATTGCTTCAGAAGTACCACAATACTCAGCAAACTCTTTTTCAAAAGACACTACCTCCTCACCGCTGGCAATCATTCCGGAACGAATAACTGCTGATACAGCATCTACCTCCTGATCTCCAAAAACTGGATGTGCTATGGGAATCATCGTCTTTTCGCTCCTGAAGGAAGGGGTTTAAACCGGGCAGGAGAACCAATTGCAAGGGTATCGGGGGGAACATCTTTCGTGACAACCGAACCTGCGGCTACGAGTGACCCGTTTCCAATAGTTACTCCAGGAAGAATAGTAGTATTTGCACCGATTGAAACATAATCTTCGAGAACCGGCCCATGCAAATCTTCCCCTCCGTTTGGTGGATATTTATCATTTGTTAGAACAGAATTCGGACCAATGAAAACATGTGAACCAAGGCACGTATTTGTTGGGATATATACCAGACTTTGAAGATTACAATAATCCCCTATTTCTGAATACCCTTCAATTATTGCTCCACTTCCGATAGAAACCTGTTTACCAATTATCGTTTTTTCCCGAATCATGACATTATGCCCTGATGAAAAAGAGTCACCAATCTTCACATCAGCATAGATAGTTGTCCCTGGACGAATTACAGCATTATCTCCAATAATGCATCCGGGAAAATCAATCTGGTCCAGATAATAACGAGGAGGAAAACCAAGATAAACCGAATCAAATATTTTTACATTATTTCCAATAATATTAATTCCAAATTGAGCAATAATATTTCATCTCCAGATATCCAGCATCTTATTGCTATTATTAATGGATCTAACAAATAGAAATAAACTTATTGTAAAATCCTTACCAGCCAACCTGAGTATAAATTGTGTTAGTATATGCAGCAATTTTTTTTCTGATAATTGTGTTGATTCTGTAGAAGAGAATTCTTAAGACAGGGAATATCATATTAAATACAGTAATGCGATCTTTTTGAAGAGAATGAAGCAGACCGGGAATAACATTAATTAGGAATGATCTCTTGTTATCCTGAAATTCCAGGTTTATTTTATCAATATAATAATGAGCATATGCTTCATTTTTAATTGAAGAATATGACAATTTGGTGTCATTTTCAAAGGTTTTATCAAGATATTTTTTGTAATGACTAACCATGAGATTCAATTTACTTGAAGCATTTGAACCATGTCTCCGGTAAAGAATGAGGGGTTTTCTTACATATGCTACAGGATATTCATAAGTGATCCTCGAGTACAGATCGTAATCTTCTCCACCCCTTAAAGACTCATCATAATATCCGACCTTGTCTAGAAATTTCTTCCGAAACATTGGATATCCAATATGGCATCCCCTGCGCCTTAAGACCTCCCCCCGAATGTAACCCTGAGAATATTGCTCTTTTCCAATTATTTTACCGATTATCCGACCATTTTCATTAATAACAAAAACATCTGAATGAACAAGCCCATAATTATCGTTTTTTATAATTTCCTGATAGAGTTCATCAATTCTCCCAGGGAGCATAACATCATCAGAATCGAGAATCGCGACAAATTTTCCAGTAGATGCTAAAATGCCATCATTTCTGGCTTTAGAGACGCCATAATTTCTATCCTGAACTATTACTACTATTCTTGAATCCTTTTTAGCATAGCCGTTTACTATTTCCAAGGATGAATCTGAGGAATTCCCTTCAACAATAATTATTTCTAAATTCGGATAGGTTTGGTTTATGATACTTTTGATTGCTTCACCTAAAAACCGGGCATTGTTGTAAGAAGGGATAATTACACTAATTTTATCTTCTTTCATATAATCCTGAAAAATAATTTCAAAAAACCGTCATTTATTAAAGTCCAGAAGTTTGCATAAAAATATATACATCGAGAATTTTTTTACTTCGCAAGCCGATATAAATAATTAACATCACAAGAATTAAAATGAAACGCTTATTGATCGAGTTTTTTTACGATAATTAATGATGACGAGTTATTTTACAAATAAAAAAATCCTCGTTACCGGAGGAGCAGGGTTTCTTGGTACTCAGGTGATAAACCACCTCGTTGAAAACGGTGCTGACAGAAAAAACATCTCAATTCCCCGGAGCCGTGAATGTGATTTGAGAGTATGGGAGAACTGTCTTAAATCTGTTCAAGGGATTGATATTGTCATCCACCTGGCCGCAAAAGTAGGTGGAATCGGATATAACCGTGAACATCCCGCCGAACTCTTCTATGACAATGCTATAATGGGCATTCAGCTTATGGAGGCAGCCCGCATATCCGGAGTTCAAAAATTTGTGGCTGTGGGTACTGTCTGTGCATACCCAAAATTTACCCCGGTTCCATTCCAGGAAGACGAATTATGGAGTGGATATCCGGAAGAAACAAATGCACCATATGGACTTGCAAAAAAGATGATGCTTGTACAGACTCAAGCCTACAGGGCACAATATGGTTTTAATTCAATCTTCCTTCTTCCGGTTAACCTTTATGGACCAGGAGATAATTTTAATCCGGACAGTTCACATGTAATTCCTGCTCTTATAAAAAAATTTGTAGATGCAAAAACGAATGGAGAAAAGCAGGTCGTTGTTTGGGGAACAGGATCAGCATCACGAGAATTTCTCTATGTAAAAGACGCTGCTAGGGCAATAGTCCTTGCCACAATGAAGTACAACGGAAGTGAACCAGTAAATATTGGAGCTTCACACGAAATTTCTATAAAAAACCTTGTAGAAATCATAAAAGAAAAAACAGGATTCAATGGAGAAATTGCCTGGGATACAACGAAACCAGATGGTCAACCTAGGCGTTGCCTTGAAACTTCAAGAGCAAAAAAAGAGTTTGGATTCGTATCTGAAATACCATTTGAAAAAGGAATTGAAGAGACAATTGAATGGTATATCAGATACAATCACTCATGAAAAAATTTTGATACACAAAAATTGTCCCTTAAAAAAATTGACATATCTACCAGTGCAATTGCCTCTAAATTTGTTTTTATTTGGGCAATAGGAGATAATTATAATTTGCAAGAGACTTCTCAATATAATAGTTAGTTGGATTTAATAATTCAATAACTTTTTCGATTTTATCACTCTCAATAAAAATTATTGGTTTATCTGAAGATATCCTATTCATACTCCCTTTTATCACATCAAGTTCCATGCCTTCAACATCAATCTTCATAAGCCCTATTTTTTCTTCAACAACTAAATCCAGAGGAAGAATATCGATATTTCCGGATTCACATACACAAACACTTTTGTTAGTATACGCAATGTGAGTTTTATCGGAAGATTCAACTAAATTTCCTTTAGATTTTTCCGAACCAATAGCAACCTGTTTAAGGATAGTCTTCTGTTCTAAATTATTTAGTTTGACATTTTCCACTAAAATGGGAAATATTTCAGAATTCGGTTCAAATCCATAAATTTTTTTTGAAGAGGTAAATAATCCAAAAAAAACCAGATGATTACCAATGTTTGCCCCAATATCAACATAGACTGTATTTTCAGGAATGAATTGCCTCACAATATTTAATTCAGACGCTTCAAAGAAGGTTTTTTTTACAATAATTGTCTGCTCAATTAAATCCTTACGAAATGGAAGAAAAAGCGAGACTCTTATTCCTTCATGAAAAAAAGAGTAAATTTGATTAGGGGTCTTATTATAATAATATTCAGCCATTATCCGGCGATAAGGATAAATAACAACAGAATTTAAAAAATTTATCATCCAGGGGTATTTTTG
Organism: Methanospirillum stamsii; assembly: GCF_003173335.1. Lineage (GTDB taxonomy): Archaea > Halobacteriota > Methanomicrobia > Methanomicrobiales > Methanospirillaceae > Methanospirillum > Methanospirillum stamsii. Next base: position 9,526 of record NZ_QGMZ01000076.1, read on the forward strand.
CCGGATTGAACAAATAAGAGTGTACACACTATAATTATTAGTAGAATCCATATAAATATTGTATACAGAGTTCTGTCGATTTTTCAAGAATATAAGGAAAAATTTCCGAATCGCTTGTTCCAATTTGGCTATATTACGGATAATCCAGGTTATTGAAGACAAAATGATATTAATTTATTATGTTCGTGATGCGGACAATTTGATATCTATTGATTTTCAGACAGAGCCATAATATCAGTAATATCTAACCATTTCTTACATCATCTTTTTCCCACACCGCGTCAAATGAATACAAAATTATGCCTCATAAGACCGCTTTCATCACCGGAATCACCGGACAGGACGGGTCCTACCTTGCCGAATTACTCCTTTCAAAAGGATATGAAGTTCACGGCCTGGTCCGTCGTGCCTCCACATTCAACACCCACCGGATAGATCATATATATGTAGACGCCCATGAACCGGAAGCCCGTTTCTTTTTGCATTATGGTGATCTGGCTGATTCCGAGATGATCTCACATGTTCTCTATAATATCAAACCTGACGAGATCTATCATCTCGGAGCACAAAGCCATGTCAGGGTAAGTTTTGATACTCCAGAATACACCGGAAATGTAACAGCCATCGGAACTACCCGGATTCTTGAAGCCATCCGGAGAAGCAACCAGAAAATCCACTTTTACCAGGCATCCTCAAGTGAGATGTTTGGTCATACTAGGCCTCCACAAAATGAAGATTCCTGTTTCTGGCCAAGAAGTCCTTATGCCTGTGCAAAAGTCTATGCATACTGGATGACCCGGAACTACCGCGACGGGTACAACATGTATACTTGCAACGGGATTCTCTTCAACCACGAATCACCCCGGAGAGGAGAGACATTTGTCACCCGGAAAATTACCAGGGGCATTGCAGCAATACTTGCCGGAAAAGAAAAATACCTCTATCTTGGGAATCTTGAGGCAAAACGTGACTGGGGATATTCACCAGAATATGTAGAATGCATGTGGCAGATCCTCCAGCAGGACAAACCAGATGATTATGTGATTGGAACCGGAGAAACCCATACCGTGCAGGACTTCGTGGATGCATCCTTTGCATATGCAGGTCTTGATCCGGAGAAACACGTGAAAATTGATCAGAGATATTTCAGACCTACTGAAGTTGAAGAACTCCTCGCAGATCCCTCACGGGCTGAAAAAAGACTTGGATGGAAAGCGAAAATAAAATTCCCAGAACTGGTGAAGATCATGGTTGATTCTGATATGAGTGCATCCGGATTAAAGCCCATTGGTGAGGGATACAAAATTCTTGATACAAAATTCCCGAACCGCTGGTGGTCCAGAGATTGACCCTTTTCTCCAACGGTTTTACTTTTCTTTCCCTAACCATAAAATATAGAAAGCCCTCTTGCAAACAGTGAATAGTAAAATTACAGATAACTCATTATACACCGGATTCAAATAGTATTCATATGTCATCTTCGGTTATTGAACAGGATGGAAAAATTACAATCCCCCAAAATATCATAGAGAAATTAGGAGTTGCGAGAGGTGATGAAGTTGAAATTGAGATTGTTGGGAGCAACTTACTAATCCGTTTAAAGAAAAATTCATATAATTCAATAATTTCATTGAAAGGCTGTATTCAGGATAACAAAACAGATCCTCTCACCTTGAAGTCCATATGGAAGATGTAATTTTTATCGATAGTAATGAGGCTGTTGCACAAATAACTAAAATAATTAACAATAAGTAATAAAGCTTAACTATATATCT
>NZ_QGMZ01000077.1 GCF_003173335.1 Methanospirillum stamsii
GCCTAATGCCCCAACATTTACTGTTAACGCCCATCCCTTCTTGACCAGAGGCATATAAAGCCGCGCCCATTCGTTTTTGACCACCCTATTTTAAGGAGACAGATCAATTCCCTCCGTATGTAAAAGGAGGGGATAGGCAGGTGAAAACGATGGCAGATGTACAACGAATGGCTACCTTATACCACCTTTACGGTTCTTATTCCCAAGTAGCCAGAGAATTACACATATCCCGAAATACGGTTAAAAAGTATCTTCGGCAATTATCCGAAGTTCGAGACGGAATACGAACAGAAATACTTCCTGAATCCAGGACTATTCATCAACCCCGCCGGATAGTCACTGACGATATCATTGACCAGATTCATACCTTGCTAGAATCCAATGAAGATCGACCCAGAAAACAACGAATGAATGGACGTCAGATTCACCATCATATCGTTCAATCCGGACATCAGATCAGTTACACAACCACCAAACGGATCATACAGGACTGGAAACATGATCAGAAGAGTCGTGAGGTCTTCATTCTCCAGAGTCCTGAACCCGGTTACCGTGCTGAATTTGACTGGGGTGAAGTGACTCTTAACATTCAGGGAGTCTGGACCCGGGTTTACCTTGCAGTCATGGTTTTGACTGATTCACTCTATCGTTTTGCCAGAATATATCGAAAAGAAAGTCAGCAGGAAGTAATTGACTGCCACATTCAGTTTTTCAATGAGATTTGCGGTTTACCCGAAATTGTCTTTTATGACAATCTGCTTGCAGTCTTTGACTATCATCGGAAAATCTTTCAGAACTCGTTTATCCGATTCGCCGTTCACTATGGATTTTCATACGATGTCTGCAATATCAGGTCACCTCATGAGAAAGGAACCGATGAGGAAAGTGTCGGATATATTCGTTCCCAGGCATTTAGTGAACGAAATTCATTTGAATCCTTCACAGAAGCCCAGGACTGGCTCATCGAATCCTTACACCAGATCAATCAAAAACAGGTCTATCGCCGTGAATTACCTCCCAAAGAAGGACTAGTACGAGAACAGGAAAAAATGAAACCGTTACCCACTCTGGAGTACTCCAATTATTTCACCAGAAGTGCAAAGATTTCAAAGTATTCTCTGGTCGTTTTTGAAGGCAATTACTACTCTGTGCCTGACACCTTCCGTCCACGTTCAATAACCCTGAAGATATTTGTTGATAGGATAGACCTGACTGATGGAATTGCCATAATTGCTTCGCATCAGCGGTTGTATGGAAAAAGCAACTATTCACTTGACATCACTCATTATCTGAAGACTTTCGAAAAGAAACCTGGAGCTCTTAGGCACTCAAAAGTTCTGGGTCAATTGCATGAGAAAGTCCAGTACTTGTATAAAGACTATTATCTTGATTCACCACTGGAATTTATTGAGATATTAAAACTGATTCAGACAACCTCTGCTGAAGGTTTGATCTATGCAATTGATCACTTGGCCGAAAACGGAATTGTACCTGGATATGACACCCTGAGATTGTTCTTGTTCCAGAATCTGAACCCAATGATTGAACCACTTGAAATTGTGGATCCCGTTATTGTCGCTGAACCGGATCTCACGATCTACGATCACATCATGAGGTGTGAAGCATGACTGAAGATCTTGAATCTCTGTGTAAACAACTCCATATTTCAGGTATGTATCAGTTTACACAGGAACATCAAAGTGAGAATCCTGGGATTGAGGAGTTTCTGATTGCTGCATGTAGAGCTGAACTTGATGTGAGAATGATGAGCAGACAGATCAGAGCACTCAAACTGGCAGGATTTCCTACTCAAAAACGGTTTGACGATCTGGTTTTAGATGCTCTTCCGCAAGATGGAAGAAATGCCATTCCTGAGTTACAGACTTTGGATTTCGTAACTGAAAAAAAGAATGTGGTGATGATTGGGAATTCTGGTACGGGAAAGACTCATCTTGCAATTGCTACCGGAGTCTATGCATGCGAGAATAACCTTAAGGTGCTATTTAAAACTGCATCCGGTTTGATCAATGAATTCCTGGAAGCAAAACGTTTAGGAAGAATCACTCTGGCTATGAAACAGTTCAAGAAAGTAGAGTTACTGATTCTGGATGAACTGGGATATGTTACCTTTGACATTGAAGGTTCAGAACTTCTGTTTCAACTTCTTGCTGCCAGACATGAGATTGCAAGTACAATCATTACGACAAACCTGGCGTTTTCTGATTGGGTCAGAATATTCCATGATAAAACCCTTACAGCAGCATTATTGGATAGAATAACTCACAGAGCCATGATTCTGAATATGAATGGATCCAGTTTCAGAAGAAGAACTAATAATTGAACGTTCCAGGATAATTTTAAGAAAATCGAATTTTCCGCGAAGGGGGAATGTTTACCCATTCCCCCGAGCCTATCCTGCTCAGGGGGTGAGTGTAAGGGAGGGGGGCGAAGCCACCCTTCCTTATCTTGATGTTAGCGATAATTTTTTCTATTAGGAATATGACATTCAACTTAGGGCTGGTCAAAAAGCAATGGTCCTACCTGGTCAATTTTGAATGGTAAAAAACAATCATGATCATCGCATGTGTTCATTTGAGGATTGGGTAGAAAAAAGACAACAAATACTGT
>NZ_QGMZ01000078.1 GCF_003173335.1 Methanospirillum stamsii
GAATATTCCTGTTTTGGCAAATTTTGAAACTCCGGTGAGAAGGACAAACTTAAGATGGAGATCCAGTGGTTTGATTGCTCCATAAAAATTTTTCAGACAATCCCGCATCTCCTGCATGAGGTTGATATCCCCGATATTATCAAGAATCGGTCTGTCGTACTCATCGACGAGGATGACTACCTGTTTTCCGGTTTTTTTTGCGATTTTTGGTATGAGTGCGAGTAATCTATCTCCAGGATCTCCGGAACTTTTTTCTATTTCATAGAATTCTTCCCACCCATCAAGAGTGCTGGTCAATCTATTGATAAGATCAGAGATCTGGCTCAGTGCCCCTCCGGCAAAATCAACCCGAAGGACCGGATATGTTATTGTAAAGTCCCATTCTGCCTCAGGGGAATCAAGATACAGTCCGGAGAAGAGTTCTTTTCTTCCGGAAAACGCACAGTCAAGCGTATCGATAAAGAGACTTTTTCCAAACCGCCTTGGGCGGGAGAGAAAATAATATTTCCCTTTCCGGGCCAGGTCCGAGATAAACCAGGTTTTATCGACATATGCATATCCTCCGGTTCTCATCTCTGAAAATGACTGGATTCCAATTGGGAGCTTTGGAGAGGACATAGAAAGATCTCTTATAGGATAAGAGCTGGGAGATTACATCTTTCTTCCGGATGTATAATTAAACATCATGAACCTTACTTCAGGTTTGATGAATAAGATAATGTCAGAATTCTGAAGCAATGAATATGACCCGGATATCTGCTCTATCGGGAGAAGGTATCTTCATCCTCGAATGATTCTAAAATGTAAACACTATATATCGATCCAGAAGTCGATTTTGATTTGTGGAGTATCATGCGTTGTGCTTTTGTCACATACCAGAACCAGATCTCTCATTGCCGTCCTAACATGAATCAAGATCAGATCTCCCAACGCTCGATATTTCTTGTTTCCGGATTAAAGACAATTCCTATCTCGTATATCTGCCTTGAATTTGACCGGTACTTCTCTGCATATCCACGTCTTTTAATCTGATCCAGAGGGCTTTCATCCCCACTCTTATCAATACCAAGCACTTTGAACTCAAAGATCCAGATTCCGGTCCTTGTCTTAACGGTTAGATCAACTCGTCCTTTGTTTGAGGTATCTTCCGGAATAACCTCGTACCCAAGACTTGCAAAATACGTGTATACCACGCTGGCATAATAGCCCTCATATCTGGCTATCGGATTGTTTCTATACCAGTCATGTGGAATGGATGCAAAGAAAGAATGAAAAACGGTTCGAAGAAGCCCATAATCCGCGGATTCTATCGCTTCACGTATCAGGGGAAGGGAGACGGTATCTGAATCACCCTGGAGCAGATGAAGGATCTGACGATTAAATGCTTCTCTAACCTCACGGTTTGGAAATCCCAGGGTGTACCAGGTACCTTCATAAGGATTACTCACAAAAGACCGAATCGTCAGGTACCCTGCCTGAAAAAGGAGGGTCTCTGTCCGGATATTTTCCGGATCAAAGGATCCCAGGAGTTCATCGCCTGCAATAAGCCCGTCAAATTCTGCAGGAAGGCGGGGTTTCTTCTGCCAGAGGGTGATGAGAAATGAAGGTGTTCCGGTCTCAAACCAAAATGGCCGAAATACTCCTTTCGAGAAGAGAAGGAGAATATCAAACGGGTTATATACCGAATCGCCGGTCCATGAATACCCATTATACCATTCACGAACCTCATTGATGTCAAATCGCTGGAGATATTCAGAAAAAATTGTTTCAAGATTCTGCTGAGTGTAGCCACAGATAGTTGAGTATCGCTTATCGAGGGTGATATCATTTAAATTATTCAATCCGGAAAATATTCCTGTTTTGGCAAATTTTGAAACTCCGGTGAGAAGGACAAACTTAAGATGGAGATCGAGTGGTTTGATTGCACCATAAAAATTTTTCAGACAATCCCGCATCTGCTGCATAAGGGGGGTATCCCCGATATTATCAAGAATCGGTCGGTCGTATTCATCTATGAGGATGACTACCTGTTTTCCGGTTTTTTTTGCAATTTTTGGTATGAGTGAGAGTAATCTATCTCCAGGATCTCCGGAGCTTTTTTCTATTTCATAGAATTCTTCCCACCCATCAAGAGTGCTGGTCAATCTATTGATAAGATCAGAGATCTGGCTCAGTGCCCCTCCTGCAAAATCAACCCGAAGGACCGGATATGTTATTGTAAAGTCCCATTCTGCCTCAGGAGAATCGAGGTACAGTCCGGAGAAGAGTTCTTTTCTTCCGGAAAACGCACAGTCAAGCGTATCGATAAAGAGACTTTTTCCAAACCGCCTTGGGCGGGAGAGAAAATAATAGGATCCTTTCCGGGTCAGATCGGAGATAAACCAGGTTTTATCGACATATGCATATCCTTCTGTTCTCATTTTCTCAAAGGACTGGACCCCGATTGGAAGCTTTGGAGGAGACATAGATAGATCTGCTTATAAGATAAGAGCTGGGAGATTACATCTTTCTTCCGGATGAATAATTAACCATCATGAACCGTTATTTCAGGCTTGATGGATAAGATAATGTCAGAATTCTGAAGTAATGAATAAGACCCGGATATCTGCTTTATCGGGAGAAGGTATCTTCATCCTCGAATGATTCTAAAATGTAAACACTATATATCTATCCAGATGTCGATTTTGATTTGTGGAGTATCATGCGTTGTGTTTTTGTCACATACCAGAACCAGACATTTCATTGCCGTCCTAACATGAACCAAGGTCAGATCTCCCATCGTTCGATATTTCTTGTTTCCGGATTAAAGACAATCCCAATCTCGTATATCTGCCTTGAATCTGACCGGTACTTCTCTGCATATCCACGTCTTTTAATCTGGTCCAGAGGGCTTTCATCCCCACTCGTATCAATTCCAAGCACTTTGAACTCAAAGATCCAGATTCCGGTCCTTGTCTTAACGGTCAGATCAACTCGCCCTTTGTTTGAGGTATCCTCCGGAATAACCTCGTACCCAAGACTTGCAAAATACGTGTATACTACGCTGGCATAATAGCCCTCATATCTGGCTATCGGATTGTTTCTGTACCAGTCATGTGGAATGGATGCAAAGAAAGAATGAAAACTTGAGTGCAGTTTTTCAGTATCCCCTTGCTCGAGTGCATCATACAAACGGTCACGTATTCCGGAGATATCATGACCGCTTAATGCCTCTAAGAAGAGAAAATTAAGTGATATCCGAACTTCAGTATTTGGATATCCAAGGACGCAGCGAAAACCCCTGATAGGATCAGCAGACCATGATTTTATCGTCAGGTACCCTGCCTGAAAAAGGAGGGTCTCTGTCCGGATATTTTCCGGATCAAAGGATCCCAGGAGTTCATCACCTGCAATAAGTCCGTCAAATTCAGCAGGAAGGCGGGGTTTCTTCTGCCAGAGGGTGATGAGAAATGAAGGTGTTCCGGTCTCAAACCAAAATGGCCGAAATACTCCTTTCGAGAAGAGAAGGAGAATATCAAACGGG
>NZ_QGMZ01000079.1 GCF_003173335.1 Methanospirillum stamsii
ATCTGGTTTATAAAAATTAATGTGCTTTATGGCCGAGCATTTTCGTCTATTAAATACCTCAACACCCAGGCAAAACGCTGGATGGAGAAAGTTAACAATCAAGAACATGGAACAACATTTGAGATCCCTTTAGTCCGGTTTCAGGATGAAAATCTCACCCAAATACAATCAATCCCTCCATATATCGTTAAGCGAAGAGAAGAGCGACAAGTCTCAAAGGACTGTTTTATCTCTATCTTTGGTAACCGGTACTCAGTTCCTTGGAAATATGCCCGCCAAAATGTTACTGTAGAAATTTTTGGAGAACGGGTAATTGTTGAGTCAGATGGTATTCAGATTTGTGAACATCGACTCATTGAAGGTAGACATCAGGTCTCCAGGCAAAAAGAACATTTTGAAGGTCTTCTCAAAGCAGCAAGAGATGAATCGTATGGCAAAATGCCTCCGGTCATCATTTCCAGTAAAAAACCGTTTGAAGATACTGCTGTAATAAAACGTTCTCTTTCAGAATACGATCAAATTATTGGAGGGAAGTAGATGACAGTACTTCTTCTTGATCAGGTGCATCTTCACCTGACGAATCTGAAATTACTGACGATGGAAACGATCCTTGAACCTACATTAGAACGAGCTATGGCTGAAAAGATGACTCCTTTGGAAACAATTGGGTATCTTGCTGAAATGGAATGGAAGAACCGGGTCAGTTCAACTATTTCAACCAGGATGAGATACGCAGGTTTTCCGATTGTGAAGAGGAATGAAAATTTTGATTTCTCGTTTCAACCATCCATCGACGCCACGGTGGTTCGGGATCTCTCAACCCTGAGATTTGTTCAGCAAGCAGAAAATGTCGTATTCCTTGGACCGCCAGGAGTGGGGAAAACACATCTGGCGATAGGACTTGGTATTGCAGCAATTGAAGCAGGATTTCAGGTCTTATTCATCAATGCCTCTGTTCTGATTGAAAGATTGAAAGAAGCATATCGACAAGATCAGCTTGATAGGTATCTGAAAAAACTGGTCAAACCCAAGGTTCTGATTATCGATGAAATTGGGTATCTCCCATTTGATTCGCAGGCAGCATACTGCTTCTTTCAACTTATTTCCAGGAGATATGAACGGGCATCAACCATTTTTACTTCAAACAAGTCATTTGGAGAATGGGGAGAGATTTTTCAGGATCATGTGATTGCAGCGGCGATTCTAGATAGGATACTTCACCATTGTACGACGATGAATATCAAGGGTGAAAGTTATCGAATGAAAGACAGAAAGAGAAACGGATTGACGAAATTAAATTGATCAAACTCTCACATAATGAGATTGGATAGTTTTGCGATAACTTTAAATGGACTGGGGAATAAATAACGCCTGAGTTGGGGAT
>NZ_QGMZ01000008.1 GCF_003173335.1 Methanospirillum stamsii
ATCACAACTGATCCATCTGAACCGGAATACGGAGTGTAGAGATAAGCTGTAGAACCATGACCTGTTGAGGTTATTTTCTGAAGGACACCTTTTCCATTAACCGTTGTGACAGTATAGCCAGCAGTATTAGACCAGAGTGAAGTATCTAATGAGCCGGATTCAAAATCATCAAACACTTCAAAGGTTGACTTACCATTGGAAGCAGATGAAGCAGAGGGATTCCCATAATACATCACAACCTGCGTCCCAGCCCTCGGTATCGCCGGAACTTTCACCCACACAACCGCCGAGTTCGCACCAACCGACTCGATCCAGTAGGGCATCTGGGCACCAACAATCGTAGTAAACCGGAGGTCGCCATAATCTTCCCGGACATTGGATCCAACATACACATTCTCCCCGGAATCAGTCCCATCCGTCCGCCAGACTACAAACCGCATCTGGTAATCCGTCAGATCTCCATCCGGACTCCCGCCAATCGCATGGATCTTCCGGTAACTCCACCCACTCATAAACGCCGGACCACCGGAAACCACCGTCACCGTACTCGAAGCAGAATTAGTCGCCTGAGCCTGAACCTCACTGGTACTCACATCCCCGGAACTCGCCAAAGTCAAATCCGAACTCACCACGCTTGTCTGGACAGGAGACGAGACCACCGGAACATTCACCGGCGACACAGCGGTCGAAGCATCGGCTCCGGAGACATTCATTGATCCGATACACAGGAGAGTGACAATGAGAATAACCAGTACTTTGATTCTCATCATCGCACCAGGGCGGTGCATGAAGCGATGAATTATAGACATGATTGTTCCTCCATTACGGGAGTTGCACACGGGATATTCGGAATATTGTGCCGGATGATATTCCGGACGAGGGGATGATTTCCCATTAATCCAATTACAGCCATCCGGAAGGTGGGCGTACCAGCTATCAGGTAAAGCCATGCAGAGGACTGCCACGTTACCACTCGGTTCCGGAGAGAAGAGATCGGAATGTCCGATCTGCTTCCGGTTTCATTGCGGTGGCAATCGATGATATTATCCAGTCTGTTCATGATCCAACCTCCATTGAGGCCACGTTCATGCTGAGGCCATTGTCGACTGCGAGTGTGACCGTATAGGTACCCGGAGTATAAAATGAATGTGTCGGGTTCTGGGTACTTGATGTATTGCCATCACCAAAGTTCCAGGTCCGGGATGATACCGTTCCCTCGGAGACATCAAAGAACTGGATGGTCAGGGGATTGACAGTAGGTGTCGGAACTCCGTAAAATTTTGCCTCTAGGGGTGATACATATTGGAGGGATGAGTATGCATTTACCCGTCCTCCGGTCACACACCTCCCGGACAACGAACTCTTTGCATCCACTCCGCTCATAATCGCTGTTTTGAGTTCAGTAGTTGTTGCTGATGGGTCTATGGCTTTGAGCAGCCCGACAATTCCGGCGACATGGGGGGTTGCCATCGAGGTTCCGGACATATATGCATATGAACTTCCCGGATAGGTGCTGTAGATACTCTGGCCCGGAGCTGCGACATCAACCGTCGTGGCCCCGTAATTGGATCCCCAGCCCCAGTTTGCATTAGTTACAAGGCGGTCCATGTGATCAGAGGCTGCAACGGCGAGGATATTCGCATTCGGAAGAGCACTTGGAGACTGTGGGACAGAGTCTGTGTTTACCCCATCATTTCCGGCGGCACAGATGAACAGGGCATCGGAATACTGGTTTATAGCATTCTGTAGTGCCGTATCGGTTCCATCCCCTCCCCAGGAGTTGGAGAAGATCCGAACACCCTGGGTATATCCCCAGGCAAAAGCTTCTATTGCATCACTGGTAAACCCGGATCCGGACGAGTCAAGGAACTTGAGTGGCATAATCTTCACATTCCAGTTGACTCCGGCAACTCCGATCCCGTTGTTTCCAACCGCTCCGATTGTTCCGGCACAGTGGGTTCCATGGCCATTGTCATCCATCGGGTTGGTTGTTCCGGTGATGGCATTGTACCCGCCGATCATGTTTGCTGCAAGGTCCGGATGGTTGTAATCAACACCGGTGTCGACAACTGCAATCACAACATCACTTGATCCGGTAGTGACTGCCCAGGCTTCCGGAGCATCGATGTCGGCATCTGCTGTTCCACCGGTCTGTCCGGTGTTGTGCAGACCCCACAGGTACGCGGCTCCTGGATCATTCGAGATTGAACTGGTGGATCCGGACGGGAGCAGGGTTCCGCTAACGGTTGCAGTCTGTCCGGAGGTCACGGATGTGCTGGTTGTGTAATCATTGTAATTGGTAAGTTTGAGGGTGACCGCATGGTTTCCGGCAGCAACAGAACCTACCGTCGCCGGAGTGGTCTTTCCGGTGTCTGTGCCATCAACCCAGATTCTGGCACCGGTCGGAGTTGATGTCCCATATATTGATCCGGTCTGGGCCGCTATTCCATAGTTGACGTTGAATATTGAGAAGTAATGGCTTTGGTATCCCTGGGATGACTTCCCACTATAGTTCATGTTCATCTTCAGCCGGAACAGACCATTCGGGCGTCCGGAGTTCTTACCCCAGCTGTTCAGGACTATCCAGTACCGCTGGTCTGGATCACTGCTGGAATCATCATATCCGACAATGATAACTGCATGACCGCCTCCGGATGAACCATAGGCGATGTTATTATACGTGTCCGGGTTCCAGAGGGCTGACTCGGTCTGGTACGCCCAGAAAGAATTAAAGGCACTCCAGGAAGAACTGTCCGGGAGGAAGAATGCCCACCAGACCGCCTTGTTATTATCAATTTGTGCCTTGATATTAGCAATTGCCTGTGCCTGGGACACACCGTTTGTTGAAAGCCAGCTGGTAGAGATGCTGGTTATCGGGTAATTGGGCGTTGTAGAGATGCTTGATGCCGGAGTCTGTGTTCCGCATCCGTATGAGCAGGCATACCGGTCATTATAATAGGCATTTGTGTTTGACCAGGGGATGACCTGCTTGAATCCGGAGGTGCTGTGGAAATTCGCAAAGGTGCTGGCCCAGCCACCATTACATGCTCCGTTGGAGGCACTTCCTCCATTATAATTCGAATCAAAGTATTGTATTGAGAGGCGGTCCTTTATTCCGTTCTGAACAGTAAGAGCGTTTTCAATAACTCCGGTAGAGGCCCAGACCCAGCAGTTCCCACAGTTGCCCTGGTTCCGCTCAGATGGAGCATATTGGATATTGGAGAGCAGGCTTTTGCTTCCGAGGGTGGTAGACAAGGGGGCGTTTTCAACTTTTACTGCAGCATTGTAATCGCTCTGGATCTCGGCCACATCCTCAAGAGAAAGGTGCATGTATCCAAATCCTTCCGTCTCATTCGCAGTAGTAACTACACTGGAAGTAACTCCGGAAGTAACAGAGGGAGTTTGTAAAACAGGAGTAGTTGCAACCGGAGTTGTTCCGGAAGATGGAACATTTACTCTTCCTAAAATTGCTGACTCACGAAAAGAGACTGCTTTCTGATTTATCTGAACCGGGACTGTTGTTGCAGGAAAAGCATGATATATATAATCCGGCTGGGCATACTCGACCATCGGGTTCATCTCGTACAGAGCAATTGCTTTCTCGGTTCCGGTACTGTTCGGAACCGACACAACCTGCATTCCGGTAACTCCCAGAGTTGTGGCATCTGCAATGACCGATGCACCAAGAGCGGCATTTGCCTGAGTCTGGACCTGGTTGACGGAAGAGATAGAAACTCCTGATGTCTTATACTTTACAATGACCCGGTCAGGAGCAAAAGAACGATTATCAGAAGAAACATTTTGAGTTGCCTCTGCAATTTGAACAGATTCTGCTGCAGTCTCAACGCCCGATGCCCCGCTCATCACCGGTGAAGAAACAATTCCGGACATTGTCCGCTGAACTGGAGAAACACTCACCGGAGATACCGGTTTTACCAGGGAAGGCACTGCCGGACCTGAAGGCACCACTACGTCAGGAGGTTTTACCACCCCGGATATTCCGGGAATACTGACATCCGGAACTGCCGAGACCACCTGCATGCTGATAAAGAGGATAAAAATAATAAATATGAAGATTTTTGCGTTATTTGCCATGATTGATCACCATCTGTTATACCCGGATAACCAGTTATTTCAAACTGACAACCCGGGCTCTGACCTAATGCAACCTATATCAGGAAAAAAGTGGAAAAAGACTTCATATGCAATGCAGACCAGAAAAAACGGGCAGATAGATATAAATAGCGAGGATTAATCCGGGATTATTGTAGTGCATAAGATAATTTTAAGTATGGATATAAACTGGCTAATCCCGTATTAAATTGAGAATATTGAAAGTTTGTCCACAGTCTCTGAAAATCCCTGCATAGTGCTCCATGCCAGATTACAAGAAACAGGAATTCCCTGGATACCACGTTAATACTGGTAACAAGGCTATTCAGGCTCTGTCTGAAAATCAAGTGATAATATTCCTTCGGTGTCATAGAATAATTCTTTAATGACATTTTGGTAGATATATTCATCTCTTACAAGAATTTCGGATTCACAAAGGCTAGTTATTGTGAAATTTATATTTCAGATCACTTGGACAATCGACAGAGCAGCCAAGCTCATTATGAATAAAAGGGAATCTAGGATACATGGATAATAACCTAATCCAATTTTCTTCTGGATGACAGGTAATTATTTATCTCTTTCTTTAAAATTGGAATTTCTTCGGTTATCGTGAGAAATATTGCGTCATAGTCAATACCAAAATAATGATGTATCAATTTATCTCTCATCCCCGCGGGTATCCCTCCATGGAATGTCAGAGGTTTCTTGCCGTAATTCCGAAGAGAGATTTTTTGCTGCTTCACCAATGACAGTTAGCATTCTTTCGATTCCAGCCCTTTCAAGTTTTTTCTCTAGTAAATCTGACGATGAGTGAATTTCTTGTGAAAATTTTCTATGTCAGAAATACAATCAAGAATGTGGTAAAGATATATGTGATCCTTCGTTCTCATAAATCACGATTTCATCGGTTTTAATATCATCAGCAATATAACGGTTCACCGAATTCTCTGTGATAAGATCTATTTTTATCTTAAGACTCCTTTTCAACTCATTTTCAATTCTTATGAGCTGAAGAAGGCTTTTCGGTGGAGAAAACCGGACGAGAATATCGAGATCACTATCAGGTCCCTCTTCACCTCGTGCATAGGAACCAAATATTGCAATTCTCTTAGCGTTATTTTTTGTAAGGATTGAAATGATAATCTCCTGTAAGTTACTTGTTAATAAACAATCAGCCATAAAAATTTCATTCCATAGATTTTCGTGCCAATTACGAAGGCGATTTTTTCTTCTTATTTTAATAGGGGTCTCTCAAATATAAAACCGTTTTCAAGTGGGTAAAACCTGGAGGAACACAATACCTTAATGTTTTTTATATGTATACCCGGTTATATCTGCATACACCGGTGAAGGCAAAGAAGTAAAACTCAATATTCAAGTCAGGAGAGATGGAGGATTTAATTTCGTTGGTTACTTCATTTCCCTCAAACCAATCAATCGCATGACGAACAACCGCCGCCGTCCCGGTGTAATCATCCGCAAGTTCTGCCGGACGGAGAAACGGAACCTCTGCCCCAAATCTTCTTGCAACATCAGCAATCTCCGGATCATCAGTTGATACAATCACCCGGTCAAAACACTTACTCTCAAGGGCAGCTTCAATCGACCAGGCAATGATAGGTTTTCCGCAGAACTCCCGGATATTTTTACGTGCGATCCGTTTGCTCCCCCCACGGGCAGGAATGACTGCAAGTCACATAAATACTCATCTATTGGTGGTACAATCAGTTAGAGATGACAATGACACATGAGAAAGTCAGTAATCTCTTCTCAATTCTAAAAATTTTCAATCAGATCGAAACCATTATTCTGCCAATAAGGAGCCCTCACCAATAAGGCATCAACCGGACATCCCGATGGGGAAAAAGCCATTAACCAACGATTTTTTAACCAAAGCATTTTTGTATGACCATCTATATGGAATCATGAATGAAGCCCAGATTGAAGATTTTCATTCATCAGTCTTGAGGCTTCGCCTCATAAGGGTTTTATATGAAAAAAATTCCCGAAAAGGGTCTTGGGAAACAGGAAGGAGAAAGGAGAAGGCGAAACGGAAGTAGGGGATTATTCAGCCTTAATCCTCTCCAATTCTTCAGGTGTCAGGCCGGTCACCTGTAAGATCACTGCATCATCTATTCCGATCATCAGCAGGTTCTTCGCAACTGTTTTTACTCCTTGCTCGATCCCTTTTTCTATACCTTTTTCTATACCTTTCTCAATTCCTACCTTGATACCTTCAACCTTTCCTCTTTCTATACCTTTCTCAATCCCTTCTTCCAGCCCGATGGTATGCCACTTCTGCCTGACACTCTCAATCATATAATCCACCTTCCCCTGAACACGCTCGTCCTTGATGTATTTTCGATGCAGTTGTTTATACATCTCAATCGTTGTAGAGAGAATAATATCTTTTGTCTCCTCATCCAACCTCCCTTCCTCCCCTGCCTTAGAGGAGAAGGATATGATAGTCTCAATATCTTGAATTATCTCCCCAACAATCTGGTCAAACTCTTCCCTACCGGCATTCTTTCTGGCAATTAGCTTTTCGAACCTCTTTCGATACTTCACCAGGACCAGGGGCAGGAGGAGATAGAGATCCATCTTCCCGAGTACCTCTACAGGATATTGGTAGAGTTTCAAAACAGGTACAGAATACAGAAGGTCAGAACCGTCCGGAAGCACTATCTTTACCTGCAGGGTATCAGTTATCCGGCTATGCTCCTCAAGATAGATGACCACCTGATGGGGGATGGTAATGACGCGGATATCATCAGAACCGTTCTCTGAACGCGATGCGCCGATGAGATACCCGTATTTTACCATTCTCACATCCATCATCGAATCATATCCGGTCTGGATCTCGACATGAAAGAGGGGGTGTTCATCAGATAATCCACGAACTTCAAGTACAATATCCGGGTAGTGACGGGAATACACCGGACTATTACAGATATACTCAGTTGAGATCGGCACTACACGGAGAGTCTCCTTGTTAAGTGGGAGAGAGAAGATAGCGGAGAGAAACTCAATCAGGGTGTCGTTTGAAGCGGTGAACAGGAACTTCGCTGCTTCATCAATCTTCACCCGGTATTCGTCCGGACTCACCCGAATGAGTAAGATAGTATTGGTTATTACCTTTTTGAAATAAAACACTCCGGTGCAATAACCCTTCAATTGCGATGTGAAACAGGTTATTCCGATCTACCCCGGCAAAAAAGATACGACATTTCCTGATTGATCCTTCACGGGAGAGATACGATCATGCAATTCTGCATAAATCGGCTGAAGGAAAGCATATTCCTGTCCTAGCATCTTCCCGATGAAGGATCCTTATCATCTTACCTCGTTTCCATCCCTTCAACCAGATTTCTCTATAAGATAGGCCTCGACAAGCCTGCTCATCACCATGGTCAATGCGATTACTTTATTCTTGAGATTCTCATCCATAATTTGTTTCTCCAGTTTTATTGTTTCGAGAAGCAGGTCCTGAACCGGAAGTCAGCTCTCCATGAGTGGAACGAATATCAGTTCCAGTTCATTTACCGGATTTCCATTGGCAACATCATTTTTTATACGTTCTAATGCTTCATCTGCATTTTTTCCGGATAATCTGATGAGTAACAGTGTAGTGCAGACACCCTGTATCAATAAAAAATGAATCCTTTTTTGAGACCGGTGAGTGTACAACTGTGTAGATACGAACATGATATTTTGAAAATATTCTCAGATCATAATGGGCAAACCGAATCAGATCTTCTTCAGTCAGAGAAGCCTGCTCCTCGATGTGAAGTATCTCACCATTTTCATACCTATTCCATCTCCATATTGCATGATTATTAACAATACATTCATATGAGTGCAGGTGGACTTGTCAGAGTACTAAGGAGATATCACATGACTATTCATGCAAAGGCTCGGTATGAAAACCATGTACTAAAACCAATGCAGGATCTTCCTCTTCATGAGGGGGAGGCCGTCATAATTGAGATCAAACGCTCAATTACCGATCAGATGTGCGGTTTGTTCGCAACAGATCCAAAAACTACAGAATTTATTATTGATATGGATCATAGTATGTCCTAATGGAAATACAAAAAACGTGATTAGGGAGTCATTTTTTTAATAAAGTTAAACAGGTCATCGATGCTTTGAAAATCCAGGATCTCAAAACTCAGGATGTCCAATATTGTACTATCCATATTCTGAAGAGATGTAAGTGTATCTTTTGGAAGAGGACCAAATTTCTTCACGAGCAGTCTCTCGATAAGGGCTAGTTTCTCTTCAGTTCTGCCTTTTTCTAAACCCTGTTCAATACCCTGTTCAATGCCAATCACAATACCCTGTTCTTTTCCCTTATCCTCTGCATATTTCAAAATTTTTAACATTTTTATCTCCTCCCATATTTTCTCTATAAGGTAGGCTTCTACAAGCCTGTTACTCATCACCATGGTCAATGCAATTACTTTATTCTTGAGGTTCTCATCCTTAATTTGTTTCTCAAGTTTTATTGTTTCGAAAAGCAGGTCCTGAACCGGAAGTCTGCTCTCCATGAGTGGAACGAATATCAGTTCCAGTTCATTTACCGGATTTCCATTGGCTACCTCTTTTTTTATACGTTCTAATGCTTCATCTGCATTTCTTCCCCGGATAATCTGGTGAGTAACAGTGTAGTGCAGACACCCTGTATCAATAAAAAATGAATCCTTTTTTGAACAGGCCGGTGAGAGTATAACCGTATGGATACGGACATGATATTTTGAAAATATTCTCAAATCATAATGGGCAAACCGAATCAGGTCTTCTTCCGTCAGGGATGTTTGCTCTTCGATGTGAAGTATATCACCATTTTCAAGTCTGAAGATAAGATCGACAAACTCGTCTCTTGTCTCCACCTGGGCAAACTCTGTTGCTAAAACTCCGGTTATCTTTGGGAGGTCAAGACCGAGGAATTCAAGTGTCTTGTTTTCAAAAAGAGTCAGGGATTCTTTAAAGGCAAGATCGTAATTTTGAGAGTTTATCTTATTAATAGCAGCACCCCGGATAAATGAGTAATATTATAGAGAAACCCCGTAATAATCATTATTATTACGTATTTTTACCTCGTGGTTTTTATAATTACTATAAGATTCGACGTAACAACTCACCTTTAAGAAGATGAATTGTTTGGGATTTCATTAAATGACGAGAATCCTAATTTTTCTCCCACTATTCAGATAAATCTCTCCTTTATTTTCTTTGATGTTTCGTAAATACTGAGTAGCACCCCAAACACATCTGCCCCAACCCATGTTCTTCTCCCTCCACTAATCTTGCGATGAAGTACCCCTTGACGTATCGCTCCTTCTGCATCATTATTGTGCCATGGAACATCATCATATAACATGAATGTAAGGAGCATTTTCTCTCGTTTGCGAAGTTCTTTGGCAATGCGGATGACATCCTTATCAACCCATTCTCGATCAAGCAGTGCCGTAATATCAGCCTGAAATTCCGCGTATGCATTTTTACGACCAAACATCGAGGGTGGGGGGTCATTTTCAGTGTATTCTACTGCTCTTTTAAGAATTTCACGAATTCCATTTACAAACTCGAGAAACTTTTCAGGTGGTCTGCCTTTTCTTAGTAAAATATCTGGTTGAGACGTCAACTAACTGATCAATAACGATATACCCAAAATCGCTATTACGCCAGATGACAAGTATATAAACCCGGATATGTCACCCACATCAAAACCAAAACAATCTCCACCAGATACAACCACATCTCCAGATGGCCCTCTGACATTTGAAAAAGTCTGGCTCATGTTTCAGGAGACGGATAAGAGATTCAAGGATACAGACCGGAAGTTTCAGGAGACTGATCTATTACTGAGAGAAAAATTCAAAGAGACAGACAAAAAACTCAACAAACTGGAGCAGTTGTTCACCTCACAGTGGGGGAAACTTGTCGAATCTCTGGTGGAAGGTGATATCCTCACTATCCTCAATCAATGGGGAATAGAGGTGACTGATACCATAAAAAGAAGATCCGGTCGCCGTGACGGGGTTGATTACGAGTTTGATATCATCGCAATCAATGGATCTGAAATTGTAATAATAGAGGTCAAAACTACACTGCGACCAGAGGATATCAGAAATTTCCTGAAAAAGCTCAAGCTGGCAAAGAACTGGATGCCGGAATATGCAGATAAAAAACTATATGGAGCGGTGCCTTCATCTCTGAAGATGCCGGGACAGCGGCAATGGCTGAGAAGAGTGGACTGTTTGTCATCAGGGCTACCGGGGATAGTGCAAGCATCGTTAACAGAGATGGGTTTCAACCGAAAAGCTGGTGATAATCTTAAGCCCTTGCACCGTCCAGGTTCTTCCCGTCAATCTTTGCTTTAATGGCACGGATACACTCTTTCGTCTCATGATTAAACTTCCGGCTTTTTTCAGATTCAATCGTATCCGGGCATACCTTCTGGAAATTGCTACATCTATCAGAACTATATCCACATATTCGATGAAATTTACTATTGCCTGCTCATTACTCACAATCCGGGTACTATTCAACGCCCCATACAGAAGTTCACCAAGGACAGTAACAGGCAGATAGAGAATATCAGAATTGTCAATAATTTTACAGATTTTGGGAATGCCCTGGCGATAGGCAATTACCGCATTTGTATCAAGTACTACTCTACCAATTTCCTTCAACCCTTCCAAACTCCTCATCGATCACCGCCAACATCTCATTTGCTTCTTCAGATGATAATGTCCCAGCTAAATTCCGAAGCCTTTCCTTTTTTACCCGGGGTGAGATCAATGCAATCATCCGTTCATGTTCCTGTAAACCTTCAACCGGTTTAACCGGTTTAAATACGTTATCCTCAAAAATTACCTCAATTGTTAGAGTCATAAGCAATCTCCGACGGTTAAGTAATGGACAATATCTCTTTTCCCAATACTAACACATGATCATCTCTATAATAATATCTATTCTTAACTAATTTAATCAAAACTTTAAAGCCCACCATAAGGGCATCAAGAATATAATTTCTCTAAAGATAGCCTGCGAACAGAACTCCCAAATCATCCGAACTATCCGGTCCGACCGCTAGATCCAGCCCGGCAACTCCACAGCAGAGATGGATTAGTTAACAAATACCAAAAAATGAATCCTTTTTTGAACAGGCTGGTGAGAGTACAACTGTATGGATACGTACATGATATTTTGAAAATATTCTCAGATCATAATGGGCAAATCGAATCAGATCTTCTTCCGTCAGAGAAATCTGCTCCTCGATGTGAAGTATCTCACCATTTTCAAGTCTGAAGATAAGATCAACAAACTCATCTCTTGTCTCCACCTCTGCAAACTCTGTTGCTAAAACTCCGGTTATCTTTGGGAGGTCAAGGCCGAGGAATTCAAGTGTCTTGTTTTCAAAAAGAGTCAGGGATTCTTTGAAGGCAAGATCATAGTTGTTTGAGTTAATCCTGTTAATTGCAGCACCCCGGATAAATAAATAATATAAAAGAGAGATTGAGTCTAGTCGGGGGAATTACTTGTTATTTGCTGAGCAGGATAATTGATATAAACTTTTTCACTGTTGATAAGTGAAACCGCTAATATGGAGTTTTTTAGGTTTCCGGAGGATCAATTCCCCAAATTTTTCTAAAATTATCCCAGGATTTTTGCTTGTTCCAAAGCTACTTTTATGGTATGCAGGGATTCTTCAATCTTTGTTAACCGGTCATTCACAGAAGAACGGAAATCATCACGAAGTCCATGAATTTCTGTAACCATTTCATCCTGTTTCTTCAAAGATTCCTTATGCATGCCAATAGATTCTTTATGTAAGTCAAGGGCTTCCCTTTGCATACCAACTGTTTCATGTTGAAGGCCAATAGTTTCTTTTTGAAGACCAATGGTTTCCTTTTGCATGTCGACAGTTTCATGTTGAAGATCAAGCATTTTATGTTGAAGACCAATAGTCTCTTTTTGAAGACCAATAGTTTCTTTTTGAAGACCAATAGTTTCCTTTTGCATGTCGACAGTTTCATGTTGAAGATCAAGCATTTTATGTTGAAGACCAATGGTTTCTTTTTGAAGATCAATGGTTGTTTCTTGTAGATCAACAGTTTTATGCTGTAGATCCCTCATTTCAACAAGTATGGGGACTGATTTCGCCATCTGCTCCATCTGGAGATCCTGACTGAATGAGGCTAAAGGGGCGATCTGTCCATTGTATGGTTGTACGGTAATATTATGGACAATCGCTAATTCTGGCTTAATTGTCTGGATATTCTGGATAAGAAGATTTATTTTCGCTTCTTCACCTTCAACGTAAATGATAACAAGTTCTTCAGTCTCATTCATATCATTAAATGCTTCAAAATTAAAAAATCGTAATTTTTTCGCATAATGGAGAAGGTTGAGCCTGAAGCCGACTTCATGAATTCGGGAACCATGGATTGTTATCTGCGATTGCATTCTTCTACTCATTTATCCTCCTCGAGAAACAATAAGGTTTCGTACCTCATAGTTTTTGTCGGGCCCGGTAAGTGTCCGTCTAAAAATCCTCAAATAAGGCCCGGATTAAGAAAAAACCGATGTTTTGAATTATGGGATGAGGGGGATAAAAAATAAGGTCATTAATGCCTTTGTTTTCCATTTCACCAATGAATATCATTTTCTCAAGGGCATTTCCTGCCTCATGAAATGAAGGCGGTATTTATTATGGGTCCATGGGCGATCCTGGAATAGCGACCCCTTTAAAAAAGCCGCCATCAATTACCGTTTTTGAGAAGAATGTCACTTTTGGGGATAACCTTATATATGGCCCGGAGAACTTATTATCATCCTGCTGACTTCAACGATATTTTATTGTCTTCGATGAATAATAATCTGGTTCTATAAACACAGATGGTGTCTTTCATGTCCGGATATATAAAACGCAATCTCTATCAGGTAAGCATCTAACATTGTATTATGACACGGCAGGGTAATTACCCTGTCTGCACCAGCTAAAAAATTGAGGGAATGGGATGAAAAACAAAATAACATCCTGGCTGGACAATGCAACAATCGGGCGTAAGATTTCGGTAATCAGTCTGATCCTTGTTATTGTTCCTGCTCTGATAGTGGGGTTTGTGGCATATTCCAGTGCGGAATCTGCAATAAAAAATGATATCCAGACAAATCTGGAGGTTCAGGTCGATGATATCAATGATGAATCTGCAACTGTTTATGACCTGACGTTGGTTAAAGTAAAAAGTGATCTCAACGTCTTCCGTGAATTTTTCTATGAAAAAGGGGACGCTGCGATTGTCAATGACAAAATGGTTCTTGGCTCATCATATGTTGTCAATGACAATTTCCAGATAGTAGACGAGGTCCAGAAACTTCTAGGTGGGGCAGCTACGGTGTTCCAGAAAGAAGGAGATCAGGCGATTCGTATCTCAACAAATGTCATTGGCGAAGACGGGAAACGCGCCATTGGGACGTCGGTCTCTGACAAAGTGTATGATGAAGTAATAAACAAAGGCCAGACCTATTATGGAACTGCAACGGTTGTCGGGAAAGAATACATTACTGCTTATGAGCCGATAAAAGACAAGTCTGGAAATATTATTGGTATTCTCTTTGTAGGTGTTGAAGAAGATTCAACGATTGGTCTTCTCGAGGATCAGATAAAAGCGAAAAAAATCGGTCAGGACGGGTACATGTATGTCCTGAATAGTCAGGGAATTACGGTTATCCATCCGACCAATGAAGGAAGAAACGATTCTGATCTTCCATTCATAAAAGATATAATCGCGAAAAAGGACGGGTACCTGGCATACAATTACAATGGTGTGGAGAAAGTTGCTGCATTCTCATATTTCGAGCCCTTCGACTGGATTATCGTAGCAAGCAGCGAACTGGATGATTTTACCGGACCACTAGACACGATACGAAACGCGATAATTATCGTTATCATCATTGGAGTTATTGCCGGAATCATCGTCTCATATCTCTTTGGAAGATCCATCTCCCGGAGGATGGATGACCTGGTCCGGCTTGCACACATGGTAAAAGACGGGGATCTCTCCGGAAATATCACTCTTTCAGAGAGCAATGATGAGATCGGGGTCTTGGGCAGGGCTTTTGCTGAACTGGTAACTACTTTCAGGCTCTTTCGCGATGAGGTCCGGACTCTCAGTTTAGCAGCATCCTCGGGAAATCTGAATGTCCGGGGGGATGTTAGCAAGTTCCAGGGAGACTATGCGGTAATCATTGACGGGGTGAATGAGACCGTTGATGCCATGGTAACTCCCCTGCAGGCGGCAATGGAACTCTGTAATTCCTATGCAAAAGGAGATTTCAAAGCCCGTGTAAATCCGGACCTGCATCTTGAAGGCGATTTCATCAAATTCCGTGATGCTTTGAACACTATCGGTACAGACATATCCGAGGCATTAATTGCCGTCAGTGCCCAGGTCGAAGAAGTAAGTAGTAAAGTGGATGAAGTAAGCAGTAAAGTGGATGAAGTCACCAGTGAGACCTGTGAAGCATACAAGAGTATCGAGGATGTGTCAGAAGGAACCGGACAGGTAGCAAGAATTGCAGCGGCTGTCAACGATCTTGCTGACAAGAGCGGAATGAATACCCAGCAGATTTTAGCTGCGATGAATGATCTCTCAACCACGGTCTCATCGGTTGCAACAAAAATGGAACATGTTTCCGTTCTTACCAACAATGCATCCGAATTATCCGAAAATGGTATGAATGCTGCAGGTCAGGCTGAAACCGGAATGAAGGGAATTATGCAGGCTTCCTCTGCCATCGATCAGATGAACCGGGAGATCAGCGAGCAGATGCAGGAGATTGGCAGAATCGTTGATATCATCAGTTCCATTGCCGAAGAGACCAACCTTCTTGCATTAAATGCCGCCATCGAAGCTGCACGTGCAGGTGATGCAGGTCTTGGATTTGCGGTCGTTGCAGCAGAAGTAAAAGAACTTGCAAACGAGTCGCAGAAATCTGCTGAAAATATTGCCGGAATTATCTCTGCTCTTCAAAAGAAATCCGCTGCAATGGCCGATGCAGTCAGCAACTCCCTTTCTGAAGTAGAGACCGGAAATGTTTCCGTCAGCAAAACACTTGAAATCTTTAACGAGATTGTGACTTCAATCTCGGTTATCCATGCTAATATGGGCGAAGTTGCAGCAGCCAGCGAGGAACAGGCAGCTTCAGTTGAAGAAGTCACTGCTACGGTAAATGAATTCAGTGATATGGTGAACCAGACCGCGAAGGAATCCATCGGTCTTGCAGCAGCGAGTGAACAGTCTTCAGCTGCAGTCGGTCAGATAACGACGATGGTCTCGCAGGTCAATGATTCAATGGAATATATCCACCGGATTGCCGGAGAGGCCCATGAATCGGTACAGCGTATCCATGAAAAAATGAACCGGTTTAAATACTACTAACCCTTTTTTTCCGGACATTATTATGAGTCCTGATGGTAAACGTGTACAACCATGTTTGCACATAGGATAGAAAATCTTCCTCCGTACTTATTTGCCCGAATAGATGAGATGAAAGCCCAAAAACGGGCGGAAGGGGTAGATGTTATCGACCTTGGGGTGGGGGATCCGGACCTTGCAACCCCTCCTCATATTGTCGATGCCCTGGTGACCTCCGCCAGAGATCTGGATAATCATCATTATCCTTCCTATCTTGGGATGCCTGCATACCGTCAGGCTGTCGCATCCTGGTACAATAAACGGTTTGGTGTGGAATTAAACCCTGATAAGGAAGTCATCTCTCTTATGGGGTCAAAGGACGGGGTAGCCCATATCCCAGAAGTTTTAGTAAATCCGGGCGATTATGTTCTGGTACCAAGTCCTGGATACCCGGTTTACAGCACCGGTGCTCTTTTTGCCGAGGGAAAAACACATGATATGCCCCTGACCCGTGAGAACAATTTCCTTCCGGTCCTTGACGATATCCCCAAAGATGTTGCAAAAAAAGCAAAACTCATGTGGATTAATTATCCCAACAATCCGACATCAGCGATTGCTCCTCCTTCGTTTTACCGGGAGGTCGTGGACTTTGCCCGTGACAATGATATCGTTGTTGTCAGTGACAATGCCTACTCTGAAATAGCCTTTGACGGGTACAAGGCACCTTCATTCCTGGAGACCGACGGGGCGGCTGAGGTAGGTATTGAGATGCATTCCCTCTCCAAAACTTACAATATGACCGGATGGCGTATTGGCATGGCGGTTGGAAACCCGGAGGTTATCAGGGGTCTTGGTACGGTAAAGACCAATGTCGATTCAGGTGTCTTCAACCCGGTCCAGTATGCGGCAATCGCAGCACTTTCAGGACCACAGGACTGTGTGGCTGAGGCCTGTAAGATCTATCAGGAACGCCGGGATGTATTGGTCAGCGGGCTCCAAAAACTCGGGTTTGAGGTCACTACTCCAAAAGCTACTTTCTATGTCTGGATGAAGGTTCCGGACAGCATCTCGTTTGCCGCAAAGATGCTCAACGAGGCAGGAATTGTCGTAACTCCGGGTGTCGGGTTTGGAAAATCCGGCGAAGGGTATGTCAGGTTTGCGGTAACCCGAACCGTAGACCGGATACGGGAGGCAGTAGAACGGATGCAGGAGGTGCAGTGGTGAACCTTCCTTCCCATCTTACCATTGAAAACAGCCATCTTATGATTGGTGGTTGTGATACGGTTCAACTTGCATTTACCCATGGAACGCCTCTCTATGTGACCGATGAGATCCGGATCCGGGAAAACTTCAGGGGATACCTGACCGCAATGTCCGGTTACTATCCAAAGATTCGGGTTCTCTACGCTGCAAAAGCAAATGGGAACCTTTCCATCATGAAGATCCTGGCCCAGGAAGGAGCAGGTGCAGATGTCTTCTCATCCGGAGAACTTCATCTTGCTCTTCTTTCCGGTATGAAGCCTGAGCACCTCCTCTTTAACGGGTCTTCAAAGACCGAGGCAGATCACCGGCTTGCCATTGAAAAAGGAGTCCGGGTCTCCCTGGATTCTCTTGATGAACTGGCCCAGATTGACCGGATTGCAGGAGAAGCAGGAAAAATTGTTGAGGTTTCTTTCCGGGTAAACCCGGCACTTGATGTTCCGACCCACCCCAAGATTGCAACCGGTCTTGCAACTTCGAAATTCGGTATTCCGGCGGCGGAGATAACCGATGCCTATGCAGCAGCCCTTGCCTGCAAACATGTCATTCCGGTTGGTATCCACTGCCATATCGGGTCACAGATCCTTGAAGTGGAGCCTTTTGCAAAGGAAGCCCAGGTCATGATGGAGGTCGTCGAAGAACTCCACCGGATGGGTGTGAAGTTCAAGTTCGTAGATCTTGGTGGCGGTCTTGGGGTTGCGTATGATCACAACGGGCCTGATGCACCGACTTTTTCAGCATATGCCGGAGCGGTTATGCCGGTCTGTACCTCGGTTCTTGGACGGCTTGGCATCAGTCCGGAGATCTGGATTGAGCCCGGCCGGTCTATGGTCTGTGACTCGACCCTTCTCCTGACAAAAGTTAACTCGGTCAAGAAGGCACACAAGTCCTTTGTGAACGTTGACGCCGGATTTAATCTTCTCATCCGACCGGCAATGTATGATTCATACCATGAAGTCCTCATTGCAAACCGTGCGGATGAAAAACCAGCCGGAACCTACACAGTAACCGGTCCAATCTGTGAGACCGGGGATATCCTTGCCCATGACCGGCAGCTCCCGGCTGTTATGGCAGGTGATCTTGTTGCCGTCCTTGATGCAGGAGCCTATGGATACTCCATGGCTTCCCAGTATAACGGCCGGGGCCGGTGCGGTGAGGTTCTGGTTAAACAGGGGAAAGCAGAACTCATGAGACGTGCAGAAACCCTCGATGATCTGATGGCTGCACTGATTACTCCTTCCTGGCTGCAGTAAGGAGCTGAAACCGGTGGTCAGGTATCATTATGCACTGGTAGATGATCTCATCAGCAGGGAAGAATTCGACGCTCTGATCGAGAAGAAAATAACCGATTGTGGGAACCTGGCCGATGAAACGGCAGCAGCCCTTCTGGTGGTGAAAGATCTCGGACGGTCTCATGTGAAGATCCGGGGCCTTCGGGGAAAATCATCTCTCTTCTGTTTTTATGCAAAAATAATCGCCTTCTCCGGGGTGACCGAGTTTGACCGCCAGAACGGGGAGAAAGGTCTTGTTGCACGCCTTACGGTGGCTGATGAGACCGGACAGGTTGATCTTGTTTTCTGGGACGAACAGGCTGCAGCTCTTGAAGAGACGTTTGAGATAGCCGATGTTGTAGAGGTCATCGGAAGACATGGAAAGTCTGCCCGTGATATCATGCCCTTAAACCTCCGGAAGACCTGTGTTGATATTGACTGTGTCATGGAGGTAAAGGAGCGGAAAGCACCAAAACGGGTGGACCTCCATGGGCTTATTATCTCCCTTGCAGATCCGAAACCATTCACCAGAAAAGACGGGACCAGCGGTGAGATGGTAAGCGGGCTTGTGGCAGACAGCGTTGGGACAGCCCGGCTCTTATGCTGGGAACCGTCGGTACTTGCCGGTATTACTCCGGGGATAGCAGTAACAGTCTCCGGTGCCCTGGAAAAGGAGGGCGATTACGGTGGCCGGGAGGTTGTGTTTGACGAAGAGACGATGCTCTCTCCTGCAGAGGAACCGCCGGAGATCCAGACAACTGCCCTGGAGGCCCTCGTTCCAGAACAGTCCGTCACCGTCCGGGGTACTCTGACCCGCATCCTTCCGGCAAAACCATTTACCAGAAGGGATGGGTCCACGTCATGGGTCCGGAATCTTCGCCTGTCAGATGGAAGTGCAGAGGTCCCTCTTGTACTCTGGGATGATGAGGCAAAACGGCCGCTCCTGCAGGGTGAATCGGTTATTATATACAATGCCTATGTAAAAACCGGAAGGACCGGAGATAATGAGATCTCTCTTGGGAGAGGAGGGGCGCTTGCTATAGTTCCTCACGAGGGAGAGCATATCCGGGTGCAGGGAACGGTCCTGTATGTTCCCCAAGGAACGCTTCTTACATCACCGGATGGATCATGGCTGGTCGATACAAAACTTCCCCATGGCACATATGCCATAATGACCGGTTTTGCATGTGGTCAAAGGCTCTTTTCCGAAAGTGAAGAAGTCTTAGAATATGATGTAAAAATGATAAAAGACAACCTTGAAGCCTTTATTTTGTCACTTTAAAAAAAGGCATTTTCACTTTCACCCTGTTTATTTTAGACTTAAATACTCCTTGTTGCCACCTGTATGATGAGGGATAAACTACTATGGCAACAGAAGCATACAAGCTTGAGGACATTCCAGGCGTCGGACCTACCACTGCAGAAAAACTCCGTGAAGCAGGGTATGAATCAGTGGAGAAGATAGCACAGTCAACGACAACTGAATTATATGACACCGCTGAGATAGGCGAAGCAACCGCCCGCAAGATGATAAAGTGGTGTACATCCCAGGTAAGTCCGGATGCAGCATCTTCATCAGATACAAAGTCCGCAACGCAGGAAGATACTGACAATATGACACAGCGGAGACTGGACATTGAAGATATTCCGGGAGTAGGCCCTGCAATAGCAGAAAAGCTTCGGGACGCCGGCTTTTTAACGATTGAAAGTATTGCAACCTCTCTTCCGTCAACACTTGCAGAAGCTGCAGAACTTGGAGAGGCAACCGCCAAGAAGATGATCAAGTGGTGTCGTGACCAGTCTGATATCGGCGGGTTCAAGACTGGCACTGATGTCTTTGAACAGCGGCTGAAGGTCAAGAAACTCCGGACTCTTGTCCCTGAAGTTGATGATCTCATGGGAGGGGGGTTTGAAACCCAGGCCATCACCGAGATGTACGGTGAGTTCGGTTCTGGTAAATCCCAGATAGTTCACCAGATGTCTGTTAATGTCCAGCTTCCGGAAGAACTCGGTGGTCTTGGCGGTTCGGTCATCTACGTGGATACGGAGAATACCTTCAGACCTGAACGTATTGAACAGATGGTCAGGGGCCTTGAGATTGAAGGTGCCGATCCACAGGATTTTTTAAAGAATATTCACGTTGCACGTGCCCAGACTTCAGATCATCAGATGCTCCTCATCGAGACATCCCGTGAACTGGCCGAGGAACTCAAAGCTGCAGGAAAACCGGTCAAACTGGTGATTGTTGATTCACTCACCGGTCTCTTCCGTTCAGAGTATGCAGGACGGGGATCCCTTGCAGAGCGGCAACAGAAACTGAATCGTCACATGCATGATATCTTCAAACTCTGTGATGAGTACAATGCCATCGGCCTTGTGACAAACCAGGTCCAGTCCAATCCGGCAGTTTTCTTTGGTGACCCGACAAAACCTATCGGAGGAAATATCGTAGGTCATACCGCAACCTTCAGAGTATACCTGCGAAAGAGCAAGGGCGGAAAACGTATCTTCAGGCTGGTTGACAGTCCGAATCTGCCTGAAGGAGAAGCAACGTTCCTTGTTGAAGAAGGTGGAATGCGGTCCTGCTAATAGCAAAAGGAGTTTGATATTATAGTGTTTCGGGGAGTGATAACCGATATAGACGGAACGTTGACCGACGAAAAGCGCAGGCTCTCAACTGCTGCCATAGAGACAATACGAAGGCTCCAGGAGAGTGGAGTTGAGGTGGTGCTCTCATCAGGCAACACCTCATGCCTTCTTAAGGGACTTTGTAAGCTCATCGGGACGGGGGGCACATTTATCGGGGAAAATGGAGGAGTGTACCGGATTGGATTTACCGGTGAACTACAATTGATCGCAGATAGAAAAATAGCGATTGATGCCCTGAATCTTTGTATTGAGCACTTTCAGAAGAAAGGAATAACTCTCGAACTCTTCTCGTATAATGAACGATTCTCTGATGTGGCTTTTGCCCGGACAGTACCGGTTGAAGAAGTTCGTTCTCTTCTTGCCGACTGGCCGGTTGATATCATGGACACGAACTTTGCGATACACATTCATAAGGCCGGCATTGATAAAGGAAAAACGTTTCAGGTTGTTACAGAAAGCCTTGGAATTAAGCCGGAAGAATTCCTGGCCATTGGCGATTCGGAAAATGACATTGGAATGATAAAGGCTGCAGGCATTGGCTGTTGTGTTGCAAATGCACAAGAAAGGGTACGGATAATATCTGATTACTGTTCATCAGTTCCGTACGGAGAAGGTTTTGTAGAAATAATGAATAGGAACTTTTCTCACATTCTGGCCAGATAACGGTCAACGACAATAAAATCCTTGATATCCCGTACTGCTTCGAAGGGAATAAGCATATTTTCACCGTCCAGGGTATACCCGGTTGTATCAAATGATTCCTCCGGCTCGAGAACCAGGTCGGTAATAAGCCCCGTGTCAAAATCAACCATCAGATTGCGAAGTGATCCTATCCCTTTCCCGTCATTTGTCACGATCTGTTTCCGTGAGAGACTGCGGGCAAGTATAGACTTCATATATCAGGTTTCAGTCGTATCCGGTAATAAAACTCCCGATCAGATTCTGATATCCTTACCTTCGTCCGGGTTTGATTCCGGTCTTTTTAAGTGCTTTTTCAATCGACCAGTACCCACGGCCCAATTCTTCCTGAAGTTTGTTGTTAATCTCTTTTTCTGTCAGTCTTGTTCCTGATAATTCCTGATACCGGTTTCGAAGAGAGTTTATTTCATCATCTGTCCAGGTTTTTCTGGTCAGTTTTCTCTCTGGTTCCAGCGGGGTTCTGATAGTATTAAGGAGGGATCCGGGAACAAGATTTGCAATCTCCTGAGTGCGTGTGTCAAACATTCCTGATGAGATCTCAAAGCCGATAACGTTTCTGGAGAGTCCGATGGCTGTCCTGGCGGTTGAGAACCCTCCGAGGAAGAGATCGCACACCAGATCTCCTTCATTGCTGCTGTATTGAATTATCCGGCTTAAGAGTGCAAAGGGAAGTTCGTTTTTATTTTTTACTCGTCCTGGTTTGTATTCCCGGTTAATTATCCAGACATCCTCCCGGTCCTGGTAATTAAGAGAGCCCCCGTGTTCATCCTTCTCCGAAAGAGCAACTCTGCATTCGGTGTTAAATGTCCTTATCCCTCCGGGTTTTGTATAATAGAGGATGTGATAATGCGAAGACACAAATTTCCTGCTTGTAAAAACACCGAAGTTATATTTCCATATGATATGATTGACTTCTTCGAGCCTGGTATGATGGAGCGCATTTAAGATGTGCAAAAGATTGGTATATCCTGATACAATATAGATTGAGCCCCCGGGACGTAAGATTCGCTCTGCCTGTGCAATCCAGTTCAAACTGAAGTTCTCATATTCTTCAGCCGGAATCTCAACATACCCGTCGGTGACAAAAGATTCGTCCCGGTTATAGTGCCGGTGCAGTTTGTCTCCCTCTATGCCATATGGGGGATCGGTAATGATGAGATCAACGGAGTTGTCCGGGATCTGGGAGGATCCGGGTATACAGTCACCGTTATAGAAAACTCCTCCCGGAATTGTTACTTTGCGCATATTTAGTTGGTCGGAAGGGTCCGGAAGATGTCAGACTGGGTCAGGATACCCACCGGTTTGTTATCTTCAAAAACAATGAGTCGGCCTATTGATCGTTCCTTGAATTTCCTGATGACCTCATAGAGCTGGACCTGTGCATCAGCATAGACGACGTCCTCGGTCATGACTTCACTGACATGGGTGTCCAGCGGGGAGTCCTTTTCAATAGCCTGCAGGATATCTGACATAGTCACAATTCCCATAAGAAATCCCCCGTCCATAACCGGTGCACCATGAATATGATTGGTATTAAAAAGTTTCACCGCATCTTTCAGGCTGGACCGGGTGGAGAGCATCTTAGTGGGAGTAGACATGTAGTCCCGTATCGGTTTTTTGGGAAGGGAGACCATTTCAAGAATAGATATGATGAGTGCAGGTTCGTTCTCATCTTTTCCGAATACTTCACCCTTGATCAGGAGTTTGTTGACCGGAGTTGGTCCGATGGTGATAACGTCGCCATTGTTGAAGAGTTTTACACTCCCGATTATTCGTATCTGTGCATGACAGATATCAGCATGGGAAAGGGTGGAAAATATGATCTCGCCAACCTTTACTCCTGGAACAATCTCTCCATCCCGGGAGATCTTCACCTCGTACGTTTCACCATCACGTTTCAGGTTCAGTTCCTTGTAGGCGAGCATGGTCGGGTGATATCCGCCCTTTGGTCCGGGTATGCCATCAACAAGGCCGATAGCTTTGAGTGCCTGCATCTGGTTCCGGACGGTTCCGGCGTTCCGGAGAATGATCTCGGCTATCTCCTCTCCCTTAATGGGAATTGATTTCTTCTCATACAGACTGATAAGGGTAATCAGGATGTCATTTTGAATAGGGGAGAGATCCATGATTATTTACTCGCTAACGCATGCGTCATAATTTATTTCCACTGAAAGACTGTGCAAAGAGTTGTAGGATAAGTCTAGCAAGAACTTATCTTTACGTTCATCTCTATCTGATTTTATTGAGTTTATTAACATGATAAATCATGATGGTTCATAAAGTGTGATGAGGAAAAATGAACATGTTTCATACCCGAAAAAAAGTCAATTTCTTACCTGGGAAAAGACCACGACACTGGTGCGGATTTACTCTGGTGTATCAGAGCGTGTTCTTAACCGGAAGGATAAAAAACAGGATGGTGGAAATCCATTTCATCAATCATATATCTTTTTATACTGAGCATGAGTTTTCATTTTCAGATTCTATCTGAATTGCGATGTCAAATGCCTGAAGGGCCTCTTCATATTTTCCCAGGAAATTCAGGGCAAATGCCTTGTTATTCCATGCATCGGTATATTGTGGATCGATCTGAATTGCCTTATCAAATGACCGGATTGCATCTTCATATTGTTCCAGGTAATTGAGAGCAAATCCTTTGTTATTCCAGGGGTCTGCATAATCCGGCATTATCTCAATTGCTTTATCGCAAACCTGAATCGCTTCTTCGTATCTCCCCAGGAGATTGAAAACGATTCCTTTGTTATTCCATGCTATTGCATCTTCCGGGTTTATTGAAATTGCCTTTTCAGATGCTTCTAAAGACTCCTCGTATCTTCCGAGAAGGTAGAGGGCAACCCCCTTATTTATCCAGACATCCGGATCATTAGGGTTTTGCTTGAGAGCTTGTTCACAGGACTCCAGTGCTTTCTCATAACTCTTAAGATTTTCCAGAATCTCCTGTTTATTGGTTAGGGAAATATCATCTCTTCCCGAAAAAGATAACGTATCCATAAAGGGCTTTTTGCGTTAAAGGGGTTAAGAGTTCCTTTTCTTATGCGGCTGAAAAAAAGGAGCACGAGGTCTCGTCTGCTCAAAATACATGAGTATCAGGAATTAAATTTCATATCTGCATATCTTTGTTCTGCGAATTTAAGACGGATGATAACTTCTGAATAATCAGGCTTTATCTGTAGTGCTTTATCAAAGGCAGCAATTGCTTTTGAATAATCTCCAAGGTCAAGGAAGGCAAGCCCCTGGTTATTCCATATCCGGGCATCATCCGGTTTTATAGCCAGTGCTTTATCAAATGCCTGCACTGCATCCTTGTAGGTCCGAAGATAGTATAGTCCCATCCCTTTTTTATACCATATCTCTGCGTCATCCGGCGTAATATTAAGGATTTTATCACATGTCTGGACAATTCCATTATAGTTCCGGTTGGCGTTGTAGATCTTCTCTTTCACATATAGTGAATCAAGAGACAATGGATTTATTCTTAGTACTTCGTCAAATGACCTGAGTGATTCATCATCCTTCCCAAGAGAATGCAGTGCCATTCCCCTGTCATACCATGTCGTCTCATTATCCGGGTCAATATTCAGAGATTTATCAAAGGCTTCAACTGCTTTATCATATTTTTGAAGTTTAACTAGTTCTATTCCTTTCTCATACCAGTCCCTGGCTGATATTTCACCATAGGAAGATCCAATAAGAAATCCAAAAATAGTAAAGAAAAAGAAAAGAAAAGTGAACAATTTCATTGAGAAAAAGTTGATGTTTTGAAAAAATAATCCTATTTATTCTGGTTTTTTAATAAATCTCATGTATCCGGGATCCATGCGGGGTAATCCTACCACATGGGTCACATGCGTTATGGGGGGCTGAGTTATCCTGTATGCTCATGAGTTATCTTCTCTGCCGGCACAGTATCAAATACCTATACGAGCATACATGAGGGTGAAATATCGTGAGTTTTGAAAAAATCCCAACAGTTCC
Organism: Methanospirillum stamsii; assembly: GCF_003173335.1. Lineage (GTDB taxonomy): Archaea > Halobacteriota > Methanomicrobia > Methanomicrobiales > Methanospirillaceae > Methanospirillum > Methanospirillum stamsii. The sequence continues at coordinate 25,421 of NZ_QGMZ01000008.1, forward strand.
AACAGCCGATGAAGTGCTGGACCGTGCTCTCCGTCGTGCTGCAAAGAAAATGCGGGAGAAACCTAATAAAAAAAGGGCAAGTGTTGAGTTTGTCGAGGCAGCATACCTCTCGGTCCATGACAAACTGGTATCAGTAATCCAGTCATTCCCAACCCTCTCTGAAGAGTCTCAGTTTTACCAGGACATTGTAGAGATCCTGTATACCACCGACCGGCTCAAAAAATCACTGGGTGCGGTTGGATGGGCAGCCCGGTGGTCCAAAGATCATCGGGGAGGTCTTGCAAAGGATGTCCGGTATTCATCCGAGGACAATGCACCTGCGGCACGAAAAAAAGCTATAGCCAGACTTTCATCTGTCGTTCACCAGATAGAAGATGATCTCCTCTTTCTTAACGAAGTGAGAAATGTCCTCCGGAAATTGCCTACTGTAGAAGACGTCTTTACCATCGTGGTTGCCGGATTTCCAAATGTAGGCAAGTCCTCTTTTATCCGGCGTGTATCTTCTGCTGAACCGGAAATAGCATCTTATCCGTTTACTACCAAAGGGATCATCGTTGGTCATTATTACAGTGGCCGGGAGAAGATCCAACTGATTGACACACCAGGACTGCTTGATCGGCCGGGAATAGAACGAAACGCGATTGAGCGCCAGGCATTATCCGCGATAGTAAATATTGCCGATGTGCTTCTTTTTATTCTGGACCCCAGTGCACATTGCGGATATCCGATTGAAGACCAGATGAGTCTCTTAAAAGAAGTGGAACAACTAGTACAGATCCCGATTGTTGTGGTTGGTAACAAATCGGACATCTCAACACTCTCCGAATACCCCTGCATGTCAACTGGCAGCGGAGAAGGGGTTCAGGAGGTTTTGGATTCCCTTTTGGTTTATAAACCCAAGTGGGAGCCAAAAACTTCTTCAGGCCAGGAAATTCCTGAATAATCTTTTTTACTCGTGCCTGAGTGCTTCAATGGGACGCAGATCTGATGCTTTCCAGGCTGGATATAGTCCGGACAGGATACTGGTTGCAATACCAAAGAGCATTCCATATGGGATCTGGATAAGACTTGAGATCTCAAAGAGATAGGATGTTTCCTGAAGCATAAGGGCAATTGCAGCATATCCTCCAATAAAACTCATTATCCCTCCGATCAAAGAGCCGGATACTCCGAGGATCAGGGATTCGTAGATGAACATACTCCTGACTTCTGCCCGTTTAGTCCCGATTGAGCGGAGGATACCAATTTCCCGGTATCGTTCCATAACCGACATCATCATGACGTTGAAGATGGATACTCCGGCTACGACCAGAGAAATTCCGCCGATAGCCATGGTGAATGTTGAAATCTTCCCGAATGTGTCGAGGATTGTCTCAAGGATGGCTTTGGTATCATAGACATCAACTTCATCTTCACGCCTGTTTAACTGCGCATCGATGGAGTCCTTGACCTGCTCTATCTCATTGAGGTTTTTTACCTTGACAATGACCTGATCATATTCAGACACATTGTAAAATGTCTCATACCATTGCTGTGATGCAAAGATTGCATTATCCGGGCTGATATCAAATCCCATCCCCCGTTCTTTCAGGATGCCGACAACCCTGACACCACTCTCTTCCCTGCCGATAAGAATTCGTGACCCGACGGCCAGGTTATTATCTTTAGCAAGTTTTGATCCAACCATGACTCCGGATGCACCCCGGAGAAACTGGCCAGTTTCAAGGTCGAGCAGGGTTGAGATGTCCTGAGGTTCGATTCCATAGACTGATGCCGCCAGAATATCTTTTCCAATCCGGATCCGGTCGCCACCGGTATAAACCGGGACCACCTCGTTGTTCCCTGATGCCCGCCGTATCTGCTCAAGTTGTCGGTCTGAGATTCCTTCATTTGTTCCCTGTGCTCCGAATCCTCCAAATGATACATGAGGAGTGACAACAACCGAATCCCCGACATCGGTGAGTGATTCAGAGACTGAAAGGACCAGACTGTTTCCAAGAATACCCATCGAAGAAATTGCAACAACTCCGATGATAATTCCGATTGCTGCAAGGATTGATCTGAGCCAGTGGATATGGAGGTTCCTGACTGCCAGGCTGAAAAAAAGCCGGTGACTGGTCAACTTATTTCCTCCTTTATCTTTCCGTCTTCAATGAGGATGGTTCGGTCTGCATATTCTGCAATTCTCGGATCATGGGTAACCATGACGATAGTCTTCCCCTGTTCTCTGCATAATTGGGTAAGGAGGTCCATGATTGCCATGCCGGTTTTCGTATCCAGGTTTCCGGTAGGTTCGTCACAGAGGAGAATTTCCGGGTCATTTACAAGGGCCCGGGCGATGGCAACCCGCTGCTGCTGACCTCCGGACAACTGACCTGGCCGGTGATGCCAGAGATGAGGGGCAAGACCCACCGCTTCGAGGACTTCCATACACCGCTTCGTGCATCCGGTCTCTCCGGTTTTAAGGATGAGAGGGTACTGTACGTTTTCAAGTGCATCAAGGAGGAGTATGAGGTTAAACTGCTGAAAGATGAAGCCAAGTACATCACGCCGAAGTTCGGTGAGCTGGTCATCATTCATCGTTTTGATATTCTGTCCGGAGATGAATACATCCCCGGATGTTGGGATGTCAAGACATCCCATCATGTTCAGCAGGGTCGATTTTCCTGACCCGGAAGGTCCCATAATGGCGATAAACTCTCCTCTGACGACCTCTACGTCTACATGATTAAGGGCTGTAACATCGCCTGAATCAAGGGGATAAATTTTGGTGACATCATGAAATGCTATCACCTGCCTGGTCTCTTTCATGCACGATTTTTCCGGCTGTACCAGACTGCACACAGAACTCCTGCTGCGATGATTACGAGAACTCCGATAATGACCGGAGAGATCCCTTCTTCATCCTGCTGTGTCTTCGGGTTTTTTTCTTTGCCCAGTTCGACCAGGGTTACGCTGCTGAATTCATTCCCGTCATCATCTTTAAATGATGCCCTGAGGGGAACTTCTGTCACATTTGTATCTGCTCTGAATGTCACTTCAAAACTTGCAAAGTCGTCTGGTTTGAGTGCTCCAACGGCATAGACCTTATAGGGAAATACCGGAATAGCAGGCTCTTCAGATGAGATGACTACTGCATTTGCATTTTCAAGACCAGCATTAGTAACATCCCCGGTTACCCGGTAATTCCCTCGTTCAGTATCAACCTGCACATTTGAAAGAACCGTATCTGCCTGTTTTCTGCTCTTTTGTCCGGTAACAACCGGAAGAGTATAAGGAACCGTATGTTGGTTGATACCATTCTGGTAATGCACGGTGAAGGTAATTGGTTCATCCCCATAGGGAGTTACAGAGAACGGGATATCAATGGAATTATCTGACTGGAGAACCCCGGCAAAGTAGGATGTCGGGGTAATCTCGTGTCTGCCTTTTGAAGGATCTATGATAACGCCGTTTACTGCATTGTCACGGGGATTTCCAATATGAATAACAATATTCTCTTTCTTACCCTCAACCCAGGTCTCCGGTTTATTCATGACCGATACTTCAAGCGGGTTTTCCTGCACCGTTACCTTGAACGGGTACCTGAGATAATTTGCATCTCTGAAATCAACCGAAAAAACCGGGTAGAAGATACCGGTAACTCCTCCTGCCTGGAGAGTGTAGGTAAAACTCATGGTGTTTCCAGCCCCGATGGCTCCTACCTTTCCGTAATCATCAGACAGAATTTTCAGATCCTTGGACTGTATTTCTGCTCCTGAAATGGCAACGCTTTTTGTCCCGGTATTAGATAGGGTGATGGTAACCGTTGCGGTATCATAAGGCATAAGTATAGCCGGATCAGTAGTGAGGTTTATCACCTGTATCTGTGCGGCGGCAGCTTCATTTTCTGCCAGCATTTCAGCTTCTGCTAATGGGAGTAGAAATAGCAGGATGAAAAAACAGGTGATTACTTTTCTGCCTGTTTTCATGCAGCTCCCCCGGTGAAAAGGAGGAGAGATGAGAGGGTGTATGCAATATAGATGACCACCGGAAGTCCTGCAACGATGAGTGCTTTTTTTGCAGGAAGACCACAGCAGGATTCAACACCTATCGCCCATAGGTTTGCCACCCAGATAAGGAAGATAATGGTGATAATGGTTGAAATTATGGTGAATTCATGGAGTGCCGGGTCCTGCATCATTGACATTGCAGCAATGCTTATCTCTTCCGGATCTGATGTTGTGATTGGAGAGATATCTGCCTGGGGGATGTAATATGCTGTTAAAATCACTGTAATGATTGTTGCAAAGAGCAGAGGAATCATTCCGTATCCACAGATCTCCATCACTCTTTTAAGTGTTCCGGTACCCTGCATCACCTTCTGGATTCCAAACAGGATAACTGCTGCAACTACCCAGATGAATAGTGTACCAATTAATGTAGATACTGCTGCACTCATCGCGGTTATGGTCTCGATACCTTCCATAAGTCCGGCCAGCATCTTTCCGGACAGTTCTCCCATCATATATCCGCTGATGGAACTTACCACTGCCATTACCAGGATGATAAGGGCCGGTTTTTTAAGTGATGGTTCTTCTTTTGAGACTGACTGGAAGAACATTCGGGGGTTTGAAAATATATCAGTAAGCATGTGTTTTCTCCGGGTATCATTAATATTTAATTTCTTAGGGGTTTACATCTTTTTGAGGAAATTCATCATCGAAAAAGAATATCTCGTCTATTGGGGATTTTAGGATCACGGATATCTGGTACGCAAGACGAAGGGAGGGGTTGTATTTTCCTCGTTCAAGAAACACAACCGTTTCACGGCGGACACCTACCCGTTCTGCAAGTTCTGCCTGGGTAAGTCCGCAACGTGCCCTGAGTTCTTTTATCCTGGTATACACAATTTTCTCCTAATAAACGTCCCCTTTTTTGTTGAAGTAATACTGAAACAGGATTGTACTGACTGGCATCATGATAATGAAAACCAAAAGTACCGTATTAGCAGAAATCTGCATACCTCCAAAACTGATGGCAACGGACAGAAAGATGACCATCACATAGGTCAGGTACCAGGAACAGGAGATTCCATAGGTTCCGATACGAAGTGATCTCTCGTCCTGCATTCCGGCATCACTATCCTGGTTTTTCATCCTCCAGTGCAGAAGGATGAGAACCATACTCATGGTAAGGCCCATGGCCGGGGTTGCTGGGAGAAGAGGGACATCAATGAGGATTCCTGCAAATGAAATTCCAAGGGCAATCACTGCAAGTATTGCAATGATGCGTCTTACTGTAGGGGTATTATGCTTTTTTAGTCCGTAGAATGCCCCAAAACCAAGAGCAATCAAAAGAACCCAGATTAGTGCGTCATAGTAAAATCCTGATGCACAGTATGTTCCGATGATAAACATCAGCACAATGGATATGATGATTATCTCTAGTGTTATCAGTGCTGTACGGTTCATAAGATCACGGTGTGAAATATCTCACACTAAGTTAGATATATGTAACATATGTTAGATAAATCTAACTCCGCTACAGTACTTTCCACCGTACAAGAATAAACAGCCCGATGGCACTTGCCGCAACAGCCCCGAACATGATAAATAAAAATGCCATGGGATTATCCTGCAGGGGGAGGCCGACATTCATCCCATATATGCTTGCAATAAGAGTTGGAAGAGATATCAGAATTGTTATGCTGGTCAGGAGTTTCATCACGACATTGACATTATTATTAATAATGGAGGCAAACGTTCCGGTCATTCCCATGACGATGGAAGTATAGATATTTGCCATCTCAAGAGCCTGTTTGTTTTCAATGACCATCTCTTCGTAAAGGTCATGCTCATCGTCGGTCATCTCAAGGATATTAGAATATGAGAATTTTTCGACCATGAGAGAGTTTGACCGGAGAGATGTTGTAAAGAAGACCAGGCTTTTATGGAGGTTGAAGAGGTCTAAAAGCTGGTCATTGGTGCTTGACCGGTAGAGGTTCATCTCGATGAGGTTACTCATCCGGTTTATGTCTTTTAAGTACCGGAGAAACCGAAGGGCAGTCCGGTAACAGATCTGAAGAGCAAATCTGGTCCGGGTTTTGGTGTCAAAGTTCCGTACCCATCCGGATAAGAATTCTTCAAGGACATCAACTTCTGTCAGGGTTACCGTAATGATGACGTTTCCTGTCAGGATGATGCCTATTGGCAGCGTAATATAGGGAATCGCGGCTTCCTCTGGTTCACGTCTTGGTGACCTGATGAGCATGAGCATATTCCCTTCATCTACCTCAAACCTGGCCCGTTCATCAACATCAAGGGGATCAGTAAAAAATTCTATCCAGACGCCAAAGCGCTCTACAAGGAGAGCAATCTCTTTTTCTGTGGGATTTACCACCTTGATCCAGCACCCGTCCACCCAGTTCTCAACCGGGACAAGACCCGTATGTGTGGTAATATATGCTGCGATCATGACTCATTCCCCCCAAACAGATGTGATTAGTACTACTGACTGATGGTATAAATAGGGCTATGCGGAGTAGATGTAACACATATCCGAAAGAAGAGCAATAAGTGATCATATGCAGGAATACCCGGTTAAACGGACCCACATCAAGGCTCTTCCCGAGAACATATCCGGGAAAATAACAGAGCATTTCGAATTAACACCCATTGAGAAAGATGGTAAGTATTCGATCTCCTATGGCGCTCTGGAATCTCTGGAGGTATTTTTAGGAGAGGGGAAAAAATCGATAATTATCTCTACCGTTTCAAAACAGGGTATTGAAGACGAACAGGTAATTCTTGAAACGAACAGACGATTCCGCCGGTACCTTGATGATGTTACCGGATATACTACCAAAGAACGCGTAAAAAAAGCAAAAACAGTAGAAAAATAATTTCTACTCTATTATTATCGCCGGTTTGAAGGGCAGTGCAGAGCCTGCCTTCATATGTCGGCATTCATCTGATCTGATGACTTCTATCTCAAGATTTGTATCTTTTGAAAGAAATACCGATGCATTGGTGAATATTGAAAATTCATCAGGCTTGCTTTGAACAATCCGTTCCACAAGGTCAGAAGGAAGTTTGTGGAATAGGTTCGTGCACTGTTTAACTGCATCTGCAGCTTCCTTTCCACGGGCTTTAATATCCTCTTTCTGCATGACATCCCTGATTACATTCTTTTTATCCGTTGCTTCAGCGATGAGGGTCAGGATATCCCATTTCCATGATGGTGCAACAGAGATGGTAATCTTTCTTGGGGGGGTTTTCAGTATCCGGAGGATAGATTCGATATCTTCAATGGTCCGGACCAGGAGTTCCTCTGCAATTTCTGCAGACTGGTTTATCCTGGATGAATCCTGCTCCGGCCATGATGCAAAGGATACCAGGCCATCTGAAATGTCTTTCCAGAGATCTTCACAGGTAAAGGGGATAATTGGTGCAAGCAGTCTGACCCAGACAGAGGAGAGATATTTCATAGTCTCCCTCCCTCCGGTTTCCTGTCCGAGACGACGCCGGTACCACTTTATGTCAGATTCAATTCCGAAGAATGATTCCTGGAGAGCCTGCCGTGTCTGGAAATTTTCCATGGCTTTTGTAACCATGCCGATGTGGTTTTGCATCCTGGATATGAGCCACTGGTCAATATCCGTTTCAGGACCATCTGATGCGAGGCTTTCTTTGATGGTTGCAACAAACCGTTCAATCTGTTTTCTTGTGGAAGAGACCAGATCATTTCTCCAGTCAAAGTCCTGCCAGGGTTCTCCTGAACCGATAAGAAACATCCTGACGGTATCTGCACCAAAATCGTTTATAGCGTCTTCGAGGAGGTAGACATTCCCCTTGGATGAGGACATCTTTGCCCCGTTTAACAGACCCATACCAAATACGACCATGCCATGCGGGAGGTATTCTTTTGGGAAGATGGTGCAGTGGTGGAAGAGCTGGAACGTCAGGTGGTTTGAGATGAGATCCTTTGCTGAAAACCTGAAGTTGTACGGGTACCAGTACTGGAATTCCTTTCTCATCCCATCAAGTCGTTCGCGTTCCGGAAGGTTCTCAGTCTCTTTACCAAGGAAGATATAATCAAAGACTTCCGGAGTCAGGAGGGCGGGGTCAATGTGTTTGATCCTGGATGCAATGGTGTAATATGCCATGTAGATGGTCGAGTCAGAGAGCGGCTCAATGAGCCACTCCGGATCCCAGGGCATCCGGGTTCCAAGACCAATTCTCCGGGAACAGGCCCAGTCCTTGAGCCAGTCAACCGTCCGGTAAAATTCTGTTCTGACTTCAGCAGGGACCAGTTCCATGTTCTCTAACTGGTCTTTCACCTGTTGTTTCCAGGCAGGGTCACTGTATTCAAGGAACCACTGATCATGGAGGACTTTTACAAAAACGCGTGCTCCACACCGACAGACAACCGGGCGGGTATCAAACTCGTACATGATCCCTGAATGGTGTTTTTCATTCAGGACCTCTGCGACTTCTTCGCGAGCAATCTTAACCGGTTTTCCTCCGTATTGCTCATACATCTTTCCGGTTGCATGCTCTGCAGAGTAAACCGTTTGCGTCAGTTCTTCAAGGTTCGGGTCGTCCTGGTTGATGATGTCGGCTTTTTCAACCGCTTCAACTGCCGGAAACTCTCCATATCCCTCAACTTTGATAAGTCCGACCGGTTTTATGTCGGTGTACTTCCCTTTCTGCTGCAGGTCACGAAGGGCGATGTAATCATATGGGGCATGTGCCGGGACACTCATGACCAGACCGGTTGCCATGTCCGGATCGACAAAGACTGCCGGGAGGATGGTGACTTCTCCACAGAACGGGTGGGAGACTTTTTTATCAACGAGTTCTGTTCCGGGAATGGTTCCGATCTCTTTTACATCATGGTCCTGGAGTCCGATCTTCTCCATTGCCTCACGGGAGAGGATCCACTCTTTTCCGTCAACCTGGCACCGGACATAGGTAATTCCTGGGTTAACCCAGAGGTTGGTGACACCATAGATGGTTTCCGGCCGGAGAGTTGCACATGGAACAAAGGCATCCCCATACGAGAACATGATAAGAGTAAACTTCTGGATCTCTGCTTTGTCTCCTTCGAGAAGGTCATGATCCCCAACCGGGTTTTCACACTGTGGACAATACCTGACCGGATGTGCTCCTTTGTTTACATGGCCGGCTGCCCTGAGATGCTGCCACTGCCACTCGATGAATTTGCTGTAAGTCGGTTCAACGGTTGTAAACCGGCGTGACCAGTCAATGGAGAGACCGGCACTTGTCATAACCCGTTCGTATTCGTTTGAAAAATGGTTGACAATGTTTAACGGGTCAGTGAAGGTATCGAGAACGTCCTGCGGGACCTTGTATAAATCCCGGTATAACTTAATTGCTGACTCATCCTTTCTGGCAATCCGCTTTGATATCCCGATAACCGGTGCTCCGGTTACATGGAATGCCATTGGGTAGAGGACTTCTCTTCCCCGCATCCGCCAGAACCGGGCAATGACATCAGGAACAATATAGGTCCGGCCATGGCCGACATGCATTGCACCACTGGGATATGGATAAGCGACATTCAGGTAAAATTTTTCTTTGTCTGAAGGAGTAGCAATGAATACTCCTTCCCATTTTTTCCTGACAGAGGCCTCAAGAGCCTGTGTTTCTTCAGTCATATGATGACCTCACACGGTTTTGAGCCTGATTGGCTCGCCTTCATTATAACGCCGTAACATTTCCTGGGCAATAGTGCTGTTTTTAGCCAGGTGAATCTCTCCGGAATCATTGACGGTTGCGGTAAAGAGGTACTCCCTCCCCGCAAATACATCCACAATTTTACCCGTGTTGTCCGGAGAGATGATGGAGAGTTGTTTTTTGTCTATTCTGACCTGCAAACCATCTCCAAGAGTTAATTCTTCCCGTTCATTCTGATTCGGGGATGATGCCTTTACTTTCTTTGCAAGTTCAGAGCAGGGTCTGATATCAATGCCTACTCCTACTTTGTTAACAATTGCAGCAATATTTTTCCCGCCTTTTCCTATTGCCGCAGGAACGTCCCGATCATCAATATATACGACGGCTTTTGTTGCAGAGAGCATTTCAACGCTGACTTCCCCGCCGGTATATCTGCCTATTTCACGCTGGATGTCCCGTTCAGTAATGGACCATGATGAGGTCTCTTCTTCTTCGTCTCCCTCATCTCCTTCATCTCCCTCTTCATCTTCTGAATTTTTCTCTTCAGGTTCTTCCGTCTCCGGCTCTGCAGTAAGTACAGTTTCAGATGGAGGAACATACTGTTCGGTATTGTCAGTCTGTTCTTCTTCTTCCTCTACCGGGAGAACGATGGTTTCGGTTCCGTACCTGAAGATTTCAAAGATGGGCTCATTGGTTTTTACATCCGAAACAGTTGTAACCGGTCGGATCTGCATCTCTGAATCAATACCTTCCGGAACCTTCATGGAGAATGAAGTAGAGCAAATCTGGCGTATCTGACCGTCCCTGACATAAATCATGCTGCCAAAGATCTGGGCAAGGACAGAAAAGTCAAGACGGTCTGCAAACCGCTGAAGAGCTTCATGAGGTGATACGGCATGGATGATTCCTATCATTCCGATTCCGGCAAGTCTCATATCTGCAAAGACTTCAAAGTCCTCGTTTTTCCGGAGTTCGTCAAAGATAACAATGTCAGGTCTAACAAGAAGAAGGACATCTGCAGTGTTGACCATGCTCCCGTCAAGGGCACTGTACTGGGTAATCTGGTCCGGAACAAGCATTTCTCTGGGTTGTTCCATAGTCTTGATGATGCATCCGGAATCACAGAGATAGGTGGCAATTGCCTGGGCCAGGGTCGTTTTTCCACAACCAGGTGGTCCGGTGATCAGGATCCCCGGCTTTTCACCTTTCAGCATCTGCTTGATGAGTTCTGCATCAGCATAATCCTCAAGAGCAAGATCTACAATGGGCCTGACCGCTGTGATCTCCATTCCATCGGAGAATGGCCTGCGGGTTATTGATATCCGCATGGATCCGATCTGGACAACGGTCACTCCTCTTTTTTCAATCTCAATGAATCCGTCCGGATCACGTTTTGCCCGCTCGAGGATCTCCTGGGCTATCATCCGGAGTTCATACTCAGTGCAGAGCTGCTCACGGACGATCATTGTCTCCGTCTTCTGGATTGTTCCTTTTCTGGCTATTGGCCTTGCACGTTCTTTCAGGTATACCGCAATGGTGTGTTCATCAAAAAACTGGTCAATAGCAAGAGGGGTAAAGTCTTCAACCTGGGGTTTTAGGTATAATACATCAAGGCCCTTGGCTTTTGCAACCTCGGACTGGACCACATCACTCGTAATAAACCGTGCCCCATAGTCTATTGCAACTTTACGGATTAACGCATCAATTTCCCCTCCGCTTGCCAGTTTTACCTGTTCAAGAGTGGGTCTGACGCCAACAAATTCTATGGATATAATGCCCTGTTCTGCAAGTTTACAAAGTTCCTGCAGTTCAGTCAGCCCGGAAAAACCTATCTCCCTCCCCTGGTTTGCCTGGGCCTCCAGTTCAGCAACGACTGCTTCCGGTATTATTATATGGGCTCCGTTATATTCTCCTGTATCGATTAGATTGGTGATGCGTCCATCTATTACGACGCTTGTATCAGGAACTATTTTCAAATATTTTCACCGGGTTATAATTGGTCATTCATTCCTTTTATTATATACCTTATCTGGCTCAAATAGGCGGTCTGAAATCGTTTTTCCATCTATTGTCCGGTAAAAGCAGGACCAGTGTCCGGTGTGACAGGCTGCACAATGCTGCTCAACCTGGTAAACAAGGGTGTCTGCATCACAATCCACCAGGATGCCGGTTACTTTCTGCATGTTCCCGGACTCCTCACCTTTTTTCCAGATCCGTCTTCGTGAACGGCTGTAATAATGGGCATACCCGGTCTCACGAGTCAGGCGCACGGCTGTTTCATTTGCATAGGCAAGCATCAGGATATCCTTTGTCCGGATGTCCTGTGCGATTACCGGGATAAGCCCCCTGTCGTCAAAAGCAAGTTCAATGGTGTTTTTATTCTGTTCGGTCATAATCCTGTCAGCCTTAAAAGTATGATGAAAAAGTCACCAAAGATCATTGCGGTTAAAAAACCTGCAGTGATCGGGATCAGAAACGGGACCCCATAACTAATCCAGACAACTCCTGCTTTTTTATAGATCTCGAGTTCCTTTCGGTATTTATCCGGTTTCTCCTTCAGGGCTTTTGTGTACACCCGTTTTCCACCTGAAAGCATATCCCTGATAGCGGTTCTGACCGGAATAAATTTCCTGGTTAATTCTCCGTTCTCTTCCTTGAATTCTTCCATGACGATTCCAAACTCATCTGCTATCGTCTCACCCCTCACCGGGTACCCAAGGAAGAGGTATGCAAGCGGTGCCCGGTTTCCTTTTATAACATTCAAAAGGAAGAAAAAAACCGGTAATAGAAGGTTTAGAATCACGGCATTGAAAAGGACACTAAACGGGAGAAAAACATAGGGGGGGATACCAAACAGCGGGTATCCGGTCAGGGGTATGAATGGGAAACAGGGAACCAGGACGGTGATAAGGATAAGTGCCTTGGTATCTGCCATACCCATGAGGTTGTACCGGGTAAAGAGGTAGAATGCCACCACAAAAAAGAGGATCAGCGGAATAAGGGGCATCATGTATGAGATGTCTCCGGAACTGATTACAGAGAACCAGAACCAGATAAGCATGACAACACCGATTGCAGCAACCGGGTACCACATGACTACCGGGACCGCCCGTTCCCTGATGTCCTCCCGACAACCGTAGAGCAGGGTGAGCAGGAGCACTACTCCGTTCACCAGGAGGGGGATCATGATCACGGGTATTGAAAAGGGATCCATACATCAGGTATGACTGGTTCTAAAAAAGGATATTGTGTTCCTGATGTGATTTACAAAAAGCTCTGGTTTTACTGTTTCAGGATATTCATGTCTGAAAGGCGTGCAGGAAGGTATTGATCAGTAACAAAATCCAGCCCACGGGCTGCAAATGCCTGTTGTTCTGATTTCAGGTTAAGGTCTAACTGAAGATTTATCTGTTCTTTCCAGTACTCGTTTGCAAACCGTGGATCGGTAAGTTCTGCCTTGAGCGCTGCAATATCCTGGTCGGTCAGGGAGTCTGAAGGGAGATCATAATCCCTGATATCAGTAGGCTGCACCCCGATAAACCGGGCAGAAGGGGTGACCAGAATCTCGGATATGTGGGCGCTTTTAATTGCACCATATGCAACACTGGCGAAAATCCGGTATGACCAGGGGTCACCATCGGTAAAGACCGTCACCGGGATATGAAATTCCGAGGCCAGCCGGTTCAGCACCCGTCTTGTAGATCGTGCCGGCTGTCCTTTCAGGTGGACGAGTATTGCATTGTACTTCTCATCAAACCCGTTCTCGATAAGCCTGGCATACATACCGCCGGTCTCGATGGCAATGACCATTTTTGCGTCATGTTCAACCAGTTCAAGTGAGTCAACATTGGTTGGGATCTGGTATCCGGACTCTCCCACATCGTCCTGACAGTGGATCTCCTTTGGCCCCCGTCTGGTATCTTCCCTGATTTTGAGTGGACCAAAGATGCTGGCGCCATCCTCTTCCGGCCGGAGATGAAAGTGCTCCCGCTGGACGTCGGTTAAAATTTCCAGGTCCTCTACCAGGAGATTTGAGTCATTCTGGGCAGCAAATTTTGCCCGTTTCCATCCTTCAGAGATGTAATAGAGTTCTCTTAAGGTAGATGATCGGCTTTCCGTTATCTGATGCTTTAAAAACCAGATGACATAGGCCATCTTCAGGATATGAAGAGCACTCTTCTCCGTCCCGGCTTCCCTGAGTCGTTCCCGGTCACCATACTTCCAGACTTCAGTTTCTTCATCATATGCGATGTTTTTCTTGGTCCGGGACGGCATGGTGATGGATGGAAGTTCGCCCTTTGTCATCTGATCGTACCAGCGTTCCGGAATAGCGAGAAGTCGTTTCAGGGTTCTATCCCTGATCTCCTGTTTAGGATCGGTCAAGGTCTACCACCACTTTTTTCTTCTCATCAACACCCCTGATATCAATCATTCCGTTTCCGGTTCCCTGATATGTAACCCTCCAGTTTTCTCCCGCAGCAAGCCGTATCTGCCATACGCCGGAATGGTCCGGGTCCATTTCCTCGATGAAAACTGCCTCCGGCTCTGCTTTTTTAAGATCATCAGAGGTGATAATATACAGGGTCAGGTCAAGGGCATGGGCGGTGTAGTTCTGGAGTGATATCGTCACCGTTCCGTTCTCTGTCTTTTTCTTTGCGACAAGCCGCTTCATGATCTGGCCCTCGATGGGAGAAATATCCGGGACCGGTTTTTCAATAGTTTCAGAGATCTTTTCAGCAATTTCCGGAATGATTGCACAGATGGCACGTGCTCTCTCCTCGGTCTGCCGGCTTTTATCCCGACGTGAGAGGAATGTCTTGAGGTCCCGCCCGAGTTCCTGTAGTGCAAGGGTTACTTCCCGTTCAATATCGGGGATTGATGCGATTGCATCCTTGCTTTCACTGGTAAAGGGAACGTTGGTGGAGGCTACATGGATAAGGAGCAGGACTGGTCCGGTGGGAAGACCTGACTGGCTGATACTGTATGTCTTCCAGTTCACCGAACTGATGCATCCGGTTATTGCGCAGGCTCCCTGCTGGTACATGAGAGGAACCCGGTTTGCAAACCGCATGATCCGGGCAGTTCCCTCTGATTCCAGTTTTCCGCCATACCCAATGGCCGCTTCGACGATGAAGGGATGACCGTGGTATACTGATGCAGGCCTCGTCCGGGCCGAGCAGAAATCAAATTCGTACTCCTTTTCCAGTCCCTGCCTGATGAGCACCTCGCCAATCGGAGACAGGCACTGGCCTCCCAGTGGAGGAGGAACTTTTGCTTGCTGCATTGCAACCTGGAGTTTTGCCAGGTCATCGGGACTTAAGGTACTGGCTTTTTTATTCGGCTTCAAGCCGGCAAGTCCGAGAATCTCGGTCGCTGTCTTCTGTCCTACCCGGGAAAAACTGTTTACCAGAAATAATTCAAGTGGCTCAGTGGATCCGGCAGCAATCCGCTTGAGTTCACCTAGTTCTACTCCGTGCGGATGGGGGAGTATCGCCTGTGGCGGGATGATAGGCTCATCGCTCGCCCGGTCAAAGAGAATTGCTTCCCCGTCAAGTTCCACACGTATCCGGGCATGGGGGTTTACAACTGAAGTATACCTGAGATATTCCACCAGCCGTTTCCTGGCTGTCAGGGAACTTTTAAACTCTATCTCTATCCGGGTCCCATGTATCCGGTCCCAGGTCGTCTCCTCTTTTTCCAGGATCTCAGGCTCGTTTGTTTCGGTCTTAATCTGGATCCTGAATCGGTAGGCAGGGCGGTCTGACCCGCACCGGGAGATAACTAGAGTCGGCCTTCCACTCGTAAGCTGGGCATATAAGACCGCCGCCGATATTCCGATACCCTGCTGACCTCTTGACTGCCTGATTTGGTGAAATCGTGACCCATAGAGAAGTTTTCCAAACACATAGGGGATATTATCCGGTACAATCCCCGGCCCGTTGTCCTCGACAACAACCTTGAAGATATCTCCTTCCATTCTGAAGATTCCAAGGTAAATATCCGGAAGCACTCCTGCTTCTTCACAGGCATCAAGGGCATTGTCGATGGCTTCCTTGACGGTGGTGACAATCCCCCGTGTCGGGGAGTCAAAACCTAATAGGTGCTTGTTCTTCTCAAAAAACTCTGCAACGCTGATGCTCCTTTGTTGTTTTGCAAGTTCATCAGCACTGGCAGGTTTTACGGGAGGAGCCATATCTGCCAATCCTTATGGGTTAAGTTTTCTGACAACGTCACTTACCGTCAGTTTTTCCTGCGTTCCTGCTTTAAGATCTTTAAGCGTTACATCCCCTGATAGCGCCTCTTCCTTCCCGATGATAACCGCATAGTCAGCACTTTTTCCGGCTGCTTTCATCTGGGCTGAAAAACTTCGTTCCATGAGATCAATTTCTGTGATTATCCCATTCGTACGGAGTTCTTCGGTAACAACCAGGGCACGGTCACGTCCTTCAGGGGTAGTAATTACCATGACCTGTGGCTGGTGAAGGCTCCGGATATCTTCTCCAAGAGCCACCATAACCCGGTCAAACCCGATGGCAAAACCTGCTGACGGGGTATCTTCTCCCCCGAACAGGTGAGCGAGCCGGTATGCTCCCCCGCCGAGGATCTGATTTTCAGCCCCAAGCCCCTCGGCAAAACACTCAAAGACTACACCGGTATAGTAATCAAGGCCGCGGGCAATCGCCGGATTGATCTCATAGGGAATCTGCTGGACATCGAGGATATGAAACATCTCCCTGATCCTCTGGCTTTCCGGGATTTCTCCGATGACTGAAAAGACCTCGTCAAGTGTACGTGCTCCACACAGCCTGATGAGAGGATCACAGAGTTGTTCCTGATTAATGGCTTTAAGATGTGAGACGGCTG
This sequence comes from Methanospirillum stamsii, assembly GCF_003173335.1. GTDB lineage: Archaea > Halobacteriota > Methanomicrobia > Methanomicrobiales > Methanospirillaceae > Methanospirillum > Methanospirillum stamsii. Next base: position 41,965 of record NZ_QGMZ01000008.1, read on the forward strand.
CATCTTCTTCCCGCTTATCAAGAAATGCCCGTATCTTTTTCTTTTCCTCATCTGCAAGGTCTGAAAGCAGGGTTCTCATAAAGGAAAGGTGTCCTATTTTCAGAACAAATCTGACACCCGCTGTTTTGAGAAGGTCATATCCGAGAATTATTACCTCGGCATCAGCCATTGCGGAGTCTGCCCCGATAAGTTCTGCACCAAACTGCCAGAATTGCCGATATCGTCCCTTTTGAGGTCGTTCGTACCTGAAACAGTCTGCAAAGTAGCACCATTTCACCGGTTTGTTCAGTGATCTTCCCTCTTCAACGTACATCCTGAGGACTGGCGCGGTAAGTTCCGGACGAAGAGAGAGGGACCGTCCGCCTTTGTCTTCAAAGACATACATCTCATTAATGATTCCTTCTCCGGAGCGGATGGTAAAGAGTTCAGTCTCTTCAAATACTGGGGTTGAGATCTCTCTAAATCCTCTGATTCTGGCCCGAAGGCGCATTCGTGCTTCGATCTCCCTTCTTCGCTCCATCTCATCAGGAAGCATATCCCGTGTTCCGCGTGGTTTTTGTATCATAGTATCATCTTTTGCTATTGTTCCGGGGAACACTCCCGAAGAAACGGTTTATAGCTGGTTCATTAGTCCATATCTTCTCTCTGACTTCTTTTCCCTGAAGATATAATCCAAGCAGTACGATCCCGGTACCAAGAATTGACACATCCGGCCAGAACCAGACAATTCCTGCACCCGCTGTCGCAAGCGCAGTCTGTAGTACTCCCTTTTTTGCCGCGTTCCGGTACCCTGGAAGGCCGGAGCGGGCCCATATCCTGATATCCCGAAGCCAGAGGAAGATGCAGACGATTGCACCAAACAGCGAGATAGGAAAAAGAATAGTCATTGCAATGAACCTATTATGTACTGTTTCTAGCATATCGTACTTATTCCATATGCACACGGTTCATAGTCTGAAAAGACTTCTGCAGGCAGCGTATGATCATGAACTTGATCCGGATGAAGCTCTGGCACAGATAACCGCAGACTCCGTTTTACAGGTAGGTTCTTGTGCCCGTTTGGATTTATCCCGCAAATCACGGTGCGGTATACCTGAGGTGATCCTTGCAGAAGGAAAAAACCCGGCTCATCTTCGTTCAATCATCGAATCATATGTTAATTCTGCCGGAAGATGTATCATATCGCGGCTAGATCCCGGACTTGCCATGTCATATCTTGAATGGGCACGGGATGAAGGTATTTCTGCTTCATGGTCTGATGAAGGGCGCGTCATGGTTATGGCCAATGGTATAGAGGTCGAAAAAACCGGAGGAAAAGTAGGAATTATCACCGCTGGTACGTCTGACATCAGGGTTGCAGAAGAAGCACGCATTATCGTCGAAGAGATGGGGTGTGAGGTGTATACTGCCTATGATGTCGGAGTTGCCGGAATTCACCGCTTGTTTCCGGTCATTCTAACGATGGAATCATGTCATGCCTTTGTGGTTGCTGCAGGAAGGGAAGGGACTCTGCCGTCGGTTGTTGCAGGTCTTGTTGACCGCCCGGTCATCGGTGTCCCGGTCTCAACCGGGTATGGGTACATGGGAGAAGGTCAGGCAGCTCTTGCCAGTATGCTCCAGTCATGTTCGGTCCTGACAGTTGTGAACATTGATGCAGGATTTGTTGCCGGGGCATCTGCAGCGATGATCGCAAATCTGGTGGTTAAAAAATCATGATCCGGGCATTATATATTGGAAGGTTTCAGCCATATCACAACGGTCACCAGTACGTGATTGACCATATTGCCAAAGAAGCAGATGAATTGATTATTGGTATTGGAACAGCACAACTAAGTCATGAACCCGCAGACCCGTTTACCGCCGGTGAACGGATCCTTATGATCACCCGTGCCCTTCAGAAGATCCAAAAACCGGTATATGTGATTCCTCTGGAGGATATTAACCGGAATGCTCTATGGGTCTCTCATGTGAGAGCAATGACACCACCGTTTGACCGTGTCTATTCCGGAAATCCCCTGGTAATCAGGCTCTTTTTTGAAGCCGGTATCCGGGTATTGACCCCGGCAATGTATGAACGGGGAACCCTTTCCGGGACTACTATCCGCGAACGAATGGTCTGTGGTGATAACTGGGAGGATCTGGTACCTGTCCCGGTTTGTCAGGTTATCCGGGAAATTGATGGTGTCTCCAGGATACTGGTATTAGCCCGCGATGACATGACCTGTCCTTTAGATGGAGGAAAATAACTGCATGTTTGAGAAAATAAAGAATATACTCAGTAAAAAAGCAGAACCGGCAAAAGGGGAAACAATCACCTTTGAAGAACTTCCTGCATGGCTTGAAAGGCAGGAAAAAGATTGTATCAACCGTCGTGCCGGGGCAATAAAAACTTCACGCGAACGAATCATTACCTTTAAGCAGGATCTTCGTCAGCTCCTCACTGAGTTTGGTCAGGAGACTTCGGATGAGCCCCATCATCATAAAGTCGAACAGGTGAACCGGCATGCTCTTCCCCAGTTCTGCAAAAAAATTGAATCCGAACTTGAGGGTGGTTTTTCAGATGACGATGAAGAATTTTACCAGGAAGTAGCAGGACTGATGAATGGATGTTTTAAGGCATTTAAGGGTCCTGGAAAATACCTGCACCATTTATATCCGGAGGAGATTAAGGAGTTTCGCCATACCCTTGATAACACGGGTCATGAGCTCAATCGCATGACCGAAATAATCCGGCTTTCACGTGAATATCTTTCAAATCTGGCCGAGATCCACGATGAACTCGAAAACCGGCATGAGATGGAAGAAGAGTTAAGGCAGGCAGGTGTTGAAAAAGCTAAATACGAATCATCACTTCTGGATCTTAATAATAATCTTGAATCATTACAGTCAGATCTTGCCCGGCTTTCTACATCAGTCGAATATCAGGAATATTCACAACTTGAAGAAGACATTCAAAAAGCTGAAACTGAGTTTAAGCAGAGCATGGAAGTTTATGAATCACATATACGAAATGCGATTCCGGTCTGGAAACGGGCAGGAAAATTGTTCCAGGAACAGGGTAATGCAGAGCATGAGAAATTAATGGATGATGTAGTCCACATCGCTCAATCTCCCCGCAGGCAGGATGATGAGATTGTTCACAAGGTAAAGGTCTCATCAAAGGAGCTCTTCTCTCTTATCGGGAAGGGTTTACTGCAGACAAAAAATACCTTTGAAAAACACCTTTTCACGAATCCGGAAGAATATTCTGAAAAATTTTCTCAGAGTTTGCAATCGATACGAAACATATCCGATAACCTGGAATGTAAAAAACAAGAGCGCGAAAATAATTCGGTCAATGAGAAAATTAGAGAATTAAAACATTTGATTGAGCATGCAGAGCATGAAATCCGGCAGGCAGAAGATGAGGAGAGCAGACGGATAGAGCGAATGTCAACGATGGAAGAAAACCTATCCAATTCTCTTACCACAATCCGGGAAAAATTCGACAGATGTTCCAAGGATAAAGCCCGGTTAATCATTCCGGGAGAAATGGAATGAGTGGGAAGTCTCACCGAAATTTGCAGGTTTTTGGCGGGTTTGTTCAGTGTCTTCCTGATAAACGTGAAGAGGTCGTTAAATGCCGGTTTTGTGTTCATTCAGTCCGGTTTAAAACACAGAATGCTGAAATTTCCTCGCCTGCCCGTGCTTTTTGTAGCAGGGTCAGAAGTACAGATGAAGTGGATTTGAAAGATATCGTTGAGGTTGTCTGCGATGATGTGAAACAGGAAGGATATCGCAGCATGCTCAATGTCATCAGTTAAAAAATTTGATGATTTCTTCTATTTTTACATGTTTTTCAACATGATCGGCAAGTGCATCATAAGGATCGGTAAGATGTTCCGGCATCTCCCATGAGATGCCTTTCCGCTCACAAAGAAATGATACAAATGCACCGGCAACTTCCGGTGAAGTAAAAAGGCCATGCATGTATGTGCCGATAAGAAGGCCGTCCTCACTTACCACGCCCTCATCTGAAAATGCCTCTTTCATCCCGCTGGTATCTGTTTCACCCATGTGTATCTCATATCCTGATACTGTGGATACCTTTTGAAGAAATGGTCCGTATCCTGAGGATCTCCGGGTAACCTGGACCGTTGTTTTCTGATACTCTGAAAATGTGGTGGTGCAGGGTATCAGGCCGATACCTTTGTATTCGCCCTTTTTGGATTCAACACCAGAATCTATAATTTTCTCACAAAGCATCTGGTATCCTCCGCATATCCCGACAATTGGGATATGAGCTGCCCGTGCCTGAATTATCTCTTCTGTTGTGCCGCTGTTTTGAATTTCCTGCAGGTCCTCGATGGTATTTTTCGTTCCCGGAAGGATGATGGCATCATATCCTTTCAGTGAATCACCAGGGTTTACATACGTAACTGAAGCATATCGTTCAAGAAGTTCATAATCTGTGAAATTGGATATTCTTGGAAACTTAATTATCGCAATACGAATTGGTGAATTATTGTTCTTTTTATCAGACAAAGAGAGTGAATCTTCGCTTGGTATATCGATATCTGTCATGGGGATAAGACCCAGGGTAGGAACTCCGGTTAGTTCATCCAGGATCTTCATTCCATCGGAAAAAAGGGAGGGATCACCTCTGAATTTATTGACTATTACTCCTTTCACCAATGGACGAATGTCATCCGGGAGCAGGGAGATAGTCCCGTAAACCTGGGCAAACACTCCTCCCCGTTCAATGTCAGCAACCAGGATGATTGGGAACTTAAGTTTTCGGGCAAGGCCGATATTTGCAATATCACGATCATACAGATTAACCTCCGCAGCCCCTCCGGCTCCTTCGACAACCAGGGCTCCAAACTGTTCGAGAAGTGTTTTTGCTGACTCAACTGCTATTTCAAGAAGATTGTCCGTGAGCTGATAGTATTTTTTTGCATGCACATCGGTGTATGGTTTTCCGAGCAGAATAATCTGTGAACTTTGATCCCCTTTAGGTTTGAGAAGAATGGGGTTCATATGGATGGAAGGTTTAAGACATGCTGCATGTGCCTGCATGGCCTGTGCGATTCCGATCTCACCCCCGTCTTCTGTTACCCATGAGTTCAGGCTCATATTCTGGGATTTAAATGGAGCAGCTACCCTGTCGTGACGGTGAAGTATGCGGCATATGGCTGCAACTATTGTGCTTTTACCAACGTGAGAAGCGGTCCCCAGGACCATAACTGACATATTACTCAGGTATGACTGCCCGGGATATTATAATGCAATAACCGCTTCCCCAGATTGATATTAAAAAGCCGTTAAAACACCGGGATATTTTATGATAAGCATTTAATAGTAAAACATGAGATGGAATAAGTAATGAATGGTGGTATCTGCTCCATCTGTGGGCTGCCAAAAGAACTCTGTATCTGTGAAGAAGTTGCAAAAGAACAGCAGCGTATAAACGTGAAAGTGAATAAACGCCGGTATGGAAAAGAGGTTACGGTAATTGAAGGACTTGATCCGACAGATATCGACCTTGAAGATCTTTCAAAGTTTATGAAGAGTAAATTGGCCTGTGGCGGAACCGTCAAAGGCAACTCCATAGAGTTACAGGGTAACCACCGTGAACGCGTAGTCAATCTTCTTGGCACGAAAGGGTACGCGGTGGACAATATCTCGAAATGAGAATAACTACCTATTTTTTTCTTTTCTGTCGAATCATTGAATGCAGATCAAGGCGGTAACTATCCTCTGATCCCAGTCTGACTACCCGGTCATCGGACTCAATGAGTCGGGAAAGATTCAGGTCGTACCTTCCGGGTTCGAGGATCCGGATACTTTCAAGAGAATCAGACTCCTGGGTATCTTTTGAGATCTCTTTTTTTACATCCGTGTTCTTATCGTCTGATATCTTCCGGGGTGTTTCAGGTTCCAGGGGTTTAGAATCCGGCTCTGCTCTGGTTTCTTTTCTCCCTTTTCCCTTTTCATAAATGAATTTGCCGCATCCACAGACCGGACAGCCATCTTTCAGATACCGGGCATCAGGAAAAAGTGTGTTACAACCGGTACAGCGGTGGGGCATATGTCACCTGCCTGAGATCCAGGCACTGATAAATCCACGGTCTTTTCGGATCATTTTTAATTGGTTTGCAGGCCCGATTACGGTAAGTCTTCGAGATTCATCTCCTTTTAGAAAGCGTGAAAAAACTCCCGGATTTTTTTGTTTGGATGGATATGATTCAATTTCAATGCCTGAAAATCCATCCGGCAGGATCTCCTGCATGGTCATTTCAATGAGGACTGACTGTTCGTCCGGAGTAAGGCCGCTTTCCAGGATAACAATGGTTCCTTCCCTGACATTATCCAGGATAAGGCGTATTTTTTCCATCGACGGCATTTGTGAAAGCCGTTCTTCAGATATCAGATCAATCCGTACACCCTGCATTTTCCTCACCTGAAATGCCTGACCATCTCTTCATAAAGACTCTCTATCTGTGTTCCATCAAGACATGAAACCGGTACAACCGGGTGCTGGGGGAATGCATTTCGAATCCGTTGTGGGGTTGCATCAGGCAGATCTATCTTATTAGCTGCAATGATTACCGGAAGTTTACGGCTTTCAATGATCCCGATCATCATGATATTTACCTGTGCAAACGGATCGAGCGTGGCATCTATCATGTAAATGACCCCGTCTATATCCTCTCTAAGCCAATGCATCGCTTCTGCCACACCTTCAGTTGCTTCGCGTGCCCGGTTGATTGCATCTTCACGTTCTATTCCATATTCCAGAAACTCCTTATAATCAACCCTGGTTGTTACACCTGGTGTATCAACGATATCAATCGTTACAGATTTCCCATTTGAACCGGTGATGGTGATATTTCCTGAACGAGCCGCCCTTCTTGTTTCATGGGGGACCTCGCTGGTTGTTCCTGAGATTGTCCCTGACCAGTCTCCTGCAATTCTATTTGCAAGGGTGGTTTTTCCCGCATTTGGTGGGCCATAAATGCCTATACGAGCTGTTTTCTTCTGAAAAAGACCTGAGAGGATTCGCGAGAGAGTATGGCTTATTCCCATTGTAGTTACGTCCCGGCGCTGTTTTCAAAAAATCAGGCATATCCTGATTTGCCTGTCTTAAAGGGTATGCTCAGGGAGTATTATTATTGTTGTCATCCCACCTGTTTCGGAGCAATAATAATTGTGTGAGACCTCACCGGAGCGATGGATTAATACCCAATCCCGATAACTATCAGAGCAATGCATCTGCCGGGGAGCTTAGAGGTGATTAGTGATGAGCTACAACAGTGACAAGATCCAGCTCGAGACCAAGGTCCCGGTGCGGGAAATAATGCGAACAAATCCAAAGACTATTGATTATCATGCAACTGTAGCCCATGCAGCACGCAAGATGTGCAGTAAAGATCCTTCCGGAAGTTGTATTGTTTTAAAAGACGGTGTTGCCGTGGGGATAGTTACTGAGCAGGATATTAATTGCAAGGTTGTTGCCAGGGACATGCGTCCAAGTGAAGTACATGTCAGTGAAATAATGACTTCACCTCTGATTACCATTGGAACTGAAAAAACGGTTGAGGATGCGGCACATTTAATGATTCGGAACCGGGTGCGGAGACTGCCGATTATCAATGATAAAGGAGTTGTAATCGGTATTGTAAGTGTCCGGGACATCGTTGCAGTAAGCACCGAAATCAATGAACTGATGAGTGAACTGGTAGTAATTAACAAAGCAGACGATTTCTCATCAGGTATGTGCAGCAGGTGCGGTCAGATGTCTGACGATCTGAGAAGTGTGGATGGTGCACTCATCTGTCCGGATTGTCTGGAAGATGACCGGTTATAAAGCGGGTATGTTCAATAAAACCTGATGACCCGACCGGGTTTATCAGGAAAAATGCCTGTTTATAATCCGGATTTATGGGATCCACTGAATATTTCCAAAAAAGCAATCCTCCATGATTCGGATAGAGATGTCCTGCGGAAAAATTTTTGAATTTATTTCATTTCCCGCAGGAATTATCCAAGGTCCTGGGTCTGGCAGGTTTGACAATTTAAATTTCTTTCATCTAAAGGCTGGTATCATATGAATTTACGAAATGATCCGGAAAATCGGATAACTGTATCAACAATAGCGACATCCAAGGTCATATCCGCTCCACCAACCATGCGTATCTACGGAGCGATTGAAACACTGACGCAATGGGGATTTCGCAGACTTCCGATCGTCGATCCGGGAACTCACCGCCTGAAGGGAATCATAACTGCACGTGATGTTATTGATTTTCTTGGTGGAGGCGAGTTATTCAATCTCATTAATGTCAAGCATTCAGGGAATTTTTTAGCTGCAATAAATGAGAGTGTTAGTAAAATTATGAAGACGGAGGTCAGGACCTTACGTCCTGATGCATCCCTTAACGAAGCACTTGAAATAATTCTCAAAGATAGAATCGGTGGAATACCTGTCGTTGATGAAGATGGTGTCCTTACCGGGATTGTGACTGAAAGAGATGTATTAAAGATATTATGTCGCTCCCATGCAGCATATCACGTGGAAGATGTGATGACACGATCACTGTTAGTTCAACAGCCGGATTGTCTTCTCTCCACTGTGACAAAAGTGATGACTGAACATCAGTTCCGCCGTCTCCCCATCGTTAAGAATGATGTGCTCTTTGGAATAATCACTGCAACAGATATTGTCAGATATATCGGGACCGGAAGAGTATTTGAGAAGCTTGTTACCGGGAATGTTGGAGAAGTTATGAATATCCCTGTTCGCGATTTATTAAGCGGCAATCTCTTTACCACTGATCCCGATGCGACAATTACTGATGCTGCCCGGGCCATGATGGCAAAGAAAGTCGGAGCATTGCCGGTAATAGAGCAGAGCAGGCTTGTCGGACTGGTTACTGAATTCGACCTTGTAAAAGCATTTGATTCTGGTGTAAACAACAGGTGATAAAAATGCTGGTTTCTGACCTGATGACAGCACCTGTACATGCTGCAAAACCCTATGATACGGTATCTTATGCACGAAATCTGATGCTGAAGCATCGGATATCCCGGATTCTTATAGTGGATGATGGTCGCGCACTCGGTATTGTAACAAAGAAAGACATCGGCTATCGCCTGAGAAAAAATGATCCAGACTGGAGGTTTCGTCTGATTGATAACGAACCTTTGAACCGGGTTATGTCCGGAGATATTGTAAGTCTGTCTCCGGATAGCAGTATCAGGGATGCGCTTTTGCTGATGATAACCCACAAAATATCCGGAGCACCGGTGATTGACCTTGGAATCATCCTGGGTATTCTGACAAGAACCGATGTGCTGCGTTCCCAGATTGTTCGTGAACTGGATGTTCCGGTAAGAGAACTGATGCACAAACCAGTTGTGGTGACATCTTCTCATTCATCAGCCCATGTAGTGGATTTGATGAAAAAAGGCGAAGGAGCAGTTATCGTTGTTGATGATGGAAGTCCTGTGGGAATTATTACCGATACCGATCTTGCGTTCTACGAAGAACGGCCTGACCATGCGGGTTCTGGTACCGCGTCAGGAATCATGCGGTCAATAATTCCTTCTCTTCCTGAAACAGCGAGAACCGGTGATGCTGTGGCATTAATGCAGAAAAATGCCTGTACATGTGTGATAGTCACCGGTGAGACTGGCATTATTGGAATAATTACCAGAGATGACATAATACGGGAAGTGGTTTTATGACCAATACCATATTTATACGAGACGTGATGGCTAAACCGGTCACCATAGCAAAATCTGCTCCGGTGACTGAAGCCTTGGATAAAATGCTTGATACCGGACTTGACCCACTGGTGGTTCTTCACCATGATGAAGTGGTCGGTACCGTATCCCGTCAGAAGATAGTAGAAAAACTTGGGGCAAGACATAGTTCAGAAGTAGCGCCCACTACAATTCACGTCTCCAATACCATTGATACGGAATTCACCATTGTTTATGAAGACCAGGAACTTGATGTCCTGATACCGCTTCTTCAAAACCAGGCAAAACTGGCAGTGGTATATAATGAAGACAACAAGATGGTCGGTCAGGTTACCTATGGAGATTTACTTGCAAAAATGATTCCAGACGGTGATCTGCCTTCAGTTACTGATCCTCATCATGTCATTGAAGCCGGAGAGAGAATGGTTCATCTCCGAAGAAAAATGGTTGATGAAAAGATTGGCAGGTACGTGGTTATGGCTGAGAATAAAATGGCAGGCCTTGTGTCTGAAACTGATGTGGCCGTAGCTCTGACAAAATTCAGGGAAGCAGTAGATGACAGACATCAGGAACACCAGATAAGAAATATTCTGGTCAAGGACATCATGAGTTCTCCTGCTGTAAGCACTGACGTTAATTCATCAGTTAGTGATGTTGTTTCACTCATGCTTTCAAAGAACATAAGCAGCCTTCCGGTTACAGATAATGGAAAGGTTGTGGGAATAGTGACCCGGCAGTCTCTTATCCGGGCATTATAACTTTTTTATTTCGATATTTCCTTATACATTCAGAGTTAAATCCGCTCTTATGATCCTCCCTCCTATGCAGCCTGTCATCCCTGATCGCCGGGTTGACGAGTTATTGAATAAAATGAGCAGAACCGGATTTCAGGGAAGAAAACTGGGGGAGTCGGTTTCTGTCTGGCAGCAGATGATTCAGAGTCCGGGTGTAACAATAATCATGGGACTTTCCGGAGCCATGATTCCGGCAGGTATGCAGGAATGTCTTATTGAGCTACTTGAGCGGAATTATGTCGATGTCCTGGTTTCAACGGGAGCCAATATTTTCCATGATATCTGTGGTCATTATGGAGTGAATCATTACATCGGATATCACCAGGCTAATGATCAGGAACTGTTCCAAAATGGGATTGACCGGATATATGATGTTTTTGCCTATGAAGAAGAATTTCGCAATATTGATGCGCAGATTGCATCATTTGCAAATTCAATTGGGGGATTTTCTGGTTCTTCTGCTGAATTCATTCGTCTTCTCGGGCTTCATCTGCTCTCTCAATATCCAGATGGCAGATCAGTGACAGCAACAGCAGCAAAACTGGGGGTTCCGATATTCACTCCTGCTCTCTGTGATTCATCTATCGGTATTGCCCTTGTGATGGCAAGGAAGCATGGTGTCAAAATATCGGTTGATCAACTGGCTGATGCAGATGCGCTCACAACGCTGGTGGAGCGCGCCTCTTCAACCGGAGTGATTTATGTAGGTGGCGGTGTTCCAAAAAATTTTATCCAGCAAACACAGGTTATTGCTTCAATTCATGAACACGGATGTGGTGGTCATGACTACGCTATTCAGTATACTACTGACACACCCCATTATGGCGGTCTTTCTGGTTGCACGTTTGAAGAAGCGATATCCTGGGGAAAAGAATCCTGCACATGTACAAAGGTCCAGTGCTTTTGTGATGCAACCATCGCTCTTCCACTTGTTACGTCGGCACTTATTGCATCTGGTGTATCCCGTTCGAATCAGGAAAAATGATGGTTGGATTATGGGACTGCATCATAATCCTTATATGGCATTCTCGTCCACATTAGTAAGCACAATTCCTGTAGCAGCAGATCATCTGTTGCGAGTGTCGATAAGATGCGATTTTGCATGTTGAGGTAGCCAAGCCAGGTATGGCGCAGGGTTGCTAACCCTGTGTCCCTTGGGACTCGGGGGTTCAAATCCCTCCCTCAACGCTGACACGCAGGCAATTCCCTGAAGTGAGGCATTGCATGGCTCAGGATGAACAAGAGATAAACTACTTTGTCAGGGTTAATAATACCGACCTTGACGGGACGAAGCCCGTTATTACTTCCCTGACCGGCATCAAAGGTGTCGGGCGACACACTGCGAAGTTCATTGCTGAAACTGCGAGTGTAGAGAAGAACGCGTTGATGGGTAAGCTTGAAGAAGCATCCGTTGACCGGATTCGGGAAGTTGTTAGTAATTATGCCGAACGGATTCCTGTCTGGATGTCTAACCGACCTAAAGACATTTACACCGGTGAGAAACGCCATCTGCTTGGAGCAGATGTGATGATGACCGTTGATGATGACATTAATCTTCTCAAGAAGATTCGTGCATATCGCGGGATCCGTCACGAGACTGGTCAGAAAGTCCGTGGTCAGCGTACGAAATCCTGTGGAAGAACAGGTCTGATTGTCGGTGTGAAGAGAAAGAGAGTCTAGGCGGGATGAAATATGGGATATCCAGGTAAAAATCATAAACAATACCAGACACCCAAGCGTCCGTTTGAACTTTCCCGTATTGAGGAAGAGACCCGCCTTGTAATTGAGTATGGTCTCAGAAACAAGCGTGAGGTCTGGATTGCCAAGGGGGCACTTCGGAAATACCGAAAAGCAGCACGTGAGATAATCGCTCTGCAGTCTACCGGTTCTGAACAGGAAAGAGTTGAACGGAAAAAGGATGAACTCATCGGCTCCCTGCAACGGTCAGGGATGATCGGAGAGAACGCCGATATTGATGATGTGCTTGCACTCAAAGTTGAACAGCAACTTGACCGGCGGCTTCAGACACAGGTCTATCGCCGTGGGTTTGCCCGTTCACCAAAGCAGGCTCGTCAGTTCATTACTCATGGACACATCGCAATTAGTGGACGTCGTGTCACAATTCCTGGTTATGTCGTTAATGCAAAGGAACAGGAAGAGATTTCTTACTCTGGTTCGTCACCACTGGTTAGCGATATACATTCTGAACGCCAGCGTATTGCGAAGGTTGGGAGATAATTATGGCTGAAGGGAAGGAAAAATGGGGCGTTGCACACATCTACGCATCATTTAATAATACCATCATCACAGTAACAGACCTGACCGGTGCTGAAACCATTACGAAGAGTTCCGGAGGAATGGTTGTCAAGCAGGACCGAAACGAAAGTTCTCCATATGCTGCAATGCAGATGGCAGGGAATGTGGCCCAGGCAGCACGGGAAAAGGGGTTAGTCGGACTTCATGTGAAGGTTCGTGCACCCGGCCGTGGAAAGCAGCGGTCACCCGGCCCGGGAGCTCAGGCTGCAATTCGTGCACTTGCCCGTGCAGGGATGCGTATCGGACTCATTGAAGATGTGACTCCGGTACCCCATGACTCTATCAGGCCAAAAGGCGGGAGAAGGGGTCGTAGAGTCTGATGAAGATCGAATTCAGCAGTCTTGAAGAGGGCAGTGCATCGTTTGCTCTGGATGACGCTTCAATTGCATTTGCGAATGCTCTTCGCCGTGCAATGATCAGTGAGGTCATGGCTTTTGCCATTGAAGATGTCAAGATCTATGACAATGCCAGTGCTCTCTTCGACGAAATCCTGACACACCGGCTCGGATTAATTCCGCTGGTGACCGATCCGGACAGTTTTGTCCCACGAAGTAAGTGTTCCTGCAATGGGGCAGGATGTACCCGTTGTACGGTAACACTCACCATGAGTGTTGAAGGTCCGTGTATGGTTACCTCAGGAGACCTGATTTCCCAGGACTCTGTCGTAAGACCTGCTCTGGACAATATTCCAATCGTGAAGCTTGAGAAGAACCAGAAGGTCGTGATTGAAGCACAGGCATACATGGAACGTGGAATGGAGCATGCAAAATGGTCCCCCACTACGATATGCGGATATAAGAACTACCCGATTATAACCCACGATGACCGGTGTGACGGGTGTGGGCTTTGTGTTGAGGTCTGCCCGAAGGAAATTCTTCTGGTAAAAGGATCTGCAATAGGTCTAAAAGATGGTGCCCTTGAATCATGTTCTCTATGCCGTCTCTGTGAGCAGGCATGTCTGAATAGTGGGATCGGGGATGAACCAGCAATCCATATTAAAATGGATGACCGACGGTTTCTCTTTACTGTAGAGAGTGCCGGAGCATTACCTACTGTCAGGATTATTAAACAGGGACTGCTGTTTCTCAAGAATCAGTCAGATGAATTATACGAGGCTTTGAGCGAAATAAGAGGGTAACGGAGCATGACCAGAAGGAATGATAAGTCCAATCCGCGCCTTGCCGAACTCATCAGACTCCTGAAGCAGACGTCGCGTGAGAACGAAGTTGAGATCTGGAGTGATATTGCTTCCAGACTCGAGAAGTCACGGAAGAATTACGCGGAAGTTAATGTCAGCAAAATTAACCGGTATGCACAGGATGGGGAAACCCTGATTGTCCCGGGAAAAGTGCTGGGGAGCGGAGTTGTTGAGGCAGGTGTGACGGTAGCTGCACTGAGTTTTTCAGATGCTGCAATAAGTAAGATCACCGAAGCAAAAGGGCAGTGTATCAGTATTGAACAGCTGCTTTCCAAAAACCCGAAAGGGAGCAGGACCAGGATACTGAGGTAGGTGCAAGACTCATGGTAACGGTAATTGATGGTGATGGCCTGCTTATCGGGAGACTAGCCAGTACGGTTGCAAAACGCGCCTTAGCTGGCGAAGATATCGCAGTGATCAACGCCGAAAAAGCAGTTGTGTCCGGCAACCGTGCACGCGTCCTGAATAATTACAAGCATAAACGCGAACGCGGTTCACGTGAAGGTGGTCCGTTCTTCCCGAGAAGACCTGATCACATTCTGAAAAGAACTATTCGTGGTATGATTCCCTACAAGCGCGAGCGGGGAATCGAGGCCATGAAACGGATCAAAATTTATGTCGGTGCACCTGATGAACTTTCAGGTCTGCCGAGTGAAACGATTGAGTATGCAAGCAAGAAGCGGCTGGGGAATCCGTCACATGTGACACTTGGTGCCATCAGCACGTTCCTTGGAGCAAAATATTGATCAGGTGACCTCTGATGAGAATAATCAATACCAGTGGAAAAAGAAAAACTGCGGTTGCCCGGGCAACATTACGGCCAGGTAAAGGAGTTGTTCGGATAAACTCTTTCACCCTTGATGTGTTCTCCACCGAGCTTGTCAGAATGAAGATCTCTGAACCACTCCAACTCCTTCCGGGAGTCCTGGATGGTGTGGATGTTTCCATTAAGGTAGCTGGCGGAGGAATTATGGGGCAGGCAGAAGCTGTGCGCACTGCACTTGCCAGGGGAATTGTGAAATGGCATAACGATCCTCGCATGAAAGATGTTTATCATGTATACGATCGTAGTCTTCTCGTGAACGACTCACGTCAGAAAGAAGCCAAGAAGCCACATGGTCGTGGGGCACGGAAGAAATTCCAGAAGTCATACCGGTGAGCTTTATAACGATGAACTATAACATTAGTGGAGCAACTATATGATACCGGTTCGCTGTTTCACCTGCGGAAAGGTAATCTCCACTGCATACGAGGAATATAAACGCCGTCGAGATGAGAACGAGGATCCTAAAAAGATCCTCGACGATCTCGGTATGGATCGGTATTGTTGCCGGTGTATGTTACTCACGCACAAGGAGATTATTGACGAGCTTAACCCATACCAATGAGGGGTCGTAGGGTAGCCTGGACCATCCTAGGGCGTTCGGGACGCTCTGACCTGAGTTCGAATCTCAGCGACCCCATTCTTGTGCCAACGGATTTTTGAGGAGTTACGCATGCAAATATATACTCGCTATGAGAAGGCGCGAATTGTAGGCGCCCGGGCACTTCAGATTTCAATGGGTGCCCCGATCCTTGTTGCAACTCCAAGTATTGATCCACTTGAGATTGCAATGGAGGAATTCGAGCGTGATGTCATTCCGATCACTGTAAAACGGAGATAGTGGGCTGAATGACCATCACGCGCGGAATAACTCTGCGAATCATCCTCGATTCCCGGGGGAAAAAGACGGTTGAAGCTGAGGTCCGGACTGAAAATGGATTTGGCAGGGCAGCGGCTCCGGGTGGTGCCAGTACTGGAATATATGAAGCAGTAGTACGTGATCCGTCAGATGCTGTTTCTGATGCAACTATACAGGTAATTCCGCATCTTATCGGGGTTGATGTTTCAGATCAGATAGGATTTGATTCACTCCTCCACGAGATTGATGGAACCGGAAATTTCTCCCGGATTGGGGCGAATGTTGCTGTTGCATTGTCTCTCGCTGCCTCAAAAGCAGCAGCAGACTCACGCAATATCCCTTTATGGCAGCACATTGGCGGAGTATTTGTGGCTCATGCTCCAAGGCCTCTTGGGAACGTGATTGGCGGTGGAGCACATGCACCCTACGCAACAGAGATCCAGGAATTCCTGGTGGTCCCAACCGGATGTGAGCGTGTTCGTGATGGAATATTCGCAAATGCCCGGGTTCATGCTCTTGTGCGTGAACTCCTGACAAAACGTGGAATATCTACTGGAAAAGGGGATGAAGGGGCATGGGCTCCCCCGATCTCTGATCCGGATGCATTTGAGGTTCTCTCAGAAGCAGCAGATATTGCTTCGGATGAAGCAGGATTTGAAATAAGTCCTGGTATAGATGTTGCAGCAAGTCAGTTGTATGATCCTGAGTCCGGGATGTACCGGTACAGGGATGGCAGACTTCGCTCATCTGAAGACCAGGTGACATATATTGCAGATCTCATCGACGAATATGAACTGGTATATGTCGAAGATCCCCTGTATGAAGAGGATTATGCAGGATTTGCTGCTCTGAACAGAGAAACCGGAAACAGGTGTCTGATCTGTGGAGATGACCTTTTTGTCACAAACAAAAAGCGGATTCAGGATGGTCTGACACAGGGAAGTACTAACTGTGTACTTATAAAGCCCAATCAGATAGGAACCCTGACCGATACCTTTGAGGCGATTGATATTGCCCAGAGGAACGGGCTGGAAACAGTCATGTCTCACCGATCTGGAGAGACAGAAGACACGACCATTGCACATCTTGCGTGTGCATTTAATTGTGTATTTATAAAAACGGGGGTTGTCGGCGGGGAGCGGACAGCCAAACTGAACGAACTCATTAGGATTGAGGAGAGTATCTATGAACGGAAATGAAATGGAGATTGAACTGAACGAACCACTTGTTTCAGTTGAAGAGTATCTTGCAGCAGGTGTACACATCGGTACCCAGCAGAAAAGCAGCGACATGAAGAACTTCATTTACCGCGTCCGCGGTGATGGATTATACATTCTGGATATCAGGGAAACTGATGAGCGGATTAAACTGGGAGCGAAATTCCTTTCCCAGTATGACCCGGCAAAGATCCTGGTTATAACTTCCCGTCAATATGGGCAGTACCCTGCACGCAGATTTGCAGATTCAATTGGTGCAACCCCGATTATTGGCAGATATATTCCTGGAACCCTTACAAACCCGCGTCTTCCACGGTATGCAGAACCTGATGTCGTTGTCGTTACTGACCCGGTCAGTGATCTGCAGGTCATAAAAGAGGCTATTCAGGTTAGTATCCCTGTTGTGGCACTTTGTGATACCAATAACATGACCAGCCTTGTGGATGTTGTAATCCCAACCAACAACAAAGGACGTAAGGCACTCTCCATGATCTACTTCCTCCTGACCAAGGAGTTCCTCAGACACAAAGGGTACAATACTTCCCTTACACCTGAAGATTTCGAAACCGAGATGTAAGATCCCCGGACTGGATTATATAGAACCGATATCCTGAAACGTATCAGGGTTCAATCCCTCGTCCATGATGAGCAGAGCCAGCACGGTTGCCGGGATGTTTTATCCCGGTGATCCCGGACGTCTCAGGCAACTTCTGACTGAATTATTTCGGGATTATCCATCATCCGGAGATGCAGCAGGAGTGGTTTCTCCACATGCCGGGTATGTATACTCCGGTAAAATTGCAGCACAGGCTTTTGCTGCATTCGACGATCGGTTTGACGGAACCTTTCTGATCATAGGTCCAAGTCACAGGGGTTTTCCTACCTGTATTTCACAGGTTCCCTGGGAAACTCCGCTTGGGATTCTGGAACCGGATACTGTTCTTGGATCATACATCGACCTTCCTGTTGATGAACGGGCGATGAGTTATGGCTCCGAGAACTCTCTGGAAGTGCAGATGCCTTTCATACAACACCGGTTTCCAAAATCCAGGATTCTTCCGGTAATGATGGGTAATCAGACCCTCTCCGAAGTCCGTCGTGTCTCATCCATCATCACCAATGCTCTGGAAAAATATGAAAAACCGGTAAAAATCGTGGCTTCAAGTGATTTTTCTCATTATGTCTCTGCTGAAAAGGCATATCGTGACGATCATTACGCGATAGAGGCGCTTGTAAATATGGATATTCCTGAGTTTTTCTCCAGAATACAAACTCATCATATAACGGCCTGTGGATACGGGCCAATTGGCTGCATGGTTGAAGTATTAATGACCCGGGGAAAAACCCGGTGCGACCTGCTTGGATATACCACTTCAGGGGAGTCAAGCGGTGATTATGATCAGGTCGTAGGATATGCGGCGTTGGCGGTGCAATAGTGGCAACCTGGAGTGCACCCGGAAAGGTCTTTTTATTTGGAGAACATGCCGTTCTCTATGAAAAACCCGGGATAGCACTTGCCATCAGACCGCGTGTATATGTAACCGTCAGAAAAACCAATCATCCGCATCATGCAAAATCACCGTATATCGATCAGTGTTTCCGTGAGTTCGGAGTAAAAGGAAGCGTATATATCAATTCACAACTCCCGAGTTCATCCGGGCTTGGTTCATCAGCAGCAGTTACCGTTGCAACACTTGCAGCAATTAACGACGAATTTGACCTGGGGAGGAGCAGGGAACAGATCGCTGAAATGGCCTGGAAGATTGAGAAAAAAGTCCAGAAAGGCCGGGCCAGTGCAACAGATACCACAGTCTCTACCTATGGTGGTATGTTCCTGATAAAAGGGGGAACACGTAAGCGTCTTGCCCCACAAAATTACCACCTCATAGTTGGTAATACTCAGGTTTCTCACTCAACAAGCAGGATGGTTGAGAAGGTAGCTGAGATCAAACAGAAGCATCCATCAATAATTAATCCGGTACTCGACTCTATTGAAGCGATCGTTATGGATGCAATGAAGCACCTGGATGAACCTGCATACCTTGGGAAACTGATGGATATGAATCACTCTCTTCTTGAGACACTGGGTGTCGGCCACCCTCAGCTCTCAAGACTGGTGCTTGCAGCACGTTCAACCGGTGCATTTGGTGCGAAAATCACCGGTGCAGGGGGAGGTGGCTGTATGGTAGCAATAGCTCCGAAAAATATTCGTGCACGAATAGCCGGTGCAATTGAAGTGTTTGAAGGCCGGGCAATAATCACCTGCCTTGACACCGAGGGGCTGAGAAAGGAGCGGGATGCCTGATAGAACAATTCTTAAACTTGGAGGGAGTGTCATCACTCATAAGGCCGGTGGTGATACGGGGACCGTCCGTGAAGATGTGCTCCGGGAAGTAGCCAAAGCACTTCGTGAATATTCTGATATTCCTCTCATACTCATTCATGGTGCAGGATCATGTGGACACCCGCAGGCAAAGCGGTACCGCATACAGGAAGGGGTTTCGAAGAATAACCGGGTTGGAATTTACGAGACTCACCTTGCAGTATCATCTCTGAATGAACTGGTTGTCAGGACGCTTCGTAATGAGGGATTAGAAGCAATTAGTGTCCATCCGTTTCAGGGAATGGTGGCATCCGGTGGTGAACTCTCCGGATACTGCCTGGATCATATAAACCTCATGCTTGACCTTGGCATGGTACCGGTTCTGCATGGGGATGTTGTAATGGACACCATGAAAGGAGCATGCATCGTTTCCGGTGATCAACTGGTCAGGGTATTGGCAGAAAAGCTCTCTATTGATCGCATCGGGCTTGCAACCGATGTGGCCGGAGTGCTTGATGTCGATGGGACGGTTGTGAGGGAACTGCGCCGGAATATGGCGCATACCATCAGGATTGGAGGCTCCGGCCATGTTGATGTGACCGGAGGCATGCAAGGAAAAATTACCGAACTCCTGCGCCTGGCTGACAGAGGCATTGAGTCTGAAATATTTCATATCTCAAAGCTCAGGGAGTTTTTGAGCGGGACTAATCATGGTGGAACCAGGATTAAGCCGGAGGCAGAATGAACAGGCGTGATTTTACCTCCTCCCGCAAACTAGACCACCTTCGAATTTGTCTGGATGAACCAATAGAATCCGGTAATACCGGTTTTGAAGATATCAGACTTGTCCATGAAGCACTCCCCGATATTGACATGGACAGTCTTTCTCTGAATACCCGGTTTCTCGGCCATGAATTAGGCTCTCCCCTTTTTATATCCGCAATGACCGGCGGGCATCCGGAGACAAAAGAAGTAAATGCTGTACTTGCAGAAATTGCAGGAGAATTTGGTCTTGGCATTGGTGTTGGATCACAACGGGCTGCAATCGAAAACCCGGATCTTGCAGATACTTTTTCTATTGTCAGGGAAAAAGCCCCGGATACATTCATTGTAGGAAACCTGGGAATTGTTCAGCTTAAGGATCATGGCATTGATTGGGCTGAACGTGCAGTTGAGATGATTGATGCAGATGCCCTGGCCATTCATCTCAATTTTTTACAGGAATCAATTCAGCCTGAAGGGGATCACGACGCCAGTGGATGTTTTACTGCTCTTCGTGAACTTTGCAGGGAACTGAAGGTTCCGGTAATTGTAAAAGAGACCGGTTGTGGTATTTCGTATGAAACCGGTCTGCGATGTTACGGGGCTGGTGCTGCCTGCATGGATATCGGTGGATATGGGGGTTCTTCCTGGGCACTTATTGAAAGCCACCGGTCGGGGAGCGTTGCCGGCAAAGAAAACCTGCAACTCAAAGGACTTGGAGAACGGTTTGGAATATGGGGTATTCCGACCGCAGTGAGTTTATTCGAGATAGAGAAATGTAATGGACCGGTTATCGCAAGTGGGGGAATAAGGTCCGGCATTGACCTTGCAAAAGCACTGGTTCTGGGAGCGGATCTGGCCGGAATGGCACTCCCGCTTTTAAAACCAGCATGCGAAGGTCCAAAGGCCTTGCGAGAGGTTATCAGTACAATTCATCAGGAATTACGAATTTGTATGTTTCTCACTGGAAAATCCCGAATCTCCGAGTTACCTGAAGCCCGGTGGTATGTTACCGGCAATACACGGGATATGATAGAAAAATGACAAGGAGGAATTAACATTGGATATTGAGATCCTTGCAGTGGGCGGATATAACGAATTTGGACGAAATATGACCGCCGTCCGCTGCGGAAAAGAAATAATAATATTTGATATGGGGATTCGGCTGGATTCCCTGATGATGCATCCGGAAATGGAACTGGAAAATACTCATTCTCTGGATCTTATCCAGATGGGTGTTATCCCTGATGATACCGCGATGAATCAATTGGAAGGGACGGTGAAAGCAATTATCCTTTCACATGGTCATCTGGATCACCTGGGAGCAGTACCAAAACTTGCACATCGGTATAATGCTCCGATTCTTGGTACACCATACACAATTGAACTGGTAAAACAGCAGATTGAAGGTGAAAAGAAGTTTGGTGTTAACAATAAATTAATCGCACTCAAATACGGGCAGAGATACAACATTTCGAACATTCTTTCGATGGAATTTGTCCGGACCCAGCACAGTATAATTGATACTGCAACGGTTGCTCTCTATACTCCAAAAGGTGCCATCATCTATGCCCTGGATTTCAAACTCGATAGGAATCCGGTACTGGGAGAACCGCCGGATTTTGCGAAATTTAAGAAGATCGGAAATGAAGGGGTACTCTGCCTTATTACTGAATCTACGAATGTGAACCGGAAAGGCCGGTGTCCGAGCGAGCAGATTGCAAAAAGCATGGTCCGCGATGTGATGACAAGTTATGAGGATGATAAAAATGCAATCATTGTCAGTACTTTTGCCTCACACATTGCCAGGGTAAAAACAATCGCAGAGTGTGCCAATGAAATTGGTAGAAAACCTCTCCTGCTTGGCCGTTCAATGGAACGGTATTGTGTAACTGCAGAACAGATGAAACTGGTCAGGTTCCCGGATACCACAAGTGTCTTTGGAAACCGCCGCGTGGTTGAACGAACCCTGCGTCGTCTGATTAAGACCGGAAAAGATCAGTATGTTCCTATTGTTACCGGTCACCAGGGTGAGCCAGGTTCAATTCTCACCCGGATTGCCCAAAATGACACTCCTTACAGAATTGAGCGGGGAGATAAAGTCATGATTAGTGCCCAGCTCATTCCGAACGACATGAACCGAGCCCAGCGGTACAGAATGTTTACTCTCCTCAAAGGGCAGGGAGCACGGTTATTTGATGAACTTCATGTGAGCGGACATGCGTATTGTGAGGACCATTACGAATTTATCCATCTCCTTAATCCACAGTACATTGTGTCGGCCCATGGTGGGATTGACCTGACTTCCGAGTACCTGGACCTTGCAAGAGAGATGGGTTATACCCTGAACAAGGACTTTTTCCTGATGACAAATGGCCAGAGACAAAAACTGGCATAATGGAAACTGATTACATGGAGCTTGAGGCGTATCTGAAAAAGACTGCAGATGAGGTAAACAGCCTCCTGCAGAGTTGTTATGGTGATCCGAAAACCGCACTGTCACAGGCAGCAAATCATCTGCTTTTTGCCGGTGGAAAACGTCTTAGGCCGGCTCTATTCAAACTTGCTGCAGATGCTGTAAGACCCGGCTCTTCAAAGATGATCATGCCTGCAGGTCTTTCTCTTGAAGTGACTCACAATTTTACTCTTATTCATGATGACATCATGGATAAGGATGAATACCGGCGTGGTCAGAAAACTGTCCATACATTATGGGGAGAGCCTGCGGCAATTCTTGCCGGAGATGTGCTGTATGCACGGGCCTTCTCCCTGATCTGTCAGGCAGATGCTCCTGAATCTCCGAAGGTCAGGGCAATTGCACTCCTTGCCAAAACCTGTGAGGATATCTGCGAGGGACAGCAGCAGGATATGTCCTTTGAAGAACGGGAAGATGTCAGCAGAGATGAATACCTTGAAATGGTGACCAAAAAAACCGGGGTATTATACGGGTCTGCTGCAGCTATAGGCGTTCTTTTATCTCAAGGAACTGATTCGCAGGTTGAGGCTCTCTATAATTATGGTTGTAAGATTGGTGCAGCGTTTCAGATCCAGGATGACCTGATTGACCTCATGGCTTCATCAGAAAAATCCGGAAAAGACCAGGCTTCAGATATCCGGGAAGGAAAACAGACGCTGATTGCAATAACTGCCCGGGAAAAGGGTATTGACCTGAAACCCTGGCGTCGTCCTTTAAGCAAGGATGAAATTGCATCACTCATCTCCATGCTCACAGAAAAAGGAGTCATCAGTTCAGTTCAGAATGAGGCAGAGCAGATGATCACCTCTGCTGTGGAGGGTCTGTCTGTGCTGCAGGATACCGTTGAAAAGCACCTGCTTGTCGAACTGGCCTGGTTTTTTATCAGAAGGGATTACTGATGGACGAGGTACATTCAGTATTACTGATAGCCGCTCTCTCCAATGCGGTAAAGCATAAGAGTGTTCCCTCTGCCGGAGCCGTTATGGGCGCCGTTATGGGGACTCACCCTGAAATGCGATCAAAAGCTGGTGAGATAAAAAGCCTCCTGGGTTCTGTTCTGAATGAAGTATCTTCGTTATCCCCTGAAGAACGGGAGATAAAGCTCCAGTCAATAGCTCCGGATCAATATGGTGCTCTCTTTGAAAAGAAAGAGAAGAAGAAGACCGGTCTTCCTGATCTCCCTGGCAGTGAAGGGGGAGTTGTTATGCGGTTTGCACCCAATCCTTCCGGACCGCTTCATCTTGGTCATGCACGGGCCGCATTTCTGAACGATGAATATATCCGGAGATATGGCGGTCGGTATATCCTCCGGATTGAAGATACTGATCCGAAACGGGTTGACCCTGAAGCGTATGATATGGTCCGGGAGGATATCGAATGGATGGGTCTTTCCATTACTGAAACCATCTTCCAGTCAGACCGTTTTTCAAAATATTACGACGTCGGCAGAGAACTCATTCAGAAAGGGCATGCATATGTCTGCCGGTGTGATAATGAAGTCTTTAAAGATCTGAAGATGCATAAGGCGGCATGTCCCTGCCGGAGTCAGTCTCCTGAAGAGGCAATGGAACTCTTTGAGCAGATGCTGGAGGGAGCATTTGCCGAAGGTGAAGTTGGTGTCAGGCTCAGGACCGACCTGGACCATCCGGACCCTGCCATGCGTGATTATCCGCTGTTCAGGGTTCTGACTTCTACGCCTCATCAGCGGGTTGATGCGATTGTATATCCACTCATGAACCTCTCTGTTGCGGTTGACGATCACCTGCTTGGTATGACTCATGTCATTCGTGGCAAGGATCATATTGCCAATACGAGAAGACAGGAGTATATCTTCAGATACATGGGATGGGATACTCCGGTATACCGGCATTACGGCCGGATGGGTATCGAAGGTGTTGTCCTGTCCACCTCCCAGATGCGGGCAGGCATCCGGTCCGGTGAATATTCGGGATGGGATGATGTCAGGCTTGGAACTCTCCGGGCAATGGCTCGACGGGGTATTCAACCACAGGCCGTCAGGAACGCGGTTTTGGAGATTGGAATTGGCGAGACAGATATCCAGTTCTCCTGGGAAAACCTCTATGCAAAGAACAAAGAGATCATTGACAGTACTGCTGACCGGTTCTTCTTTGTTCCTGATCCGGTAAAGGTCAGGGTAACCGGATCAGAGCCGGTTGTGGCAAAAGCCATGCGATATCCTGGAGATGAGTCCCGGGGTTATCGTGAGATTCCCTTTCATGGTTCTATCTTCCTGCCTGGTGCAGAACTCTCATCCGGAGCAGAATTTCTCCGGCTAAAAGATCTCTTCAACATCCGTCTCTATCATGAGGGAGACTGTGTCCGGGGAGAATATGCCGGAGATGACCTCCAGGAAGCACGGAGCAAAAAGGCCCCTATAATTCAATGGCTGCCTGAAACCCTTGCAAGTGCCTGTATTCTGAAATGTGCAGAAGGGGATATCAATGGTGTCTGTGAACCTGAAGCATTAGCAGAAAAGGACCGGATTGTCCAGTTTGAGCGTGTCGGTTTTGCCCGGATTGATACTCTGGGAGACCCTGCAGTGGCATATTATGCCCACCGCTAAAAAATTTTATTAGGAAATTATTTTTTTCAGGTACTCGGGCAGGGCAAACACTGCTTCATGAGTAGACCCGTTGTAAAATTGCAGGTGGGAAATTTCTCTGTGTTTAATTATTTCTTCTACCATTGCTTTGCTCATGTTCCGTGGATCAGTGGTGTCTGAAGCACAGGCCATGCCCCAGAGGCTTCCATATAACGGAATGTAGACAAAGTACGGGGCTACAATGGAGAACACACCTTCAAGGTTTTTGACAAGCCCTGAAACACGTTCAGGAGCAAATACCGGTGGTCCGATATGGAGCGTAAATAATCCTCCCGGACGTAACAAGGCTTTACACTCTGCCATGAACTTCGGTGAGTAAAGTTCTGCAGCCGGACCAAGCGGGTCTGTCAGGTCAAGAACGATAAGATCAAACAGTTCACCCTTTTGTGGTCCAATCTCCCGGACATACTTGAGTCCATCCTCAATCAGAATTTCTATCCGGGGATCATCAAGTGATCCATGGTGAACAGCCTCAAAATATTTTCTTGAGAGGGAAACAACAGCCTGGTCAAGTTCAACAAGAACTACCCGTTCAATAGTCGGGTGTTTGAATATCTCATCTGCTGATCCACCATCACCACCCCCGATAATAAGAACATCTTTTGGATGAGGGTGAGAGACAAGGGCGGGATGGATCATATTTTCATGGTAAAAGAATTCATCCCGTTCGGATGTCATGAAATATCCGTCAAGCCTGAATAACTTACCAAGTTCCGGAGTATCCCAGACCTCGTAACTCTGATAGGGCGTTTCTCCCTGTTCAAGAAGAGTTCCTTTCCGAAAGAAAAATCCACTGTTTTTATTCAATGATTCAGAGAGATAATCAGAAAAAGAAGAAGTATCCATGGATTATTCTGCTGCCACCATGACAGCGTTAATCTCTCCCCTGATTACCTCGCGGCTGGCGATTTCTCCGGGAGAGAGAGCACTTGTCACTTCATTAAAAGTCTGCCTTGCCCGTTCACTATTATCCCGGCTGTAATTGCAGACATAGACATCAAGAGTCACCCCGTTATTTTCCGGCCAGGTATGGATGGCAAGATGAGATTCTGCCAGGACCACGTTACCCGTGACTCCTGCTTTATTTCCATTTTCATCCATAAACTGGTGGAAATATGTTCCAAGCGGGGTAAGACCAGCGTTCACACATGCTTCTACACAGAGTTTCTCTAGTTTGCGTTGATCACAGAGAAGATCAGCAGTGCAGGTGCAACGATACATATCAGCAATTAGATGTAGTCCATTCATTCGCCATCCCTCCTGTAAGGTTGTAGGGTGGTCCCTTGAGAGAGACCAGTGGGTATAAGAATGCGATAGCAATAAAGATAAAGGTATTTAGTAAACAAAAAGATTTAAATCGAGATAATGGGATTCAGAAAAAGATTTTCAGGTCTTTTTTTAAAAAATCAAAGAATATTCAATAGAATCTGATTTTCAACTCTCATTTTGGACTTTGTGTGTTTGTATATAGCGATCCGTGACATCTTCTGTTGTATTTGCCTCTTTGATGTCTTTATCTTCTCGCAGCTCAATAAATCTCGGGAACCGGAGAGCATATCCTCCCTCATAATTCGGACTTTTCTGAATCTCGGAATACCCAACCTCAAACACAAGCCTTGGTTCAAAATAAACCATCTTTCCATCTTTCCGCAAGATATCATCCTGAAGCGTATCATGAAGCCATGCTAACTGTTCATCAGAAAATCCGGTTGCTACTCTGCTTATGGGGATTAATTTTTCTTCGTCCCTGACAGAAAGAAGGAAGGATCCAAATACATGGGCACGTTTTCCCTCCCCCCATTCAGCCCCGGTCACTACAAGGTCCAGGGTATCTGCTTCCGGTTTTATCTTTACCCAGTCTTTTCCCCGGACTCCCGGAGTATACCGTGAATCCTGTAATTTTAACATTACTCCTTCATGACCTGCATCAAGAGCTGCATGGTAATAGGCCTCTATCTCTGATTCATTGTCTGAAACAAGCTGAGGGGTTACGAAATTTCCTGCTACCTTACACAATTTCTCTCTTCTGATGTGAAACGGGAGATCAATGAGCATCCTGCCGTCAAGATACAGGATATCAAATAGGTTCGGGAGCATCGTGATCGCATCTGCTGCTTCTGCGACATTGTGTTTTCTTCGAAATCTTCGAAGTACTGTCTGGAATGGAAGCGGGCGGCCATCTCTTACTGCAATCACCTCTCCGTCAACGATAATATCATCCGGAAGAGCATCATTGAGAAGTGTAACCACATCCGGCATTGCTGCAGTCACTTCCTCAAGCCTGCGTGAATACATCCTGCACCTTCCGTTTTGTTTATGAAACTGGAACCGTGCTCCGTCATACTTGTACTCAACGGCTACCGGATTTCCACTCTCAAGGACTCCGGAAATGGTTCCCTGCCGTGCAAGCATCATTCGTACCGGATGGAAGGGGACCAGTCTGACTGATTGTAATGCAGTTTCACCCTGTTTTGCCAGGAGGGCTACTTCTCCCATATCATTTCGTACCTGGTTTGCATACTCAACAAGGTCTGGGTTTACTGAAAATGCCCGGGCGATGGCTTCACGGAGGTTTCCGTCACCAATACCAATCCGGAAATCTTCCAAAAGGATAGCGGTGATATAATGCCCTTCAAGGGGGGATGCATTAGAGAGAAGTCGCTGGATAACCCGCACTTTTTCTTTTTGTGATCTTCCCCCTTCTGTTACTGAGATCTCAAGAAGGGCCGCCATGATATCTGAAAGGGAGAGTTCAACGGTGAAAAAGGAGGTCTGGGATTTTTGAGAGAGCAGGTCTTCAACTGCTGCTCCGGCATCTCCAACCCGGCTGAGACGATCGATTATTTCATCCCGTTTCTTGCCTGTTACGTATGCCACAGCTTCATAGAGGAGATTTGGTCCGACCCCGAGTTTTTGTCCGCTCCATTCCGGAAATGGTTTTCCGAGAATCAGCCTGCAGAAATGAGGCAGGTCTTCTTCAGAAAGGGAGCAAATAGTCTCTGACAAAAGTGCGATGGTATCAAGTCTCCCTGATATCTTCTCCAGTCTGCTGCATAATTCTGCAAAATTTAAAAATAGCATGATCTATAAGGTGATTGTAATCTTCCAGCAATCATCAGGACATTGTTCCCTGCAGCACCCTTTTGGTTTTCTGTGTGATGGTCTGGTACTGGTATCGATAGATGATGCGGCAAAGAGGTCTACATCATCTGCAGTAAGTCCGAGTGATTCATGAGCCTTCCGGATGGCAAGACTGGGTTCATTATTTTCTTCGGAGAGATGAGCAAGTATGGCACATTGAATGGACTGGGAAATTTCAGCAAGGACTTTTCCAGCATCTTCATTTGACAGGTGCCCATGGGATGATGCAATTCTTCGTTTCAGAAATACCGGGTATGGCCCGGTTTCAAGCATATGAGGGCAATGGTTCGATTCAAGGACAATCCCGTCAGACCTTTTTATCATCTCAAGCATTCCTGATGTGACTACTCCCGTATCTGTGCAGTAACAAAGACAGACTCCGTTTTCTTTTATCAGGAATCCACAGGGATCAGTCGCATCATGTGAAACAGAGAATGGGGTAACTTCAAACGATTCGGTCCTGAATGTATCTCCCGAATGCACTGACTGGTGGGGAAAGTTCCGTTTTGACTGTATCATCCGAAGGGTTGTATCCAGGGTGCCGCTTGTCCCATATACCGGAACCTTAAGAGCATTCCCCAGTGGTCCCAGTCCTCTTACATGGTCCACATGTTCATGGGTTATGAGAATCCCCTCAATCAGATCACGGTTTCCACCCGCTTCCTGAAGTCTTCCCAGTTTGTTTTTTGTACCCAGGATTTCACGGGCTGATCGACCGGCATCAATGATAAGGGCACCGGAAGACCCCTCAATATATGTACAGTTGCCCTTGCTTCCGCTGGCAAGGACTGATATCTTCATGGTATACTGGTTTTGGATTGCATGCTCATAAGTGGTGGGGCATAAGAAACACTCAATCCCAAAAAAAGGTTCACGGAATTATCTCGCAACCATTGAATTTTTCATGAGCAAAGTCTTCAATCGTCAGACTGCCGGATTTTATGAGTTCCTGTATTTCAGGAAGGATGCCGGTTATCGCATCATAAAGTGTCCGGACAGTCAGGTACACAAGATCAGCTCCTTCTTTTGGCCAGGGTCTCATGATGGCAGAATACAGGCACCTGCCTCCACAAAAATCAAGAATATCACAGGTTTCGCATCTGCCTTTTACCGGGATGACAGAGAGGGTATCAGGTCTGGAACTGGTAATGGAACCTGCATAAAAGTCTTTCATGCCTATCATGATTGGACAGGGTGCAATATTCCCGTCTGTCAGGATGGTGTAATTTGCATATCCTGATCCACACCGAAGCCTGGTTTTTTGTCCACGCAGAAGGTCTTCAACCGGATCAATAAATGGATACCACTTCGGGACTTTTCCGGTTTCTTTAATGATATTTACCCAGTCCTGAATCAGCAGCTGTAATCCGGGAATGTATGATTCCCTGGCCCATGTACCAAAGGAGCGAAGGGAGTAATCATTCCAGAAGTTTGCATCCATCTGCCAGTGAATGGATGAAAATGAATAGTCCGGGTTATTTGCAAGATAACGAACGGCATCCCTGATATTTGTCCGTTCAGTCACGGTCATCCGTGCAATCAGTTCATTTTTAAATCCGTTTGCAAGAATATGTGAGATATTTTCCATTACACGGCGGTATGTTCCTTTTCCCCTTCCGTCATCCGTTGTTTTTTCATCACCATCAATGGAGATGAGTATGGTTTCAAACCGGTTGATGATATCCGGAGAAAACCGGTGAAGAAGGGTTCCGTTCGTCTGGATCATGAATCTTGATACCGGAGCCTCTTCCATGATTCTGCATATCAGGTCCGGACGGAGAGTTGGTTCACCCCCTATAAAAGTAAGGACTGCATCAGGGTCAGCAGATAAAAACCTGTACAAATCATTGAAATTCCAGGTAATATCAGCGGGTATTGATTCATCGATGAAGATATCATCTCGTTTTAGTTCAGGAGTATCGAATATTTTCCCCCTGCAGTATTGACAGAACAGGTTGCATGAGTCGGTAAGATACAGGTGAAAGTACATGAAAAGTCTATATACGTAGATCATCAGACTGCATGAACCTAATGAGCAGACTCAACTCATAAATGTCTTATAACCAGATGACTATATCTATGAATACTAGGAAATCATGGCATATCGTGTTCTTCTCATGGATGACGAACCGGCAATTTGTGAAATAACCGGCATTCTTCTCAAAAAACTAGGATATGATCCGACCATAACCATGACTGGGGAAGAGACACTGAATATATATAATCAGGCACTTTTAGATGGTGTTCCCTATGACGTAATTATTCTTGACCTCACGGTTCCCGGGGGTATGGGCGGTCGTGAGGTTATTCAGCAAATCAGAGAGCACGATAAGGAAGTAAAGGTACTGGTATCCAGTGGTGACTTGTCTGATCCTGCGATTATTTCATTTACCGATTATGGATTTTCAGGTGTCCTGGCCAAACCATATAATAAAGCTGCACTTGATCAGGCGATAAAAAGTGTTCTCTCCTAAAGACCCCTCTGTAATATGAATCTGACTCTTGATTCAGTTTATCTTTCATATTTTGTATATTTCCTTCTCATTGTTATCATTCTCCTGTTGATTGTACTATTCCTGATCTCACATCGTGCAGAGAAGCATGCCAAGGATCTTTTTGCGACCTGGAAAAAAGAAGAGTTCAATCGCATTCATGACTGGCTGATGAAGGAGGCTGATGCCCGGGCACAAGTGCAGGCACAGGCATTATTCAAAGAATGGAAATCAGACGAGGAGCAAAATATCCGGCAGGATGCAGTAAAGAGATCCCATTCAGTATTAAAAGGTAAAATGACCGAACACCTCATTCCCTTTTTTTCAGAGTTTCCTTATAATCCCTCGGATGCCCGGTTTATTGGATCTCCGCTAGATTTTATTGTTTTTGATGGTCTGTCCGAAGGATCACTAAAACAACTGGTTTTTGTCGAGGTAAAAACCGGCACCAGTTCCTTATCATCCAGAGAACGCTCGGTGGCAAGGGTGATAAAGGAAAAGAAAATTGAGTTTCAGGTAATCCGAAAAGAATAAGAAAAATGCGCTATTCTTCCTGTCTGAACGGTTCAGGCGGAGTATTTACATTTCTCCAGTAATTAATAAGATCCCGGATAGTTTCGGCATATTTTTCAAACTGAACTGGTTTTACTACATAACTATTTACACCGCATTTGTATGTTTCACCGATATCTGACTCCTGATCAGAAGAAGTGAATACCACAACCGGGAGTGTTTTAGTACGTTTGTCTTTTCTGATTGATTTAAGGACTTCATGGCCGCTGATAAGAGGCATCTTCAGATCAATGAATACCACTGATGGAAGTGATCCAGGATTATCTTTGTATATTCCCTTTTTATGAAGATAATCCAGTGCCTCTCTTCCATCAAGAAAAACTCTGACCTGATCACCCATATTTATCCAGTCAACAACATTGAGAAACAATTCAACATCGTTCTGGTTGTCTTCGATTAGAAGTATTTCAAGCCTTCTTTCACCTATCGGTTCCATCTTTCCCCTGCAAAGTAAAATAAAATGTTGTTCCCCTTCCTTCTCCTGATTGTACCCAGATTCTTCCATGGTGCCTGAGGATGATCCTTTTTACCAATGCAAGACCCACTCCGGTTCCCTCAATATCCTGAGTTGGATCAAGTCGTGAAAAGACCTCAAAAACCTTGTCTGCATATTGCATATCAAATCCGATACCCTGGTCTTTGATATAGTAGATTATTTCTTTTTCTTTCTCATATGAACCAATCGTTATCACTGGCGTCTGTTGTTCAGAGGTAAACTTTATACTATTGGATATGAGGTTATACCATACCTGTCTGATGAGTCCCACGTCACCTTTAGCAGGATGTAAATTCTCTATAGTTACTGAAATATCTTTCATACCGGGCTGGCTTGTCAGTTCGGTGATAACGCTTTTCACAAGTCCGCTCATATCGATGGACATGACCTGTAAGGGTTGCCTTGCTGTTCTTGAAAACCTGAGCAGATCCTGAATCAACCGGTCCATCGTCATTACCCCTTCACGGATCCGGCTAATCAGATACTTGCATTCTTCATTCGAATCACCGTCTGTCTTCATGAGAAGCAGGTGTGAAAATCCGTCAATGGCCCGGACAGGTGCCCTGAGATCATGTGATACACTGTAGGCAAATGCATCCATTTCATCAAGGGATGCCTTAAGATCGGCAGTCCGTTGTTCAACAACCTGTTCCAGGTTCTGATTGAGCTGTGTAAGAGCTATTTCAGCTTCTTTTTGTGCAGTAATATCCCGGATGATGGTTACGACAGTACTTACCGGTTCATCGCTGATGATGGGAATTTTTCTGGTTTCTATAAAAACCGGATTCTCCTTTTCAATGATATCCTCTGATACTATCATCTTCCCTTCCGAAAAGACCAATTCATAATCCTGGTGGTCCTTTTCAGTCATGTGAATGAGGATTTCAAAGAGGTTTTTTCCAACCGGATTATTGGTAATGGTATGTAGTCCGGTCTCACGTCCCTTTCTCCATTCATTACATATGATGATGGTATGATCCCGGTTTGTAACAAAAACCCCGTCTTCCATTGCATTTACTGTCATTCGGTACAGGGCGTCAGAAGCATGAAGACTCTTTTCCAGTCTCTTAAGTTCGGTCAGATCCCTTCCAACTGACTGATATTCGGTGATAATACCCTCTTTGGAGAAGATCGCCTGGTCTATCCATTGTACAAACCTAACGCTGCCGTCAGGGAGGATAATATGGTGTTCGTTCAGATGCATCGGATGTTCTGGTGTCAGTGATGCAAAATGTCTTGCAACATCTCCTTTTTCTTCCTTCGGGATGTCAGGAGTAAATAAACTTCCCAGGATTTCATCTGGGTTTTTCCCAAAAAATCTGCAGTATGCATCATTCACAAACAAATGTGTTCCATCCGGGGAGAAACGACAGATAAATTCTTTTTGTGTCTCAACAACACTTCGGTATCTTTTTTCACTCTCCTGTACCTGCCGCTCTTTCTCCTGAACTTCTGTCAGGAGATCCCTGATATGTTCTTCTGCCTTTTGACGGTTTTTTAGTTCTTCCTGTAATTGTTCTTCCTGTTTACGAAGAGTCAGGATCTTATCTTTCAGCGTTATAACAAGGCTGTTGATTGATAGTTCAATCTGCTCTAATTCCTGAATGTTACTCTTTCGTATGTGATGGTCAAGATCTCCTTTTGTAATCTGATTTATATCGCTGATCAGGTTCTTCACCGGATATGAAAAGAAGATAAAAGTTTTCCAGACAATAACGAAGGCAGCCAGGAGAGTAATAAAAAGGATTATGATATAAATAAGCGTAGTTTCTACAATCTCTTTTTTTATTCTTTCCGTTGAATATACAACCCTGGCCTCAAGGTTCATCATTGGCGAGGATGGGTGAGTTGTATCGTAGATGGGCAGATAAAGATACGAATATTTTGTGTTATTCTTATCATCATCAATATATGTATTCTCTTTTTTAGCCAGAAGTGAAATGATATTTTTCTGGATATCATGTGAGA
Source organism: Methanospirillum stamsii (assembly GCF_003173335.1). Taxonomy (GTDB): domain Archaea; phylum Halobacteriota; class Methanomicrobia; order Methanomicrobiales; family Methanospirillaceae; genus Methanospirillum; species Methanospirillum stamsii. The sequence continues at coordinate 75,773 of NZ_QGMZ01000008.1, forward strand.
TATTTTCCGGTACACCCTGGTCATTCCATTCTGATACCATCTCACCTTTGTTATTGTAGAGTTCTACGGATTTTATATCGATATGCAATTGCGGCAGACTATTCAGGAGTTCAGCGTAGGAGATCTCGGATTCATGTGGTATGAATTTCTGGAAATTTCTACTGATCTCAAGGATATATCTGCCATCCGGAGTTCCTTGGTACGCAAATTTTCTGCTCGGTGCATCTTTTGCAAATCCCTTCACGGTCCGGTCTACGACGTACTCATTGTTTTCCCGAATCCTGGATAAGGTTTTAAAAAAAGTAGGGTATTTACTAAAGTCAAGTCCAATGTCCTGAGGAAATGTTGTCTTTTCAACAATACCGTCAGCGTTAATGATATAAAGATCCCAGGTACCCCCGAATGATGCATTGAATGTCTGCTGAAGTTGTGAGATGTTCATTTTTCTAACATCTCTATTCGATGACTCATATGATTCCAGAAATATATTCATTGCATTTTTAAGAGCTGGTTCAAAGGAATAGTCATACAGCATGATGCCTGCATCAATCCATCTGACAGATTTGTGCATTATCTGCTCGGTATGGTTTTGTTCAAGAACAAACTGTTTTTCTATCCGGTTTTTTTCATCGATGTACCAGAGTGTGGTAATAGATATTATAGAAATAATCAGGATAACCAGAAGTAGAGCGGTAAACCTGCTGATAAGAGAAGATCTGTCGATAAAAAAATGACGCGTTTTCACCCTCTCCTGCTATGAATTGTCAGGCGCCCTGATATACGATAACCCGATGACTATATAGTAATTCATGTTATATGAAGTCCCGGCTGGCCGTAATTTATTTGGACGAGTAATTCTTACTTCATCTTTAATTGGGATATAATGGAAAAACCTGCTATTTTTAAATCAATCAGGAAATTTCCCATAAATTTTGTGCATGGCATATGTTTATGTAACAAAGGTCCGAACAGGTATTATGGTTGAGGAGGGGGAATTTCTAAACCGGATTCGTGGTTTGTTGAAAATTTACCCCAGAGGGCTGACAATTTCTGAAATATCGCAGCGTCTGAAATGTAATCGGAACTCTGTGGCGAAGTATCTTGAAATTCTCCAGATATCAGGAACTGTTGAGATGCAGCAGATGGGAGCTGCCAAGGTTTTTTATATCTCTCAGCGTGTTCCCATTTCCAGTCTTCTCGGTTTTACGAAAGAAGGAATAATGGTTCTTTCCAGTGATGGCAGGATTATCCAGATTAATGAACGCTTTTGTCGCATGTTTGACCTTGATGCAGGTTCTGTTTCCGGAATGTCATATGAGACATTATCTGAAGAAATTCTGCAGGCATTTTCTTTTCGTACGTATATCAGTTCAGATTCTGAATCAGAACATACGGCAGTTCTAACTTTTTGTAAGTATGACTGGTGCAGGTATTTTAAGGTAAAATATATTAAAACGGTCTTTGATGACGGAAGATCCGGCCTCACTGTTATTGTCGAGGATGTGACACTTGAAACTGAGATGGAAGAACGCCTCCGGATGAGTGAAGCGAGATACCGTGGCATTGTTGAAGACCAGACTGAATTAATATGCCGGTATAATAAAGACGGGATTATTACATTTGCCAATGGCGCATTCTGCCGGCTTTTTCAGATGAATCCGACAGAATTAATTACCCATTCTATTTTTGAGTATCTCATGCCTGATGCTGCTTTCCAGTTGAGGGATGGAATGAACTCCTGCTCTCCGTTTTCACCCGTTTTTGAAGTTGAATTTGAGTTAATCCCACCCGCTGGTGGATTAAGGTGGTATCACTGGGTGAACCGGGCACTTAGTGATGAGAATGGAGCCTTAATTGAATTCCAGGGAGTTGGGCGTGATATCAATGACAGAAAACACACCGAACTGGAACTCCTGATAAAAAGCCATGCAATGGATTCATCCATTGTTCCAATAGGCCTCGTGAGTCTTGAGGGTTGCATGACATATGTCAACCGGGCATTTCTGGACCTCTGGGGTTATAATGATATCAACGATGTGATTGGTCTGCCTTTTGAACACTTCTCAAAGAGGAATGAGCCTTCATTTTCTGAAATAATCGGGAACAATCCGGGTATCCGGAAAAAAGAAGGGCATACTACTGATATTACCGGGATGAAACGGGATGGTTCACCCATTCATGCTACGGTTACGATATCCGGAGTGTATGATCAGACCAATGAACCTATTTGTCTGATCGCCTATTTTTATGACGTAACTCACTGGGTTAGGATGCTCCGTGAACTGGAGATAAAAGATACGGCAATTGCGTATTCCTATGAGGGGATGGCAATTATATCTCCGGAAGATGTGATAATGTATGCCAATCCTTCTTTTAAACGAATATTTTCACGGGTTCCTGATGGTTCTTTTGAGAACCGGTCAATTGAATGGGGCATGAGTTTTTATCCGCAGATAATTGGTTCATTACCGGATATCCGTGCTGCCCTCAATGAAAAGGGGAATTACACCCGGGTCTTTACCGATATTGATGAAAAGGGTGCATGTCTCGTTATGCAACTCCATCTCTCCCGTGTTTTTGACAAGAATGGGTCGGTTTTATGTACGCTCATATCTGTTCTTGACATTACAAATCAGAAAGCCATTGAAGAGTCACTTGCCCTGATGGTTGATCAGCTCGAAGGAACGGTAGAGCAGATTGGTGATCCCACTTTTATTATCTCCCGTGACCGGATGGTTGTTGCCTGGAATGAAGCAATGGAAATCCTTACCGGTATCAGGAAGCGTGATGTTATCGGTTCGTTAAGGTACTCGGAAATTATCCGGAACGTGTCACCTTCTCTTCCGGTTCTTGTTGATCTGTTTGACCTTTCTCCAAAGGATCTGATTCAACAGTACCCTCATGTATCACGAGTCGGCAACAGTTTTTATGCTGAAGCATTTATCGCCGATTTTCAGGATGGAAAAGGCACATATGTCTGGGCAAAAGCTTCTCCGATTGTCGATACTTCCGGGAAAGTCATTGGCTATATTCAGAATATAAAAGATATGACAAACTGGAAGAGGGCTGTTGAATCAGTTTCAAACAGAATATTATCTTAAACCGATTATCGAAAGGATATCGGAGAAAGAAGATATTGAGAAGTCTGCTGTAATTCCTTCTGAATACTTAAGGGGTAACCGGTTTCCATATTCTGCATGAACAGTGCACATTCCTGCCTCTTGTGCTGGTCTGATATCATTGACCAGGTTATCTCCGATTGCACATATCTGGTGGGGCTGAACCCGGAGTAGTGATGCTGCATGGAGGAACATTGCAGAATCCGGTTTTTTAAGTCCGGAATTGTCAGGTGTTACGAGACAGTCAAGAAACTCAGCTACCTGAATGTGTATGAGTCTCTCTTTTGCATGCTCGTTTGAAGCGTTGGTCACAGCTCCAACTTTTAGTCCTGCTTTATGAATCTGGAGTAGCGTTTCATAAACTCCGGGATAGGCTTTTATCGCCTCCATTTTTGCCTGGATATATGTCTGCACTGCTGTATTGAATAGTTCGGGGTTATAGATGTTCAGTTCTTCAAGGAAAGACTGGATTGCTTTTGGACTTTCCACTCCATAGGGTGAGAATAAAAACGCTCTGATAAGGTCATCTGCAGAACCCTTACCTATAAGGGTAACAACCTTCTGACATGCTGCTTCTTTTGCCGCTCCAAAATCGTATAGCGTATTATCAAGGTCAACTATAACCGCCCTGAATCGCTGTGCTTCCCCGCGACATGCATTTGTTATTGTCATGACCCTGTGTTCTCCCTTTGCATATCAGCGTTTCAGGGTAATAAGTGATACTTTCCAAGACAGGTGACAATAACAGGAAATGATATTCGAAAAAATCCTATAATAGGTATGGACTCTATTGATTCTTCCACTGGTTCAGGGAGGGATCAACGGTCAGTTTTTACTTCACTGTATGCTGCGGTATTCTCAACCATGCTTGGGATTGGAATAGTCGTTCCCCTTCTTCCGAGATATGCTGAAATGCTTGGGGCATCCGGGTTTGGAATAGGGATGATCTTCTCATCGTTTGCAATCTCACGGGCATGTGCCATGCCTTTTTTTGGCAGGTTTTCTGATGTGAAGGGAAGGAGAAAATTCATCATCACCGGACTCTTCTTATATCTTGTTTTCTCTCTGCTATATGTTCCTGCAGGTTCAGTTCTTGAATTATCCGGGATCAGGTTTTTCCAGGGGATTGCATCAGCAATGGTCTTTCCCATTGCCATGGCATATATCGGTGATATTGCTCCGAAAGGTATGGAAGGTATGTACCTTGGCTCTTTTACCAGTTCCTTGTTTTTGGGGATGGGTTTTGGTCCTCTTTTAGGTGGTGTCCTGACTGATTATGCCGGAATGGATACCGCATTTATCGTAATGGCCGGACTGACTGGTGTTGCTCTGGTAACCTGCGTCTTTTTTCTTCCTGAGCACTCCGGTTCATCAGGAAAACCAAAACCATTTCTTCACCTTGTCTTGCACCCGGGATTGAGAATTCCGTTTCTCTATCAGTTGATGAATGCATTTGCAAATGGGACATTTATGGTCTTCCTGCCCGTAATCGCAGCACATATCGGGAATCTTTCGACCGGTGAAACCGGGCTTGTGATATCGATATCTATTCTTTCCACTGCACTCCTTCAGAAAATCTGTGGGACTCTTGCAGATAGGTTTGACAAGCATTTTCTCATAGCAATGGGTTGTATTATTGTCGCTGTCGCACTTGCTTTGGTTCCAGGTTTTGAGGGTCTTTTTCCATATGTACTATTTGCCCTTCTTATGGGAGTCGGTGGAGGAATTTCAATCCCGGCAATGTATGCCCTGGTCACGATAACTGGCAGAGAAGTAGGGCAGGGTTCTGCCATGGGCACGATTAACATGGTCATGAGTATTGGAATGATACTCTCTCCGCTCATTTGCGGGATGATAATGGATGAGATTGGAATAAGTTCTGTTTTTTATTTTTCTGCAGTAATTGTTATCTTATCAATACCTGTTTACCTCTCAAGGGTTGATTTTCGAATATGCAGATGATGATTCCGGAGATATTGGAGAAGAGAACTATTTCTAAATAAAAAACAGACATCTCATTGGTACCCTTATGATGATGAATAACAGGTTTTTTTTAATGGGAATTATGGCAATCCTGCTCATTGGGACTTTTTCTTGCTCTGCAAGTTCGGATCCGACAGTTATGCCCATTCAGCTTCAGCCGGATGCTTCAGCTCCCTATGAAGATGAAGACTTTCTCCTTGTGGTAACACCGGTAATTAATGGACTTAGTGATACTCAACTCAACATCTCTGAAAGAATGGATGCAACTTCTGCATACTACTCTGCTGCAGCGATGAAGGTCAGTCCGGAATTCTATCCCATTGGTTTGAATATTACCCGTCTGCTATTTTACCTGGGTTCAAGCTCAGAAGCCTTAGAAGAACTCGATAAAAGCAGTGGTCTTGGAACACACAATAGCGAGGTAAAAGATACGTTGAAAGCCCAGGCAAAAGCTGATTTAGAGGTAGCAGAGGAGGCCTGGCGCGGACTGACCATGATATACCCGAACAGTACCCTGTTTGGATAAAACCAATATCTATTTTTTCCTGACAGGCGTTATTCCTGAGTATGAACGCAGCTGATACGAATGAACTCGCGGAAGGCGCATATGGCTTTTTTGAGCTCTTTTTTGGAGGGCAGCTGCATCAGGAAAACAAATCGCTTTCCCGGATTGTTGAAAGTGGTGAATCATTTCAGGATCTTTTCAACGATATATTTGACCGTTTTAATGCTATTTATCCAAACCTTGTAGAACAACTGATGATTCAGTTTGGTTCCCGTGATGAAATTTACCGGATGATCCGTGAAGGTGAAGGAGTTATTCCCAGTAAAACCCTTCAGGCGAGGTGGATAGAACAGGAAGCCCCTAATTCATCAGGTAAAGCTGCAGATATTGAAAAGGCAGGCAAATGGCTAATATTTATTCCCCCTGATCAGGTGGATGATATCTGGCGGCAGATACGTGACCTGACCTGGGAAGGAGAATTAGGTATTTCTGCGAAGGTTTCAACTGCCAAACCCGATCCAGATGCGAGGGATGAGAGGAAAGTCATCTACGTATATACCGCGGATTGGGAAGATGAAGCGGATGTTATGCGGGTAAGAGAAGAATTACGCAAAATCGGAATAACTGACAGAATCGGATACAAAAGAAATCTAGAAACTTTCAGGGGCGAGTACAGCGCGAGAGGAAAAAAAGTAACATTTTATTCAGCCTGATTAATCAGGCCTTTCTGTCTTTGTTCTTCGGGCGCAGGTACGCATACCCGCATTTCCTGCAGGTTGTTGCCCTGACCGGATTACGAGCATTACAGTGCATGCAAATCTTTACGTTTAATAATCTTGCTTCAGCCTCAGGAAAACGTGCCATATCATATCTCCAAATATCTGTCTTATATAGAGGGTCGTCTCCTCACATAAGGGTTATGTCTTTTCACTCAGGTTCATTTCTCACAAAGCCAGTTACGCAAGGCATGAAAGCCTATCGCCCGGTGAGAAATCCTGTTTTTTTCTGCTTCACTCATCTCTGCAAGTGTCTTTCCATCGACTTCAAAGATAGGGTCATACCCAAATCCGCTGCAGCCTCGTGGAAGGACAATTTTACCGTTAATTCTCCCTGAAAAAGTCTTCTGACAGTCTTCATCATGGTACGCAATCCCGGTTTCAAAATATGCCGAGCGGTTTGCATATCCAGCCAGAAGAGTCAGTACTCCTGAATTTCCAATAGTGTTCTGGACATATGCAGCGCATGTTCCGGGAAATCCATTAAGCGCAGAGATGAAAAGACCGGTATCATCTGTTATTACCGGCCTTTGGAGGACAGAGTATGCATATGCAGCTTTTCCGGCAGCCACATCCTGCACGTTATCTGCCCGGAGCTCGGGGATATCCAGTGATACCAGTTCAATCTCTGCTAGTCCGAGGAGAATCCCCGCTGCTTCGCGTGCTTTATGCTCATTACTGGTAACAAAAGTTATTTTCACAAATATCTCCCCCTCAACTCGATTTCATGTTCCCGGGTAAGTATTTCATCAGCTTCAGGCATTAATTCCCGGTATCCTTTCATAAATGATTTTTTCAAATTATCTGAGTCATTTGATGTACTTTCCAGGATCTGATACAGCACATGAATGTCAACACCACGGTGTTCGATCTCTGATGAAGTTAAGGCCAGTCCGAAATCAATAAGCCAGAGTTTATTCCCCTGAACCAGAAAGTTGCAGGTAGTCAGATCGCCATGAATGATCTGCGATGAATGAAGTCTTCCAATCATTCTGCCCGTTTCTATCAGGGTTTCAGGTGTGAGATTCTCTTTGAGTTTCTGACCAATTATCCGTTCCATCACGATGGCATCATGGGTAATCTCCCGGATAATGGGAGTCCTGACACCCACTCTTCTGGCTTCTGAAATAAGGCGCGCCTCGGCCCTGGTTCGTTCATTAATGAGCCTTTTATCCAGTTCAGGATGCCTGTACCGTTTCGAAACTCTGGTTTTGGTTGCAGTGATATCAGTGAAGGATACAACCGCTTCTGCACCCCGGGTAGTGGCAGATTCTTCATGATTACCGGATACTACCGGTTCATCTCTCCAGGTGACCTCGACCTGATCTGCCCGAAATGACGGGTTTACACGGGAAAGTTCGACCGGAAGAGTACTGCCGCTCTCAAACATGATTTTTCCGGTATATGCAATCATTGCCCCGTTGTCTCCCAAGTATTGTGGAATGGGAACAGAGAAAGCGGCCCCCCGGTCGTCACACATCTCCCTGAGCATTGTCTGAAGCCGTTTATTTGCTCCTACTCCTCCGACAAGGATCATTTCATTCTTCCCTGTCTGTGAGAGGGCACGTTCGGTAACTTCAGTACACATAGCAAACCCGGTCTCCTGAAAACTATAACAGATGTCTTCAAGAGGTGCAGATGCATCTTTTGCCGCACTGACCAGCCCGGAAAATGCAAGATCCATACCTTTCACAGTATAAGGAAGAGGAAAATACGATCCCTGCCTGGCTAACCGCTCAATCTCCGGACCTCCCGGATGGGGAAGTCCCTGACTCCGGGCAAATTTATCTATCGCATTGCCTATTCCGATATCAAGCGTTTCCCCGAAGATCCGGTATCTTCCCTGCAAGTACCCGAGAACCTGAGTATTTGCACCACTTGCATAGAGGACGACCGGATCATCAAATCCTGATGCAAAGCGGCCGATCTCTACATGAGCAACGCAATGGTTTACTCCGATCAGTGGTACCTTTAGCGACAGAGCAAGAGCTCTTGCTGCCGTTCCGACTATCCGAAGACAAGGACCAAGACCTGGACCCTGGGAAAAAGCAATTGCAACTGGCTTTGGGCCGTCATCGAGAACTTCCCCGATAACCCGGGTAATAACTGAAGCATGATGCTGAGCAGCTTCACGCGGATGAATACCTCCCTGAACCGGTTTATAAGGATCTGAAACCAGTTTTATCAGGTCATCATCAAAAAGAGCAGCACTGAGGTTCCAGGCGGTTCCCTCGATCCCCAGTACCGGTCCTGACTTCATCAGGATTACTTCTTAAATTCTGTGTAGCCGCATTTGCCACAGGTGACACGGTCTTTGTGTTCACCCATAAAAACACCGGGACCACACCGGGGACAATATCTTCTCTGGGGGACGGCGTTTGTACCATCAACTTTGAAATATGCTGACCGCTTTACTGCGTTCTTTTCTTTTTTGCCTTTTGCTGCCATATTTCCAAATCCCCCTTATGATGCCTCCGCAGCGTCACCGGACGGTGCATCCTGAGCATCTGCGCTGGTTTCTTCTTCTCCGCTCATTCCCCGTTTGACGATATAATCAAGTTCGATCTTTTTCATGTCTTCCGGAGAAGTATAGACCCGTGCGTCACCTGAAACCTGTGTCAGGCCAAACCGGTTAGACAGGGATCCAATAACAAGCTGATTCTTGGGCGCATTTACCATGGCTGCAAGTTTCGCATGAATCATCTTTCTGGAGGGTGTTGCTCCATTAAATACAATGCTAAACGTGAGTTCTCTCCTGTTTAACAACGTATTTTCTATGTCTGATGTAATAGTAATCTCCATAGAGATCCTTACAAGGTTATTCATGAGAGTTTAAATACATCATATATTATGTGATGATTCACCCTCTTCGAAACAGTTGAAGAGGTCATGTGCCCGCATTTTTGTCTCATCAGTAACAAGGAGCATAACTACTCCCTCTCCTGGCTGACCATACAGGATTACCGTTCCTTTTGGTGCCTGCATTGCTAGCGGAACAACTGCCAGGTCTTCCTCACCTTCTACCTGGATGAAAGTTCCTGGTTTTTTGGCGGCAATGCATATTGCCTGAATAAGTTCATCAGTCAGCCCACCCGGGGGGTTTTGCACCATCATCTGATAGTAATGCGGGATTTCCACACCTGGATAGGGATTTCTCATGGTGTGTCCATCAATAATTGCAACATCCGGTGGCCTTCCTGCTTTCAGCAGATTTGCTGTTACAACATCTCCCACACTGAATACTCCGGTTTTGGGTAAATATGGCAGGAGTTCATCGAACGAATAAAAAAGAGTACCAAATGGTTCTTTGAACAAATGGCGATGTTTATCAGGGAGTACTCGCATTACCTGACCTTAAGCGCATATCTTCCGGGAAGTGAAATATTCATCCGGTGAGCTACTTCACTGTTTTCAGGATCAATGATGACCAGATATCCGGTCCAGTCTGCAGTAAGATTAGATGTTCCACAGATGGAACAGGCCGTCCCTTCAACGACCCGGTGGCAGTCACGACACACCATATGTTGTTTCTTCTTGCCCCCAGCCATATTCAGACCACGCTTTTTTCCTTCTGTTCATTTTTCATATCTTCTTCAAGCCAGACCAGATTTCCAAGTCCTGCCTGTCGCATGGTAAGGCCTATCTTACTTTCACGTGGTTCCCGTTCATTCAGACTTAATGTAACTACCCGCGCACGAACGGCCGAGCCGACATTCAGGTGTCTTCCTGAATCCTGGCAGATGAGCTGAGAGTTTTTTTCATCATAACTGATGTATTCATCAGATATCTGGCTGACATGAAGCATTGCATCAATAGGCCCGAGACTGATAAATGCTCCAAAACTGGTAGTTTCAACAACAATCCCTTCAACAACCTCCTGAAGAGACAAACGCAGTGCCAGTCCTTCAAAATCCACATCATAATAGACTGCCCCGTCTCCTGGAACCATTTCACCTTCTCCAATTCGGAGAACTTTGGTTACGGCAATGAAAATACCAATTTCTTTATCAATACTTCCTTCCAGCTGCTCCTGCAGTACATCCAGAATAACGGTAGTCAGATCCTCTCCAAGCCTGTGGGGAGGTACCCGCACCTTGTCACTCAGTTCTAACCGGTAATACATCGTTTTATCTCCGAATCAACTCTAATTTTTGTTTTCCTGAAAGTGATACAACAGGCAGCCCCTCTTTTAATATAAGATCACGGAGTCTGCGGTCATTTGTAACTACTCCACACCGGAGGTCTTTCGCACTATTGAAGATCTGTTCATCCGGTGTTCCATCTCCTGAAGAGGGAATGACCTCACAGCCTTTTGCAAACTGAAGGCCGAGGCGGGCTGCTGAAGCATTGTTACCCTTTCCTTTCGCCAGTCCTTCGAGTTCCCGGATAACAATTTCAGGGACTGCCATCCTGACTGATCCGAGCAGAAACCGGATCTCTTCAAAGAGGTCAATTTTAAATTGCGATGTCATCAGAAACGCATTGGTGTCGATGAGGATCGTCACTCGATCAGTGTCCCCATTCCGATGAGTCTCCATCTTCCCCCGACCTGTCTGCTAATTGCAATGGGTGAGCCGATACTTGCACAGACCGGACGTTTCAGGATAACTTCTGCAGCATCCTTTCTGGTATTACTAACAACACCGACGGTTACTGCAGTCCCGACTGACAACATCAGCGGTTCGCGTTGCTTGAGTGGTTCAATGGTAACTTCGCTGTTTGATCCAACGACCCGTTCCATGAGTTTTACTGAAAACCACATCTTCTCCCAGACCGGAGGCAGTTTGCCAACATGACCCAGTACCTGTCCGGCAAGCATGTCACTCTTTGTGATAGCAGGATCCAGTTTTGTTCCAATGGCAAGAAGACCGCCCGGAGTTGCAACATGGACTTTTTTCTGCCCTTTGTGGATCTCGGTTACCTTGGTGATGATGGGTTCCCACTTTGTCTTATTCTCAATCAGATTCTGGATTCCGGGTCTTATCTCAACCTCTGCTCCATCTTCCACAAGGCCCCTGATGAGTGATCCTCCGACGACTCCTCCTTTGACATCCTTCCAGCTGCAACCAGGCCGGTTCACATCAAATGACCGTGCAATAAGCATTACCGGGTCAGCTTCCGGATGACGTGAGGGCTCAGGAATAATCTCGTCAAGAGCCTGGATTAAAGCCCAGATATTGATATTCTTTTGTGCTGAAACCGGAATTATCGGTGCATTCTCAGCGATTGTCCCCTTGACAAATGCCTTTATCTCTTCATAATTCCGGATGGCTTCCTTATGAGAGACGACATCAATTTTATTCTGGACAATGACGATCTTTTTGATCCCGACCAGTTCCAGTGCCATGAGGTGTTCTTTCGTCTGGGGCTGCGGGCACCTGTCAGCTGCGGATATGACCAGCATTGCACCGTCCATAAGGGCTGATCCGGAGAGCATCGTTGCCATCAGTGTTTCGTGGCCCGGAGCATCAACAAATGAAACGGCCCTGAATGGTTCTGTCTCACTTTCACACCGGGTACATTCCGGGGTTGTGGTAAGACCTTCAGGCCCGCGACATTTCCTGCACCGGTAGAAAACTGCGTCAGCATATCCAAGTCTGATGGATATTCCCCTTTTCATCTCCTCACTATGTCTGTCTGTCCAGACGCCGGTGAGGGTATTTACCAGTGTGGTCTTGCCGTGATCGACATGACCGACTACACCGATATTTGTATTTGGAATTATATCTTCTGACACCAGCTATTCAACCTCCTTACGTATTTCCATCGGATAATACTTATAGCCATAACCGCGTGCACACCCGGTTCCATGGGAACAATCTGGTGTGATGTTTCAATCGAGGTGGCTTTTTTATCCAATCTGACTATCCTGCACCTGAACAGGTACTGTCAAGTGCCGGGTTTTCTTCAAGTGATTCTTCTTCAAGCCGGCGCCTTTCCCTCTCAAGACCTGCAAGTTGTTCATCACGACCGATTTCTTTTTTCGTCTTTATTGACAGTTCAGCAGGGATGAGTTGATCCAGTCGGTACAAGAGTTTGGTGGAATCAAGTTCCGCAAACTGCCTGCCGTCTTTGGTGACTAGTCTGGTTACCAGTCCTGAAGAACCTGTCCGGGGATATCGGACCGCTGTTCCTGGTTCAATATTCTCATGACTCATAAGCTATCTTTTTTACTCGACTACTGGTTATTTGATGATTCCGCCATTGATTTGATCTTCAGTGATGGAATATTCTGCCTTGGTCTTCACATTCCGGTACTTACCTGGGATGGTTATTGCCCCAATCGTCGTTTCTGTGGGATATGGGACAGTAAACGTTCCATTTTTACTCTCCGTACGATAGGTAAAAGCACGTCCTGCATTTGTTTTAATATCCAGTTCAAGTACTCCATCACCCGGAATTGTAGCACCTTTTACGTATTCGAAAATCTTCACATATCGAAGATCAGCCATTTCCGCGGGGGTTGCCCTGGATTTGGACTCATAAATAAGCCGGTAATGGCCAAGAGATGATACCGGGCTGACCGGGTCGGTATATCCGAAATTGGTAAGAATTACATCATGATTTGGATTATCAGATGCATTGAATGCCTCCATGAGTGCCTTGCCTGCGGTATAATTTGTTTCAGATCCACCAACCACCACAGGGTTTGGAAGTCCTGAAGCTGAAGGTTTCATGTATTCGATGAAATAGACGTTTCCTGGCTCTGTATACGAACCATCAAAGTTGAACAGTCGTGATATCATCGTCTGATAATACTCATCAGTCAGAATTGGGTAATTAACTCCTGACTTTGGATCATCCGGGTTCGGGAAGATAAAAGTTCGCTGATATGGATAAACACCGACATCTGGATCATCCCAGGTAGACATTGCCCAGAATTTCCCGGTATCCATCTCATAATCTGCAATCACGTATTTTGTACGTAAATTATCCAGTATTTGGTTTGCTTCACTTTCATTTTGTGTCATGAAAAACCGTGCAGATCCATTCGGACCGTTTACTCCGTACTGGAATGGATTCGCATTTGGCATTCGTTTTCCAAGGAAGGTGATAATATGACCATAATCCCACCATGACATGACTCCATATGCTTCATCTGGATAGGTGAAGTTCTTCTTATCATATATGGCATAATAGTCCAAACCTGGATCCGGAGTATTTTTCTCAAGCCATTCGGTTGTTTCCCGCCAGTCCGGATTGAGGTTATATGCACTCATCATCATGTCCCTACCGAGTGCCTGGTATGAAAAGAGAAGGGCAAGAACAATGATGACAGCAAGGACAACATATGATATCCCTTTAACAGGTCCGGAAATTGCATGTGATTCCGGGAAGGACTGCTTTTCATGCCCTTTTACGGTCTTTTTCTTTGGACCCTGCTGTGATGTATGGTGCTGTGTCTCAAGGGTTTCAGAAGGTTTCTCTGAAGATGTACTAATTGGTTTTTTTATGAGATTCAGGGCAAATCCAACTGCAATTCCTGCAAGGATGGCAACCGGAACTGCAAGGTAGTATTCATATCTGATATGCTGCCATGTTGAATAGAAGATAACCAGTGCCCATATCAGGGTAAAAGCATGTGAGGGACAGAGTTCTTTTCTGATCCGGTACAATAAAACCGCCGCTCCTGCTCCAAAAAGCAGTAGACTGTACTGGAATGTCCTCCATGCATCATCCCATGTCCAGGGACGTGCTTCCTGGATGGTTTTCCAGTGTATGTCATCGCTTCCGAAAAATCCGATTGCATTTTCAATCAGGTACTTATACAAGTCAGGCAGGAGAACGGCAAGTAAAACAAGGCCCAGAATGGTAACTCCAAGAATGACCCCTACATAATACCAGTATGGTTTATCTCTGAGCTGGTATGAAAATCCGAATAATATGATATTGCCCAAAATAAGAAGAGAATATGCTATCGGATGGCCGATTGTATAATAGTTCAGTCCTCCCTCGGCATGAACTCCGATAATGAAGAAACCGATAATTGCGGTTAAAAATGTTATTGAATTAATAAATAGTGCAGATGCCCCGAGATGTCCGAGATATCTCTGGATGATAAACCACACCGGGGTAAACATTCCGACAATAAGGGCAAATAGAATCATTGTCGGCATCAGGGAGAGGCCAAGAACATATGCCAGTCCACAGAGTAATCCCAGAAGGGCAGGAACCTTCCATGTTTCTTTATCTGCGATATCGACCGGATGTTTCCGACAATACACGAGTGCCGAGATATAACAGAGACAAAAGATGGTACTGAATAACACTTCACCCACGTGGTGATCCAGATACCCGTAATAAGACCGGAAGAAAAACTGTCCTGGTACGATGGCGATAAAAAATGCTGCTACGATTCCTGCTTTCCAGTCTGCAATTCTGCTGACAAGAAGATACACTACCGGAACCATTAGGGCTGCCATTACGCAGGGAATAAAGAGGGAGACTGAAATGAGATCCGGTCTTGTGACCGCTCCAGCCAGCAGGCAGACTGTTGCACCGATGAAGGGAAAGAGAGGTCCCCAGTGCATGGGCTGGCCGTTTGGAAAGAATGTCATCGGATCAAACCAGGAAACATTCGGGTAGTTGGCAATGACCTGTTCTATTCGTCTGAGCTGATAGGTCGGGTCATCCATTCCCACAAATAACAGGACATCAGGGTTTCCTGAATATGCCGGGAGAGTTCGAATAATAAACGAAATGAGTGTCAGCAGGAGTACAGCAACTCCTAGTATGAGAGTGAAGGGGTTTAAAAATCTGGAATATTTCATTACATCACGTCCGATTTATTAAATGGGTCTGTGTTTTATGCAGGTTCACTAGTTTAGGAGGATTAGTGAGTTTGCATGATCAAATTTCATTTGAGTCAGAAATCTAATACGCAATATGCATCATTTCAGATATTCTGGTTTTCAATACACGTGCGTACATATGTTATGAGTTGGTCCTTAAATATGTGATAATCAAATAACTCCGCTCTGTGTACACAATTACTTGCAAACTCCTCCGGATTTTCGTCTATCTTTCTTATCGCTGATGCAATTTCTTCAGGTTCCGGACCAACCAGAAGACCGGTCATGCCATCAACGACTGTTTCAAGATACCCCCCTTCTTTCACCGCCACTACAGGTTTTCCTGATGCCATCGCTTCTAATGGCGTGATACCAAAGTCTTCATCGATTGCAGTGGTGATAAATCCTCTACAGGTGGAATATAACTGAAATAATCTCTCATCACTGACTGTGTTGAGGAAAATTACGTTCTTAGGTGCTGAGTTGACAATTTTTTCATACCGCGGATATATTTTTCCTGCAACGATGAGTTTTTTTGAAGGTAGCAGTCTGAATGTTTCAATCTGTAGTTCGATTCTTTTCCATTTGTCAACACGAGTTACTGACAACCAGAAATCTCCGTATTCAAAATTGTGATATTCATTCAGATGCACAGGCGGATAGAGTACTTTTGCATCCCGCTGGTATGTCTTCCATATTCTGTTTCTGGTATTATGAGAATTACAAGCGATATTTGTTACGTATTTTTTTACAAACCGCTGGTCCAGGAATCTGAAAAGATTCAGAATACTTATCATTAAGGGTTTTTTGATACCTGATAATTCATTAATGGAAGGATAATACATGTCATAAAAAACCCTTCTTGGAGTATGCATATAATATACATGAAAAACCTTGTGCACCAGATACCGAAGGGCCATATCATCCATGACAATAAAAAAGTCATATGGCAATGATACATTTCTAAACATATTCATGCCAAAAAGTTGTTTTAATGGTTCATCCGGCAATTTTTTCTTTAATTGGTGAAAATGAACCTCCTGAGAGATTGGATATACCTGAAAAAAATGAGAGTCAACACTCAGACATACAATGGTTGCATCAAGTGCCCGGGCAATATCTATCTCCAGCCTCTCTGCTCCTCCAGGAATGATGAAATCCCGGCAGGTCAGCAGTGCAATCTTCATGCTCATTTTTTAAAATTCTTACCTTATTGTTGTTTTTGAAGATTCAATCCTGCGCTTTTTTCTTCTTCGTGTATTTTTTATGAAACAATCTCATTTGTATATCTGGTTGCTATCTCTTCCCATTTCATATCATGGGGCGGACTGTATGGCTTTGTTACCCGGTGTAAGAAAAGGTCTGCCATTGCATCTGAAAGACCAGGTACATCTAAAGGTTCAATAAAAGTTGTTCCATCATACGTACCAAGACTTTCTGTAAGCCCCCCGACATTGGATGCAATAATCGGGAGTCCATATGCAATACCGATGTGTGCAACTCCACTTTGAGATGCACGGGTGTATGGGAGAACCAGAATGTCTGCTGCAGAAAAGATATCCGGAATGTCAGTATCTGCAAGATATCTGTTATCCAGGATAATTTTATCCCGGACAAAAGATTGTTCAATTCTGGTTATTGATTCCTGATCTTCCCAGGCTTCTCCGGCAATGATGAGTACCGATTCATTCTGAATTTGGGATGGCAATTTTTCAAATGCCTCAATGAGGAAGGATACTCCCTTATATGGTCTTAAGAGGCCGAAAAAGAGAAAGATATATCTTCCGGACACCCCCAGTTTTTGTTTACTTGCTTCCCTGTCCAATACTGGATAATGGTCATATAGACCATGGGGGATAACGCAGATATCTGCCGGATGGATATCATACTGTGAGGCGATAAGATGGCGGTCATGTTCTGAATGGACCACATATTTTTTGGCCGCATTTCTAATGATTCGCCCCATGCTTTTTGCATATAATCGGATGGGAAGAATTGCATATTCCAGGGGATCGACAACCTCATGGAATTCAATAATAAACCGGGTTTTTTTACCAGATAACAGGATCAACGCCAGATACATATGTGCAACACTGGATGTCCACCATTCAAGGATGGTAACATCTGATTTCCGGATTACTCTGGCACATGATGCCCATGAGAATGGGTTATACCAATCGAGGATTTCGTAGATATTTACCTGGTTGGAAATGCATACGTTAACTCCCGTCTGTCCGATTCGTTTCCATCCTGGAAACAGGCGTTTCGGGAGCATGTTGCGAAATAACATCGCATTTACCTGATTTTTAAGAGACAATGCATTACAAAGCCTGATGGTATAATAACTGATTCCTGATAAAAACCTGGTTGAGGGTCCGATGACAGAGATGGTAAGTTGCTTTTCTCTCTTCATTCTACGGTGACACTTTTTGCAAGATTCCTTGGCATGTCTATTTCACGTCCAAGAGAGTCAGCAGTGTGATATGCCAACAATTGCAAAAGAACGGTGGTAGTCAGTACCTGTATCCATGGATGGGCCTCAGGAACCGGAATTAAAATATCTGCAATATCATTGAGGTCAATATCATCCTGAATACCGAGAGCTATGAGTGGAGTACCTCTTGATTTCATCTCTTTCAGGTTACCCAGCATGACCTCATAGGCGGTTCCCGGAACACATACTGCGATGACCGGAGTTTGGGGGGATAACAGGGCAAATGGACCATGTTTGAGTTCTCCTGCCGCATACGCTTCGGCATGAATATAAGAGATCTCTTTCATTTTCAGTGCCCCTTCCATCATAACCGGGTAAAAAACGCCTCTTCCTACATAAAAAAGATGCTCTGCATTACTACAGAGATCAACAGCTTTTGATAGATCAGTGATTAAAATCTGCTCTATAGCCTGACGGGCATGTGAAAGAGCCTCAGTACATGTTCCTCCGGCAAGCAGGTTTATAACCTGCATTAAAACACCTACCTGCGCAATAAATGATTTTGAGGATGCTACGCTGATTTCAGGCCCGGCATGCATGAGGAGGGTATCATGGGCACTGCGGGTTATTGAGCTGTTGAGCACATTGGTGACTGCAACGGTTTTCACGTTATTACAGATCCCCTTCTTAATTGCCGCCAGGGTATCTGCGGTCTCTCCACTCTGGGAAACACCTATGATGACATCATTAAACGGAACTGCTGAATATTTATACTCTGATCCGAGTTCCAGCCTTACAGGGATGCCACAGGCAGATTCCAGGAGATATCTGAATATCATTCCGGCGTGATATGAACTACCACAGCCGACTACCATAATCGAATTCGCATTCAGGAGTGACTGGGGCAGAGTTTCTTCAGTTATTGAATGAATTGCATGGTGTATTACATCAGGTTGCTCAAAGATTTCCTTCAGCATGAAGTGGGGAAATCCGCTTTTCATCACGGTGTCCTGAGTCCAGGTTATCTCACTTATGGTTTTCTCAATGGGGCTATCTCCATTATAAATGGTATATTCCCCTGGCCTGATATCTGCAATATCACCATCATCCAGATAAATAACCCGTGAGGTATACTCAAGGAGAGGAGTGATGTCAGATGCTGCAAATATCTCACCGTCTCCAATGCCCAGGACGAGCGGACTCTGGTTTCTCGCTGCGATAATCCTCTCTTCCCCTGCTGAAATTACCAAAATAGCATATGATCCTGTCAGAAGTGGAAGAACACTCTTTACGGCATGCAGAAGATCATCAGAATATGCTTCTTCAATGAGATGGGCTATTACTTCGGTATCGGTCTCTGATCGAAAAATGTGGCCCCTTTCAATAAGATCACGTTTGAGTCCTGCATAATTTTCAATGATACCATTATGAACAACTGCTATCTCTTCATTACAATCAAGATGGGGGTGAGCATTAATATCTGAAGGAATTCCATGGGTGGCCCACCTGGTATGACTGATACCAAGAGTTCCCTGTAATGAATCTGGTAAGTTCGAAACGGCAGATACTTTCCCTGCCTTTTTATAGATAGAGATCTTTTCTGCAAGGGTTGCAATACCAAAAGAATCATATCCCCGGTATTCGAGCCTTTTCAGACCTTCAACAAGGACGGGTGCTGCAATTCGGAATCCGGCATACCCAAAAATGCCACACATGCTCACATCACCCGGGTTTTATCCGGAATAACCGTGCAGGAAAAATATTTTTCCGATCTTGAATCTATGACTACTTCATTGCCGACTATTGTGTTCTCAAAAATCATGTTATGGGAGCAAAACACTCCATTGCCCATTATAACTCCACATGATGCACGGACCGGGATGGTATTGATAGTAATGAAACCCTCTTTATGTACGACCATGGAATTCTCTCCAATCGTACAGCCATTACCAATTACTGATCCGCCGATACTACAATGTGATCCAATAACAACATCATTCATTAGGATAGATTTTTTTATCACGGTGAATGGTTCCACGACAACCCGTGATCCGATACTACACCCTGATTCTATCACCGCATGTGGTCCGATATTACAGTCTTCACCAATTATTACCGGACCAGATATTACCGTTCCCGGATGAATTTTTGTTCCTTTCCCGATTATTACCTTACCCCGGATGGTGGCTGATGCACTGATATTGCCTGATTTTTGGGGGACAATGCTGCTTAACAACCTTCCATTCATCATAAGCAGATCCCAGGGGTATATTGCATCCTGCCATGAATGTGCTCTAACCGCAGCAATTTTTGTTCCCTGGTGGATTTCCTCCTCAATGACCTCGGTCAGACTATTATGGGATATGCGTGATATCAGGTCAGAACTAAGATAATACACCCCGCAACTTACCGTCATTCGGGTTGCATGTTCTGGTTTTTCAGTAATCCCTGTGACAAATTCTCCTTCTATTGTGACAACGCCAAAATTTGAAGGTTGTCTGTGAGTGGCATAGAGCAGGGAGTTTTTTGTTTTTACTATCTCCCTGATTGATTCAGCGTCAATAAAATTATCTCCGGGGATGACCAGTGCATCTCCCTTTATCATATTTCGTGCACAAAGCAGGGCATGGGCTGTTCCCATTTGTTCAGGCTGCTGGACAATCATCACCGGAAAACTGAGCCTGGCCAGATCTCTCATTACCTGTTCTTTCCGAAATCCGACCACAACAATAATATCACGGATTCCTGCTTTAACAAGAGAATTTATTGTATGTTCAAGGATTGGTTTGTTTGCAACCGGGATAAGAGCTTTTGGACGGTTCTGGGTAAGGGGACGAAGTCTGATTCCTTCTCCTGCAGCAAGGATAACCGCTTGAAGGCTCATTACCGAATCACCGTTTTATCCTCAATTTTTCCTTCAACAATTGCATGAGGTCCTATCCGGCATTGGTTACCGACAATTGATCCGACATTTACAGAACAGTTTATTCCAAACAGGACATCATCACCAATGACCGCACCAAATTTTCTTCTTCTGGTGTCAATTCCCCCGATTACAATTGATGCTTTATCATGCCGGAGGTTGGCAACTTTTGTCCCTGCACCAAAATTACATCCGCTTCCAATTATGCTGTCACCAATATACGAAAAATGAGGGACGTTTGTCCTATTCATTATGATGGTATTTTTGAGTTCTGAACAATGGCCGATATGACAGTCATTCCCGATGGTTGTGCCAGGTCTGATATATGCATGAGGGCCGATTTTGCAGTTCTCCCCGATAATACATGGACCTTCAAGATAAGTTCCGGACAAGATTATTGTTCCGGACCCAATGGATACATTTCCTTTGATGAAAACTCCTTCCTCAATGATCCCCTCATGTTTCGAAGGTGTGGTTTTCATCATTTCTTCATGGATTCCAAGGAGATCCCAGGGAGATCCCATATCTGCCCAAAAATCTATTAAAACTCCTCTCAAGTCCCCGTTTCTAATATAATACATTAATGCATCAGTGAGTTCGAATTCTCCACGGGGGGATGATGTGATGTTTTTCAGAAATTCAAAAATTTTTATGTCAAAGTGGTACAGTCCGGCATTTATCAGGGTACTTGGTGGAGTTGGAGATTTCTCAACAAGACCTGAAACCATGTCACCTGACAGGGTGACTGATCCATAATCCTGAGGGTGGGTGGATGTGCATACCGCCATAGCGGGAGCTGGAATATTAAGCACATTACGGACATCTTTGGATTTTAATACAATATCCCCATTCAGGAGAAGGAAGTCCTCCTTAACATGAGGAGATACGGTGAGCAGGGCATCACCTGTCCCAAGCTGGCGTTTTTGTGTAACGTACCAGATTGATATACATAATTTTGTTCCATCACCAAAGTAGTCCCTTATTGCTGACTCACCATATCCGACAACAAGGATAAATTCAGATATCCCTGCATCCCTGACTTCACAAATAAGATGCTCGAGCATCGGTCTTCCTGCAAGCGGGAGCATCACTTTTGGTCGCGATCCGGTCAGCGGACGCATCCGTTTTCCTTCTCCTGCAGCAAGGATTACACAGACGGTCAATTTTTCACCTCATTTCGTGCAATTCTAACCATTTCCTCCCCTTTTTCCAGTAATTTTTTTGCAACGCTGGCAGTTTTTCCTTCGGCAGTAAATCTGATTTTTGGCTCTGTACCACTTGCCCGAACAAGACACCACCCGTCTTCTTCTTCTATCCGGATGCCATCGGTTGGGTTTACTGCACCAAGAGCATATAGCATGTCCTGTGCATTTTCCAGGGAGAGAGAGGTTCTCATGATTGGATAACTGGGAATGGATGCAATCTCTGAAGGTAAATCCCATTCTCCCGCCATCTCACAAAATAACGCGGCTGCAAATGGTCCGTCAGGACACCGTGATATTTGAGGAAATATCCATGCTCCGGAAGGCTCACCACCAAAATCCCCCCATCGCACAAGTTGTTCAGAGACAAATGCATCTCCGACCGGAGTTCTCCTGACCTCTGCCACCTCTTCTATTGCCATGGATGCATCGTATGTGGTAACCACCTGCTTTGCTCCCAGGTATTTCGTAAAAAGGATGAGCAGAATATCTCCGGGTATGAATGCCCCGTTTTTATCAAATGCCATCATCCGATCAGCATCCCCGTCATGTATAACGGCACATTCCACTCCGGTTTTTTTCACAAGAGGTGGTATATATGTGAGATGTTCCGGGAGTGGCTCAGATGGTCTTACAAAGGTTCCGGAAACATTTGCATTCACAGCAATGGGTTTTGCACCCATGCCACTCAGAAGGTGAGGGGTGATGACAGAACCTGCTCCATTTCCACAGTCAACAAGAACCTTGAGGTTTTCTTTGATGTGTATTTTATCGGCAATTGCTTTTCGATGTAACTCGATTGCTGGTATTGAATGTATTGTTCCCTGGTTTTTCCAGGTTCCCCAGAGAATATCCTCGATTTTTTCTTCTATCTCTTTCTGCTGAATTGCTGAATATGATGAACCATCCGGATTGAAGAGTTTCATTCCGTTATATGGTTCAGGATTATGTGATGCTGTTACCACACATGCCGCATCGGTGTTCCTGCCTGCAAAGGCAATTGATGGGGTAGGGGCAATTCCCCCGTCAAATACCATGGCTCCGGCAGAACAGGCTCCTGCACAAAATGCTGATGACAGGAGGGGCCCGGTTGTGCGGGTATCTCTTCCGATTACAACCCTCCCATTTTTTGAACCAATTGCCTTTCCCACCTTTACTGCCAGTCTGATAAGATTCTCATCATATCTCCGGCGGATTCCCGAAGAGCCGAATAGCATACCTGAATGGTTCATTCTTCAGATGTTTGAAGGTTTGCTCTTCCATATGGGCAGAAATGATTGCATCCGAGGAAATAGGCTACTCCTGCTGTTGATGGTCCCAGGCATAGGAGTTTTTCAATGGGGCATTGTCCGATTATCTCACTATTATTATCAATAAGCCCGTCCCCGGTGATGAGAATGACATCCGCGTCATCAGGTTTGTCAACCAGATAACTTCCTGCCAGTTTTCTTGCATCCGGCATCTCTCCACAGCAAAAGACTTTTTTCCCTTTGATCTGCCCGGACAGTGTCTCTCTGCAGGAGACATGCTGATCTTGGGAACAGGCGTGCAGTTTTCTGCTGACACATAAAAACCCGGCAACAGCATTTACGATACCTGCAGCTGCAGCACGTTGGGCCGGTTTTTTAAGGGTTGCATTTATCATGAAAGAGGCCTTTGTCGTTGCTTTTACTGGTTCTTCTGATACAAAAACTGCAGAACGGCCTCCGAAGAGAGTCTGGACCGGAACGCCATGTTCATATGCGCACTTTGTAAGGTCATAATCCGGTGTCAGAAAGACCGGACTTTCTTCGATTCCACATTCTTTCATCATTGAAATTAATTTCTGCACTGCCTGATTGATTGGATGCATATCTTTACTCTCCTTCTTCTTTCCACCCATACTCTCCAATGAGGGGGACAAATCGTACCGCCCCGAATTTCTCGGTGATAAACTCATTATTGAGTCTTGTAATGCGAATCAATTCCTGGATATTCTGGTCTCCGACCGGGGCCACAAGTCGTCCACCTGGTGCCAGTTCATTGATGAGTGGACAAGGGATTTCTGGTGTACCGGCGGTGATGAGAATTCCATCATAAGGACTCATGTCAGTGTATCCTACTGTCCCGTCACTGGTTATGATTCTGACATTTTTTATACCTGCATTCAGAAGGTTTTGTCTTGCCTGTGCGGCTACTTCTTCTATTCGTTCAATGGATACCACATCTGCCCCGCATGTTGCAAGAATTGCTGCCTGGTATCCGGAACCGGTCCCAATCTCAAGAACGAGGTCACTTGGATTCGGGCTTAGGAGTTCTGTCATTACTGCAACAATGTATGGCTGGGATATTGTCTGTCCGCTCCCGATGGGAAGGGGGTAATCAGCATATGCTTCTCTTTGACAGGTTTGTGGGACGAACAGGTGTCGGGGCACAGTACGCATGGCATCTAATACACGGGGATTTGAGACTCCCCTGGCCTGAATTTGTGTTCTGACCATATGTTCGCGTTCTGGTGCCCGGCTGGTATCCATAATTCAGAATCCTGATCGCTCTGCAGCATCGATGGCTGCATTAATCTGGTTTTGTAAGACGTCTGGCAACCCTTCAAGTTTTACATCCAGAAAACCCCGGATGATAGTGGCTGTTGCGGTCTCTTCATCAAGCCCGCGTGCCATCAGGTATTCAATCTCATCCCGTGCGATCTTCCCGACTGCTGCTTCATGAGAAAGTTCGGTGTCAACAACATCTCCTTTAATTTCCGGAATAGCATGAATGATACCGTCCCGGAGGATAAGTCCTTTACATTCGATATGCCCTTTTGTTCCTTTCACAAGGCCGTCTATTCTGCCCCTTGAAAGAATGGTTCCTCCGGTGGTAATAGCACGGGTAATAAGCTCCGCACTTGTTCCTTTCGCTTCCAGGGTTGCGGTAGAGCCAAGATCCATAAAGGATCCCGGGGTACAGACAACAACACTGGAGAACCTTCCAACTGCACCCTCACCCTTTAACTGGCAGAGGGGTGCCATCTGGATCTTTCGTACCGGTTCCATGCAGACGTAATTGGAAAGGAAAACCCCGTTCTCTTCAACAATTGCAACTGACCGGGGAAATACGGAGATATTTTTTCCCCAGTTATGGATCATAGTTGAAGTGACTTTCGCTCCTTTTCCTACGTAAATCTCGGTCACTCCAAGATGTGCACCACTGTTTCGACCGGTAGAACTCGTACACCCTGAAATGATATGGAGCTCTGAATCCTCTTCAGCAATGATAATATTATGGACATGCTGAACAGCAGAGTCAGACATGAAAAGACAGGCCTGCAGGGGATAGATGCTTTTCGTTCCTTTTTTGGCGATAATTACAAATCCCTTGGGGTCAGGCCTTGATGCCACATACTTAGTGTATTTGTCTTTATCTTTCGGTATCGCTTTCCAGATATAATCACGAACCCATGGATATTTTTCAAGCGCCATGGAAAATGTCAGGAATTCAATCCCCTGACAGTCTGATGTGATATGGCAGACATCCTGGTCCTTTTGGAAGAAACTACCTGATCTGTTCTTCATTTCCACTTCAAGACCGGTTAAGGCAAGTCTCTTCTGGTCATCATCAGAGAGATCAGTCATCTGAATTGTGTCATGCATAATTCTGCCTTTCTTTCATTACGTTATACGTTCGTCCTCTTTATCACTCTCATATTATGCTGGGTGATTTTCAGGGGAGTGAAATTTTTCTATAAGGTGGGGAAGTTCTGCAATGGAATGAATCGACAAATCCGGGGTCACTCCGCAGGTTTTTAATTCATCCTGTGAAAACTTTCCGGTAAAGGTTATAATTCCAATAAGTCCTGTATCCTGTGCTCCTTTAACATCAGTCCGGATATCATCTCCAATCATGGCCACATGAGATGGATGAGTGCCAAGTTCACTACATCCATACCTGAAAAAGTTATGTGATGGTTTTCCCATTATGATCGCCTCTCGGCCGGACCCGTATTCAAGTGCTGAAACGAAAGGTCCGGCACTCAAAGAAAGACCATCTGTATCTTTCCAGTACCGGTCCTTTTCTAGTGCGATGAACTCTCCGTTTCCGAGGAGGGAACGAAAGGCTGAATTCATAGATTCATAGGTGAATTGTTCGCCTGCATCACCAACAACCACGGTGGGTGCGAGAGGGTCATGGGTAATTCCGGCATCTGCAAAGTCATGTAATAGATCCCTGGTGATAAGCAGGTTACAGACCTTTATTTCTCTCTCCCGGAGATATTGTATCGCTGCCATTGCCGGTGTACAGATTTCATTCTCTAATATTCTGACACCAAGGCGCTCTAGTTTTTTCCGGACATTGATACGCGACTTTCGTGTCCCGTTTGAGATATATCTATAGGGGACGCTCCTTTTCTGAAGAGATCTGATCGCCTCTTCTGCCCCCGCGATAGGCTCATTTCCGGTGAATAGTGCCCCATCGATGTCAAGAAGAACTGCCTGTATCTGCATGATAAGATTGTTGGTCGTGTGGTCAGATATGCTATGATATCCGATCTCAATTAGATATCTATTTATGTGAGTATCGTGAACGTTATAGAGCATCTGCATCGATGGTCTAGAGGTATGACTTTGGCCTTCCAAGCCAATAGCTCGGGTTCGAATCCCGATCGGTGCACTCTTTCTTTTATTGTGGGCTCGTGGTCTAGCTGGTTATGACGTCGCCTTCACACGGCGGAGATCCTGAGTTCGAATCTCAGCGGGCCCATGAAGCGAATTTTATCTGGATATTACTATCATTTTTTTGACTTTTCAGTCTGAATATTTCAATTTTACAATGCAATAGTCCTGATTCCGGACTTTAAAAAAAAGTTATGAAGAATTACCCTGGTTGCCTTCAGATGCAACTGATGCTACGGACGCCGGAATAACCGGGGTGATATCTCCCCCGGTGCCGGACCCGCTACTTCCTGCTGTCATCTGGGCAAGAACATATGATGTTCTTCCTTCAAGGACATTTACTACCTGTTCCCATGGCTGGTAACCCGGAACTTCTATTCTTATGGTATGCTGACCCGGAGTTACCTGTGAAAGTGTCACCGGAGTTTGTCCTTGTGCAACTCCGTCAAGGAATGCAACCCCGTTACCTGGTAGTGATGAGATCATAACATACCCGTAAATAGGTGTCCACCATGAGGGATACAGGGCAGCAGTAACATAGGTTACACTTCCTCCACCTCTGACCTCAACTGCCTGATTCCAGTCAAGATATCCGGTTGATGTTACACGGACCTGGTGAACTCCTGGTGCCACATCTGCAAGCCAGAGCGGACCGTTTCCGGAGAGCACTCCGTCCACGTAGACAGACCCTCCTGATGGGTATGTGTATACACTCAGAATACCATTCACGCTTGGCTGAAGTCTCATATCTGCGACAACTTCAGTGGCCCTGTTAGAGGTGACCGGAACACTGACAATATAATCTGTGAATCCGGGTTTGGTTACTTTGAGCTGGTATACACCAGCCTGCAGGTTATCTACCCTGAAGGTCTGCAGGAATTTCGTCTCACCTTTCAGTACATTATCCAGATACACTGTCGAACGGTCAGGAGCATATATAATTTTTATCGAACCTGAACCAGCCGGTCCTGACTGGGTTGTAATGTAATCGGATTTGACTGCAGTATTTGAAGATGCCTGATTACTTGCCGTGAGTTTAACGGTAAACCGTCCGAGCTGCTGGTAGACATGGAGTGGGTTTGCCACCAAATCCGTGGTTCCATCCCCAAAGTCCCATGCCCACATGGTTGGTCCACCCTGTGATCTGTCACTAAACTGAACGGCGAGTGGAATATTTCCTGTGGTTGGTGTTCCCACAAAGTCAGCGATGATTCCTCCGGAAGATGAAACCGTGATGTACCCTTCTCTGACTTTGGTACTGGTTCCCCCGGTTTGTGAACTTGCGGTGAGTGTTACCGTGTATGTCCCTGCATTCTGATAGGTATGTGACGGATTTGCCACCAAATCCGTGGTTCCATCTCCAAAGTTCCAAGCCCACATGGTCGGGCTTCCGGATGACAGGTCAGTGAACTGAACCGTCAGTGGAGCATTTCCGGTTGTCGGAGTTCCGGAAAAGTCTGCAACAATACCTCCTGAAGATGAAACCGTGATGTACCCTTCTCTGACTTTGGTGCTGGTTCCGCCTGTCTGTGAACTTGCCGTAAGTTTAACTGTGTAAGTTCCGGCATTCTGATAGGTATGTGATGGGTTTGCCAGCATTCCTTCTGTTGCCCCGTCTCCAAAGTCCCAACTCCACATGGTCGGATTTCCGGTCGACAGGTCAGTAAACTGGACGGTGAGTGGAGCATTTCCGGTTGTCGGGGTTCCTGAAAAGTCTGCAACAATACCGGTTCCTCCACCAACGGAGATATAATTCTCCCGTTTCATGGTGTGAGAACCACCACTGTTTTTCACGGTAAGGGTGACGGTATACGAACCACCTGCACTGTACACGTGAGTCGGGTCAGATTCTGTCGATGTGGTCCCATCTCCAAAGTTCCAGAGGTAAGAGGTTGGTGGCCCGATTGAAAGATCGGTAAAGCTTACCGACAGCGGAGCCTGCCCGGACAGGGGTGTTGCTTCAAACATTGCCACCGGGGGAGGAATATCTCCTGTGACTGATATATAGTCGGTTTCGGTTTTGGTATTGGATCCGGCTGTATTTGATGCGGTAAGACTTACGGTATATACTCCCGCTTCCTGGTAGGTATGTGATGGATTTGCTACCAAATCCGTGGTTCCATCTCCAAAGTCCCATGCCCACATGGTTGGGCTTCCGGTTGACTGGTCAGTAAACTGGACGGTGAGTGGCTTTGGTCCACTCCGTTTATCCACGGTAAATGCAGCTGTCGGGCCTGAACCTGACTGTGTAACGGTGATGTATCCCTCTTTTGTCTTTGTACTGGTACCTCCGGTCTGTGAACTTGCGGTGAGTGTCACGGTGTAAGTTCCCGGATTCTGATAGGTATGTGATGGGCTTGCCAGCATTCCCTCAGAGGTACCATCTCCAAAGTTCCAGTTCCACATCGTCGGACTACCGGTTGACAGGTCAGTGAACTGAACGGTGAGTGGAGCATTTCCAGAAGTGGGAACTCCTGAAAAGTCTGCGACTATACTGCCGGACTGTGTCACGGTGATGTATCCCTCTTTCGTCTTTGTACTGGTTCCTCCGGTCTGTGAACTTGCGGTGAGTGTCACGGTGTAAGTTCCCGGATTCTGATAAGTATGTGATGGGCTTGCCAGCATTCCCTCAGAGGTACCATCTCCAAAGTTCCAGTTCCACATCGTCGGACTACCGGTTGACAGGTCTGTAAACTGAACGGTGAGTGGAGCATTTCCAGAAGTTGGCACTCCTGAAAAGTCTGCAACAATACCACCTGACTGTGTCACGGTGATGAAATTATTTTTGGTAACCGTATAGTATCCGCCTAATGATCCGACGGTCATTTTTACGGTATATGTTCCCGGAGATTCGTAAACATGGGTTGGGTTTTTAATAACTGAACTTCCGCCATCTCCGAAATCCCAGGTCCAGACTGCCCATTCTGTTGTTGATGTATCGGTAAACTGAACGGTGAGCGGAGCAGTTCCGGTGGTGGGTGTGGCGGTAAAATCAGCACCAAACGATCCTCCTACTGTCAGATCAAGCTCCTTAGCAGTTCCCGGTTCAAATGGAACCGTCTGATCCGCTTTATTCTCTCCGACATAAAATGAAATTGTCGAATTACTTGATTTTACGTCATCTTCCGTCGCAGCGACAACCAGTTTATCATCAAAGATACCATCCCCGCCATATAGCCCGGCGGTTGATAATACCAGTTGACCTCTGACCTGATCATTAATTTTTGCAACAAGTGTAGTGCCGGAAGCAGCGTCAGTTCCGTCTACCGTCACTTTACCATAAAATTCAGCAGGCAGTGGTGGTACTGCACTTACTGTAATCATTACGAGGCAAAGCAGAACTGCCAGCATCGCCGCCGGCCTGAGTATTCGAATCCCATCCATCATTACATCCCCTAAAGAAGCGTATTTTCCTGATGTGAAGATCAGGATTTGTAAGTTTCCTGAGTGTTTGAATATTGTACACAGGAGAGATAAGGATTGTGGAAGAAACCCTCTTTGAGTGGTTGTTATCGACAAAGGGCTATGCTGAAAAAATATCCTTTTTCAGGTATATTTGATAATGAATGTAAAAATACGGATAAAAATGGAAAAGAAAATTAATTTTCTTCATTCTGAACAATCTCGGATCTGATTGTCAGAAACACGGGTCCTCGCACATCTGTTTTGAGATTATTATCGGTGATATATCTTCTTACCCATGGTTCAATTTTCAGGTTAATATCTCCAGGGAGCTTAGCCATTTTCACCTGCACGGTGGTTTCCATACCCTGACGTGCAGCATGCTCAATCTCTGCAGCTGCTTTCGAGGCCGCTGCAAACAGGTATGATATCCCGGTTGGAATTCCGTTTTTGCGAACCTCCGCAAATTTTTCCGTATCCGGAACCCCGAGAACTGCTCCGTTGTAAATGAAGATTTCATTCAATGAAGCAGGTCCCAGAAGTTTGGCATTCTCTTCAGGTTCTTCAACAAAAACCCTCACCTGTGTATCCATAAGTTCTCCTTCAAAAACCTTGAATGAACAGGGGCCGTTTGCTGATCCCTGTGCTGTTGCCGTCTCCATGATAGATCGGACAAGGGTTTTTCCTGGTGTGGTCTCTGGTTCCTGGATTAATGACACTCCTCTTCCAAGTTCGGTATCTGTATACCGGACCGGGAAAAATTGTGGGAAACAGAGTTCACGAACGTCCTTTGCCTTATTCATGATCATAGCCATTCGTTCAACTCCAAGGCCGAGGTTCATGACCGGAATGCCGATTCCGTATTCTGATAGCGCGACCGGAGAATAGATCCCGAAGGTTGCAACCTCTACCCAACCATGATCCGGATGAGCAGCATACACTTCAGTCTGGGTATCAGGCATATAATACTTGGATCGCTTCTCATCAGGCCGGAATTGAAAATCCGTGTAACCGAATGCTGACAATAATGCCCGAGCAACGGCTTTTCCATCTTCAATGGTGACATCTTCACCAGCAACAACACAGGAAGCTGAATGATAACTCATCAATCGATGGGAGTCTTCTGCCTGTTCTCTTCTGAAACACCGGTCAATGGAAAAGAGTCTGATTGGATGCGGGATTTTCTCCCAGACTGCTCCAAGAGTCTGGAACCATCCGCTTGTCATATGGGAACGGAGAGTCTGCCGTGAAGACTCCGGTTTTAACTCACGAAATTCCGGAAATACCTGGTCTAGGATATCCACCACTTTTGCATCATCAGTGTGGAGGACCACTGATAACTCATATGTCAGTTCATCGCCGTCAATATCTGATTTTTTATAGGCATGGAGTGTTTTTCGTAAGGATTCTTCTTCATCTCCGGTCAGATCCCTTCCAAGAATTGTGTTAATTTTGGAAATTTGCTCCTTACCAATTCCGACATTCGGGCGGGGAAGGCCTCCGAGATAAAAAACCCGGTCCAGGACCGCCATTGCTTCAGGTCCGAACTGACGGTATACCTCCTGCTCATCAACGATTATGGGGTTTTCTGCTTCATCAAAACCGATGGCAAGATATGCTTCCCGGAGACGATGAATGGTTTCAAAAACCGGATGAACCCGTGCCCGTGAATATGTCAGACGGGGATAGAGGGACGATGCTGATGGAGGAGTAAGGACTGACGGACCTGCATGCCAGGCCGATTCAAAGTCCTCTTTTCCCAGTTTTTTATAGTGTTCTGTATCAAATATCATGAATCTCGCTCCAGACAAATAACCCTTGAAAGGGTGTTTTCTCCCCGGACTTTGTAAGAAAGATGGGGGAGCATCTGTTTCGTGAACTGCTCAATCTCTTCATGCAGGGGCATATGCTTAATCGTAAGTCTGCGCTGGCTGTATCCGACATGCATGTATGCCTTCACCTCAACGAACTGTGCTCCGCTTTCCTGGATAATTCGTGCGTACCCGGCAGGATCCTGATCATTGATCCCCTTAACCAGGGTTACCCGGATTGCAGTCCGGTTTCCTGCATCAGTCTCATGACCAAGGTCAGAGATACTTTCAAGAATCCTGTCCCAGTAATCTTCATCCGGCCTTGCAATTTTGAGATAGGTTTCCCGGTCCGGTCCGGTCAGGGAGATATACTTCTGATACGGATGGCAGTTTCTGAGAACCCCGGGCATTGTTCCGTTCGATACGAGGAACGTTGTTCCTTCTGTCTGATTAAGGAGATCAATTAGTTCCGGGAGGTGTGTATACAGGGTTGGTTCTCCTGACAGTGATATTGCATACTGATCAGGACGAAGCGCTTCTTCCCATTTCTCCTTGGTGACCCGGTATGAGACTTTGTATCCTCCCAAGGCCTTTTTCTGAAGAAACGGAATCTTTGAAACGATATCGGCTGGAGATAACTCTTTTTCACCGATATACTCATGTTCAAACGAACGCCAGCAGAAAAGACACTTATGGTTACACCGGAGTGTTGGTGTCATCTGAACACACCGGTGGCTGGTTATCCCGTAGAACTGGTTTTTATAACACTGGTCGCCACCGGTAAGAGACCGTTTACACCAGAGGCATGGTTTTAATGCAGCTGAAGAATCAGGATGGAAAAACTGGTAACCCATTTTCCGGAGAACTTTCTCCGGAGGTTCACATGGCTCGGAGGGCATCAATACCCAGGGTCTCCAGTGCTTCTTTGAGTGTATTTCTTGTTGCATCTACAAGGGTCAGCCTGCGGTTTCTGGTCTTTTCCTCTGCACGAAGAACCGGTTCTGCATGATAAAACGAGTTGAAAATGTCAGCAAGTTCACGGGCATAGATGGCAAGAAGATGCGGCTTTAGTTCATTCACCACATCATTGATGACTTTTGGAAACAGTGCAATCTGCTTTGCAAGCACAATTTCACCCTCTCCTTCTGCCTCGTAACATGGGGTGAAGGTTCCGGCCTTATCAAGAATACTGCAGGCCCGGGCATGAGCATACTGGATATATGGCCCGCTCTGTTTTTCAAAGTCCAATGCCTCTTTCCAGTCAAAGACTGTGCTCTTTTCCGGAATTGTCCGTACAATATCATATCTGATAGCCGAGATTGCTACTGCACTGGCAATCTTTTTTCGTTCAGTCTCGTCAAGTTCCGGTCTTCTGACGGTCACTTCTTCAAGTGCTCTCCTCTCGGTTTCAGCGATGAGTTCATCTGCAGAGATAAATTTCCCTCTCCGGGTGCTCATTGAACCTTCAGGAAGTGAGACAAATTCAAAAAATACAATTTCAGGTGCTTTTTCTCCAAGGATATTCAGGGTAGCCTGGAGCTGGGTTCCGATCAGTTTGTGATCTGCACCAAGAATATCTATGACCCGGTCAAAATTGTGTCCCTTCCAGATATGAAACGCAAGATCACGAGCTGCGTATACACTGGTCCCGTCTGACCGCCTTAAAATGTAATTCTTCTCAAATCCATAATTGGTCAGGTCAAGGGAGAGCGTCTCCTCAATTTTCGCTTCAGGAAGATGTGATATCCGGGAGAGTAGTTTTTCAGTATCTCCGTTCCTGATAAAATCACTCTCATACACGAACCGGTCATGTTTTACCTGCATTGCAGCCAGGGTGTCTTTAAATCCGTCAAGGCATCGTTTGACCGGGATTTTAAACTGGCTGATGGTTTCCGGGTCTCCGGACTCCACTCGTTGCATGAGTTTGTCAATCTCTTCATTCAATGTGGAATCTTTATCGAGGTTCTTGTTTGCTTCGATATAAACATCTGCAATCAGGTGGTCTCCCTTTCCTTCGGCATTGATATCAGCCCCCTGGGTTGCAATTCCCCAGGCAACGATTGCTATCTGTCTGCCCATGTCGTTGACGTAATACTGGACTTCAAGGGGGTATCCGGCTTTTCTGAAACACCGGGTTAACGTATCACCGATGATGGTATTTCTGATATGCCCAACATGAAGAGGACCATTCGGGTTTGCCGAGGTGTGTTCAAGAACTACCCGTTCTGATTTAGTCTGTCCTGCACCATATCCATCCCTGACTGCCAGGCTTAGGACATCAGAGCAGTATTTGTTACCAAAGATGAAGTTTACATACGGGCCGACTGCAAGAGTCGTGGCTCCCGTATCCTGCATTACCTGCTCACGAATTGCATTTACGATGTCTTTTGCAATTACTGCCGGTGCTTTTTTGTATTCTTTTGCCAGGCTGAATGCAATGGTGGAGGCAACATCGGCATGATCCCCGCCGTCGGTGAGCATAGCATCCGCCTTTCCTGTGTGTTCACGGAGTATTGCCCCGATTTTATCACATAATGTAAGGTACATTAGTATCCGGTCCTGTATCTGAGAATTGCAGCTATGCCACCAAAAGCGGTGAATAACTGTGAACCTTCTTCAAAGTCATCAGAAATGATGGCAACTTTACTATTTGACTGGTCTGCAAGGTATGTCAGTTCATCAACGATATCTGATGAGTCGGCAAGAACGAGAGGAGAAGTACAGGTCGGGCAGCTCCCGAGTTCTGTATCTTCTGCGTTCTCACCAGGTTTTACCTGAATTGTTTTTTGTTCTGTATATCCACATGCATCACACTTTATGGACAGTCTGCTTTTTCGTAATTTATCTGACAATAACAGCATATCGACTGCACCAATCTCCAGATTTGCCCGTATGGACTGCTCACCATATGCAGCAAGGCCATTGTCCTTCACGAGCTCTTTGAAGAATCTATCCATGAGATGCTTTTCTTCAATTACTTCCTGTCCTTTGAGGGCATCTTCTGCAGCATCGACAAGTTCCGGAAGACCGCTTTCGTTTGTATAGGCAACATCAAAAAGTCCGAGAACTCTCTTCTGAACTTCGTGATGGAGGAAGTTACCCTCTTCAAACTCTTCTTTTGTCGGGGAGGGGCCACCTATCAGCAGTCCTTTAAACCGTTCAAAAAAGTCCTTTTCGCTTAAGAATATCTCGCTGGAACGCTCACCGACTTTTTTATAGAAATCATTGATGGCGATCAGACGAAGTCGTTCAAAACGGATACTTGACTGACCTCCTTTCCTCTGTTTTCCCGGAACCGTCGAGGTTGTTCCACCAATGGGATCAATTCTGTTTCCCCGTAAAAAGCCCCAGTATGCCTCTCGCCTGTCTATTACCAGAAGACCGTAAACGTATTTTTCCTCCAGCATATCACGTAGAGGTTCCAGTTCAAAACGAGAACTGCACCTGTACAGATAGAGGCCCAGTGGTTCCGGGGGATTGACGATGTCACATTCAAGGTCCTGCCGGTCACCATGTTTGTTCACCGTTCCACAAAAAACTGCGATTCCATTTTCCGGAGGTTTGGAATAATATTTTAATCTGGACAGAATACTGGATATTGCACTTTGAACATTCGTACGCGTCTGTTTTGATTTGATGTTTGCACACTGGCCAAACTCGTCCCGAAGCTGGGCGGTTACATCATAGATCTGTTTATCTGGAGGAATGTACAGGGAGATTAACTCTGTTCCACTACCTTCTTTTGCTTCCAGACGCTCAAGCATCTTTTTAAATTCATATTTCCGTCTTGCATCGTCCAGTTCAACCGCTTCGCTCATGAGACAATCCTACACTATAAGCTGGTATATATTGACACCGGTTTGACTTAAGGTTCACCCCGATCATTTTCCGGGTTATGAATTCTGAAGGAAGGTGATAATGTGGTCATCAACCTCCCTGTTTCCTCCATGGGTTCCGTTGAAAGAAATAAATATTGCCTTGTCTCCTGCTGCTCCCGCGAGTGCACGCCCATCTTCAAAGGGAATCACTGGATCTTCAGGGGCATGGAAGATCATCACCGGTCTTGGAATGATTTCTGGTACCTGCACCTCTGGATCAATACTGAGCAGGAATTCTCTTACCGGGGAAGAGTACTGATCGCCGATGTGTGAAAACCCGGAAGTTGAGATTCCCATATATCCGGCAAAACCCGGATCAGATCCTGCAGCAAGTGCGGCATATCTCCCCCCATTTGAATCCCCTACTGCATAGACCGGAACTGATGGAAAAATCCGGTGGATGTACTGCTGTGCTGATATCATATCTGCAGCAATAAGATACCACTGTGGCCATTCTCCTTTTACAAAGAGTCCTGCGTCCCGTTCAATATCCATTGGATATCCGGGTGTAAGTCCCCCATTCCCCCGGACATCCATGATTAGAACAGCGATATCATGAGCAGGATAGTATTTCATGTAATCAAGATAGCCGGATGCAGGATTATTGGCTCCCGGAGCCCAGATTAAAAATGCATTCGGCTTTTTTGGACTTACCAATATCGCATGAACATCTCCTGCAAAACCTTTGAACATGAGATCTGTTACGGTCAGATTAGCATTCTTCTCCGTAACAGATTCCTGAACTTTTACTTCGGGGAAAGTGAACCGGATACTACCATCAGAAGAGAGGTTCCATGAACTCCCAATGGTTTCCTCCCCCGGTCCGCTGCAGCCCATAACAAAGGCTCCGGATACAAGCGCAAAGAAAACAGCAATCAGGCGAATATCAGGCAAACTTTTCACCCAAGCACCGGAAGAAGATACAGATGGTTTTTGCATCAATAATTTCTCCGTTCAGAATCATCTCCCCGATTTTTGATGCAGAGAACCTGACCGGTTCAATGACCTCATCATCATCTGGTGAAAATTCACCGGATGGTGTAAGATCAATAGCCTCAAAAAGCCAGAGTTTTTCATCGGCAAAACCGGGAGTGGTATAGATAAAGCCACGAGGAATAAGGGTTTTTGCATCCATCCCGGTCTCTTCAATGAGTTCACGCCGGGCTGTATAAAGAGGGTCTTCCCCTTCTTCCATTGTTCCGGCAGGTGCTTCGAAGATATACTGGTTTATCGGGGCCCGCCATTGCCTGATGAGTAGAAAATTATCTCCTTCCCTCGGAAGAATGACAACTGCATCCCCCGGATGAACAACGACCATCTCCTTTTCCTTTCCATGAGGGAGCTGGAAAAGTCGTTTTTCCACCCATAACCTGCGTCCACGGTAAAGCTCCATAGATTTCACCGGTAGGGAATCGGGTCTTTGATCCCAATCTGCCTGAATGCCTCAAGTCTGAAGTGACATGAACCACAAACGCCGCAGGCCAAATCGTTTTCTGAATAACAAGACCAGGTATCCTCATATGGGACACCAAGATCCATTCCAATCTTCAGTATTTCCATTTTATTAAGTCTGACAAATGGTGTTTTCAGAGCTATGCCTGATCCCGGCCTGGTTCCAAGTGTTATCACCTGCTGGAAAGCCTCAATAAATTCCGGCCTGCAATCAGGATATCCAGAATAATCAGATGCCTGGACACCTATGTATATTGCATCGGCACCCCGCGCTTCAGCAAAACTTGTCGCTACTGATAGAAGGTTGGCATTTCTGAATGGAACATACGTTTGTGGGACTCCTTCACCTGCTTCGTTGTGGGATTTTACCGGGATTTTGGAGTCGGTCAGGCTTGATGCTCCGACCGCTTTCAGATATGCAAGGTCTACATCCAGAAATTCCAGGGCATTGAGGTGGTGTGCTATTTGGTGTGCACATTCACGCTCTTTTTGTTCTGTACGCTGCCCATACGTAAAGTGGAGGGCAAGGATATCATATCCGTCATGTTTTGCAAGGTATGCAAGGGTGGATGAGTCCATTCCACCTGACAGGAGACAAACTGCTTTCATTTCAGGGCATTCCTATAAATTTGTGTAACTGGAGTTGCAATCGTGCCGGGAGGTTTTGTTTGAGGATATATGCTGCGATATGCTGATAATCAGTTCCATAGACTGGAGAAATAAAGATCTCAGCATGTATTGAATAATTCTCTATTACAGATTGTGCATAGGTAAGATCTTCATCCGTCCCTACAACAAACTTCACTGAATCTTTTGGTTTTAGGGCTGAAAGAAGGGTTAAATTACTTTTTTCACCTGATGAGGGGCATTTTACATCCATACATATTGATACCTCCTCCGGCAGCATGTCAAAAGGAATAGTTCCATTTGTCTCGATGCTTACCTTTTTTCCTGCCAAAATTAATCTTTCCGCAAGGTTTGCCACCTCATCAGACTGGAGCAGGGGTTCACCTCCGGTTATACAGACATACAATGGTTTTTCATTCAGTACCTGATCGACAAGCTGATCAACATTGAACTCTTCTCCCCCGGTTCTGCTTGCAGGGGTGTCGCAATAAGTACATGCGAGGTTGCAGCCTGCGAGACGGATGAAGACCGTAGGGTAACCGGAAGTTAGACCTTCTCCCTGGAGTGAAGAGAATACTTCAGCTATCTTCATGCCTGAGTTCTGCACATCCGGTCGGGGATTCCCAGACCCGGATTGTATCTACGATGATGTTTCTTCCACAATTCTGATACCTTCGTTCTATCTCGTCCCTGATAAGAAGGGCCAGAAGTTCACTTGTTGGGTCACCTGGTGTCGTAATGACATCATGAAATTCCTGGATACGCGGGACCATGGGGTCAGATTCATTGAGGATTATCTCATGATCATAATAATCCACGACTTCACGAATTTCATTATAGTCAACCAGAATATTTGTCTCCTTATCAGTGCAACCTGAGAGCCACACTTCCACTCTCCACCTGTGGCCGTGTAGATTATGGCATTTGCCCTGGTAATGCAAAAGCCGGTGGCTGGCATCAAATGAGACCTCTTTGTACAGTCTGATCTGCATATGATCAGGTTGAACGTGGATACAACTATTATATTGCATAAGTGTCAACGTATACAGACAGGTTTCAAAGCCGACATATTATATCTGATTTGTCGCGCATTTGGATTCTTTTTCACCGGATTTAGGTGAATCTATCGAAGATTATCAGAGTGATGTAATGGGACAGGGTAAATTTGCAGCACGTAAGTTAAAGCGTGACTCATCGAGATTTCGCTGGAGCGACCCGCATTTCGCAAGAACTGCCGGTGGTCTGAAACTTAAGTCAGATCCTCTGGAGGGCGCGCCCCAGGGCAGAGGTATTGTTCTTGAGAAGATTGGAGTTGAAGCAAAACAGCCAAACTCAGCTATCCGGAAATGTGTCCGTGTTCAGCTTATCAAGAATGGTCGTCAGGTATCCGCATTTGCGGTTGGTGACGGAGCAATCAACTTCATTGATGAACACGATGAAGTAGAAATCGAAGGTATCGGCGGTCGTCTCGGTCGTTCAATGGGAGATATTCCCGGGGTCCGGTTCGTGGTGACAAAAGTGAATAATGTCTGTCTCCATGAATTGGTTATAGGCAGGAAGGAGAAGCCACGCAGGTGATCGTGATGAGTGAAGAAGTATCTGCCCCGGCACGGCTCCTTTTTAACCGCTGGGACACAAGTGAGGTCGCTATTCGCGACCCGGGTATCGCCAGGTACGTAAACCTGAACTCGATGATGGTTCCTCATTCCTGTGGAAGATTAACCCGCCAGGAATTCCATAAGGCAAATATGCTCATCGTCGAGCGGCTGATTAACCAGCTGATGCGTACTGAAGTAAACACTGGAAAGAAGCAGCTTGCAATCCGCATCGTCAAGGACGCATTTGACATAGTCCACCAGAAGACCAAGAAGAATCCAATAGAAGTCCTCTGTGATGCTGTTGCAAATACCGGTCCGCGTGAAGAGACTGTTCGTCTCAAATATGGTGGTATCAATGTGCCAAAGTCCGTTGACACTGCTCCGATGCGAAGAGTCAATACCGCAGTCGGATTAATTGCAGCAGGCGTGTATTCTGCTTCCCATAAAAAGAAGAAACCTGTCGCGAACGCCCTTGCTGAGGAACTCATTGCAGCCTCAAATGGGGATCCAAAGTGCTACTCTGTCGCAAAGCGTGAAGAACGGGAACGTGTTGCAAAGTCTGCACGGTAAAAAATATCCCATTTCTGTTTTTTTAAAAAATTTCAGGTGAAATATGAGCCGAGGGAAGAAAACGGTCGAGCGCGTCATGCAGCTCATGAACCAGCCGGAAAGTATCAGAAACATTGGTATTGTTGCCCATATCGATCATGGTAAGACGACCCTTTCTGACAACCTTCTGGCCGGTGCAGGTATTATCAGTGGAGATCTGGCGGGAAAAGCCTGCTGGATGGATTCTGACGAAGAAGAACAGGCCCGTGGTATCACCATTGATGCATCAAACGTTTCGATGGTTCACGAGTATGGGGGAAAAGAATACCTCATCAACATGATTGATACTCCCGGTCACGTTGATTTTGGTGGAGATGTTACCCGTGCCATGCGTGCTGTTGACGGAGCAGTCGTTCTTGTCGATGCAGTCGAAGGGACCATGCCTCAGACAGAAACTGTCCTTCGGCAGGCACTTAAAGAGCGTGTAAAACCTGTTTTATTCATCAACAAGGTTGACCGGCTTATCAATGAGCTGCAGGTCGATGAAATGGAGATGCAGATCCGGCTTGGTAAGGTCATTGACAAGGTAAACAAGCTGATCAAGGGTATGAACGAGGAAATGTACAACAATGGCTGGAAACTTGATGCTGCCGGTGGTACGGTTGCATTTGGTTCAGCGTTGTACAACTGGGCAATATCTGTTCCCTACATGAAAAAGTCCGGAATCTCCTTTAAAGAAGTGTATGAACACTGTAAAAAAGGAGAGATGAAGGAACTTGCAAAGAAGAGTCCCCTCTGTGAAGTCGTCCTTGATATGGTCGTATCCTTCCTTCCAAACCCAAAAATCGCTCAGCCACGCCGTGTTGGTGTTATCTGGCATGGTGATGTCAACACTCCTGAAGGCAAGGGTATGATGACCTGTGATCCAACTGCACCAAGCTGTATGATGGTCACCGATATCTCCTTTGATCCTCATGCTGGTGAAGTTGCCACCGGACGTCTCTTCTCCGGAAAATTAACCCGTGGCGATGAGATGTATATCATGGGAACTGCAAAAAAGGTAAACCGTCTTCAGCAGGTTGGTATCTTTATGGGTCCGACCAGAGTGGAGGTTCCGGAGCTTTATGCAGGAAACATCGCAGCAGTTACCGGTCTCAAAGATGCGGTCGTCGGTTCAACGGTTTCCAGCCTTATGGAAATGACTCCGTTCGAGTCACTTGAGCATTACTCTGAACCTGTCGTTACTGTTGCAGTTGAAGCAAAGAACATGAAGGATCTCCCAAAACTTGTCGAAGTTTTACGACAGGTGGCAAAGGAAGATCCAACACTTCGTGTCAATATTAATGAAGAGACAGGGGAGCACCT
This sequence comes from Methanospirillum stamsii, assembly GCF_003173335.1. Taxonomy (GTDB): domain Archaea; phylum Halobacteriota; class Methanomicrobia; order Methanomicrobiales; family Methanospirillaceae; genus Methanospirillum; species Methanospirillum stamsii. The sequence goes on from NZ_QGMZ01000008.1 coordinate 116,838, forward strand.
TATCTCTGGTATGGGGGAACTGCACCTTGAAATTATCACCGGACGTATCAAGCGTGATAAGGGTGTTGAGATCATCACTTCAGAACCAATTGTGGTGTACCGTGAGACCATCACCCAGGAACTCACTGATCCAGTAGAAGGGAAGTCTCCAAACCGCCATAACCGGTTCTATTTCACTCTTCATCCACTTCCTGAGCATGTTGTTGAAATGATCAAGAGTCATGAAATTTCCATGAATCAGGAATCACTTGAGCGTCGTGACGCGATGGTCAAGGCCGGATTTGAGAAGGATGAAGCAAAAAGTGTCAAGGACATCTATGCAACCAACATCCTCCTTGATATGACAAAAGGTATTCAGTACCTGAATGAAACAATGGAACTTATCATCGACGGTATCCACGAAGCCCTTGATGGCGGGCCGCTTGCAGATGAGCCTGTCCAGAATATGCTCATCAAACTTGTTGATGTCAAGCTTCACGAGGATGCTATTCACCGTGGTCCGGCACAGGTTATTCCGGCAGTGCGGAGTGCAATCAAGGGTGGTATGCTTCTTGCAGGGGATTCCCTTCTTGAACCACTGCAGAAACTGCACATCACCGTTCCGCAGGATAATATGGGAGGTGCTACCTCACAGATCCAGAGCCGCCGCGGTCAGGTCTTTGACATGGCAAGTGAAGGAGATACCATTACCGTAATCGGTAAGGCACCGGTTGCAGAACTCTTCGGGTTTGCCGGGGATGTCAGGTCAGCAACCGAGGGTCGTGCCATGTGGAACAGTGAATTCGCCGGATTTGAGATAGTTCCATCCGGTTCTGCGAAAGAAATTGTTCTGCAGATCCGTAAGCGCAAGGGGCTCAAGGAAGAGCTGCCTAAGCCCGCGGATTACCTTGCCTAAATCCGCTCCCTTTTTTCATCACTCGATTAAATTAAATTTTTTATATTTATTTTTCTTTATAATGCTTAAATTTCGAATATTTTTCCATTAAAATTTAACAAGGTATATATGGATCACCGACGAAATTTTCGTGACCAATTTGACTACGGATGTGGTCAGTAATTTGATGGGGTTGATCAATATGGAAGCCTGTAAATTAAGGCGGATAAGCTTAACGCTTATTATCGTTTTACTGATGATTACGGGGTGGGCATCTGCAATCCGTCCCACTTCAGCATTATATGATCAGACTGGGATTAGTACTACCATTGATGCTACATGTATCGGGACCTTTATCGTTGACCATGATATGGAATGGCACCAGTCGAGCAATGAGGGATCAAATCTGCTTGATCACAATCTGACAGATGGGGAGACCAGGGCAATTTTCACGTACACTGAAGATACCCTGGGAGCTGACGGGCAGACGTTATACACCAAAGATTACAGTATGGACGGTTCAAATGTATCCCAGGGCAGAGATAATTTGAATGTCAGGCATACGGTGAATTTTGAGACTGATAATAGTGGAAGTCTGATCTGGGATGAACAGGGTACTATTACTGTGGATGGGGCATCCTCTAACAGTACTGACGTTGGACGTTGTGTCTTTGCCGGTGGAACCAATGCCGGATCAGCAGCATTCTCCGGAACAGTGGATGCAGGAAGCAGAATGAATGTCCGGGAAGTTGCAGCAGTGACAGAACTGAGTGGCAGGGCAATTTCAGAGAGTTCAACAGTGCCGGTAAACCTCCGGTATGGGTTTGATGCTCAGGGCCTCGGTACTGATGCAAATAATACCCTGGCGGTAGGTTCAGCGGAAGTATTCATGAATACGAACTTTGTTACCGGTGATCCGGCTTCAACAGAGGACTGTTCAACTCCGACGAATGTTACAACGATGATTAAGGATCGTCAGAGAACAGTTGCAAGCGGATTGTTTGATCTCGCCCAGACACACGAATATACGTCGACTTACTAATCTCTTTTTTTCCTTTTTTTTATCATGGTATCAGATAATATCGGGATTTATTTGTCCGGACTTCGGAGTGCCGAGAAGGAAGTTCGTGCACTCAGCATGGAAAACCTTGTGAAAACCGGAACCTCTGCAGTTTCGGATCTACAAACGCTCCTTGAAGATGACAACTGGGTAATTCGGTATCGTGCCGCTGAAGCACTCGGGGGAATTGGTGATATTGGATCTATAGATCCCCTTATCCGGCTTACATCCGACCCAAAAGATCATGTGAGGTACATGGCAACAAAATCACTGGGCAGAATGCAGGATCCACGGGTTGTCCCTGTCCTTACCCGGATGCTCTCTGATGATCACTCATATACCCGGAGAATCGCGGCTGACGGGCTTTCTATGTCCGGTGATAATACTATTGTTGATTTATTACAGGAAGCAATGAAACATGAATCAGATCCGGATGTTCATGCATCCTTATCAGCAGCAATAAAAAAGTTGGAAAAATAGAGTTTATCGGATTTTTGTTCCTGGAGACACGGGACTTATTGGGGTCAGAAGTGATGCTTCATCTCCGGCAGCAAGGATCATTCCATTACTCTCTATTCCAAAGATTTTCGCTGGTTTTAAATTGGTACAAACTACGACGTCTTTTCCAACCAGATCTTCAGGTTTATGGAACTGGGCGATACCGCTGACAATCTGCCGTACTTCATCTCCAAGACTGACCTGCAGTTTCAGAAGTTTGGATGATTTGGGAACCGGTTCTGCAGAGAGAACTTTTCCGGTTTTCATCTCAACCTTTGCAAACTCGTCTATACTAATATGAGGGGTCTGTGGTTTTTTCTCTGCATCCAGTGCATCTACACGTTCCCTGAGTCTGCAATCAAAATCTGCTGTCATTTTATCATCAATTTTTGTAAATACAATGGATGGTGCGGGTAGTGACCCGGGTGTCAGGTTATTATTCAAATCTTCGAAGTTAGCATTTGAGATTTCTTCGCTTTGTCCAAGCTGACCCCATATGAGAGATGCCCGTTCCGGCATAACCGGTTCAATCATGAGCACTAATGCCTTTGCCAGGTGCAGACAGTTGCACATAACCTGAGCCATTGCGATTGGATCAGTCTTTGCAAGTTTCCAGGGTTCTTTACTCTGAATGTATGTGTTACCCCAGGCTGAAAGTAACAGGATACTATCTACGGCCCCTTTAAAATCAAAAGACTCAACAAGGGATGTTACCGTCTTAATGGTTTCATGTATCCTGGTTTTTATCTCTTCTTCAACAGTTCCTTCCGGAACTCCTCCGAACTGTTTGTGCGAGAGATGAAGAGAACGGTAAATAAAATTCCCTAAATTATTCACTACTTCATTATTGACCCGTTCCTGGAAGAGCTGCCAGGAGAAGTTCATCTCTTTGGTGTGGCTGGTATAGGTCAGCATATAATACCTGAGATAATCAGCCGGAAGTCCCTGATCCAGGTAGTCCTCATTTGTCCAGACCACATACCCACGTGATTTTGAGAACTTATGGTCGTCAATTTTAAGCATTCCTGAAGCAACCACTGCATGTGGAATGCCATATCCGGCACCCTGGAGCATGGCAGGCCAGAAGATACAGTGATGGTATGTGATGTCCTGCCCGATGAAATGGGTAACTCTCGTATTTTCCCCGCACCAGTAATCTTTCCAGTCTTTTCCTGCCTGTGCTGCCCATTCCTCGGTAAATGCAATATATCCAATGGGGGCGTCAACCCAGACATACACTACCAGATTGTCATGTCCGGGGAATTTTACTCCCCAGTCAAGGGTCCGGGTGATACACCAGTCATGCAGGTCTTCATTTACCCAGCCCATTGCATAATTGATGGCATTATCCGTTCCTTTCAACTCACCAAGGTAGTTTTTCAGCCAGTCATGGAATCCGGATAGTTTAAAGAAGAAGTGTTCCTGTTCCCGGTACTCAGCACGACTTCCACAAATTTTGCAGGTAGGCTCAAGAATTTCTCCTGGTTCGAGATGTTTTCCACATCCCTGGTCACATTCATCTCCCCGTGCCGGTTTCTTACAGTACGGACAGATGCCCTCAAGGTACCGGTCAGGAAGGAATTTCTGACATTTTGTACAATATGCCTGCTGGATTACTTTTGGATACACATATCCCCGATCTATTAATCTTCCAACCAGGTGCTTTGCACGAGCGTGAGTTGCCGGATCATCGGTCATCCCAAAATGATCAAACTTCACCTGCATTTTTTTGAAGGTCTCTGCAAAATGAGTATGATATCGTTCGGAGAGAAGTCTTGGGGTTATTCCTTCTTTTTCTGCACTTACGACAATGGGTGTCCCATGATTATCTGAGCCGCAGATAAAGACCACCTCTTCCCCGGAATGACGCATGAACCTGACATAAAAATCAGCAGGCACATAAGTCCGGAGATGGCCAAGATGACAGGGGCCGTTGGTATATGGAAGGCCACAAGTTACAAGAAGTGGGCGGCTATTCATTAAGGTACATTTTTGAAGATAATTCTATAAAATATACAGAGCATGAGTACCCCTGTTTTCCTTATTCCGTGACCGGCACGAGAATGAGGCTGGTCCTTGCGCAGGCTGGCACCATGAGGAGACCGGACACAAATGAGTAAAAAATATCCGTTAAAATCCATTTCACTCGGGTCAGAACCAGATATCCCGGTTATTTCTGACCTGAAAGATTTGATCTCCCGGCACCGGGGAATTGAGGCTGATCTGATTACTTTTCAGATGTATCGGTCTTATTCTGCTCAGAAAGATGCAAAAATTGATGAGATGGGGGTTGGTGGAAGATACCTCCGTCCCCGGATTGAAAAGGCACTCTCATGGGATGAAGAAATGGGCCCTTTGGTCGAATCGAATGAAATTGTCCGTGATTACTCCATGCTAACAAAACATGAAGTGAGTATCCGGTCAGTGCATGAAAGTCCATCAGTTCTTTCATCTTCTCCTGCTCCGGAAAATGAAGATGCATTTGCTGAAATATGTCATTCTTTCAATCATTTACTGAGAACACTTCGTGATAACAGGATAACCGGTCATGTCATTCACCTGACCTGCCCCCTCCCTCTTGAGATTGAACTTCTGGTAGGCCCGAAAAATGTGCTTTACATTCATGACCCAACATCCGATATGCTTGAAGAATTTTTAGAATATTCACGGGATCTTATCCTTCCGGCAGATAAAATTTCACTCATGGATGACCTTATTGATCAGTATCAAATCCGGACGATAACTCTTTGTAATGCATCAGAACGCGATATTTCGGGCATGATGCAGTATGTGGATTCTGACCATCTGAAGGTAGCAGGGTATTGTATCGGTTCGGAGGATGAATGCTGGAAAAAAATTAAGGGTTCTGCAGTTATTTCTCTATAGTGTCTGCATAACGTGCGATTTTTGTAAACCACCGGTTTCTTTTCAGGAGAAAAAGGAGTATTTTGTCTTTCAGGGTAAAGTTAAAAAACCCTCCCGCTGCATTGGGATGTCCGCCACCACCAAATTCCCTTGCTATTTTATGGCTGATTGGAGGGACAGATCGTATAGAGAATTTACCCGACTTCGATACCAGCACTTCGATATCTGATCCGAGTTCTTTCCGAAGGTATGCAGCGGTTTCACTAGGATATCCATACATCGGGGTTACTATGGTGCGGTATCTGGATCCCAGAATACTGGCCGCTTTTTTTGTCCGTTCCATGACCCGGTTCATCTCCCGCATGATATCTTCATATTCACTCCGGATAAGTTTGTCATCAAATACCCCGAGCATTAACATGTCTCTGACATGTTCCCTGTTTTTATGTCGCTGGAGAACTAAGCCAAGAACTCCTGATCTCGGATCCTGGTGTTTCCAGAGGTCATAATCACACACCACCAGGGCAATTTCCTGGGTGATGATATCATCGGGAGTCAGGTCACTTGCACATATGCCACAGGCACATCTCCCGGTATCGATATGTAAATGATCTACAATACTTTTCACCAGCCCGATCTCATCTTCATGCCATCGGTGATGATCACGCCATTCGATTCTCCATCCTTTCTGCCTGATTTTCCGGAGATGTGATTCAAGTCCCCGGCGGTATGAAAGGTCACTGATGGAGAGGGTATCTCCGTTTCCTGCAATCTGGGTGAATAACTCCAGGTATATGGGGAATTTACCTACCGAACTGAATATGGTGTGGACTCCTTCATTCCTGTACCTGATACGGTGAACTGCATCTGCGCCGACTGCATCAAAATCATTGTGAGTAAGATGAACTACTTTTGCTGTCCGGAGGGCGATATCTGCAGTAATTTTAGCGATATCCGGTTGTGCACTCCGTTTCCTGAAAAACATCGGGATAATGTCGGTCTTCAGATGCCTTAATGGACGTGGTGTAGATGCATTGTCCGGTCATGCAAGAGGTGGTTGATCTCAACATCAAAAGGAAAGTATTAATTATGCATGAATTCAATCTGTATAGTCGCGCCTCAGTAGCTCAGACTGGGAGAGCGCCAGACTGAAGATCTGGTTGTCCCCGGTTCAAATCCGGGCTGGGGCATAGTTTTTGTAAAACACTTCGTGTTTTACTCATTTTTTAACCACTCTATAAGATTGATTATATTATATTTCTTATCGTTCCAGCCCTGGATTATGAAATCCAAAGTACGACTTCATAACCGAAATTCGATGTATTGAAAAACCCTGTTCTATATTATCGATGTCGTGGGTGTTACCGAAGAATGGATCGATGGGAATGGTCATGTTTTTTCAGATGAGCCGGTAAGGTGGCTGGAGATGATCCGGGACCATATGGGAACTTCGCTCAGCATTGAGATGGATGACCTGGATAATCAGCCATTTTCTGACCGGGGGGAGAGTAAAAGCGATACAACTCTTTCGGGCACAGTTACAACCGGTCATACAAGAGTTATCAGAGGTATTGGCCGGATAATCTTCAGGTATCCTTTTGAGAACAGAAAAACAATGAGTAAATACAGCACGGAGGAGATCAGTGACAGATTATGAGGAGATTGGAGACCGGTGGATTAAGCAGGCAGTCCATGATCTCCAGATTGCTGAAAAGAACCTTTCAATAGCAGGATTTGATTCGGCAGCGTTCTACTCTCATCAGTCTGTAGAAAAACTGCTCAAAGGGCTGATCTCGGTATCCGGTCGTTCCATCCCAAGAACCCATGATCTTGAACGACTTGGGGTTCTTCTCGAGTGTCCGGATGAGATCTTACCTGATCTTATCGACCTGATGGGTGATTACCAGACATCACGATATCCTGATATGAGCGAGGTGATCCCCTGTGAATACTATACCGAGGCTATTGCAAGGGACCGGATCAGGAAGGCACAGAAGATATTTGCTGTGCTGTTATATCCTGATGGGAGTAATCCATGATTGATCCGGTTATTGATCTGTTTAGATCAGAGATACTTCCGAGACTTATTGAACTCTTTCAGCCTGAAGATGTAATCCTGTTTGGTTCACGGGTACAGGGAACAGCCCATGATGAATCAGATCTTGATGTGATAGTGGTATCAGAGTCTTTCAAAGATGTTCCCCAGCATGAGCGGTTTCCCCTGGTCAGAAAAAGAATCAGAACAGGATATTCAATAGATTATCTCTGTTATACACCAGAAGAGTTTGAGCGTATGAAGACCAGATCAAGCGTTCTGGAGAGTGCATTAACTGGACCTCATCAGGCAGTACTTGGGACCGGGTAATGAAATTATTATATTGATGAATTTTATTTCATCCTCTAGATTTTATAAAATGATGATTATGTCGATATATATACTGATTGACCTCCTGTGAAAGGGATTTTCTGTGTTAATTCAAGGTGAACTGGGGAACCTGTTTCACCGGTGAGGGAGAACAGAATACAGTTTACCGACTGCCGAAAGCCTATTCCTGGGATCCCAGTATGTATGACTTCTGGATATCAGACCGGTGGATGGCTGGCCCGACAAGAAACCGTGTATCGTCTGCGGGACAAAGCCCACCCATTACTTGGAACGAACGAAGGGAAAGACCCAACCGGGAACACTTCGCAAGGCCTGTTACCATCGGAGTTGACGATGAAGTCCAGCCAGCTTTGCACCATTCCCGGCTGGAGAGATGGACCGGTGCTTAACCAGTGGTGATTTCTGTGATGGTGATGCGATCGCCTGGCAGGATTCCCTGTGATCACACTTCGGGACGGGTGAGACCTGTTATTCCCAGCTCTGCGAGTCAGAGGTGAGAACGTGATGACTCGTCTGGTCTGCGTGCGATATTCCCGGGTGCGAAGACGGGTATTTAGGGGATCTGCATGAGTACTTTCAGGTATCTCAAGTGAGAAGGAGAGATTATCAGGAGTTTTATTATTCAGGAGTTTGCAGGTGGCGATTTTTATACGACTGGTAATACACCCGGCAATAGCTTCGTTGATAGACTCCAGAGCTTCTTCGAGGGTATCCCCTTCTGAAAGACAGCCTGGAAGTTCAGGACATTCCATGATGAAATGCCCTTCTTCATCTTTTTCACAGAGGATGGTTAATTTCATGGTAGTCAGGAAGATGCTAAAATTCTTTATATTATCTTATTTTCAGAGCAATAAACATCTTCCCTGAAAATATGGGATTCAATTTCAATTTGAAGTAAATAACAGACAATCATAGGAAAGTATCGCTACGTAATATCACAGGAAGGGTATCGGATATCTCCGGATCTATCCGTTGGAAGAGACTTGTACAGTGACGTGTTGCGGGTTGGCTGGTCCGGAGTGAATACCAGGTCTTCGGCATAGGAAGCTCACGGGCATATTATCACCGGACCCGGATCCTACAGAGGAGGAGAGAAAAAAATTTCTAGGTTTATACAGACCTGAAAGTGTAATGGCCTGACCTGGAAGGGTTCTTCCCCTCCGGAGGTTTGCGGTTGTTCGCGAGCATTTGTCCCGTTCGCTGGAGAAAGTGGGCCGGTTCCGGATGGAAGGAGAGATGATTGTGATATACCTGGACGGGATCGGATCGTTTCAGGTTGGGAAATCCCAGGTGATCTCGTTTCTTCTCCGGTTAGGAGAAGAGGTGATCCGGGACCGGGATGGGGGAGCAGTCGGGATGATGAGTCTGTCCGGGAGTGGGAGAGGAGTGAAGATGATGATTAAAGAGAGGTTGTATGTTGCTCCGGTCCGGAGGGTGAAACGGGTACTTGAAGGGAAGGAGAAGAAGGGGGCGGTGTTTGGGGTGAAATAATTTTATTTTCGCATAACTTTTTGAAACACAAACATTGGGTCATCACTTTTGGGACCATCTACTCTGATGATCTGAAAACCACATTTGTTTACATAAAAGTACACATTTCTCATCAAATCGGGTGGTGTGAATGTTGTCCATGTCTTTGTTTGTGGATATCTATTCTCTATTTCCAGCCATGCTCTATAGCCGATACCTCTATCAAGACAATTTGAGTCGACAAATAAAAGGCTTAAAATGTTGTTATTATCATCATTAATTGTCAGTACAGCCCCTCCCACCATCGTCTCGTCTTGATAAAATACTAATGGAGTGTCTTCTGTTTTTTCGAGTATGCCATCTATTGAAGGGAGGTCTTCGGGGTTATGATTAGCTCCAAATTTATCCGGTAAATCATCCATAGAAGCAGCAAAAGATTTCTCCATCATTTTTTTCGCTTCATCGAAATTACTCGGATTCATTGGCGATATTGTTATGTTCTGCAAAATTGATCCAATATTTGTATAATCCTAAGAAATAAGGGATTTCTGGTCTTTATTTAATAAATGGGTCTTTGTCATTTCCGGTGGAATAAGCTGATATCAATGGGCCCTGCATGGGGTGAATCGATAATATAATAATTCATGGCTGTCAGGGAAGTTTGGTTAATCCTGTTGGCCTGAATCTACTTCCCAAAAGAGGAAGGGGTATAGAATTATTGGAATCAAACCCGGGATTTCTTATCAACCAAGCTATAAAATACTCATCGTACTCTCTTTGAATCTGGTCATGGATGATGGATTAGAATATTAAACGGGAAATCCTGTATGGGTGGTTAGGGAATTCTATAGCGTTGAAATGACACTAATTATTAATATTGTCGCGTTTATCGCTCCATTCCCTTATCCATCTCCTCTTCTCCCTCCGTTTCAGATCCCGGTTCAACCATTTACATGCTCCCGCCAATTTCTATTCAGCCGTGAGAGATCACGGCAGGGGATTCGAACATGGCAGACGTACTTTCAACATCTGTTCTGATGACCGGGCGGTCCTTTCCCGGGATATCCGGTTCACCAGATCGGCTCTTTCCACCATCCGGGTGAACAGTTCGGGAGTGATCGGGTATGATGAGTTGCCGGGAACTACCGGACACCGGATGTCACCTCATTCCTTTATGGGAACAATTCACTCCACACTCCACACTTCCCGATCTCAGTACCCAACAATCAGAAACGTTTCAAAAGGTATTGTCTGACAAATTTTTCAAACAAAAAAAATCAGTAATGTCATCTTCATTGAATATAAGTTAACTTTTCAGAATTTTGTTTTTCCATCCTCTTTCAGTAAAGATTTATCTGAATATTTTTGTAAAAATCTCCAATTATACCTCCCGAACTAAATCGCCAAAGCTATGAAGAAGAGATGATCTTTCGCTAATAATTGTCAGCAGATGAAAATTTAGGTTATTTCATCGAAATTAGAGAGATGTAGCGTATTTGAAGCCAATTTGGCGATAGCATTCCACATCCGCCCGATAAATGCTTCAAAACGAAACCAATCACTAATTATTACAATTGGCCCTCTTTGTTTCCTTCGAAAATTCTCATGTAGAATAACAACCCAGATATTTTTAAGCAGAAACGATACGATAGTAAAAAAATACCTAATAACCGGATCTCGCGTAGAGGTCCTTGGTCGAACGATATTTCTCATTCGATAAGATGATTCTATCGCAAATCGAGTTCTGTATTCGGATTTAATTTTTAATAAACTCCATTCAAGACCAAAATATACAAACCCTCGATTTTTTTCTTCTATTGTGCCGTCCTTTGTGATTTTGCGATATAAATATCGTATTATTTTGATTGTTTGTGGTTTTTTACTATCCTCATATATTGTATACTCGAATTGTCGAAGTTCATTTTGATTCAATAATTCTTTTAATTTCTTACCGTATACTTTTACAGGCATAATATGGGGAATTCCTTCGCTTTGGAGATAATGAAATATCTCGGCTGAATAAAACCCTCGATCCAACAAAAGAACACGAATGTGGTATCCTTCTTCTCTAATAATCTCAATAAACCGTTTTATGCTAGAACACTTGCTTTGACTTTTCCGAACAGGAAAAACAGCCAATGTTACTCTTCGATTTCGTATGGTCACATACAAGGAAATATATGAATAAAAATGGTTCGTGGATTTTTTCTGTTTCCCACCTACAATAAAATCTTCATTTTCTGGTACTTTTTTTCCATAATAAGGATCATTTACTTCATCTATTGCGAATGTGTAGTACTTTCCTTTATCGAGAAATTGATGTGCAAATTCCTGAAATAATTTCGAGTTATTTTCCTCTAATTCCACATATTCTAACGAATTAGTGCATGCGTGATAGGTCGTACATGAGGGGAATTTCAGATCAGGTACCCTGCATATTGAAGTCGGAGAATTTCGATTCAAAGCCATTCCAACAGTAGTGGTTATGATATCCTCAGAAGTAAACGTACCACAGGGCATAATGGTAATATGAGTATTAATTGCTCGTACTGCCCTAACCACTGTAATCTTTTCTTTTCCTTTGAAAGGAGAATTATTTGACTTTTTTTGAAATTTAGAGCCCATATCTGCCGGCGGCAGATTTTTAAAAGTATATATACTTTCTTATGAGCAGTTAACCATATTTATAAAAACGAAAAATTTGACCATTACTATGGGTTAAAGTCAACAATATCTATCCGAATTAAAAAAAACCAGAATTTATTAAAAAAAATTCAAAATCCAATTAACAAAAAATTAGAACGGAGAGTTATGGTTGTTGGGTACTGGATCTCAACCGGAAAAGCATCCATCAGAAACAATGAGCAGGGAAAGAAAAAGATGCTAACATACGAGACCGGAAGGGAACCGGATAGGATTATTCCTCCCTTACATGAGGAGAGGGTTCGATCCTGCACCGGGTCAGGACCAAGATCAGATCCTCCTCCTGAATTCGGAATTCTCCCTAAGTCCGGTACGCTATTAGTTCACCGGTCCTGATCATCTACCGGATTATCTTCGGAGAGAAAGAAAGAACCTCGACTACTGTTTTCGTCGTCATAAATTTCATACCGGTACCCCCTTTGGAAGATCCGAATCCACGAGTTTAACATACTCCCATCAAGTTCCGCATCGATCCGGAAATCGTTCACCTGTTGGATGATCTCCTGGAGATTACCGGATGCTAATAATCGCGAATCTGACTGTAAACCGTTGAAAATACTCTCATCCTGTCTTTTACCTCCGGAGTTTTTTGGGCCCCACAAACTAAACAAAACGATAAATGCTTAGGATTTTTCTTTTAAACACATTTTTCTTATACTACTAAAACATACTAATTTGATTAAAATTAGTATAACGATATTACGAAGAGATTGAATACTAAAATATACTAATATGGTTAAAATTAGTATAACTAATATTATTCAGTAATTATTTAAACCATGAAATCATTACCGTTAAAACCTCCTGATATCTCTGATTTGTCATTTATTAACCAAATCCTTCTTCGATACTTTGAGGATTCTGATTTTAAAAAGACCGTTGATGCGTTTAATGACCGGTACCTCTACTGGGATGAACTGACTTACCGGATACAGGATGAAGAGGAGAGGTTGGAAACCTGGACTGCAATGAAGGTGTTTCGATCCCAAAAGATGGAGAAAATTTCGTATCCTCTTTTAAAAATGGAGTACTCACCAATTCCGACAATACAAAAAAGTCTTCATCTTTTTGATCGGTACCTCTCCGGAACAATCCAGATACAAAACAGATCTCTTCAGCTAGACAAACGATACATCGTTTCATCCCTGATTGAAGAAGCAATAGCATCAAGTATTCTTGAGGGGGCGGTTACTACCCGGAAAAAAGCCAGGATTATGATCGAGCAGAAGAGAAAACCAAGGAGCCATGGAGAGCAGATGGTCCTCAATAATTACAATACCCTGCAGATGATCACCAGGAAGAAAGAGGACCGATTAACTCCGGATCTACTTCTGGAAATTCAACGGATGGTAACAAAAGATACGATTGATCCTGAAGATGTTGGTCATTTCCGGAATAGTAATGATGTGAGGGTGATGGATGTGGTCAATAATGTGGTATATCACATCCCCCCGGATTGGCAGGAGATTTCACGGTTACTCGAGCAGTTATGTGAATTTGCTAACCAGGATGATGAAGAAAAGTTCATTCATCCTATTATCAAAGGGATAATAATTCATTTTCTGGTCGGTTACATTCATCCGTTTAATGATGGGAATGGCCGGACCGCAAGAAGTCTGTTCTACTGGTATACGCTTTCCCGGGGATACTGGTTAATGGAATATCTTTCAATCTCACGGAGTATCCTTAAGACCAAAGGAAAATATTCCCTTGCATATCTCCATACCGAATTTGATCAGTTAGATCTGACGTATTTTATCCGGTATCATATCGATTGTATGAATAAGGCACTTGATGAAATGATTACATTTATTGAAGAAAAGCAGGATCAGCAACGAAAATCACAGGAAATTGTCCGGTTGGATAATAACATTACCCCCCGGCAGGGGGAGATTTTTACCGAGATGATGGAGGCTCCGGGGCAACTGTTCACTATTTATCAGATAGCAGAGCGGTTTAATGTGGTTTACCAGACTGCCCGGACAGATCTTATGCATCTGGAGGATTTAGGGTACGTCGTGAAGGAAAAGAGGGGAAAGGGGCTTTATTTCATTTATAAAGGGAAGTAAGAATCCTGAATTAACCTATGAGCGTTCTTAATTCGCTTAACAAAGGAAAAAATTACTACCAACATATCATTACAGGAAAAATTTTTCCGTCCCGAAATAAAGACCGTTTTTTTAAAAATTAAGAAATAATACGAATTACTGGAATTCATCCATTCTTTTAGATATTTGAATCCTTTCCTTGGCATTATTCAGATATGATAAGCACACGGAAAAGGCAAATTCATTCATCGCTGATCCAGAACAAGGAGGTAGTAATATTCATGATGTGGGTTATGTGAAAAGTGTATAAACGATGGCCCTTGCCCGTTTGTGTTCTTTCTGCAGGATAATTGCGGTAGATATACACCAACCCTATCTATAAGTAGTGGACGAAATTTTTTTCTGAAGATTCTTCTGGGAGAACAAAAACGGTCTGTACATTGATGATCTCCCCTTTGGGGAGGAATATTTCTATATTATATAGGCTGAAGGATGCGGGAAAAAAGATTTATATATTGTCCTTCGTTCCATTTAATGAAAAATCAGCACAATGGGTTTTTTAAAAGATGAAAGTGAAAATGAAAATATCTGGTTGGTTTTAAAGTCATGGTACAACATCAGACATAGCCAGGATTAGACGTTTTTTCGCTGTAATTTGAAAAATAAAATCAATGTTATTGAAGGAATGATATCTATACTTTAATTTTTTCTGATATACTAAAAAGTACCTGGAATTTTAATAAAAGATTGACTTTTCTCAAAAAACAGAATAATTACTGAAAAAAATCGTCGAAATAATTCTTTCTCGCCGTAATTGATACTACAGTGGTATATTTCGATTCGATAAGGTTATAAATTTTGACATGTAAAAAAAATATTTATCCTGATTTCTTTATGGTTTGGGATATTAACTGAACACGGATGGATATCCTGAATGGAGTTTACATGCACAATAAAGCGTATTGGATGGTAGTTTGCTTATTAATGCTGGTATTGATATCTGTATCATTTCCTGCAACTGCGGTTATTAATAAAATCTCACCCGGAAATGAGGTATTTATCGGTGAAAGTGGTCTGGATCTCACCGGATACATCAATAAACCTGTAATGATTGGGTGGTATGATGATCCCTGTGGGCTCTCTAAAACCAAGGAGGAGGATGTTACTGATCCGGTATATAGCCTTTCTGAAGATGGAAAGACGGTTATATATGGAGGAACAATCGGGGAGCGTAGTTACGGTTGTATTCCTCCTGAAGATGCATCTCCTTCAGATATTCAAAAAATTGAAGACCCGGCAGATTTCTTTGTGGATCCTGATCTATTTTTCGCAAAAGATGGAGAATGGTACCTCTGGGATGGAAAAAATCACGGTGATCTCGTGTTCACTCTCGTTGAACCATCTATAAGCATGAAGATCCTTGACGGCTCCTCCGGAGAAGACATTTCAGGAAAAAAAACTTCCAAAGGAAATTATGTAAATTTCCTCATAGAGACAAACATGGGAAGTGCTACCGGAAGAACTGGATACACCCCAGATGATGCACCCTTTACGATATCGCTAAAACAAGGAGAGAATGGAGAAATTATCACTGAAGTCCCGGGAAAGAATAACCAGATGATTTCTCTTGAAAATCTCCCGATTGATTCTAAAGAGTGGTACTGGGTAGGAACCGATGAGGGCCACACCAAAGTTGGATCAGATGATGGATGGAATACAGGAGATGAGGCGTATGCTCCAGGAAAGTACTTGGTATGGGTCAGTTCAAACCTGAATGACTTGTATGATAATTTTCGTGCTCCTGATGGTTCTCCTTATACTGGAAGGTCAGTAAGCCCTGCGAAAATTGTTGAGATAATTGCAAATGATAGAAGTACAAATGGAGTGGTTCAGGATACCACACCAGTTCAAACTATTGTACCAGGAAAGGAGCAAAAAGTTCTTGGAGTGCCAGATGATCTTGAACCGATTGAGGACACAAAGGTAGTAGCCCAAAAAATTGAGGTTACAGAAAGGAGTAATTTACCTGTAACTGCGAATTTTTTAGGATATCTTGACCTTATTACATCAGATGAATTTAATAAAAAATCTCCATCTTCAGGTTCTCACGATCTGCAATGGGATAAAAAAGCCGATAATGCTGCAATGATAGAATCTGACTCGGAATTTTTCCAGGAAGAAGGACGTACCCCTCCGGTTAGTTATTACATCGATATGGGTAATTATCTCATCGGTATGGAGCGGTATAAAGATGCAGAAGATGCCTTTGAAACCGCATTAAGTAAAGATGATCGGAATATCGATGTAATCATCGGTCTTGGCATGGTGAAATTCTATCTTGGTTCATATCCCTTCGCGGTCAGTACATTTGATGATGCTATAAAACTGGATGCACGAAATGTCCTGGCTTTAACATACAAGGCAGTATCTCAGGCTAATGCAGATAATCTGGACGGGGCATTAGTAAGTATTGAAAAGGCTACCACTTATGGCCCTTCAGATGCTCTTGCCTGGTATTATGCTGCAGTAATCTATGCACAAGCAGGGGATATGGAAAAGGCAGGATCAGCGATACAAAAAGCATCTGCATTAAAACCGGACAATACCTATATTCAGGTCCTCTATGATGAGATCGCTCCATCTGATATATCTCCCTCAAACCAGGAATCCCAGAAAAAAGGTCTCTCACATGTAACTTCAGGTTCTGGTTCAACCATTACTGATCTTACGAGTGATATGCAGTCTTTTAAAGGTATTTCCGGATTTGGTGCTATATTCGATGCAGAAAAAGAGCAAATAGGTACTAAAACCATCATCCGGTATTCAGAACGGGATAATATCGACTCCGGAGTTCCGGTGGAATATCATGTGGAAATAATTGCTGATCCTACAGAAGGACCAGCACCATTAAATGTTCATTTTTCTGATGAATCTTCTGCTACTGGGGGAATTACTCCTATTCAATGGACCTGGAAGAGTAATCAGAAAAAGTATTCCGGGCGTGATTATACCCATACATTCTACCTGCCTGGAACATATCAGGTAGACTGGGAAATCCGGTGGTCTGATGGTAAGGTTTCTTCTTCCACGGCTTATACTAGATTATCGATCAGTGTTCAGGATACCTTGTCTGATGATTCTGAAGATTTTACTCAGGGCACAAATTAATCATTCGGAAGATATAATCAAAACAAATATCCTTATTATGGTCATTTTTTGATGATTAAACTCAGAATCTCGATTTATCAAGGGGTCGCCAAGCATACATATATATGTGCGATACCATTGCATGCCCCCTATTTAGATCCCCCTTTTTAAGTGTATCAGTGAAAACCAATACTCTCTTTATATCTTGGGCTCTTCAGTTCGGGAAAAATCGCCGATTTATATAGAACCCGGATGGAAGCCCTCTCCATTCTCTTCTGGTTGAAAATTTCCCTATCAGTGAGACTTAAAACCAACCGGATTTCTCTTAATTGTGATAATGGTATAATGCCCTTTAATTGGTGTAAATCTGATATATCCGGACTTTAGGTGAGTATTTTATCATCTCCTGGTTAGTATCATGTCTGCGATTGAGATAATAGGATGAAGGGGAATTTTCAAACTATCTTGTATTATTCTAAAAAAATATCATTATTCCCAGGTTTTTTACCAAATGGGGCGCTATTATATGATATGACACAAAACCCCTGTGTCCATCATGAAGACAATGTTGGAGAACATACCTGCCGTTTATGTGGAAAAAACCATTGTATTGAATGTATTCATCTTGGAAGCCGGATATGCTACTCCTGTATCTATAAAGGAATCATTATTATCATGGTCATTATGGTAATCTTTTCATACGTAGCCTGGTACGGTCTTTTATAAACGATGAGAGGCGAATCCCGAAATCAGATATCGGAATTATGGTTTTATAAAAAAGGTTTATCGCTGATTACATGAACATTATCTCATCATGAAAAATATCTCTTTTCTCTCTCTTTTATTTATTGTCTCTCTCGTTTGCATTGCGGGAAATGCCATATGTGGGGTTTTTGGTGATGACAATGATAAACCGGTTGATACACTATTAAAAAAAGATCCCCAAAATGCAACAATGCTGGTAACTCTCGGGATTGACCTTTCAAATTCCGGTAGATACAACGAATCCGTCGATGCATATAATCAGGCACTGATACTCGAACCTGGGAATTCATCACTCTGGAATCTTAAAGGATCAGTTCTGCAAAAACTTGAAAAATATGAGGAAGCTATCAGGGCTTATAACCAGGCACTCTCAATCGACCATGAGAATATTGATGCCTGGAATAACAAGGGCTCTGTCCTTGTTGAGATTGATAAGTTGGAAGATGCATCCAAGGCATTTAATCAGGCACTCCTGATTGATCCGGAAAATGTCTTTGCAAAGGAAAATCTGGAACAGGTTTTAGACAAAATCAATGAATTAACATTTTTAAAGTCTGTTGAAATCCTGAAAACAAAAATGGAAATCCGGGATTCATAATGAATCCGGAATAGATCTTTCCATATGACAGGTTAAACTGAAGAGTTGGAGGTCCATTTTTAATGGTTTCCTAATCTGTCCTGTCTTTTGGCTCATATATGCTCAGGGAAATTTGTTTTAACCTTAATCTTTGGTATTTTTGAAGATATTACTGCATGAAATGAAACCCTCTCTTTCATGATTTTTTCATTGGATAAAAAATCGTTTCGCTCATCTTTTTTTTCAGTAATGCAAAATATATGGAATGTATCGATACTATCATCCGGAACGAGTGGTGGATTCATGAATGGAGGATACAAAGTGAAAATAGTCTATATTAGTGCAGGAACCGGAGAAAATCCCTGGCTTTATGAAGCAGCAGAATCATGTAGTGAAGTTAGCCCGGTTACGATTCTTCAGGCAACTTCAGAAGAACTGGATTCTGAAGAGAAGAGGTTTATTAAAATCCTGGAGGAAGTAAAAAGCTGTGATCTGCTCCTTGTGAGCAATCACGGAAGTGCCACCTATTTCAAGAAATACGATCGCCTTATTGCTCTGGTCAGGGAGCAAAAGGTTGGAACCTTTATCGGAAGCTCAATCCCGGAAGAGATGAAGGAATACCGGGATATCTTCCCGTTCTCTGACGACGACTATGACTTTGTTCATGCATGTATAGAACTTGGCGGAAAGGAGAACACAAGAAGTCTCATTCTCTGGGCCTGTAAAACCATTGCCAGAATAGAGGTTTCTGTTCCTCCCTTGCAATATCCACCGACTGAAGGATTCTATCACCCGACATTACCGGAAGTCTATGATTACGCTGCCCATATAAAACGACTGGATCCTGATAAACCAACAGCCGGAATTCTCCTTCACCAGTTCTTTTTTGTCAGGAAGAACATCCTTCCGATTGATACCCTGATATCTGCTCTTGAATCCAGGGGGATGAATGTTCTCCCTTTCTTCCTCGTAACAAGCCCGAATGAGGTCACCGGGGCAATAGGGATTCGGAAATTCATCGAACAGTACCTGATCCATGGTAATAAGCCGCTGGTTGATGTTCTCATCATCAACATGTCATTCTCCCAGATTAGTCTCTCTGATCCTAATGACGGGATGAAGAAAGAGCCGATATACAACTTCTTTGATGATCTGAACGTCCCCCTCCTTCAGACTATCACGATGTACCGGTCATATGAGACTTGGAAGGAAGATGATCTTGGCCTTTCTGCGATGGAGATCTCATCCGGAGTTATCTGGCCTGAATATGACGGACAGGTAATCACCATACCCCTTGCCACCACGGATGAATATGAGGGGAAAAAGAACGTTGCAGTGCCAATCCCAGGAAGGCCTGAGCGTATTGCAGAGATGGCGCTCCGGTGGGCAGAATTGAAACGGACGCCGGTACAGAATAGAAAGATAGCGATATTCCTATACCAGTATACCGGGGATATGGATGCTCTTGGAGATGCCGGAGGTCTTGATACCCCGAGGAGTATCATCGAGATACTAAAGCGTCTCAAAAATGAGGGATACAAGGTGGATTATATCCCAAAAACCGGGAACGAACTGATTAACTGGATGATTGCCGGTCTTACCAACGATATCAGGTACATCACCCATGACCAGATGCGGGAGAGATCTGGAGGTTTTGTGAACGCTGAACAGTATCGGGATTGGTTTTCCAAAATCCCCGAGAAGAATCAGGCCAAAATATCTGCCGACTGGGGTGATGCACCGGGTGAATTGTTCCTTCATGGTGGGGAACTCTGTATTCCCGGCCGGATGAACGGAAACATCTTCCTTGGAATACAACCGCCAAGGGGATTATTTGAGCAGGTCGAGTCTCTTATTCACTCAAATGACCTCGTGATGCCACACCATTACGTCGCTTATTACCGGTGGATAAAGCACGTATTCGGAGCCCATGCGGTGGTCCACGTAGGAACCCACGGAACCCTTGAGTGGCTCCCCGGCAAGGGGAATGCAATGTCTGAAGAATGCTATCCAGACCTGGTTTTTGAAGATATGCCGCATATCTATCCGTATATCATCAATGATCCTGGTGAAGCAGTGGAGGCAAAAAGGAGGACCTGGGCAGTCCTCCTTGACTATCTCATATCTGCCATGATGCGGGCAGAAGGGTACGGGGATCTTTCGGAACTTGATACGATTCTGCAGGAGTACCTGAGAGCGAAAAGCGGAAAAGAAGAACAAAAATCTGCAGAACTCATCGAAGAGATACACCGGATTGTCCTGGCCCAGAATCTCACACATGACTTAGGTCTCAACCAGGATGCTCAGCCCGATGAAGTTGCAGTAAATGCAGAGCGGCTCTATGATTACATCTGTGAGGTCAGGGATACTATAATCAAAGACGGCCTTCATATCTTCGGTCTTCCTCCGGCAGATGTTCGTTTCAGGGAGATGATCTATGCCCTGACCAGGCTTGAAAACGGGAATGTTCCATCTCTTCGTGAGAGTATCGCAGCATCGTTATCCCTCTCTTTGAGATCCCTCCTTGATGATCCTTCGGGATTCAATGAGAAGCACGATCAGATGAACGGAGCTCTCATCGATATGATCGACTGTAAGAGCCGGAACCTGATTGACCGGATGGCAGAATGCGATTTCAGCCTGGAGGAGTCACTCTCCTTGATTCGGGATGAATATGGAGAAGATAATTCTGGCCTTGAAACATGTGTCCGGTTTATCTGTGAGACCATCGTTGATACCCTATATAAGACAACGGATGAAGTGACAAACCTGGTCAGGGCTCTTGATGCAGGATATGTACCCCCGGGACCAAGCGGGGATCCTACAAGGGGCAATGTTCATCTCCTCCCTACGGGGAAGAATTGTTACTCGATTGATCCTGCAACCATCCCGACCCAGGCTGCCTGGAAGACAGGCAAAGCTATGGCAGACCTGATGGTTGAGCGGTATATCCAGGAAAAGGGTGAATATCCCGAAAGAGTAGGGATTGTCGTCTGGGCGACTGACACGATGAGGACCGGAGGAGATGATATCGCTTACATCTTCTGGCTGATGGGGCTGAGGCCGATCTGGTCTGACCGGGGCGGTGCGGTGACCGGGCTAGAGGTCATTCCGGCAAAGGAACTTGGAAGGCCACGAATCGATGTAACCCTCCGGATAAGCGGAATGTTTCGGGATACCTTCCCCATGTTGGTCAATATGATCGATGAAGGTGTTGAGATCATTGCCTCACTGGATGAATCAGATGATGTCAACTTCCTCTCTGCCCACTTAAAACAGGATATGGTGGAGAAGTTAAAGGAAGGTTTCTCCGAGCAGGAAGCCAGAGATATGGCTCTTATCCGGATATTTGGAGACCCTCCCGGAAACCACGGATGTGCGATTGGTGAGGTTGTTCATGCTTCTGCCTGGAACGACCGAAGCGATCTTGCAGAGGTGTATACGACCTGGGGTGCTCATGCCTATGGCCGGAAATACCGTGGAGAGAAATTCCCTGAACTCTTCAGGGAGCAGAT
The DNA here is from genome assembly GCF_003173335.1 of Methanospirillum stamsii. Taxonomy (GTDB): domain Archaea; phylum Halobacteriota; class Methanomicrobia; order Methanomicrobiales; family Methanospirillaceae; genus Methanospirillum; species Methanospirillum stamsii. The sequence continues at coordinate 138,746 of NZ_QGMZ01000008.1, forward strand.
GGGGCACCTTGATGTTACGGTGAAAAATCGTGTCTCCCGTGAATTTGATATTCTGGATGTTGATGACGATTATATCTTCCTTGGCGGGATGAATGCCTGTGTCAAAACCTACGGTGACAAAGATCCGGTATCGGTGATCGGTGAAGCATCAGATCCGAAGAACGTGAAGACACGCCTCCTTGACGAGGAGATCAGGTTTATTTTCCGGAGCCGTGTGCTCAACCCCAGGTGGCTTGAAGGGCTGAAGCCCCATGGATTCAGGGGAGTCCAGGAGGTCATGAACACCATCGAGTACACCTTCGGGTGGGATGTGACCTCTGATGCGGTTGATGACTGGGAGTACCAGGCAGCGACAGAGCATTTCCTCTTTAATGAGGAGAATAGGAAATGGATTGAAGAGAACAATCCGTATGCCCTTCACAGCATAGCCGGAAGGCTGCTGGAAGCAAACCAGAGAGGTTTCTGGGATACTGATGACGAGACGATCCGCAGATTGCAGGAGATATATCTTGAGTCAGAGAACTTCTTTGAACAGATGGGGGAAGAGAATCCATGAGACTGAAGAGCATCTCTCTCCGGAAAAGAGTGGGATGCCTGGATGGCATCCGGTCAGGATGGGATGAGATCTCATGACCGCCATTCAGACTGAAGATCTCACCAAATTTTTTGGAGATTTTTGTGCGGTAAACGGCCTGAACATCGAGGCGGATAAGGAAATTTTCGGGCTTCTTGGACCGAATGGGTCAGGAAAGACGACAACAGTTCTGATGCTTACTACCCTTCTCACCCAAGACAGGGGAACTGCAAGCATCTGTGGATATGATACCCGGAAGGATCCAGACAAGGTTCGAAGCTCTATCAGTTATGTCCCCCAGGATATGGCAATTGACACCAACCTGACCGGACGGGAGAACATGCTCTTTTTTGCTAAATTGTATGGTGTTTCCAATCCCCGGGACCGGGTTGATGAGCTCCTTGAAGTGATGGAACTCTCTTCCCGTGCCGACGATCTGGCAAAGACCTACTCCGGTGGGATGCGAAGGAGGCTTGAACTGGCAGAAGCCCTGGTACACGAACCTGAAGTGATATTCCTTGATGAACCAACACTCGGGCTCGATGTTGCAGCCAGAAAGAAAATCTGGGAGCATATCCATGCACTGAACCGGAAAGGGATGACGATCTTTGTGACTACCCATTACATGGATGAGGCAGACCGGTACTGCGACCGGGTCGGGATCATCAATCATGGCATGATTGCAGTCCTTGGAAAACCCGCTGAATTAAAATCACACCTGATGAAGGATGTCATCTCTGTTATTGTAAATGGTGAATATGTGCCAGTAGACCTGGAAGGTGTTCTGTTTGTCGGTCAATCCGGAGATGAACTCTCGTTTACAGCTGAGAACGGGAGAGAGGCACTCCCAACACTCGCTGATGCCCTCAGCCGTGCTGGAAACAGTATCCGGGCTATGTCTCTTCGTGAACCAACTCTTGATGATGTATTCCTCCAGTCGGTGGGAAAGCAGGAGGAATCAACGGGTTTTGAAGAGTGGAAATACCGTCTGATGCTCAGGAGGAGATGATGAAAGGAGTATTCACCTACATACAGAGGGATTTTATCCGGTGGTTCCGGTACCGGGTCGGAGTAGTCTCAACCCTGGTGCTTCCAGCTGCCTGGCTCATGTTCGTCGGGCTTGCCCTTCCGGTCGAGTTTACGGGAAATTATCTTGATTTTATCACACCCGGAATTCTCGTGATGACGATTCAGACTGCAGGAATATCAAGTGGATCCCTTCTGATGTTTGACAAGATGCTTGGATTTTTGAATAAGTTCCTTGCCATGCCGGTTCCACGTGAGAGCATCCTGGTAAGTAAGATCCTCTTCATCACTCTTCGGGGAATTCTGCAGTCAACCATCATCCTGGTCCTTGTAATTCTGATTGGTGCCACGATATTAAATCCCCTACAGTATGGGCTGATATATCTCATCCTCTTCCTGTTTGGGGTGTTTATCTCTGCCTTTTCAACCACAATCGCTCTCTATCTGGATGATCATGACTCCTTTGCAGCTTTTACGGCCATGGTCACCATGCCCCTCTTCTTCACTTCGAGTGCCCCGATGCCCTATGATGTGATGCCAGATTGGCTTTGTGCCATAGCCCATGTCAATCCCTTAAGTTTTGCTATCGATGCTATCCGGGATCTCGGATCCGGGACGATTCCCTTCTTCTCCATCGGGCTTTTAGCTGTCTTCTCGGTGATTATATTGTGTATATCCGGGTATGTCTTCCGGCGGATTACGGTATAATGGTAAAAAAGTTTGTGTGAATTCTTCCTCAGAATTCTCATTTTCATACCTCCTGAAGATGAGGACGAATTTTTCCGATCATAATCAAAAGGAGAATAAAAAACTCTTTTTACTCGGAAAAATCTTTAACCGTCTGAAAGATCTCTTCAAGAATCCAGAGGGCTCCTGTTCCTCCTAGGTATGCTTTCTCTGTAAAGTAGATGTCACTGGTCGTCCGGTTGTAAAGTTCAATCGTTTTTCTGCACTTCCCGGATAATTCAAGATCCTTCCCGGTAAGGCTGTCACCAAAATAAAAATCAGGCTGTACAATAGATGGATCAGCTCCAAGAGCCGGTATTTCATGTGTTTTGAGAAATTCTGTGAGTTTTCCTGTCATCTCAGGGTCTTGTCCTTCTGCAAACTCAACTGATACCGGAAGCATACTAAGGTACTCAAACAGCCACCTGGTCAGGGGCAGGACAAACGAGGAGTCTCCCCTGATGGAAAAGGTTGCTCCTTTTGGATATCCTGCTTCATGGTGATACCTCGATATCTGGTGGAAGGCATGAACCCGCTGTTCTTTGAGATATTCAAGAGCTGGGTTCGGGTCTCTTCCTGTAGCATCGGCGACGGCAGATATCCATTCTTCAGTCTGGGTAAAGCCAACCGGTGCTCCTCCCGCAGGTATAACAGCCGGGATATCATATTCAGATTCAAGATACTCTGCAGTTTTTGTGGAATACTCCGGATAGACAACGATATTGCAGCTGGCTGTTGTTGACTCCCTGATCTCTGCGATACCGGATCCTGCACCCGGGACACAGACCACATAAAGACCCATCAGTTCGCAGAGTTTTTTTAGTTCTGCGACATTACCCTTCCAGAACTTCTGGTTTATAGAAAATCCAAGGAGGTTGACCCGGTTTTTCACTTTGGGAAACTTGTTTAGTTTGAGCCAGCGGAGGATTGAAACCATTGCCATATCAAACCCGGTTGCCAGGGGGTACGAATATGCTGCTCCTTCAAAGGCCATACAGATAGAATCAAGGTTCGCTTCTACGAGAAACCGGTTCAGGTCATCTCCGATGAGTGAAGCACCAGGTGAGTTGACAATCGCAAGAAAAGAATCCCCTTTTTCTGCAATGAGTGGAAGGATCTCCCGGAGTTTACCAGCAGATCCGAGAATATAGTCATCGCTGTCAAGGTAAGTACAGGGTATCCTCGACTGTCCAAAGAAGAATGGCTCCTCAAAAGATCTCCGGTTCAGGGAGTTTTCCCGGGGGAAATGCCGGTCAGAGAAATAGGCCGGATTACCCCTGCAGCCGGTAGGGCCGTTCATCACTGCCCTGGCATCCAAAATTCCTTCAATCGCAAGCAGGGTTCCGATGAACCCGTCTGGATCCAGTTTCATATGATCCCCTCCCCGTCCTTTTTCCATCCTTCGGATACCGGCAGTTTCATCAGGAGATTCCACTTCTTTGCCCGTTCAATTGCCACCTGAAATCCAAAACCCGGGGCATAGGGGATGTGAGCACTCCGTGCTTCATCAGATCTCCTGAGCGTTGGATAGGTGTACAGGACCAGGTCAGGTTTTAGTTCACTGATATCCTCAGATCTCATCTCGATGGAGTACGAATGCACAATCGGGAATGCATCTGCATATCTTGATCTGAACGATTCAGAGAATGGGGAGTAGGTTAGTCCTATCTTAAGGATCTTCATCCCAAGATCTGAAGCGATATCTAAAACCCAGTCAAGGGACTTTGGATAGGTTGATATAAGGATGGTTTTACCTTCCATATCATGCCTGAGTTTTCTTATCTGTTCCTGATATCTAGCCTCTTCTTCAGCAATAATCTCTTTTGCTTTCTCTTCCATTCCGAATACCCGTGAAACTTCTAAAAGCCACTGTTTTGTCTCGAAAAATCCGGTTGGGAGGGGGAGATCAAGGAACGGGAGCGATGACCTGGATGTAAGCATCTCCCTGATGCTCTCCACTGTGTCATCCTTATCAGCCGGCAGAACAAGTCCTGCTTTATTGAAGTTTTTCAGCGATGATGAGTCTGTATTTATCAGAAATCTGCAGTTTACCCCGATTCCAAGACGTCCGAGCAGATCCCTGACTGCCTGGTAACTTCTTTCTTCGTTTTCTGCCAACCATTTTTCCGCGATGAGGTTAACTGATGGGCTATTGGTTTTCTCTGTCTTATCGTCAATCAGGCCGGCTACTGCCCCGTAGCCATCCATGACTCCCTGGACGAAATCCCCGACAAGGTTCCCGTCCACTTTTACCGGAATTATGCGTACATCCGGATTTCCTTGAATAACAGTCGAGATCACCTTTCCAATATCATCACCGATGATCCCTGGCGGGCAGGCCGTAACAACGAAGATTAATTTGCATCCGTCCCTGATTACTGAATCCAGGGTCTCTTGTAACTTTTTCTCCCCACCGAATATGAAATCCTCATCTCTCATATCCGTGGAGATGAGCCGCTCCATCAGTCCCTGCTGATAGGAACTGCCAAATCGTGTTGTTGAATGCTGCCTGGTATCCAGGAGTTTTTCATACATCATCAGGGTGCAGCTCCTTGGGCAGTGCATTATCGTCACGGCATCGGAGACCTGGGCAGTTACAGAGACCGCCCCTGCAAAAGCACATCCAATAAGCGGCTTTTTATTCTTTACGGATACTGACACCGCCTTTCTGGAATCCTTCTCTTCTCCTTGACAAAAGGAGAATCGGTGAATTGTCCGGGAATCGTTCCTTTGCAGGACAATCTCTTCAAGATCCTCATCACTCAGTGGTAGGGCATGGTGGAGAAGTGCACCACCCCCCATGATGTCTTCTGCATGTACGGCAAGAGTTCTGAAGACTTCTGCTTCTTCAGAATCCGGGTGTCCTTCAATCAGGGTACATCCAGTTCTCTCGGCTCTGGCAAAGATTTCACTCCTTGGTACACGAATCACAACCGGCAGCCTGACAGCTCCTGCGAACCTCCTGACCCGTTCCTCTTCATCAGGATCTCCACGTGCGTTGTGGATGATGCCGGCAATTCTTGGGCCCCTTTCTGTAAAATTCAGGATCCCTTTCAGGATATTATTGGCTGCATAGAGTGAGAGGTACTCGCCGGAGGTTACAATATACACTGCATCGGCGTATTCATTCCGAATAGGGACCGCAAATCCACCGCATACCACATCACCAAGGACATCATACAAGGTGAGGTCAAAGAGGTCTGAGCTGACACCGAGATCCTCGAGGAGTTCAAAGGTCGTGATTACCCCCCTTCCTGCACATCCGACTCCTGGTTCAGGACCGCCTGCTTCAACACAGGCGACATTTCCATATCCCCGAAAGACAATCTCTTCAGCCCGTCTCTCTTTTGGAAGCTGAGTCTTGATATAACTCAGGGCCGTCATTGGGATTTTCCCCCCAAGGAGCAGACGTGTCGAGTCATGCTTCGGATCACATCCGATTTGGAGTACCCGGTGCCCTTTTTCGGCAAGAGCCGCTGAAGTATTTGCAGAAATCGTCGATTTTCCGATTCCCCCTTTACCGTAGACTGCGATCTTAATTGGGATCGCCTCCGGTGAGATGCCATGAGCTGGAGATACACTCTACCATCTCCCTGATACTCTGACATTCCTTCTTCCCACCCTGGTGTGAGATCTGCCATACCGGAGTACTATCGCCGGTAGTGACCTGGATTACGATATCCGGGGAAGACCCATTTGCCGGAACGTATCCTATCCTTTCCATGGCATATGCAGTCCAGATCTTCTGGATGGATTCGGGTGCATCCAGGTGGAACGTTCCCCGTTTTTCTACTGGAATAGTGAACTCACCGCGAGTGGTATCAAAATGCACTCCATCTATCTCAAAGGCTGATCCGAAGATTCCGGAGAGGACGAGATCTTCAGGAGTTCCTGCAATCATTGTGCCTGACCTGTTCAGGATCCAGAGCTGGTCAGCACACCGGATAGCAAGATTCAGGTCATGTGTTGAGAGGAGGATGGATTTTCCTGTTTTCTGGGCAACCATCCGGAGGATTCGCATCGTCTCTATCTTGTGAGGCAGATCCAGAAAGGCGGTTGGTTCATCGAGAACCATCAGTTCAGGTTCCTGTGCAAGGGCCCGGGCGATCATCACCTTCTGTTTCTCACCATCACTCATCTCGTGGATGAACCGGTGGGAGAGGTTCCCGGCACCGACCGAAGAAAGGGCATTGGTTACAATACTCTTGTCTGAATTAGACAGTCTTCCTGCCCAGTTTGTGTAGGGAAACCGGCCTAGGGCGACGATGTCAAACGCGGTCATGTAACCAGTCTGGACAGGAGTCGTCAGGACTACGCTCAGGGTTTTGGCTTTTTCATCAGAGGTGAACTCATTGATTCGTCTGCCATGAAGCCAGACCTCACCACATATCGAGGGCTGGATACCGGTAAGTGTACGAATAAGGGTTGATTTTCCTGATCCGTTCGGACCTATCAGACAGACCAGTTCCTTTCTTTTAAGCGTTAGGTTGAGGCCTTTTGAGATCTCTTTCACCGCTGTCTTCTGGCTTTTATATCCGATGGTAAGATCGGTGCAGGATAATACTGGTTTTTCATTCATGTGATTACTCCTCGTCCGAATTTAGTTCCCCTGACGATCACCCATATTACAACCGGTGCACCAAAGAGGGCAGTTATCGCATTGAGGGGCAGAATAATGTCTGTTCCTGGGAGATGGGATATGATATCAGTACAAAGGGCGACTATCCCGCCTACCAGGATACATCCTGGAACAAGAATCCGGTGGTCGGCGGTGACGAATAATGCCCTGCAAAAATGGGGAATGGCTATTCCGAGAAATCCTATCGGCCCACAGAATGCAGTTACAACTCCTGCCATGAGAGCTGTGGTTACGATGATGGTTACCCTTATCCGGCTATAATTCATCCCCATACTCTCTGCATACTGTTCACCAAGCAGGAGGGCATTTAGTGGTTTAACCAGGCATATCGAGAGGAGATATCCGGCCAGGAGGAGAATGACCATGAACGGGAGCTGACCCCAGGTAACTCCTGAAAAACTGCCGAATGTCCAGAATGAATACGAATGCATTGCAGATTCATCGGAGAACTGGAGAAGAATGGTAACGATTGCACCACTGATGTACGAGACCATGATGCCCAGAATGAGAATCGTGATATTACTCTGAATTTTTGCTGATATCAGCAGGATTAACAGGAGTACTGCAAATGCTCCTACGATAGCCGCTACAGAAATGCTGAGGTCACCGATGAAGCCGATAGTGGAAAAGATTGCTCCAATCCCGCATATGCCTGCAGAAAGCATCACGAATGCCACTCCAAGACTTGCTCCCGAACTTATTCCCAGGATATACGGATCTGCCAAGGGGTTTCGAAAGAAGGTCTGCATGAGGAGCCCTGAAAGTGCCAGGGCACCTCCGGCAAACACCGCTGTGATGGCCTTTGGCATTCTCCAGTCCCAGAAGATATTCATCCATGTCTCTTTGACTTCCCCACCGGTGATAATCTGAAGAAGAGCATCTAATGGGATGTTCACCGATCCCACTACAAGGTCCAGGATGAAGATAAAAATAAGAATTCCAATGATGAGTGGGGCAACAACAGTAAATCGCTTTATGCTGTCGCCGGCATCACCTCCTTCGATATTCATCTGTCCTGCTCCCTTGTTACTCCTGACCAATGTGAGTATAGTAGTAGAATTCGTGATCAGGAAGAAGGTCAGGATGCAGGATCTTTACCAGGTCGGCAAGGACAATATCCGGGTGTATGATACCTGACTCCCAGTAATCGTTCCCTCCGTTCTCGTTTACCCTGGCATTATAATGGTACACGTTTCCGTTTTTATATGCGTCAAATTTGGCAAATCTTGGATCAAGTGCCAGTAATTCATCGTTATCGTTTGCATACCCGATGTTTATCCAGTAATCTGCTGCATATGCCTTGTCATAGACGGTCTCGAAATCGAGCATCTGGCTGCCGGTTTCTTCATTATCTCCAAGGATATAATCTCCGCCGGCATCCCTGAAGAGCTCTGCAACGTAACTTTTTCCTCCGGGTGCATACCATCCTCCCTGGTAATCAATCCCGGAAAAGATCGTGGGTTTTTCGTTTGTTTGCTCTGCTTCTTCTTTGATATTGTTGTAATTCTGTTTTATCTCATCAAAATATTCGTTGGCTTCTTTTTCCTTGTTATAGAAGAGTGAGAAGAACTTTATCCATTCAGCCCGGGCGAGGGGGTCGTTTTCCATCCAATCAGCGGTTAGAACCGGTTTTAATCCCGCTTCAAGTAGCTTGTAATGGTTGTCATACTCCTTGTTTCCGTTTGCAACACAGAAGATCAGTTCAGGTTCAAGTTCGATAAGATCCTCCATCTTGAGCGTACTTGTCATAGAGACCGCCCCACTGCCTACCTCAATGATATCTCCGTTTGAGAGCCGGTTTTGGAAACCTTCGTCATGAACCTGTTTCACTCCGTTATGTCCGGTGATGGTTTCAATCTCTCCGAGTTCACTAATGTGGGGGATATGGACGACTCCCATCGTAACGACGTTCTGAACCGGGACATAGAATACCTCTGCATCCGGGTATCCGTCAGGAACCTCTTCACCACGCTGTACAAGGAGATATGTGTAATTTTCTGATTCCCTTCCCCATGGGTCATTAATCTGTACTACCTTGTAGGTGTCATGGTACTCGACAGTATACCCTGTCGCCATCTCCGGATATGCCTTGTCTGGAAATAGGTCGGTGGTATCGGCAGCACCGCTATAGATACCTGCAATAAATACTGTTAACAGGAAGATAAGGTAACAATTCAAAAATTTACAACTTTTTTGTGTCATTATTTTCATCTCGGTGAATAGATGGTGTTCTGGACAGATCCGGCAAGTCCTTGAGTGCCAAGTTCTTCAAGTCTGAAATAGAGGGCGTTCAGGTTACCTGCCAGGACCTGTGCTCTGCCCAACCGGGGAAATCCGGCCTCGGTATCGACGACCACATATCTGATCCCCGTAAAGGCGATTTTTTCAGTAATCTCTTTCAGTTCTTCTGAGGGGGATTTTCCGTTAATCGGAACGTTTCCTCTTCCATCAGTGAGGATAACGATGGATCGGTTCTCATCTGTAGATGCGAATCTTCCCCGTGTCAGGAGATTGCATGATTCAATGAGTCCTTTACCAAGGGGAGTCATCCCCCCGGTCGGGATGGTTTTGAGCATTTTTGCTGCATGATCCGGACTTTTCGTTGGCGGGAGGAGGAGGTGTGCATCCTTTCCCCGAAAGATCATCAGCCCGACCCTGTCACGTTTCAGGTATGCATCATGAAGCAGGGATAAAATAGCACCTTTTACGGCGATCATCCGTTTCTGTACACCCATGGAACCGCTGGCATCGACGAGGAACAGGATGGTATGGGCTACTTTCTTCTCCCGGACCTTTTCTCTGATATCACCTTTCGTTACTGATATTGCAAGCCCGTTTCTCTTCCGATGTCGCTGATAGGGAGCAGCCGCCCGGAGCGTTGCATCGATGGCGATGTCGTTTTGGTTTTTTACCGGAAGCCGGAATGCATGATAGTGACCCGAGGTATCTGTACTTTGTACCCTGGTTCTCCGGCCACTTTTCTGCTTTCGTGTTGCCTGCCAGGATTGCTCATCAAGGTACCGGATCACCTCGAAGGTGGCTCCGATATCAAAAACCCTCTCTGATACCGGCGGTGGAGGTGGAATACCACGATCCTGTTCCTTTTGCTCCTCTTCTTCGGGGTGGGGCTCATCTCTCTCTTCGGGTGGCTGCCTGGTGTCTGGATCCTGCCTGTTTTCCTGGGCATTGTCTTCTTTCTCTTTGTTCTCTTCGGGTGGCTCCGGTGGCGGGCAGCCCGGTTTTTCTCTTCTCCGGTGTTCAAGAGCAAGCAGGGCTGCCTCTTTAATATCTTGGAAATTAACCTCGTCTCGTTTGTCAAGAGCTGCTAAAGCACATGCAGCTCGTGTAGCTGCAAGGTCACCCCTCTGACCTTCAACGGCCAGCTCAAGACAGAGTGATGAGACCAGATCCTGTAAAGCCTCCGGGATACTGACATAGGGGAGACGATCCTGTGCGGCGGTGACCTTCTCTTTTAGGGAATCTGTCTCATGCTGTTGCTCCAAAAGAAATGATTTAGTTTTAGTTTCAAATTTGAGCTGATTCCTTACGATCTCAGCCCGGAGTTCAGTCTCGTCTATCCTATCAAGACGGACACAGAGATCAAACCGGTCCATTTGTCCGGGAGAGAGTTCTCCTTCTGCAGGATCCATGGTCGCAAAAAAGGTGAACCTGGTCGTGACATGGTGGGAAAGTCCTTCCCGTTCGAGAATGAAATGTCCGGTATCGGATGTATTGAGGATGTTATTGACTATCCCTTCTTCCATCAGATTGACGTTATCCGCATAGAGGATCTGGCCATCTCCTTCTTCTAAAAGTCCTGGGGTAACCTGAATACTACCTGAAGTGACGGCCTTCTCAAGATCAATCATTCCCATCAGGCGGTCAAAAGTAACAGCCTGTGGAATGGTCTGGATTGGTTTATCCTCTATTGTACCGACCGATCTGACCAGGGTTGACTTGGCAGATCCCGGATCGCCGATAATGAGGACACTGCGTATATCTTCATGAACCAATGAGCAGAGCAGTGCCTTTTTGGCATTTTCCTGTCCGACAATGCCAGAAAAAGGGAAGAGGAAGTTCATGAAACTTCGTAAGTCTCCTCAATCAGCGAATGAATGGCTCTGATATCTACTTTACTCTCCTCGAATGGTCTCCGTCTCATCCGGTGGGGAAGTGAGAGGCCGGCAGCCTTTTTCAGGTGTTCTTTTCTGACCTCTTTCTGACCATCGAGTGCTGCAAATGCCAGGGCAGTCTTTACCAGGGTGAGATCTGACCGGTGTCCGTCAACCCCGAGGGAAAGAGAGATAGTTACAGCAGTATTGATCAGAGTTTCATCTGGCGCAAGAGATGGGATGATCTCTTTTGCCTGTCTGATTTTATCCCTGATTGCCTGCTGTTCTGACGCAAATCTATCACAGAATGCCTTCGGATCTGTTTCGAAATCAAGCCTCCTCCTGACAACTTCGGACCGGAGGGAAGGATCTTTCTCACCTTCTACATCCACGACAAGACCGAACCGATCAAGGAGTTGTGGCCTTAAATCCCCCTCCTCCGGATTCATGGTTCCAACCAGCAGGAATCGTGACGGATGAGAGTAGGAGATTCCCTCCCGTTCCACAAAATTGACACCCATTGCTGCTGCATCCAAAAGAAGGTCTACGATATGGTCATCAAGGAGGTTGACCTCATCGACATAGAGGATGTTGCCGTTTGCCATCGCAAGCACCCCTGGTTCAAATTTTTTGATTCCTTTCGTGATAGCATGTTCAATATCAAGAGTTCCTGCCACACGGTCTTCGGTTGCACAGAGGGGAAGTTCTACAACCCGCATCCGGACAAACTCCGAGGGAATTTTTTCTCCTTTTATTCGTTTCGACTGGCAGGAACTGCATTGATTCCTCAAATCAGATGCATCACACCTGAAGATACAGCCTTTCACCACTTCCCGTTCTGGCAGAAGATCGGTGGCAGCTCTTACCATGGTTGATTTTGCGGTTCCTTTCTCTCCCCTGATAAGAACCCCGCCGATGGAAGGATACACAATATTTGCCAGAAGGGCTTCTTTCATATTCTCCTGTCCGACAATTCCTGCAAACGGATAAACTGGTATTTCACTTGTCATGGATCACCTGGATAATCCGTTCTTCACATACCAGGAACTGATCCTGATCCAGTTTTCAATGATACTCCGCCTCTCATCCAGAACGAGGTTGAGATCAGGATGAGTTTTTGCCTCTATCAGGTCTGGAAGTGTCTTCATCATGCCTAGTGCGGTCTTTTTTCCGGATAATTCAGGCACAAGACCCCAACCAATCTCGTCAACGATGTGAAGAAGAGAGGCTGTAAGGGTAACAACAGATGGATCACGGGAGAATAACCGGAGATTTTTGATAAAGAGGTCCTTTTTATTCTCCCCTTCAAGTGCTGCTCCTGTCTCCCAGTATTTCTTCTCATCTATCCCGAATCTCTCAAGCCTGATTAACATATCACGCTGAGAATCAGGGGTAAGATTGGTCTGTCTGGCAAGTGCCTCTGTGGTCGCATCGATTACACAATTTGCAATCAGTTCTCCAAGTTTTGAATGTTTTCCAGCCCATGTGAGGGTATTCGGGCTGCTCATGTTTGAAATTACACAGATCTGATCGGTTCCGGAACCGGTGGCAATCCCGGTCGAGTATCTGCTTGGTGCCATCAGCTGCTGAATGGCAACGGTTTTTGCTTCGGCTGCTGTCATCACCACCCTGGTCATGGTATGAGCCGGAAGATGGGAATTTACGATAATGATGGTGTTGATAGTTCCACCAACATAGATCGTCTGTCCCTCCTCTTCGTGCCAGGTTGCAGGATCTCCTGCCCTCCCTCCGTTCACTTCAATACCTGCGGTGACGATTGCGGTGATCTCAAGGGTTCGAAAAGATCGGGTTGATATTGCAGCGTTCTTCATCTTCGCTGCCGTCATCATGGCAGCAATTCTTTCCGGATCCAGGCCGAGCCTTCTTGAATGGATTTCCAGGTATGCTTCAACTGACCCTCCTTCCAAATCATGGGCACAATGACCTTTGGTAGGTTTTGGCTCATGGTTGAATATTGCCTGGAGGTTTTCCTGGTATCCTCCGTTTACATAGGAAGTGGTAAGCGCATTCCGGTTTTCAGGCAATTGTACAACGATCGAGTTTTCACAACGATATACCTCCTCCCCGCTGCTTGTTTTATATATCAATTTCAGGTCATTCCTGAAATCCAAAGGTTCACTGTTGATTTCTTCCAAAGAATGGCACCCCGTTTATTTGTATTTAAGGTAAGAAAATTTGATAAGATTCTATTGCGCACAATAAAATTGTATTGATTTATCGTTCTCCTCGATCTGATGATGCTGTGAAGACAAGATTAGATAACAAGTTTGCAGGACGTTTAAAAATCGATAAATCCGGGGATGAGGTGAGATTGATACAGATCTGGAAAACCTCCGTCAAACAGGATTTTTAATCCCCTATCCGACATCCGGATATTTAGAAGATAGATAATATGCACATTCTCCCGAGAGAGAAAAAAAAAGGATTTATTATTCAGACCTGAATCGATGACCTGATAGTACTTTGTGACTGGTGAGCAGGATCCTTAACCGGAACATTGACACGTTTACCGTCCCACTCTGAAAACTGGTGAAGACATACCGTCAGGTCACGGGTAAACGCAAAGTATCCAATCTGGGTATTCCGGCATAATTTCATGGCCATGTCCATAAGTCCACGGGGATCGGGTCTTGCTTCCCCAAGCCAGATATGGAAGATATTCCCGCCATCAACAATCGGGAAGAAGACATGCTCTATCTCAGCCCGCTGTGCGAGGGTGACATCTGCTCCGGGGGCAACATGGGTTCCGTTGGTATAATAAATCGGAAGGTCGCGTGTTTCGCCAAGTTTACCCAGAGCGGCGTCCAGGTTCCCTTTGATGACCCGTTTTGCATCCTCGTGGAATTCATGACGGAGGAGATCGGCTACTGCAAACCGCTGTCCCGTTGTCTCTGCTGGTGTCCGGGCAAGGGCAATAGTCATCCCGTGTTTTTGAGTCAGTTCCCGGCTATAGATCTCCATCTCGGTCATTGACCAGACTGCCATCCGGAAGGCATCCTCAGATTCATGAAGCTGATGACCGGTAAAGTGCTGGACCATCTCATTCAGACCAACGATACCGATGGTATACACAAGACCCTCAAAATCGACAGCTAATGCTCCTCTCTCTCCTGTCTTCGGGTCACGCGGGCGCTGCATTGCAAATGGCATCCGGTTACTCTTCTTAATAAGTTCCATCCACCGCAGTTTTATCTTAAATACCTCAACAGCAGTGTCCATCATGGACCGGAGTTCTGCAAACAGACGCTCCTCGTCACCATGTGCCTTGTAGGATGCACGGGGACAGTTAAGGGATACAACACCCCAGGAACCCATAGAAAAGTGCATCCCGTTCTCAAACATCAGTTTCTTATCAAAATCCTTGTCCTGGTCTGCCATGGTTGAGAACTGGTAGGCACAACACTGGTAACAGGAGATACCCTCTCCGGCTCCCCTGTACTCCGGGAGCTGGTTATCATAATAGGGTGTCCCGAACTTGGATGAGAGTTCGAAGGTGAGGAGATAGAGATCTTCATAGGTTGGAAGGTCCGGATTCAATGCATTAAACTCTTCATTCTCATGCATGAAATCAGGTTCAATGCTTATCTCCGGCTTTGGGAAATTAAATGGCTTGCCCCAGTAATCTCCTTCTAACATCACCTCCATGAGTGATTTGAAGAGAAGACGAACCTCCCGTTCACATGATCCATATGTCTGGAGTGGTGCATCAGTGCCGTTCCATACCTTCCCTTTATAAACGCAGGGTTTGTCTTTCCAGAGTTTTGGGACACCGGGTGAGAGCTGCACAGATGAAAAGACCAGCTGGCCCCCTCGTGCCACCATCATCTGCGTCATCTCATAGACGAACATCTGCATGAGCTGTTTCATCTCATCATATGCCATCCCGGTAAAATACGGTGCAAGGAATGTAAGAAAATTATAATATCCCTGCCCGCCGGCGAAGTTTGTCTGGGCACTTCCCAGTGCTTTCACCGCGTGGAGCACGGCTACTTCTGCACGTTTTGCAGGTCCTGCGACAGACGCCTTTGTCCCATTCCCGTCCGGCATGAGCCCATAATAAAAGAAATACCTGAGGTCCCAGTCCTGGCAGAATGGCCGGGTGCCGAAGTACTCAAGATCATGGATATGAATATCCCCGCACAGGTGCCGGTCTGCAAGATGTGGAGGAAGCGAAAGCAGGTACTGTTCCTTGCTTATCTTGTCAGCCTTCTTTTTATGGGAAGTTTCAGCATTTTCCTGCAGATTTGCATTGTCGTTTTTCTCAAATCCCCTGCCCACATCTATCTGGTGAGCATCAAAAACCGGTGTACCTACCCTTGTACAAACGTTCCGCCACTGAATCCTTCCCCGTTCTATAAGGATGATATTCATTATCTCCCTGATTAACGGTCCGGATAATGCACGAAGGTTCAGTTTTTTTATCCGGTCTTCTACTTCCCTGGCGATTTCCTGTGCTGCCTCTTCATCTGCTCCTTCATAACCGTAAAAAGTCTCTACAAGTTTTGTTTCTTTAAGGATCTGTCTGACAATCCGGTCACGGTCCCAGTCCAGGATATGGCCATCACTGGTTCTGACCGGAGGCATAGACGGAATGGCTAATCCGTCAAGTGTTGTCTGGCGTGTTGTGCCTGGCACCACATCACCTAGCAGAGCTGCAGAACGGTTTCTTCATTTACCTGGTCTCCGGTGAAAAGATCCTTAGAGGTCAGGAACTTTTTACCTGACTGAAGCACCGGCGCTTCCTGAACAAAAACCCCATTCATCCTGAGTTCAGTGAGCGCTTTCGCAGATGACATATCCGCGATTGTGTATGAAATCTGCCGATTAGAGAGAAATTCCTTTAGTATTTCACATCGCGGACAAAATTCCAGAGTATATACGATAAAGCCTGCCCCCATAGTGATCACTATCTTCTATTGGTATGTTTTTGCTGCATGATGAAGCCTTCACTCATCTCAACTCTCATGATATAGAGCACTTTTTATACTTCCTGATTCATTACCCGGATTATTAATCCAAAGATCCTTATCATATGAAATAGAGAGATTATCCAGCAGAATGGTTCGTCTATTCGTTGCAATCGACCTTCCTGATGAGATTCGTGAACAGTTCAGGGACGTTCAGGAGTCCCTCCGTTCATGCAGGGCACGCCTTACCCTGGTTGACCAGGAGTCGATGCACATCACGCTGAAATTCATCGGTGAAGTGAGTGGTTCTCACCTTACGCAGATTACCGATATCCTTCAGACTATTAAAGGAACACCCTTTTCATTAGAACTGGGATTAATCGGGGTGAACAGTCAGAGAGCTCCGCGGGTGGTCTGGGCAGAAGCAGGTGATCAGGGACAATGCAGGGCTCTTGCCGGAGACATTGATACTGCCCTTGCAACTCTTGGCTTTGAACCGGAGAAGAGAAAGTTCAGACCACATATCACGATTGCCCGGGTCAGGCAGTTTCATGAATCATTGTTTGAAGTACTTGCCGAGGTTTCATCCTCCTGTTCAGGGACCATTCCGGTCAGGGAGTTTATCCTCAAAAAAAGTGAGCTCACACCGGACGGCCCTGTCTATACAGATATTCTCAAAGTTCCGATCAAGGTGCCTGAATGAGTTTTTCTTCACTGGAACTTGGGGTCCTTAAAGAGATCCGCCCGACTGAAGATGAACTGGACCGGATGTATCTCTTGGCAGAGAGCCTGATCCGGGACATTCGTGAATCTGGAAAAGCTGATGGTATGATGGTCGGTTCGGTTGCCAGAAAGACCTGTGTTCATGGTGACCGTGACCTTGATATCTTCATGCTCTTTGACCCTGCTCTTCCCCGCATGGATTTAGAACGTGAAGGTCTCTCTCTTGCATGGAATATTGCCCAAAAATATACGGATGTTATAAAAGAGAAGTATGCAGAGCATCCCTATCTGAATGCCACCATTGACGGGCTTGATGTGGATCTGGTCCCCTGCTATGAGGTCCGGGAAGCGACTAGTATACAAAGCGCAGTGGACCGGACGCCCTTTCACAACCGGTATATCAAAGCCAGGATTGGGCCATATACCGATGACGTTCTCCTCCTGAAACAGTTTGTAAAAGCAGGCGGGGTATATGGGTCTGATCAGATGACCGAGGGGTTTGCCGGATATCTTTGTGAACTCCTGGTCCTTCATTATGGCGGTTTTCATGAGATCCTCACCGCAGCGGCTAAATGGAAGCCGGGTATGTTCATTGATCTCGAGGAACATGTTGAGAAATGGTTTGATGAACCGCTGGTCGTTATTGATCCGGTGGATCCATGCAGGAATGTATCTGCTTCGGTATCTGAAACAAAACTTCTTGAATTCATTGAACTCTGCCAGGGGTACCTGAAGTCACCATCAAAATGGTTTTTCTACCGGCCACCTATCTGTATTCTCACAGAGGAAGATGTAAAAAAACTGGTCTCCGGCAGGGAATCAGCCTTTATCGCACTCACTTTTAAAACACCCCCATATATTGAAGATATTGTTGTTCCCCAGCTCCGGAAAAGTCTTCATACCCTTACAGACCTGCTAAAGCGTCACGAGTTTGTTGCCCTCCGTGCTGACACCTGGATGCTTGAAGACCGGAGTATGCTCCTTTTTGAGCTGCTTGTGGATACGTTGCCGGCAATACGATTCCACACCGGCCCTCCGGTAACCGCTCCGGTAAATGCATCCCGGTTTATAGAAAAGTACCTCCATTCAGATCAGATTTTTGCGGGCCCATATATACGGGACGGAAGGTACGGAGTAGAACTGCCCCGGCGCTTTCGAAGGGCTATTGACCTCCTCTCTTCATCGGAAGTTTTTGCCACGGCTCTTGGAAAGCATGTTAAATGTTCCATGGCCGAGGAGTTTTCAGTTCATTACGGAATTGAATGCTGGCAGCCCGGGTTTGAACCCTTTATTAGCGAATTCCTTCAAAAAAGTTCCCCTCTGGTCAGGATAAGGAGGGCAGAGGCGAGGTCTCCCTGACCCGGGGTTGTAAACTATTTAGGTATATACGATAAACCTCGCTTGCATGAGCGCTTCCCGCCCTGTTTTTTTTTGTCTCATCATGTTTGTGATGATATCTGCTCCGTCTTTCTCTGCACAGATTGACGATCTGATATCTGACGGAAATGCATATTACAGTCAGGGCATGTACCAGGAAGCAATTGATGCGTTTGAGCGTGTAATTGAATCAGATCCCTCCAACGCAGCTGCCTGGTACAATAAGGGAGTTTCTCTCTATAAACTCGGTCAGACTGATGAAGCAATTGCGGCTTATGAAGTTGCAATCGGTCTGGATCCCCGCAATCCTGATTACTGGTATAACAAAGGGAATGCCCTTTACAGTAAAGGGATGCTGAATGAGGCATATGCAGCCTATGATGTGGCAATTCAGCTTGATCCCTATGATGTACTGGCATGGATGGCCAAAGGGAATGTTCTTTCGGATCAGCAGCAGTACGAGGAAGCCATTCGTGCATATGATGCCGCAATTCAGATGGACCAGGACAATGAAGAGACCTGGTTTGCGAAAGGAAATGCGCATTATAACCAGGGGAGTTATAAAGAAGCGGTCTCCGCGTATGAAATAGCCCTGCAAAAGAATAGTAAAGACAGTAAAGCCTGGTACAACAAGGGAAATGCCCAGTATAATCTCGATGATTTGGAGGGTGCACTGAAGAGTTATGAGATGGCCCTTGCATACAATCCAAAAGATGCGGTTGCCTTTACCAACAAGGGGATGGCTCTTGCAGATCTGGAAAGATATGAGGATGCTATTGATGCATACCAGGATGCCCTCAGTCTTGACCCTACCGATCAGAAAGCCTGGACATCACTTGGACAGGTGTACAAAACCTTACAACAGTATGAGAAAGCCGTCGATGCATTCCAGAAGGCTCTTAAACTCAATAAGACTGATTCATCAAACTGGAAAAATATCGGTGATGTCCTGATGCTTGAAAAGCGGTATGACGAAGCACTGGCAGCATATGAACAGGCCATTGCCCTAAACCGCAAAGATGCCGGTGCCTGGGTCGGGAAAGGAAAAGCACTTGCAAGTCTTTTACGATATGAAGAAGGACTGGCGATTTTTGAGATAGCCTGTGCAATGGAACCCCAGTATGCATCAGTCTGGGTAGGAAAAGGTGACTGTCTTGCAGGTCTTGGAAAACCAGATGAAGCCGGATATGCCTATGAATCCGCTCTTCAGCTTGATCCCCGGAACAGTCAGGCTCTTGCAGGAAAGAGTAAAAGCCGGGTATTAAGTGGTGATACAGAAACCGCTCTCAGTTCCCTGGAACTGGCAATCAGTGCAGATCCTACGAATATTGGCCTGAAGAGTCAGTTGGTTGAAATCTATGAAAAGATGGGGAAATACTCTGATGCACTTGCTATATGGGATTCAATAGCTGGAAATAATACTGATTCGGATGTTGTGAGAAAGGGCAGGGCACTCACTCTGGTCCGGGCCGGAAAAGTCAGCGAGGCACTTGACCTGTACCATGATGCACTGGCAGAAAGCCCGGGTTCCGGAATGGTCTATGAACAATATGGTGATGTTCTCTCCCTTGCCGGTGATGTTGAAGGGGCGGAGAATGCATACCGGAAGGCAATGGAACTTCAGCCAAATCTTACCGGTATCTCTTTTAAGATCCAGAGTCTCGAGTCTCTTAAAAAAGAGACTCCTCTCCAGATATTCTCTGTTCTTTGTGCCTTATGTCTCGGGATTGCCTGCGTTAGAATCAGAAATGGTAACCGGTGACAATTCACCCGTTTCATCACACAAATCCAGGTATCTGCTGATGAACCTGTCCCAAGAGGGTGTAATAAAGGCACTATCCTGGTAGTAATCATAAAAGACCGGATTGATGAGGACTGGAGAAAGGACTGCAATTCCATGTGCTCCTGGAACTCTTTCATCATGTCTGGCATAGATAACCGTCCGGTTGATTCCTTCGATGACTCCCTCTGCCGGTTCTTTGAGGTATGGAACATGCCTCCGGATGGTATCCGCGAAATCGTAGAGATCCATGGTTGCTTCATCTAACTCTCCGGTTCCTGTAAGGCCAAACTGTTGTGTCTCCATGAGTGCTGAATAAATTTGTGAACACCCGTTCTCCGCACCTACAAGAGAGTGTAGTTCTTTTGCAAATTTGTCAAGTTGTAACGTCAGAAACCCTGCTTCTTTCAGATTGATTAGAGCGATTGTTTTTCCCTGTCCGGGTATTTTCATGTATTCCTGGAAAAGCTCTTTCGCATGTTCCAGTGTTGGAGCCTCCGGATTAGCACAGAGATACTCTATCCATGATTTATATGGCCAGCCCTCAGCCGGTTCTGACTCTTCACTGGCAATAGCATAGTCCGCATATGGGGAGAGTGCGGAAACCATCTCAAGACATCCCATCAGGCACGAATCAAATCCGATGAGTTCTATATCCGGTCCCTGCCCGAGAATCTCCACAAGTTCACTGATAATAAGGCCATCTTCATCATGGTTCTGATCAAAAAGCATTCCGGTGTAAGCCTGACCATGACCGATAAAGATGAGAAAAAACCGGTCATAATGGTAATGTTCCTGAAGGAATGAGAGAAAGAATCCGAGCGAATTTGGATCTCCCATGCTGGCGTTGGGAAGATGGATTCTGAATTCGTTGTCATCTCCGAGGACCTCATCTTCAAGATCTGCCCTGATGGTATCAAGGTCAGCAATTGTCATCCCTGACCAGCCAGGTTTCTCTGTACCGCCATATGCAAAAACGACCGTGCAGTTGTCTGACGTTTTATTCTCTGCTCCTTTTATAATCTGGATAAAATCATTGGTAATGAGGCCGGATTCCTGCTCCAATGTCCCTCCGGATGCATAGACTCCGATAAGAAGAGTTCCGCTTTTATCTGCGGTTACACTTACAGCGATACATCCAGCCGCGATGAGCAGAAAAATTACCGAAAAAGAAAAAATTGATTCTCTTTTTTTATCACTGGTTTGTGTATTCCCCGGATGTAGATTCTTCCGGGTCTGATGTCTCTTCTGATAGGGTGCTATTACTCTCCACTCCTGTAATCTCTCCGTTTTCAATCCGGAATACCTTCACTCCTGCATAATTGCCTGGGTTATCATCATACTCCGCATACATTGCCTGTGCATAAAAACTGTCAGGAAGTATATCATAAGTAAGTGTGGTATCTTCGGATACGGTCATTCCACCAATTTCAACCCATTCTCCTCCATCCGGACTGTCTTCCTGGATTTCCCATCCATATGAATAAATCGTGTCATTCGGTTGTAACTCCAGGTTCTGCCTTGAAAACTGGACTTCACCATTCTCACGGATAGTATAGGGGGTTGCAACAAGCCGGTTTTTACCGGATTCAGGATTGATGTAGATATCAAGAACTGCAGCAGTGTCAAGAGTTCCCCTTATCAGGTCGATTTCGGAGGTAAAGAGTAATGATCCCTCCGGAACCTGTGAATCATACGACATACCAAGAAGAGCATAATTATTTAAGTCCAGGTTATCCTGCAGGTAGAACCATTTCCCATCCCAATCAGGGAGCTGATACTCTCCGTCTTCTTCAGCTTCCAACAGTTCATCTCCGATGAGGATCATCTGGTCATCTTCACAAATGTAATATTCTGTATAAACCGATGCTGTTCCAAAGGGGTCATCGATAGAGAATGTTTCGTCAGTTTCAGAGATTACGGGTTTTTCCGTGTCCTGTCCGGCTATTTCCAGAAGATTTGCAAAAAACGCATCCCATCCGGATGCAATCCTGGCATCATCCCCAAGTTCCTGGTATATTTCAGGGGTAATGCGGCTTGGAGACATGATGGACAGTCCTCCGGATTCAGATACATACTCATCATTTTTCGTGTACAATACTGCCTCGTCAAGCAGGGATATTGCTGAATTTACCTCATCAGAAATGTCCGGATTCTGATCTTTAACTGCTTCCAGGAATGACTTTAGATCAACTGATGTCTCTCCACTTTCCCGGTTGTCTTTTCCGTACCTGGCAGGTATCTGGTATGCTTTCCCGATTGACCGGTATCCCTGACTGGTCTGTGTGTATGGATCAAGTTTGGTACCAAGATTGTCCATGACCTGCACGAGGTCAGGGATTTTTGAGAGGTTTATTACAGAAAGAGTCTTCGCTGAATCTTCACGGTTCATAAAGGTATCTACGATAACTGTTCCAATCTCCTCCGATGAGATATCTGGGTCTTCTGATACGGCATGAATCCATGATTTATAGTCCCATCCGGTACTTGGTTCAGTCTCCTCAGATGCCACCATTATCTTCCCGAACGGCTCCATGGTTCTTGCCACTTCAAGGGATCCCATAAGGCAGGCATCAAATCCGATGAAATCATACGTTGTGCCGGTTGTCTCAAGAACCTGTTTTATGTCCGAAAGAGCCAGCTGACTGTCATATACCTCATCAAGTCCGAATCCTTCATACCCGGATCCATGATCCCAGAATATAAGCAGGGTACGTTTTGCCGGATAGGTCTGGTTTACAAAGGTAAGGAAATCCTTTAATGTCTCCTGACTTCCCATGTCGGCATCCGGGTCATTGAAAGAGACTTCTTGTTCATTACCAATGACACCATCAGATGCATCTTTCATGAGTTCTTCCGCGGTTGCATAGGTTACGCCTTCCCATCCGGGGGTTTTGGATCCACCATATGCTACTACAATCTGCAGATCGGAGGTGTTTGCACTTGCATATCCATCAAGAATCTCGGCAATGTTATATGTCCCAGCCTGAAAATCAGACTCAAGATCTCCTCCGATCATATATATTGCAAGAAGATTATCAACCTCATCAGCCACTGGTTCGAAATTATCCGCTGGTTCATCACACAGGCCTGATGAGATGACGGAGAGCAAAAACAGTAAAAGGAGAATTATTTTAGATTCCATATTTTCCCTGATTATTCTGATTATCTGTTGGCAGTCTATCCATTTTTATCCTTATGATTTGAGCCAGGTTATGACATCTCCGGGTGAAGTACTGTCATGGCTGCACCAATTAATGGTGCATACCCATTAAGAGGACTAATCCTGAATTCAGGAAGTTTAAGATAGTGATCGGTGTAATCCAAGGCCTCGTCAAGCAGAGTCGGGTGATTTCTGATAACCGTCCCGTCAAGAATGATACATTCCGGATCATATGCAACAATCACTGCTGAAAATCCCCTTCCGTTTATTTTTGCAAGAGCAGTCCTAAAATCCTTTTTTATCCTGTCATCCGGATGGCAATGTAAAATCTCTTCTGCCTTGCCTGACTGGGAACAGGGATAATCATGCACCCTGCACCATTCACGATAAAAGGTTGGGATACCATTTCCTGAAGCATATCCTTCCCAGTGTCCGTAATGACTGCAGGTACAGGGAAATGAATAGGTGTTGTCAACCGGAAAATGTCCGATTTCTGCTGCATTCCCTCCTCTTCCGGTAAGAACACGTCCACCGGTAAAGACACCTCCACCTATCCCGGTTGATATGGTGACATACACAACATTCGAATACCCTCGTGCTCCCCCTGCAAGAACCTCACCAAGCACTGCTGCCCGGCAGTCGTTTTGGAGGATAACACACTGGCCCGTCTCTTCAGCAAGAGGCACGGTTATCGGAACGGTTTCAAACGGAAGGTTAGGTGGATGAACGATTGTTCCTGATATTGCATCTACCGGTCCGGCTACTGAAACTCCGATTCCGGCCAGTGGGGTCTTTTCCTCGTTTATCTCACGAAGTGTCCGGGCAATGATTTTGGGAATATCCTCCGGAGATCCGGATACCGGTGTTTTAAAAGAACGGACTTTTATCAGAGTTCCATCAGCATGAACCAGACCAACACGGGTATTGGTACCCCCAATATCTGCTGCCCCGACCACCGGCGATGTATTTTCCTCCATAATTTCCAGAGATGAATTCTGCCGTACCATGAAAAGAACCTAGTGGTAAGGAAGGCCATATTATTCAGGTTATGCAGGGAGAACTGGCATCACTCTTTACCGGCATTGTGGTAGTTTTTCTCATCGCTGTTTTTCTTCTCATTATTTTATACCGGGTCAGGATTCCTTCTGTGGTAGCATTTCTTATTGCAGGGTTCCTGGCTGGACCTTCCGGTCTTGGGCTGATAACCAATGAGGAGTCCATCAGTTTTTTTGCCGAATTAGGTGTAATTTTTCTGCTTTTCACCATCGGTCTGGAATTCTCCGTATCACGTATATTGAAAAGTAAGCGTTTTGTCCTGATTGGCGGAATTCTCCAGGTTTTTCTAACTATTGTCATCTGGACACTTCTCATGCAGATAACCGGGATGGATCTCAACCATGCATTTTTTTGGGGTATGCTGGTTTCGCTGTCATCAACTGCTATCGTCATGAAAGTCTTTGCTGACCGGATGGAAGTTGACAGTCCTCATGGAAGAGCAACCCTTGGAATTCTCATCTTCCAGGACATTATCGTCATTCCCATGGTAATGGTAACTCCGGTTCTTGCAGGAACCACTGATTCGGATTTTTCTCTCATGAAACTTCTGATAGGTGCCTTTGTCATCCCCGTGTTTGTATACATTGCAGCACGGTACGTGGTTCCGGCCCTGCTGCTTCATGCTGCCCGGCTGAAAAACCGGGAGATGTTCCTTTTTATTGTCATGGGTACCTGCCTGATGGTAGCATTCCTGACCAGTGAGTTTGGATTATCCATGGCACTTGGTGCATTTCTTGCTGGTATCATCATATCAGAATCTGAATACAGCACCCATGCCATGTCAAGTATCCTGCCATTCCGGGATCTCTTTACCAGTTTCTTCTTCATCTCCATCGGAATGATCTTTAATGCTGGTTATTTCATGGAAAATCCGCTTCTCATTGCTGAACTTGTGATGCTTGTAATCTGTGTAAAATATGCAACCGGAACACTCGCAGCCCTTCTTACCGGTCTTGCCCCACGGGCCTGTGTAATGACCGGAATCTCACTCTCGCAGGTTGGAGAATTTTCATTTGTTCTTGCTACCACCGGAACCTCTCTTGGATTCTTAGCACAGGATCAATTTCAACTCTTTCTGGATGTCTCGGTGGTGACGATGGGCATAGCACCGATTCTTATGGGTATTTCCGGAAAAGTTGCAACCACTTTGTCATCTCCCCTTTGCAGAATTCTTCCTGACCGGAATAGTGAACAGGAAGAGATTGTAAAAGGTCTTAATAATCATATTATTATCGTCGGTTATGGTCTGAACGGGAAAAATGTGGCGCGTTCTGCTGAAATTGCCGGTGTTCCGTATCAGATTATTGAGATGAATCCTGATACCGTCAGAGAAGAGAGAAAACTGGGAAGGCCTATCATGTTTGGTGATGCAGCCCAGTCAGAAGTCTTAAAAAAAGCCGGGATTGCAAAAGCCAGGGTTGTGGTGATTGTTGTCAATGATCCCTTCAGCACCCAGCAGATTGTGCAGACGGTCAGGATGATGAGTCCGGGCATTCACATCATTGTGAGAACCCGGTATATGGGTGAAGTGGCAACACTCATGGAACTCGGGGCTGATGAGGTCATCCCTGAAGAGTTTGAAACGGCGGTTGAAATTTTCACCCGGATTTTATATACTTACCTGATACCGACCAATGAAATAGAACACCTGGTGCGGGAGATTCGCTCCGGTGGGTATGAGATGTTCAGGAGTATTAACACACCCATTTACTCCTTTGATAATCTCAAAGTTCTTGTTCCTGACATTGAGATTCGGACTATCCGGATATCTGATGATTCCCCGTATTCAGGTATTCCATTAAAAAAGACCATGATCCGCAGTAATTATCAGGTTTCTATCGTCGCTATCCGGAGGGGTCATCAGATGATTGTAAGTCCGGGAGGAGATGAGATAATCTGTACTGGCGACCTGGTGATGGTTCTTGGAAGACCCGAAGACATCCTGACTGCCTTTCCTAATGATGCCTGAAATTATTTTTCAGAGTCCAGGAATGCGATGGCCGATTTATATGCTCCGTTTCCTGAAAACCGGTGCAGTTCCTGTAGGTCGTCTGATACACTGATGACTGGTTTTGCATTTTTCATGGAAAAGGTCAGGGTACATTGCCGGTATTCGCCGATAGGTACCCCCTGTGGCAATGTTGATGCCGGAGTAAAAGCGAGAATTTCAAATGCTTCATCACCTGGGTGTTCCTGGAAAAAGAAGAAGAACACCTGCCAGGCGTTGAGCAGATCTGACGTTAAAATTGCGTCTCTGATTGCAGGTTCCAGTGATGTCAGGTGCATCCTGGTACAGACAACATCTTCGTCGCAGTCCTCCAGGATCCTATCAACAATCCGTGATAGTTCTGTGTAGGGGATTGATTCATTTTCCATATAAAAGCTGTAAGCTACTGATAGAAAAAAGGGTTGGAAACGGGATCTACACGATCCGGTACCCTGCCGTGACCCGTGCGTTTATTTCTACTGCTCCGGGTTCGATGGGTGTTTCCGGCCCGGCAGCTTTCATTGCTGAAACACGATAATCCTGGTTATAATACACCGGTGGCTGGTAACTCTCATCAACGGTTATTTCTTGAACATCTCCAAGGTTTTTTCCCATTGCAGATATCACCGTTTCAGCATCTGTTTGAGCTTTCCGGACAGCAATCGCGAGGGCTTCTTTTCTGAGTTCAGCAGTTTTTTCCTGGCTTAATGTGAACTGGAGTGAGCTTACCGAGTTTGCTCCTGAGGACACTGCAATATCTACGATATCACCAACCCGGTCTATCTTTTCGGTTTCAATTGAAATGGTGTTCATTACTTCGTAGATAGTGACATCTTCTCCGAATTTGGCTTTCAAGGCATCATCAGGATAGTACACTTCTGATATTGAATATGAGGTTGTTCCAATTTCATGGCCGGTCAGGTTCCCTTTTGATGTGTCCCTCAGAGCAGACATCACCAGGTCCATCTTCCGTGCGTTTTCTTTCTGTGCTGCTTTCACATCAGGATTTTTGGTTACGACCGTCAGATCAATCTCAACCCTGTCAGGAGCAGCCTTTATCGTTCCGCTTCCGGTGACATGAATGAGGGGTATGTCGTCACTTCCTGATTCTGCATTCACCGGAACCAGGAAGATAATGAGCATGACCAGTAGAGCGACTGGCATGTATGTGTGAGTGTGCATAGTACATGAGTTGTATTCGTCTGTGATACCCTTTCCGATGACTTAGAAACTCTTGATAGTTATGAAAGGGAAGTACTATTTTCTGTTGACTGTTAATGTGTATGGATAGTGAGAGACGAGGATATTGACTGGACAATATATCACCTGATTACCGGGAATAATGGATGTACTGAAGGTCTGCTCCTTGAACGAACCTGTTATGATCCAAAAGAAATTCATACCTCTCTTACCCGGCTTTGCCGGTATCGGCTGGTTGAACAAAGGGATGATATATGGTGTGCCTGTAGTGTCGGAGATATGATTTTGAAAGACCAGATCCAGGATTTATTAACAGACGGTCTTGAATTATCCGGTGGTGTTATCAGATACCGGCCAGAAGGAGAGGAAACGAAATGATAGTAGTGCTTAGGATCGGGCATCGGCCCCAGCGGGACATGCGTGTCACCACTCACGTTGGACTTACTGCACGGGCACTCGGCGCATCCGGGATGTATATTGCATCAGATGACAAGGGTGTTGTTGAGAGTATCCGTGATGTTGTGTCCAGGTTTGGCGGGGATTTTTTTGTTGAGGACAAAGTCAAAATGAATTCCTGTATAAAGCAATGGAAACGTGACGGCGGGTGTGTCGTACATCTGACGATGTTTGGTCTGAATCTTCCGGATGTTGAAGCTGATATAAAGACCAAAGAGAAGATCATGGTCATCGTCGGAGCAGAAAAAGTGCCGGGTGAGATTTACGAACTTGCAGATTATAACGTGGCGGTAACAAATCAGCCACACTCTGAGATTGCTGGTCTTGCAGTATTCCTGGATCATGTCGCTCCTGATGCCCTTTATCGGGAATTTCCCGATGCAAAGGTCCGGGTCTATCCAAATGCCTGCGGAAAAACGGTGGAAGAACTCTGAAACGAATTCTTGTTGCCGGTTTTTCGACCCGGCATGTTGCCTGCTCTGCACAAAAGGCAGGGTATGAGGTGTATGCCATTGACCATTTTTGTGATGCGGATCTTCGAAAGGCCGTTATCGCATATGACCGGTTTGATGAGCTGGCCTCCCTTCCCATAAAAATTGGGGAGATGTGCAGGAGGTATTCAATTGATGCTATCATTCCTACATCCGGAGCAGAAAATCTGACCGGCCTTCCTGCTCCTGTATTAGGTTCATCTCCTGCTGTTGCCGCCAGATACCTGGATAAGGGGTACACTCAGAAATGGTTTGAGAGTCTTCAGATTCCGGTTCCTCCTCTGGTACGTCCTGGTGAGTTTCCTGCCATGCTCAAACCCCTGAAGGGATCAGGTGGCTGGCGAAATACGATTGTTCACTCTGACGATGACATCTCTGCCTGGAAAGATCTTTTTCCTGATGAGCCATTCATCCTGCAGAGAATCGTTGATGGAATTCCCGCTTCTGTCTGTTGTGTTGCAGCAGGTGGAAAGGCACGGGCACTTGCGGTGAACCAGCAGATCATGCGTGGCTGCGGTCCATACCGGTTTGGTTTTTGTGGTTCAGTAACCCCTTTTGATACTCCCGGAAAGGATGAGATGATTCGGTATGCTGAGCTCGCTGCTGCCCGTTCTGGTTGCATCGGTGTGCTGGGTATTGATTTCATGGTCTGTAGTGATGCTGTCTATGCAATTGAACTCAATCCCCGGTTTGTTGCAACACTTGACACGATTGAATCCGCGACCGGAATTAACCTGGTAGATCTCCACATCAATGCATGCAGGGGGATAATTCCTGAATCAATTCCGGTTCCGGTTCAGTATGCCGTGCGCCGGATCCTGTTTACAGACAGATCCTTTACGCTGACTCAGGATCTCTCCCCCCTCCAGCCTCATGTGGCAGATGTCCCTGTTACCCCCGCAGAATTTGAAGAAGGAGGGGCGGTTATCAGTGTGTTTGGATCTGGTTCGGATCTTATCCATGCTGAGGAGACTCTGGATAACACTATCAGGTTAGTAAACCAATATATACAGTGATGGTTTCCTACGAGGAAATGCTGGCTGACAAAGCCATTTTTGCTTATTTACACCGGATGATCGGGGATGAAGGAATCGAACTGATTCGCAGATTCCCGACAGATAAGGAGTATAGCGATGAAGAACTGGCAGAGGTAACCGAGATTAATCTCAACTCTGTCAGGAACACCCTCTATACGTTGTATGAGCATCGTCTT
The DNA here is from genome assembly GCF_003173335.1 of Methanospirillum stamsii. Classification (GTDB taxonomy): domain Archaea; phylum Halobacteriota; class Methanomicrobia; order Methanomicrobiales; family Methanospirillaceae; genus Methanospirillum; species Methanospirillum stamsii. The sequence continues at coordinate 168,197 of NZ_QGMZ01000008.1, forward strand.
GCCCGATACCGGAGAATTAAAAATAATGAGACCGGCTGGTTGACCTACCTCTGGCAGCTTGAACTTGAAAATATGTATGATTCGGTTTCAAAGGATCTCGAGATTATCCTCGAAAAACTCCGGCGACGATGTAAATATGAGAGTGAAAATGCATTTTACAATTGTACAAATTGTGGGCTTACTTTTACTTTCTCGGATGCAATGGATTCTCAGTTCGTCTGTCCCCACTGTAATAATCAGTTGATTCATTTTGACAATGAACCGCTTGCTTTTGCTTTGCAGCGGCGAATTGCCCGGATTGAAGAGAACCTGGGGCATGTCTGATCCGGGAGACGAATTCATCCCTTTTCTTGTGCAGGCAGGTTGCGACCCGGGAGTAATTGCACACTGTCTGGCTGTCCGCGATGTTGCAGTGCAGATAGCTGAAAGACTGAAAAATGCCGGTATCCAGGTTGATGTCAGTCTTGTTGCAAAGGGGGCGGTGATTCATGATATTGGCAGGTCAGTCACCCATGGAATGGATCATGCCGATGCAGGGGGCACTATCTGCAGAAAGCTCGGGCTTGATGAAAAAATCTGTTTTATTGTTGAGAACCATATCGGGGCCGGTCTCTATGCAGAAGAACGAGCGGAGTTTGGCCTTCCGGCAGTTGACCGGATTCCTCAGAGTCTTGAAGAAAAGATAGTGGCACATGCGGATAATCTGGTTAAAGGAACCCGGGTGCTGAATAAAGAAGAATTTATTGCCTCGCTGAACCGGTTTCCGGAATCTGTCCGGACCAGATTCATTGCACTTTCTGAAGAGCTTGAATTGCCCGTCCGGAAGATTCAGGGAATAAATTAAAAGATCAATTTTTTTACCACCGGCAGATCACGGAGTTCATCAATGACCCCTGCCGGAATTTTTCCTTCGGCGATGATAACCAGGCGCGGAGCTTCTGAAAGATGTGGGTCTGTAACAAAGATCTGTCTGAGTCCTATCTGGTGAGTGGACAGGGTATGGATACACGCCTCAACAACACCTGGTTTGCTTGCATCCTGAGGGATAACGGTGATGACCGATAATGACAGGTTTTCTGCGATGACTGAAAGGTCGGGTGTGGCCCGCATATTGATGAAGATATCCCTGAAAGGTGAGGTAAGAATGCGCCGGGCGGTAGCTTCGACGACCCGCCGGTCAACATGAAGTTTTGATGCCACCTGCGTTGCAGCTACCGCAATATTGTTACATGAGATTTTTCCGGTTTCATTTACCCCGAATCCATTTTCAAGAAGAAATCTGACGACCCTGGTTTGTGATGGAGAATCAGCAAACCAGTCAAGAATTGCAGACCACATACATCATTTTCTATTTCTCATCAGTTATAGGAAGTAGCTCTTATGCTGAGATGAAATGGATAAGTTCTTTACGTAATACATCGACCTTATTCAGGCACAGGAACAAGATGTTCCCGAACAAGTAATCAGTGAATCTGATGAAGTTCTGTGCAATCTATTGAGCGAGGGTATCCGAGCCAGGTCAAAGGAGCAAGGTTGAGGGCCTTGTCGCGAAGGCGTTCGAGCGTTCAAATCGCTTCCCTCGCATTTTAACAGTATGTTCAAATCGTGAGAAACTTTTAACAAAGTAATTCTCTCACGCTTTTTTATGCCTCTACCGATAACCTACACCGATAACGATAGGTTTCATTGTTTTAAACCCGATTACTCACAGAGAGCGATAGATAACGCCTTAAACCGAGGTGAACTCTCGAACGATGACATTTCGTTGATGACTGCTTATATCACCGAACGGAGTGTTATCAATCATGTTGGATCGAAACGCTCTCTAAAAATCATTTCAAATCTGATTACCGTTCGAAGCTGCCCGGGTGCTCCGGGAAGGAGATCCCATCCAATATATCCTCGATTCCTTCGCGGCTGACCATGAAGGAGATGAGGTTGTCGCCAGGTGCCTGATTATGTCGTTTGCTTCCCGGTCTGTTATCAACTCGAATGGGCTTCATGTCCTTGTGACCGGAGAATCCGGAAAAGGAAAGTCGCACGCTTTCGATACGATGATTCAGCACATCCCGAAAGAATTTCGGCTTGATGGGAGGCTATCAGATAAGGCACTCTTCTACGCGGAGGACCTCCGGGCCGGGTCTGCCATCTGTCTTGATGATATTTCTCTCTCCGAACAGATGCAGGAGACACTTAAGGGAGTTACCACTTCATTTAAGAAACCGTTCATCTACCGGACGGTGAACAAGGACCGGAAGGGTCAGACCTGTGTCATTCCTGAACGGTGCGTCTGGTGGGTTGCCAAGATGGACGGGACCGGAGACGATCAGGTCTGGAATCGGATGCTTACCTGCTGGATTGATGACAGTCCGGAGCAGGACGAAAAAGTATTGACCCGCGAACTCTTCGCGGCGGCTCAACTTCCGGATGAGACCGAACATGTCCGGGATGAGATGATCGTCTGTCAACATATCTGGGCTCAGCTTCTCCCGGCTCATGTGGTCATTCCATACGCCGAACAGATCCGGTTCTCGTCTGTAGCGAACCGGAGAAACCCGGGGATGCTCCTGGACTTGGTGAAGAGTGTTGCCATCATCCACCAGTACCAGCGAGAGGAAACAGAACTGAAAGTCGGCCGGGTGATTCATGCCACGACTGAAGATTTCAAGATCGCTTGTCAGATGTATCAGGCTTTGAACGGTGAGTCGGGTGGTCAGATGTCGAAGCTCACCCGGTCAGAGTCAGAACTGATTCAGGCCATCGAGAAAACACACCGGTATGAATTCACTGTAACTGAACTTCGGGATCTTCTTCCGGATAAGTCATACAATGCCATCAGAAAACTTCTGAATGGTGGGTCTAGTCATCAGGCTCATTACTCCGGACTCCTTGAGAAGTGCCCAGCCATATCGGTTCTTGACCGGACAGATACCAGTGAAAATGGAGGCACCAGCCGAAGGCAGAAGGTTTACTATTGGGATCACGATCGATATGTCGCCTGGGCTTCAGGTGGTGGGTGCTGGTTAGCACGGAATGATGCCCATGATGATGATACCGGCGGAAGTGGCGGAAGCGGGCGGAAGTGAGCGGAATGGTAGCGGAAACCTTCCGCCAGGTAACAAAGACCGGGACGATGATAATTCTTCTAAAAACAATAATAAAAATAATTTTTATTATAATGAGCGGAAAGATGAGGATTTACAGAGCACACATGAACCAGTGATCACCTATGACTCTGCACCGGAAAATTTCCGCACTTCCGCTAGCTTAGATCAAAATACTCAATCAGACTCTTCTTCTGTGGTGGATTCAACAACCGGCGATGATTTAGATCGCGGAACACTTCCGCTCACTACCGCCAACACCCCGCGGATTCCGCTATCTCATATTGATCCGGATGACTACACCCCTATGAATGGGGTATGGTCCGGACCATGTGCGGTCTGTGGTGGTAAATGGGCAGTTGTACCTGTTGATTTATATAGTACAAAAAAGTTGGCTATAATTTATTTGGATAACGTTGCCAAAACCATGACCTGATCAGAAATATTTCTGAATCAGGCACGGAGTATTAAAATAATGGATATTTTCGCGTTTTAGCGTTAGGGGGTCCGAAATCTGTGAGCGAAAACAATTTACAATATTTTAACCTCCAAAAATTATGCGAAAACCGATCTCTCTTGTCATGATGCAAAAAAATGCCAAAAATATGATGGTGTAATAATTCATTGATTTTTCTATAACCAAAAAACTCAAGATCAATCATGAATTTTCACTTTCTAAAACCCCTCTATTCGCCGTAAATAAAGTAACATCACTCACCGAAGAAAAATCAGCATCATCACTAATTATCCGGAGAGGAATTCCTTCGGCAAGTAGCGACTCTACCATACAAGCATCATATGGATCCAGTTTATTTGTTCCCATCCGGTCAATAACCATGTGAGTAAAATTTGAAGTTAAATTTACCGGAATCGAAACAGACATAGCCTCAACCAGACTCCAGGTAAGTTCAATCTCTTCAATAACATCCGACCGTCGATGAGCATACTCATGACGATAGGCTTTTTGAGTGATATCAATCCCCGTTTCCCTCTTAAAGATATCATATTCAGTCCTTTCGATAAGGTTACTCAGTTCAGAAAACGATAATTCAGATCTATAGAGAGTACCCTTCACATTCAGAACCTTCTTAATAAAATCCGGATATATTCGAATCTGTTTTGCCCGGAATCTTGAAAGACCCTGACTTGCAATCTGGGATGCAACCCAGAACCACACATTCGTATCGACAAAAAAAGAGTCCTCCGGGCGAGGATCATACTGGCTGATATCTACAACCTGTGATACAATGATGTATTTTCGGGAACTCACGCACTCTCCGCAATTCCAAGAAGAGTGTCATCTATTGCCTTCTGAAGATTTGGATTGGTATAATACTCTTTAGCATTCGAAATCACTTTCTTTGCCACCTGGTTCCCATACGGTGAAAGATTGACAAATTTCAAATGCCCCTGTAACTGCTCAATTGGAATATCTCTGAGCAACTGACCTATTGCGGTATTAAAGAAAGGCGATGCACAGATATGAATATCTGTGAAGTCAAGCGTAACGTCTTCCCCCTTTTCAAGGAGCGGGTGGACAAGATCAAATATCTTTTGCCCATCATCCACCGAAATGCAGTGTTCACCGGTAAGGGTAATAACTTTGATATTCATAATTCTCGCCTCATGCCCAGATATCATCAATTGTTTCATCTGAAAAATGATAGTATTTCTCATCACACCGGAGCATCAGGTTGATAACTGTACCTTCAAACCCCGGTAAATCTAATTCATAGATCTCTTTGTCATTTCCTATAAAGACATAACCATCATTACTGTAAAACTCAAGAGTCCCCTTGTTTAACCGGATGAACTCTTTCAGGAGATCAAGACCGACGCCGGCGTTTCTCTTTCCTTTATTCGTAGAACTCCCATTCGTAAATGCCCATTGTAATGCCTTATCAGAGGAGATACTATCAGGATCACGCCCCTTTTGGTCAGCATACCTTCGAACATTTTCCGGAATACCTATGCCAAAATCAACTAGGAGGCTGTCCGAGAATGAGATTTTTCTTTTTTTGATTTATCAATCTGGAGCCTAATTAGAATTTAAACAATGGTTTAAGGCCAAATTTTTCATGATTTTTGGGTTAGTGTAGTTCTCGGACAGCCTCCTAGGGTGAGATTGAGTTCATTCAGGGATGGATACTTTTGGCCACAGGCAAATATACCATGCGGGGTTTCACTATGCTCAAAAGCATTCGTGAATATTTCCCATACTGCCCCAACAATCTCGTCCAGTAAGCGGGGACTAATGGAGAGCCAGGATCGCCGAAGCCATTCTTCGTTTAAATAATGGATAATTGCATCCTGGTTAGTTCCTTCAAAATGTTGAATGGATATAGCATTTCCTTGCCATTTTGGTTCATCATATCCACAAAATGACAAAAATCCATTTTGGGCCAGGTTTGCATGAACATTTTCCTGCATAGATGGAATGTTAAGCTCCACACGCCCACCATTCCTTTTGATATGAGTAACTAGTCCCCCCAAAATCGCAACCGCATTATGACGGATGAATGAACAATGATCAAAAGTGAAAACAATGTGGCCTGAAAAATCTCGATATTTTTCCGAGAGAGAAAAGAGGTAATGAAAATCCGAACGATGATCGTTTAATGTGGGCATTGAGATTTTTTTAGGTGAGTTGAAAGAAAATAATGATATCGACATAAATATTAATGATTTTCAGATTTCCTTATTTTATTATAGATTAATCAATATCAAATATATCAACCATTATTTTTCTAACTATCCTTCAAAATAAAAAATAAATGAAGGGGAAACAAGGATATCAAGGGTTTAAATAATGTCGGTGAATGGGTGATGATTAATTTTCTCTTATTAGAGAGAATGAATGTATTTAATTCACTTATAAATTAAAAGGGGGTGACGGTCGCAGGGGCGAATCCCCCCGGATGATCTCTTCCGTAATAAGACGAAGATAACAACCGATTTGACTTATCGGGACTGATGGTAATTTTAAAAATAAAATCGGCTGTTGTTAACGTCCCCATTTTAAAATATTTTTAACCATATATAAATAGACGACTAATATTAATTGTCACACCAGTGACAGGGGGAAAATCGAACATGGCAGATTTTGTTGCAAAGTCAACCGTCAAGAGTGCTGAACGGAAACTCGCCACTCCGTTTGCAAGCAAGGAAGCGATGAACACCATCATCAGCGCAATCATCACTGATAACCCGTGGGGCTGCACTTCATACACCTCCGGTGGAGAAACCCTTGCAGCTGTACAGAAAACATCTGAATATTACACCGGAAAAATTCCATACGAAAATGTTCAGGGAAAAACGGTCGGTCAGATCTCCGTCAAAGCCGGAACCGCCGGGGCATTTGACACCAACATCTCAACAATTGTTGCAAATACTGCTCTCGCTTCTGCAATGGGTGGAACCGCATCCCATGACAGTTCAGAGGACAGTTTTTCTGTAACCCTCAAGTGTCACACCGACACCGGAGAACTCTATAACGTCCGGTTCAGTCGCGATGCAATCAACGTTTCCAGTTACGAGGATGACAGTATCCTCACAACTATCGAAACCTGGGCAGACGGTATTACCGCTCTCGCATAATCCAAACATCTCTTTTTCCCGAGGTGATGAGATGGAAATGGGTTATGTAATCATAGGATGTGCCTGTCTTCTCATCGCTGGTTTAGTCGGTGCAGACTCGGTATCATCAACAATCGTTTGTGATGGGTCGTCCTGGGTATCCTCGACGGTCATAGGCCAGGGGCAGACATACGCGGCGAACCTGTTCACAACGAACATGGCAGTTCTCATGAGAAATCTGGATGTTGGTAATGACGGAAAGGTTTCAACCCGGACCAATGTTCAGTCGGCTGGTCCGGTTGGAGTAGATGAATACTCCGGGCAGGGAACGAACCAGACCGGACCATCTGAAAACTGTGTATTTGCTCTTCCCTCACATTTTACTCGTTTGTTCATATTATTTGTTTTTTATTCTGATCTGTAGCTTTAATTTTGTGACATTTTTTTTTCAGTACCATTATGAGACACTATATTTTCTATCCGTAATGTTGACGTCTCCCGGTTTTATTTATCCGGATAGAACTGAAGTGACCTAAGAGGAAGGAGTTCGTAAAAAAAAGCAGTTTTTAATGATCTTTCTTATTGTCGTTTGGAATTCATGGTATCTTCGGATCAGTAAGAATCAATCGTTTCAATGATTCTTTTTAAACTGGTGATTAGTGGGGGGATTTCATCAACAATTGCCTTCCACACCAGCATCTAGCTGATACCCCAATACTGGTGAATGATTTTATCCCTCATTCCGGTAATGGATCGCCAGGATATCTCCGGGTTAGCCGTCCTGATCTCCTGGGGGATTCCTTTTGCTGCTTCTCCTAAAACGAGTAAATTGTATAGGATAGCATCAACTATTGCCTGATGCTTAAATAATTCATCAGGAGTTGTTCCCTGGGCATATGATGCAATCTTTTCTGCTGAGGTGAGCATATCTTCAAGAAAGATCCGTGGGTCACGTATTTCAGACATATGCGACTTCAGAGAGGATTCGGTCTTTTAACCTTGTTTTTATACCGGTTATTTCAACAAGATCTACCGGAGCATTTAGTGTATCAGATAGGTAATTTTCAATCTCGAGAAATTTGAATAATCCGGGAGGTTCTGAAAATTCTACCAGGATATCTATGTCACTTTCATCTGTATAGTCCCCTCTGATAACCGAACCAAATATTCCGATCCGGGTTATGTGATATTGTTCGGAGAGGAGGGGTTTGATGGCTTTTACCTGATTAATTACCTTGTCTGGTGTTTTGTTTGGCATGTTCTTCCTTAATAATCCTGGTAAAGGGATACTGAATAATGATGTTTTTACAATAACTATAGTAATTACGAATATAACCCTCTTGCTCAAGGTTTTTTTGATATTCTTTACTCAGTGTACATTCAGAAGAGATTCAGATTATCATGTGAAATTTCCATCTGTTTTCCGATTGGAGAGAATAATTCGAATGAATACTGATTATTCAGTTTATTCTTGATAAATACCATGCAAGGTTAGGATATTTATCCTCTATCCAGAAAATTCTTTTTTTTGATACTGTTAGTGAGAGAGGTAAAAAATTCGTGGTTGAAAATATGGATATTCTACGTAATTACCTATCATACGTTCCAATTTTGCGATATGGCACTAAATAGTAATTCAATTATAAAAATCTTTAAATTTTTTATGATTTCGCAGAATAATTTTTTGATGGTATTCCTTTTCCGATCTGGCCTTTAAAAGAAAATATCTCTGAAGAAATATATGAAAATCCTGGCATCATTAAAAAGTCTATTCTATATTTTCGATCCTATATATGATCAAAATTGATTTGATCAAAATCCGGCTGACAGACGTCTGACAAATTTTTTACAAAAAATATGGCTTTATTTTTTCAGGAAAATATTTCTAAAAATAAGTTGATTTCTCATTCCATCAGGTTGATTATTTAATCATTCATCATTAGCACCTGATTTTGTGAGAGAACCTAATGATACCTGGACAACACTGAAATATGGACATTTTCTTCTTAAATGGCAAACACTCAATTAATTGGGCGTATCGATTAGATTCACCAGGATCAGGCTTACCACTCTTCTCCACATTGAATGAATTGCTTATTTTTCACTGATAATGAGAGTATCAAAAACGGGTTGGTGCATAAGGATCCATGCATCATTTATATATTCTATAAAAGTTAAATACCCCCAAAAGTTATCTTTATCCCTCAAATCATTGACAAATACTTACTCCCGAAACCTTACATCAAATCAAAGAAATCCGGATAATCATTCTCTCCTCATGAACAACTATGGATCCATTATCCCAATCCTGGCACTTATTTCTTGACTGGTTTGAGAACATCAGTCTCCTGGTAGTCCTGATTTTTTTATATAATTATATTCCGGATCGGTTTTTTATTCATCGTGACCGTATTTATTCGGTTTTTGTCGGGCTTATCTTTACTTTTGCTGCAATTATGGGAATATTCATCCCATGGGGAGGGACATCACATCCCTCTATTGGTATTAATGGGGTATTAGTGCCTCTTGCAGGCCTTGTCGGAGGTCCGGTGTCGGCAGCTATTATCACTGTGACCCTGGTTCTTTCCAGGCTTCCTCTGAATTTTGTGGGTATTGACCTTTCTGATATTCTTATAACAATCATCGCCGGGATCATTGGAGCTCTGTTTTACCTTTTAAGGGAGAGAAAAATCCTGAAACTTGCACCCTTAACTGAACTTGTAATCCTCTCCTCTCTTTTTGCATGTATCACCGGGATTGTTCTGATCTGTAATCCGGTGCATGATCAAAATGTTCCTCCTGGTGCGCAGATACTTTCTGTGCCGGTCATTGAAGTAGCGGTAATTATCTTTTTCGGGCTTATCCTCCTTGGTTCGGTAATAAGGGCCATTGATCGCAAACGGGATGACGAATACGAACTTGTGGCATACAAGGAACACCTGGAAGCACTTGTCCAGGAACGAACCGCAGCCCTTGAACGGACTAACTCTCTCCAGGAAGCAACGATAGAGTCAACAACGGATGGTATTATTGTAACCGGATTACATGGAGAAGTAACGGGGTATAACAGTGCAGGTGCATCTGTTTTGGGAATTGTTGATAAAAAGTGTGAATCGAATCAAATTCCGGATATATATTCTCTTGTATGTAGTCAGGTTCATAAACCAGATAATCTTCTTCAGTGTCAGGAAAAACTGGCTGATTACCCCCATGAACCGATAAAAGTGGATCTCAAATTCCAGAATGGAAGTACGTATGAATTATCCGTAACTCCTCACCGGCTGGCCGGAGTAATAATCGGTCATGTGTACAATTTCCGAAATATTACCAAGCGGAAGATGGCTGAAGAAGCAATTAAAACGGTGAACCAGAAACTCCTCCTCCTATCCGGGATTACCCGGCATGATATCTTAAACCAATTAACTGCCCTGAACCTGTATGTTCAGCTCGTAATTGATGAGACAACTGACACTGGTATCAAAGAGCACCTTTATCAGATCGATCAGATTTTGAAGACAATGCAACTTCACACTGAATTTACCAGTGATTATCAGGATGTCGGACTTCATGAACCGGTCTGGCAAATCCCTGGTGATATTTTTATCCAGGCTTCTGCTGCATTTAAAGATAAAGGCATTGAGTTTAAAACCGGAAAAATAGAGTATGAAATCTACACAGATCCCCTTCTTGAACGTGTTTTTTACAATCTTATAGACAATTCCTTGCGCCATGGAGAGCATGTATCTTCCATTTCACTAACAGAGTATATGAATGGACATAAACTGGTACTTGTTTATCATGATAATGGAACCGGCATACTTCCGGCTGAAAAAGAAAAAATCTTTCAGAAAGGATTTGGAAAGCACACCGGATTTGGGATGTTTCTGATTCATGAAATCTTATCAATCACCGGGATTTCCATTCGGGAAAAGGGAATCTATGGTGAAGGTGTCAGGTTTGAGATTACTGTCCCCCCGGATAAATTCCGGCCAAAAACAGAACCAGCAACCTGACCTGATTTTTGTTAATCGGGATATAGTCAAATTCAATACCTGCATAAATGAGAAAATACTAAAACTGCTAAATCGTTAGTACTTTAATGGTGAAAGTCCGGATGAAAAAAATTCTCTCAGTATGTCTTCTCATTATTAGTTTAATCAGCATAACCGGGATGGTTTTAGCAAATGAAAACCTCTCAAACTCCTCCCAGGTAATATTTACATTTCCAGACCCGGCTCCGGTTTCTTCTGCGACAATCGGCCATGATTATGTCCTTCAGAAGGTGAGTCTTACCGGAGATTATGCATATACACGTCCCGGACGCTGTCTTACACCCCGGATAATCGTTATGAACCAGGGTGGAGATGACATAGCTCAGGGAAAAGTCCCGGTTGAGGCATGGCTTGGAGATACGCTCCTTATCCCGGTAGTCGATTCATTCCCTCCTCTTGAAGCAGGAAAATCCGCAATGATTGACCTGCGTTATATGATACCTCATGGTATTCCCCTGTTACCCGATCACCTCACAATAAAAATCGATCCCTGGAATACAAGAGATGAAAAAGGGACGGGGGTTAATGAAAAAAGTTCCGTGGCCTATGTTGTTTTGCGTGATGATGACTGGGCAAAAATGTAGATTTCAACTCTCCATATCAGCGATGATAAAAGTGATGTTATCCGGAGCACCTGCATCAAAACAGATATCTGCCATACGTTTTGATGCTTCTTTTAAATCTCCAGTACGGGCGGCTTTCAATACTTCTTCTCCTCCATAATCCCAGACTCCGTCTGAACAGATAACAATCCGGGATCCGGATATCGGAACGGCTTTTTGAATTCTGATATCAGGTCTCCGGGTTACCCTTCCTCCTGAAAGACATGAAGTTATCACATGACCGAGAGGATGATTTCTGGCTTCTTTTTCTGAGAGGGTTCCTGCGTCTATCATCTCCTGAATAACTGAATGGTCCTTGGTCATGAGGGTGAGACGCTTTTGATCAGGAGTGCTGCAATATACCCGTGAATCACCGCACGAGAAGATGAATAGATATCCGGCTGTTACAAGCACTCCTGAAAGCGTAGTTCCAAATCCATCCAGAGCCGGGTCTTTAAGGGCAAGGGAAACCAGATGATCCGCTGCTCCGTTGATACATGCCATGAGGCTTTCTTCATCATCCGGAGGCGGTGTAGTCTTACCGAGATATCGCAGCACTTCTCCACTTGCAACATCGCCTGCAACGCATCCCCCAAGACCGTCAGCAACAGCCAGCAAAGCCGGAAATTTCGTTATGGTATTAAATACCGGATTATCCATTGCAGTTTTTGTAATTAAATGGCCGGGAATGAACAGGCTGTCTTCATTTCTTTTCCGGTAAAGCCCGGTATGGGTAAATGCAGCGATATGTATCGAATTAATCATTACTCTTCCTAAAAATTAAGATTGATAATAAAATGGACTAACGGGCAATGGAAATACCTGTCCTGACAGTGAAAATTGTTATGGTGTGTCCCGGTCATATCTCATCACAGGGGACGTATCTTCCTGCACATACGACATACTGTTTTTGATCGCTTCCGGTAACCAGAGAATAATATGCTTCTTTATAGAATATGCCACTTTCAAGCGGATTTGTGAATGTATAAGAGACAAAACCAGTTCCTTTCGTCATTGCACCGGATACTATCTCATCTCTGAATTTTTTTCCAAGTATGTCCTCTTTTCCGGCCAGGTTCACCCCGATATCCTCCGGATTACCTGCATCCGCGATAAGGGTGACATGGGTGTCATATACATATACATAGAGTGATGGATCATTCCGGTCTTTGTAGGGATGTTTGCTACTCTGAATATCTGCAATTGTTCCGGTTGCATCAATGCTGATTGCATTGGCGGTAAGGTTGACGAGGTCTGTTATCTGAGTTCTCGCTTGTGTTTTTTCAGCACAGACCGGGCCGAGATATTTGGCTACAATACGCTCATAGGTTGTAATACCTTCTGTTCCACGATCACTTTTCAAAACATCAAGGTTTTTCTGCAGTAATTCTATGATGTCAGGGTTAGTATTTTTTGAAAAGGCATAATAATAGGTCGTTTTCTCTACTTCATCAAGGACATAGAATACCGACGGGTTTTCAGCAAATGTCTGAATAAGGCTCTCTCCCGGATATCGTGCATACACCCAGACATCAGATGTACCATCGACCAGACGCTTTACCGCGTCAGGAGTCGTAACTACCTGAAATATATTCTCTTCTGGGATTCCTGCATCTAATGCTACCTGAACTCCTATGTCATCCTTTATTGCTACAACCCTGAGGTCCTTATTGTCTGGCCTCGCCGTCTTCAGGGTATTGTCAAGTGCAAAAAAGACAATTGGAATCTGGATAATCGGCCCTGCCCATGAGAAATTTTGTTCACGTTCCAAAGTCCTGGCCGTGGAAAAAATACAGGTATTATTCCGTGTAAGGGCAGTATTATACGCATCAGTCCAGGCCATGAGTCTGATACTATCTTTTGGGAGTTCAATTCCATCTCTGCCCAGGGCCGTCTGTAATAATTCAACGGATAGTCCGGATGGAACACCATCTTCCAGGTAACTCAGCGGTGGGTATTCCTCCGTTACAAATAACATGTCATCAGGCATTTCTGCTGCCAGACATATCCCCGGAAAAAGAAAAAAACAGACCAGTATAAAAAGTCCAACAAATACAGATCTCATCTGGTTTTGATTTTTCTTTTTCACCTATTTATACGTTCAGACGAGCGGTCTTGGAATCTTCTCCCCTTTAACCGGAAGTTGTCCATGATACACATGAATCGGATGGTCAATCTCTTCCATCCGGAGCAGAATAAGATGTTTTCCCTGTTTCGTCAATGCAAAGACCGGGACCGTTGATCCAGCCTGCATTATGGCCTTAGTCCCGCATATCTCCCATATGGCCTCTGAGGCACAGGCGGTTACGATATCTGCATTCCTGCAGATATTTTCTGCATCACACACCCTTTGTCCGGTTGTGTGAACGGCAATAATGATTGCATCCGGCTGTGTTTCGCGAACCAGTTTCGCATCTGCAGGAGAACTTACGGTAACAGCTAGTTTTGCGTACCCCCTTTTTTGTGCAGTAAGCACCCCGGAAACCGGATCAAGAGTTGCATGGTCAGGATCAGGGACCAGACCGCCCCCCTCTCGGATTTTTTTGATGACTTCAGGAATTGGCGACGTAAAGACAAGACCGGACATTCTTCCACCTATCCCCTGCACCATATCAGGACTGGTTATTACCACTGTACCTGCTCCGTCACAAACAATTACAGATGCATCGATATACCCTGCCCGAAGAGCAGAACTCATTAATTCTGAAGCTCCGAATCCTACAAAATCATCAGATGAATACAGGTTTCTTCCGGCAGTACACATCCCGAAAGAATCGATTCTGTCCTGAATATTCTTGCAGACTGCTTCAGGTGTTATCGTATGCACCGGATATGAAAACCTCCTGGCTAGTGGGCATTCATCAATCTCCGGGTTTTCAGCCGAAATTACTCTGCCATCCCTGACAATCACCCGCGTTTTTCCCACTGCTTCAATGATATGTTCATCCATGGTCAGGCTCTTTTTATGAGAAATATTGCTGCGAATAGTGCAAACACTCCTACAATGGGGCAGAGTCCTGATTTTTGCGTTGGTGTCGGTGTTGGCGGGGCAGGCAGTGGTGTCCTGACCGGGATTGTATCGATTGGAGCAATAGTTACCATCGGTTCGATTTCAGGTTCAGTAACCAGGGTTGGTGTAGGGGTTATCTCTGTTTCAGTGAATGAGGGCGTTTTTTGTTCTGAAACAGTACTGAGTGCATTCAGGCTGATATTATCGATGAACCCTTCTGCTTTCATTCCGTTTTGCCCCTCTCCTGTGGATGTCATGAACAGATGGGTGAGTTCTTCAATCTTTCCACTCACTTTAACAAAATGGCTGAATAGTGGTGTCTCTTCACCTGGTTTTGTAACCGTCATACTGACACGGCTGTCTGCCGGATACCATGTGAGTCTGATGTGATATTCTTCTCCATCTTCGAACCTGACTCTTTTTCCGCTATAATTTTCTTTTCCTGGAATTGAAAAGGTTTTTGAACGAAGATTTTCCTGACTGATAGCAACAAGGGAAAATGCATTTTCTTCATTCTGATTGTTGAGTTCTGCAATGACCAGTGGCCCTTTCTGACTGTCCAGGTTCGCGGTACCAAGGCCGAATCTGAATGAACTCTTTTCTTCTGTCTTTACTGGATACACGTCAAATTCCAGAGTGAAAGACCCGGTATACGGGTTTTCGAGAGGGAAGGCTGCATAAGACCCTGTGCCTCCTTCGATAAGATAGTGATACCTTCCGGATTGTTCATCAAGATAAAAGGAGTTATTACTGTTTGTTTCCCAGCCTTCTGCATCCACAAAGTCTGTGGAATATAGGCTGTTATCTGCAATGACACCAAGGCATGAAAGTGGAATCAGCACCATGGTGATAGTCAGCAAGAGAATAAGGGGGACATTCATTGTACTGTCCCTATGGTTTTATCTGCTAATCTTGAAAGGTTGCCGATGAACTTAACCAAGGGTAAGTTCTGCAATTCCACCCTGGAAGTTCATGCTTTGTGCTGATTTCTGATAGAACAACCTGCCTGATTTGTCAGGTCCGATTCCTGAGAATACTACCTGCGGACTCTCAACATATTTGTATGGTTCTGAATTAATATAGAGGGTCTCGTATGGATCGCCCTTTGGAACGGTCAGATTTAATGTTGAAGAATAACTGTCAAATCCACCAATCATAAAGCTGTTGACCGGTCCTCTCGCAACGGTCTCACCATTTTTAACAAGGGTGATATCATTGAAATTGAAGGATGTGAACCGGTTTTTATCGGTAGATATTGTTCCGTCAGAAGATCCCGGTCCATAGATAAGCTGGATATAATCGCCTGGGACAAACTGGTACAATTTTCCTGCAATTTTCATTGAACTTACCGGATCAGTGATTCTGAGTCTGACATACCCATCAGGAACGAGTGCACCATTAATGCTGTTCGTCATATACACATCCATCAGGGTAGGGGCTGTCACGTTAATGCCTTTTTCAGGGTAATACTTGTCAGTTCCATAGGCATTGGTTACCCGGAGCGTAACATTATAATCCCCTGCACTCTGGAAGATGTGCACCGGATTCTTTTCTGATGACTGGCTGCCGTCACCGAAAGACCATTCCCAGCTCTTTGGATTGCCTGTGGACAGATCAGTGAACTGCACCGTAAGTGGAGCCTGACCACTCCGGGGTTCTGCAAGATAATTTGCAATCGGAGGAGAGCCGATTACGATATAATCTTCCGAAGTTCGTCTGTTTGATCCATATGAATTGGAAACCAGCAGACTGACGCTGTATGCTCCGGGGACAAAATATGTGTGCACCGGATTCTGAAGTGTCGATGTCGAACCATCACCAAAGCTCCAGAGGTACTCACTGACAGTGCCATAACTAAGGTCATGGAACGTCACTGTAAGAGGTGGATCTCCCACTCTGGGTTCTGCTGTAAAATCCCCGACTGGTGGCTGTGTCGGATTTGCATCCTTCACCTCAACCTGTATACTGGTCGGTGACGGAGTTGGAGTTTCTGACAGAACCACTTCAACCGGCAATGGTGTTGCAGATACAACCGGTGGAGGTTCAATTCTTGCCTTGTCAATAAGGATACTCTCTCCTTTATCGGTGATGTAATACACCTCAATAAGTCGCGGACTGTCCGGAGAAGGATAATACATATCCACTCGTTCACCCTCTGACCATGGCCAGGCCCCTCCCTGGAAGTTCAAATTCTGATTTGGTCTGATATCCCCGTTTACTTTAATAACCAGTCTGTCTGAAGGAAAAGAATCTCCTCCCATATGCTGCATAACAATGGAATCTCCTTCTCCTTCGATACTTATTGATGCCTGAGGGATCCTTTCCGGAATCGGATTCCAGATTACCAGTACCACACCCAGGAGAAACAGCACGACCATGATCACTGACATGACCATAATTGTCTGAATCTGTGTCATTGCACTATCTTTACCCATACACCTAACCCATCTATGTAACATTTTTTTCTGTACCCCCCGCACAGAATAATTACTGCCTCAAAAAATCTTTCATGTATTGATTTATGTTAATGAGGGGGTAGTGACCTCATACGATTCAATACCACCCCTGAAGGTAAACCCTGCTTTTTCCTGAACGCTGAAGAGGAATTTCCCTGTTGAATCTGTTCCGACATTATGCAAAATAACCGTTTGTCCATTATTTGCAACGATTGCCGGAACAGCATTCACCAGGCCTTTAAGCCCTGATTCATGAGCTTTAATACGAATGGTAATATCTGACATTGCTATCTGGCTGTACTGATTTATGTTTATATTTGTAAGCCAGCCTGATGCAAATTCTTTACCATTCACATAAACGGTTGCATCCTCAAAATCAAACTGCACGATTGCGTTATTGATGATGGATATTGACCCAATTCCCCCCTCGTTTATTACAATCCTGACCTGGTCGTCCTTCTTTAGAGAATAATCCTTACCCCCAATGCGCATGGTCATTCCCGGACCTTTCACACTGAAAAACAGCTGACCCCCGTCATCGATTTCAGCAGTGCCCGGACCAGAAAGAAGTGTGTCCTGTCTTTCCATTGGCAGGACGGTTATCTCCTTTACCGGTGAGGGTGAACTCTCGTCTGGATCACAAAATACCATATCAAGGCTTGCGGAGTACGTGCCCGGGAACGGATACATATGTTCCGGATATCTTGTATTGGAAGTCATACCATCTCCAAAGTCCCATGTCCGGTTTTGTGCGCATACTGTCGTCTGGTCTGCAAACTGGACCACAAGCGGCTGAACCCCGGAGGTTGGTTGTGCATCAAACCGGATGAGTTCAGCAGGAATTAATGATTCCTGAACCTGCATCCCTGGACCGGTCTGATAACCGGCAGATAGTTCCGTTACCTGGACAGGTGTCTGAACCGGTTCAGGTGTTGGTTCTGGTGTCGGGGTTGGAGTCGGAGTTGGCGTGGGATCCGCAGAAGTCGAGAATAGCAGGCTCTGCATGTCACCTTTTGTATAAATGACTGCTATTGTTGCAGGTTTTGCATATCCTGATGTATCTATTTTCAGAACGCTGTTCTGACTCCATGGCCAGGATTCCCCACCCATCAGCATGAGTTTGTCTGAAGGAATCTCATTCCCGTCAATGGTGAATCTGATATCCTGCAACTCAAGGTCAGGTCCTGATTCAAGGTGCAGGTAGAGATCTTCTGCCGACTGACTGGGAGTAATGATAACCTCCGGTGGGCCGGATGGCGCCATCATGGGCATTACAATAAAAACCCCGGCAAGTATTATCGCGATAGCAACAACTGCAACAATTATCAGCCGTAAATCAATCTCCAGTTCACGCCCTTCAGGTTCAGAAGCTGGTTCTTCTTCAGTCTCCCCGGGCAAGGTGACTGGTTCTTGTTCCGGCTCATTTTCCGGCTCGTCAAGCTCCAGCTCAAGCTCGTCAGCCGACCCCTCATCATCGAGAAGTTCGAGCATATCCTCTTCATCTTTCATCAATTACCTCCGTTCCGGATACCGGGGGCTCACATCCCACAAACAGGCCAGATATCTGTATGATCCAATTATCCAATATATTATATAAAAGATGGTGTTTGATATTGTAACAAAAAAGCAAGAAATACTTGAGAAGGCTATACATGCCTTACAAATTTACTACAGTCCCGGATCCTGATATCAGTCAGGTAGTGAATTGCTGTTTCATTCTTCGGGTTTATCCTGGTAGCTTCTTTGAAGCATTTTCTGGCTTCACAATATTCCCTGAGTTGGTAGAGAACAAATCCTTTTGCGGCAAATAATTCATCAATAGATTCTTTCTGTATACTTTCAGGAGGTATTTCTTTCACCATTTCTGAAAGGTCAGCAAGTAAGGTATTTGCACCTGAATAATCCCCGGAGTCTATCATCTCCTGAGCTTGTCGGGATATCTTCTGAAAAATTTCACTCTGTTCATTATTCGTCAGATTTTTGTAACCGGTAAGAATTGGTTTTATTTCCGGTTCGTTTGTGCCTGGTTTTTCTCTCTCATCGTTGGTATCAGATTCCTGTTTAGGTTTTTTTTCATTACCTTTCTGGACAATATGGTTGTAAATTCTTTCAATTTCTTTTTCATCTTCAATATTGGTACATGACTCTTTAGCATTACTCAATAAATCCAGTGCTTCATCACCTTTGCCGATATTAAATAGTGAGATACTTTTAAGGAATAATGAGCGATAGTCATCTGGTGTCTGTTTTAGCAGTTCATCAAGACGGATTATTGATTCCTGATATTTTCCCTGCCTGATTAATTCCTTGATCTTCTGATGTTCTTCTTTTGAACCTGTTTTGTCTGTTTCTTTACCTTTCTGAGGCTGGATATTCTGTTCCTTCTTTACTGAGAGGATAGGTTTCTCTTTCAGGTTTTTAGCCTCCAGAATATCCTGTTTTAAAGAGTCGATGGTTTTTCTGGATAAACCTGCTTCAGATACAAGGATGGTCACCGGAACCGGAGAGGACTGAAGATCAGTGATGTGGTACATGTCACTTTTAGCAGTACTATCACCCGCAGTCTGCAGGAGTACCGCTTGTTCATCAGGCATCACCTGGTCAGGCAGCAGGTCCTGAAGGTCCCTGTCAGATTGTAATCTTTCATCGATATCAGCATGTATCCGGAGTGAATCAGAAGAGATGACTGCCTGAGATACGGGGTTTTGCATCGCGGCAAAGTTCAGCCGGTACGGGTCAGGAGAAGGTGGTTCCTGGGGTGGTTTTGCAGCAGAGGGGGTCGGGGATGGTTTTTGAACCGGAGGTGTTGTACTGGGTTTTGAAGGAGGTGTCTGGTTTTTTACGGACTCTGCCGGTGCCGGAGTTTCCATTTTTGGAAGGGATGGTGAGCAGTATGTTGCAAGATGAGCAAGCAT
This sequence comes from Methanospirillum stamsii, assembly GCF_003173335.1. GTDB lineage: Archaea > Halobacteriota > Methanomicrobia > Methanomicrobiales > Methanospirillaceae > Methanospirillum > Methanospirillum stamsii. The sequence goes on from NZ_QGMZ01000008.1 coordinate 187,912, forward strand.
CTCTTTGTACTCGGAATCATCAATCTCTCCTTTCGCATATCTGGTAAATAAAACCGCAAGCGGGGGGCTATGTGGATATGCCGGAATATCCTTCATTAGAACGGATATCTTCTCTTCGAATTCTCCTGTTTTTAATTCTCCTTCGGCATATCGTAAATGGACAATTCGAAGGGGTGCACTCTGCTGGTAATTACTGATATCGGCGATGAGATGAGAGAGAATCTCTTTATATTGTCCAATACTAATCTCACCATTTGCATATCTCTCGGATGCAATTTTCAGAGATGGTACCTGTTGAAATGCAATATTTTTTAGAAACCAGGAGAGAAACTCCTCGTATTCTGCTGTATCAATCTCCCCTCTTGCATACCGTACCTGCACTATTGATAACGGATCTTCGTCGGTCATGACCATCCCACCTGATCATCGGTGTACTATCGGATGTAATAAGGTACATAGGCGGAAGAAGTGAGAGGAAATGAGATTACTATATAAAGCATTACCCTTCTCATCACGATTGACTTATCGTATCCGATACGTCATTTCCTGTTTGCGCGTAAAAAACAGATGTGAATTGCCAAATTCTTCCAGATCTATCTTCCTGCAGAACGTATATCCGGATTATGGGTTTCATAAGTTCCTGGTACCTGCGGCACCAGGAAAACCTCTTTGGGGCTTTTATTCATCTGAAAATTTGGAATTCTCTTCATCCTGTTCTTCTTTTTATATTTTGATCTCCTCTCCAGAATCCGAATTGTCCCCCTCATCCTCCCCGGACTCTTCTTCTTCTTCTTCTTTTATCCCTTCATCACCTGATTTATCCTGTCTCCGGGTCATAACAAGAGCCACAAGACATGCTATCAGAAGACCCACAACAATTCCTGCAGCAAGGAGCACTACTGGCTCTTTCATTGCATATGAAAGTCCGGCCGGGATTTCAGGTGATTTTTGAGTGACAACCTGAGGGGTATCAGGAATACTCGTTGTCTCCAGTGTCGTGATTTCCGGAACCAGCGTTACATTGACCGTAACGTTCATGGGTTCCTCTGTTAGGAGTGGGGTCGGAACTATGGTCTCGACCGGTTTTTCTATCACCTGTAGCCAACCAGTTGCAGTTCCTTCATTCGCAACTCCCTGAATGAAAACCATGTATCTTCCAACCGGAAGGACTCCTGCTGGAATTTCAACTGAAAACTCCTGTTCTCCATCAGGTCCGGTATAGGTTGTGATGGTATCAGAAAATCCGTAATAATCCACTCCTATCCCCTTTTGGGTTGGAGCAAAGGCATTGTCGGATATTTCAACAAGCAGCCTGGTTCCTGGGGCAAAATTTGTGGAGCCGGATAAGATTATTGGTTCATCAACAAATCCCGTGAGCGTATCCTGCTCTATGGTAATCTTCGGGCTTTGGATGTAAATTGAGTATTCAGTATATGTATCATCAATATACGGGCTTTTAAGGGCAGATATGAGGGCAGAAGCGGCTGCCGATCCCTGAAGTGATCCTGGGCCTGAAACTCGGAAAACCGGAGCTCCATACCACGGTGTAGTTCCGAGAACTACCTCCCGTGATCCATCAGGCCAGAGGTCAAAGTTTCCGTTCGCCATGGGATGCTGCACTATTACCTGATACTCTCCCGGTTCCATGGATTCTGTAAATGCCCGGGATAATTCATAAGAGAACCATCCTCCCCGTTCGGTAGAGACGGTATCATACATAAAATAATTTCTTCCAAAGATCCAGATGGCAACACCGGCATCCGGATCTCCGCCTGATGCTCCGGTAATTATCAGTTCATCACCCTTTGCAACTGACATCCGTTGCTTAGATACCGAAACATATGGTCTTGTGAGTGTGATGGGAATCGTCTGCCATGAGGTACTGCTTAAATGGTACCTGTCTGATGGGGAAGATACGGCGTAAATGGTGTATGTTCCGGTATCAAGCCCGAGATTCCCGGTGAAAAGCCGGTATTCCCAGGTCTCACAATCACCGCCTGCAACGGTGAAACTTGATGGATTACCCTGAGTTACCGGAATTCTTGGAGCGTCAAGTCTGCCACCTGCTGATGGAAGGTTCGGACCGGTGATAAACAGGTATGTGTCGCATGATCCGGTGTTTCTTCCATGTAAGATAACCTCCTCACCGATTGCATACGAATTGGATCCCGTAGACAATGTGACCGATCCTTTCTCAACTTTTACGTTTACATCATCTGACTTCGGGTTTGTAGCGCCACGTGGGCCTTCAACATGGATGGTATATCTCCGGTCACCTGTCGCATCTGTTGTCCGGAATTCCACGGTTCGTTTTCCATTGCGATCAGGAATAACTTCAGCATAATAGTACACACCCCCATATGGTGTAGAGGGAACAATATCCCGGATACTCTGACTTTTCCCGGACGGGCGGTACGAACCGATATAATATGTGCCCTCCGGGTTATCCTGCCTGATTCCTTCCTGGGATGTGAGTATCATTGGCGGTTGATCTCCATAACTGCCGCTTTTACTCCCTCCTTCTATCCATACGAGGTAAGCCATTCCCGGATTTCCGGTAATCGTTACTGCAAACGGATCTCCCCTGACAACTGTTTCAGAAGAAACATACAGGCCTGCACGTTCAGAACCTAAGGTAACTTCTGTTCCCCTGATTGAATAGCCTCCCTGAAATGATCGCAGGTTTTCCTGCATCCGGTTTATGGAAAATTCCGGTTCGATGGTATAAAGGCCGGATTCATACCCGCTCCATCCGGTATCCCATCCACCGGACTCTATTGGCGGGGCATAATTCAGTTCACCGGTTGGGGTAAATGAGCTGAAAGAATATTCTCCTCCTCCGGGTGTTTTGACTCCGGCAAGGGTTCCACCGGCGGGTGTTCTGATGAGAATCTTTACCGGGCCGTCGTTATAAGAGTAATCCGGTCTTCGTGTTATTCCGGCAAGGTTTGTTTCAACCTGCATTACCAGGGGAGTACCACGGGAAACAGTCCCAAATGATCGGTCTCCCATCGTGTTCCGGTCCATTACCTTCAGAGATATCCGAGGATTTCTGACAATAAATGCCACCTGTCCTGGCATTCCCTGTACAGGATCCCACTGGTACCATGCCCCGGTCCGGTCATAGTAGAGGTCCGGGATTACGTTAAACCGGTCCTGGTTTACCCGCACAATATCAAGAGGCTGGTCTCTTCCCGGTGAAGAACCTGGAGTATAGTATGCAATTGAGGTATATGGATACGGAACAGCACGGTGAATGTCAAGGCCTTCTTCCCCAAGGTAGACCTCGCCGCCAGGTAGGATAGTCACCGGATTTGCCAAAACCGGTAGTGAGCAAAGGATTAGGATGAAAAGAATATACACCAGACGTACAGACATAATGAGGCCTTCGTTCCGGTAGGGGATGAACTTTCCGGAAACCGGGATTTCACCTTCCTTTCTCAAAAAAGGCATAAAAAAGGTTTCATGAATCTATTTTTTCATATCCGGTGATTACGGAATTCTCCTCCCCTGATATCCATCGGACAATAGATGTTCCTTCTTTTTCCGGGCTGACATACGCAAGGGTGATAATAGCAGGATCATATGGGTCAGGGATATAACAAAAGCCTCCTTCGTGCTGTGCCAGTCCCTCAATTATTGTCAGAGGGATAATGCCGTTACCATCTTCCCGGGTCAGGTAATTATTGCCGTTTCCATCATCATCACTTCCGGCAGCGGTAAGTGGAATTGTAATCTCCTGTATTCTGCTTGATTCACTCCCAGAAGAGATTTCAGTACCCGAAATAAGCAAGGCCCTTTCTTTAGATGATGTTTCCGGAAGAGAAATTCCTGGCCGGTAAGAGACTGCAATAATACCCTCATCGGTAACCGGTCTTACCGATGAGATAAGCACTTCACCATCTGTTGTATTGGCAATATCACTCTCATACAATAATCCGCCTCCGGAAAGTGCTGCTGCTATTCGTAAAGCTCCATAAGAAACCTCGTTTTGATCATGAATATCTGTAATCGTGACCTCTGCCATGGAAAAAGCAGTAGGATCAGCAAGAAGTGTCCCGTTTACTGACAGAACCGTGACATATGCACCATTTTGTTGTAACTGCCCATCCGGATTGTTTATCTCTTCTATAAGTGAATCAAGTCCTTTTCTTTGCAGTAATCCAGCGGCCTTGTCACCGAGGCTTTCAAGGTCATGTATTAACGGGGTATCAGGAGCGTTTGTAGCCGCAACAATAACCGGAGTAATGATGTTTCCTGCCGGAATAAGGGAGATATCCATGCGTAAATTCTCGCCATCCCTGAGGAAAAACCTGGTTGTGTATGGTTGATATCCATCCATATTCAGGGTGAGAGAGTGAGATCCTTCTCCTAGCGTGAGAGTCCGGGGAGTGACCCCACGCAGTGTTTCATCCAGGGTTATCCCGGCTCCTGCAGGATTTGATATCACAAAAACGGTTCCGGAAGTAATCGGGGCAAAAAGAGGTTCAAGAACGATGTAATAACTGTTGTCCTTATCAGGACTGACATAGATTGTTCTCTGCCATGTTTCATATCCGTCACGGACGAGAGTGATATGATATAACCCGGGTAGCAGATATTCTAAATTTTTCGGGGTATATCCCATGAATCTTCCATTTATTGATAATTGTGCTCCTGACGGGGCAGATGTTATCCGAAGGCTAAGGCAGCAGTATTCTGGGTCTTCTATCGCATCGGATTCTGTAGGTTCTATTGTGGTCAAATTATCTGATAAAAAACCCGGGATATAATCTCCGGGTAACATGGGAAACAGAGATTCAGTTTCATTTCCAATAGCCGGAGATATGAGAAGTATCAGTGCCAGAAAAAGTATCCAGCGAAATGAGGGAGTTTTTGTAACACACATACGTACCGGAAATGAACGTATGCAAGGATATTTTTTCCGGTCTTCCTTTGGATACTCCTCTTCATTGAATTTTAGTTCTGCATCAGGTATCCGGTTGTCTGGCAGTATTGCATGGCAAATTCTCATATACTACATTCATGCATGAATTATCTGCCGGAAAAAAACCGGAGGGGAAGTACTATGCCTGATGAACCGGACATTCAACAAATAAAAAGGGAGATCCTCGAGAGGGCAATTTTTCACTATGAGACGAGGATTGCAGATCTTAAGGGTCAAATCGACCAGTTTTCCCTAACCACAAAAAATTTGTGAAACCCCTCTGTTTTTTATGTGGTGATTCGACTGACGACAACTCTCCACTCACCTCCGTGAATTCCGGTCGTATTCCAGATTGCTTCTTTTGTGAAAATATTTGTTGAGGAAATATTCTGCATTTGGTAGGTTCCGGTTCCTGTTCTTTCATCTCCTATCCGATAAGCAATCTCCTTGAAAGAGGGATTTTTTGCGTATAACGGTTCGGTGTGGATATTTTTTCCGGTATGAATGGAATCTTTGTCATAGAGGATTAGACCATCAGGCTGCATGATGAACTCTTCAAACCGGTTTTCCCGGTCGGAGATGAGGATTGCATCTGCAAAGATCTCCTTTTGTTCGATAAGGATGGATAAAATTCCGGTAACCGAACCATTCACCAGGATGGGATAACTGACAGGAATTGCGGGAATTCCCTCAACAGTACTGGTCAGGTTACCCATTACTGGATTTTTCAGTCGTAAAACTTCATTCAGATGAGGCTGGTCTGACAAATCTGAACCGATGATATCCGGGTATTCTTCAGAGCCCACGGCAATTATCTTTAAATTCGTATCAAGTAACACCGGGCTTTGGATGTAGGGAGAATGGTTTTTTACTCCCCTGATTAGCCCGAGCGATTGTTCACTTAAAAGGCCGGTCTTTGCAAGGGCAGCAGTATCATTGGATAGTCCGGTATCGATGATATCCAGTTCATGTTGAATGGTATCCAAAAGTGCCTGGTTCACAGACCGGGCATCATCAAGGGTGTATCCCGGATTAGTAGTGTATGAAGGTGAGGGGATATTTTGAGTATCCGGTTGTTCATCAATGATTGTTCCGGGTACCGGCTTTTGCTCAGTACATCCTTGTATACAGGTACCTGCTATCATCAGGACAATCACCAGCGAGAGTATGGAATTTTTGGATGCAATGTTCATTATATTCTCATCCTTGTTTGTCTTGCCCAGTATTTTCATTTGTTGAAAGTAGATATGGAATTATTTTATCCCTTAAGTTCCAACACTTTTGCAGGTGATGCCTTGATTGATCGGGTGATATTTCCTGGGACACGTACAGTCCGGGATTGTTATTCCGTTCACGAGGATTTGTATTTCCTGTGAAAAAAGATAATTCCGGATCTCTGTGCTGTCATTTTTGTAGCGTACGCGATAATTTTTCCCATTATTCATGAAATCAGAATCACTCACAACTGATCGTCTCAGGCTTGTTCCGGTGACGATTGAAACATGTACAGCAGAACTTGAAAACCGGCACATATTCTCAAAGCTCATTAACGCAGAGGTACCCGGGTCATGGCCTCCTCCTCTCCTGACCGATGAAACAATCCATGAATTTATTGGCATGCTCGAAGATCCGGATAATATCAGGCTTTGTTCCTGGTACTGGGTCCGGATTTTTAATGATCCTGGTAAGAGGGATGTTCTCATTGGAGGAGGCGGTTTATATCGCAATGATGACGGAACCTGTGAGATCGGGTATTCTGTTCTGGATGAGTACCAATCCCGTGGCTATGCAACCGAAGCGGTCATCTCCATTCTGGATTTTATTTTTTCAAAAGAGAGTATTGAACGAGTATATGCCACAACATACCCGGGACTTCTGCCTTCGGTGCGTGTTCTAGAAAAATGCGGATTTAATCGGGAAGGAGTCGGAAAGGAAGACGGAACTATCAGGTTTTCGATAGTAAAATAACCTCCTTTTTCCATGAAAAACCGGATCCATTAAGAGGGTAAAACCCTCAAATCGGATCAGGATCTGG
>NZ_QGMZ01000080.1 GCF_003173335.1 Methanospirillum stamsii
ATGGGCTGAAAAATTTTTGAGCGCAAAATATTATTTCAAAATGTTATGCAACTAACTATAAATAAACCAGATCCGGAGGTGCTTTATGGGCCTCAGTGGGATACAAAAATCGGGTTTTTCATGCAAAATAAATACCCTTGAATCGAAACTCGCCAAATAGGAAAACCATGAATAAACCTTTTTCATAATTATACACGAACAAAATATCCTTTGCAAATTATTATTTTCAATGAATCCACATCTTTATCATAATTTATGAACTCCAGGCTTTTGGAAGAATACCACATTCTAAATACCATCATTGAGCAGGATAAACGAGTCTCATCTTTTAAATATGCTTTGCTACGGGGAACTATTGATATTTGTCAACAAAAATCTCATCTGGAATTAGAAAAGGATGGCAGAATCTGGTATCCTCTTGGGCTTCTTGTTGAGAAATGGATTTTTTATTTTTACCCAATCTTTGATTCTGAATTTTTTATTCCTCAGTTAAATGGCGAGAAGGAATTAAAAGAAGATAGTAAAAATATCTCCTTTCGAAAACCTCTAACTGAAATAATTGATTATTATCGGATGAAGGGAGGGATATCAGTTTTTTATTCTGACTACCAGAAAGGATCCGTTCCGGATGAACTGCAGCTTACTTTGAGAGACCTCATCAAAAAGATACGATGGGCAATAATTGATGGACCTTTTCAGCACCTTGGATACTCCCATTATGGCTCATATTACTCTGTTTTCAATTGGGATCAATTACGACTCATGCTCCCGAAAAATCCGGTATCTCCTGAGTATATGATATTATATTGTGGTAAATTCTCAATATCTTTCGAAATTGATCAATTATTCAAGTATTTTGGTAGTTTTATCCTCGGAGAAGGCTCCATTCTGAATAAATGGGCAGATTTCACCGTCCAAATTAGCAAAACCCAGGGATTGGGGATTAATCGTGAGCAGATACTTGGTATTCTGAACACTAGCCCGGACACCGGACGTGAACAGGTGACAGTGGTAACGAAAGTATATGATGTAATGATACAGGATAATGGTTCAATTCCCTGTGTATGGTCAGGATTTTCATTGAAATCATGGAAAGATATCCATATTGATCACATGCTTCCCTTTTCCATATGGAAAAACAATGATCTCTGGAATCTAATGCCAACAAAAAATAGCATCAATTCGAAAAAGAGTGATGGAGTGCCTGCTCCTGATTTCATTATTAAAAGACAGGATGTGATTTGCTGGTACTGGAAAAGACTTGCTGAGGCTTATTCTGACATGTTTCATCAGGAGATCATAGCATCACTAACAGGAGCACGTACAACTGGTCAACAGGACTGGATACAACCGGCGTTCTCCGGTCTTGTTGAGAAAAGTCGATATTTGATTGATATTAGAGGTTATCCTGCATGGATTCTGTAATATGTCCATTCTGCAACCCTGAAAAAAATGAAGTGACCTTGGAAAACGAATATGTATACGCCAGGTATGACAAGTATCCGGTCTCACCCGGTCATCTTTTGATAATTCCCAAACGGCATATCAGATCTGTTTTTGAAGCAGATTATCAGGAGATAGAGAATCTCTATGATCTTGTTTGTAAAGCGAAAGAATTCCTTGATGGGAAATATGCTCCGGATGGATACAATATTGGAATAAATGATGGAAATGCAGCAGGACAGACTATTATGCACCTTCATATTCATGTAATTCCCCGGTATTTTGGAGATATGGATAATCCAAAAGGGGGCGTCCGGGGAGTAATTCCAGATAAGCAGAAGTATTGAGAGAGACGTCTCCCATTCTCCAAATATCAAATTAACGATAGAAATTTACTTGTTCAGTGCCAAACAAACGTAGAATCGTCAATATTTTTTGATTCAGATTCTGGATGAATAAAACCTATCATTAACGGAAATTATTCAGGATTTAATCTCTCTGAAATTTAAAAAGATCAATATTAGAGCCGTTTTTCAAGTTTTTTTCTTTTTTTTGTTCAAAAAAAGTAACATTCTCCTCATCGAGCCACTTTCTTATAAACCATTCAGTATTAGAGAAACAATAGGGCAGAGGACTGTTACCAATGACAAAGTTTTAATGCACTTTTTATAATTGCCATCTGCATACTCCCCGGATCTGTTGCAGCTGGCAGGTATACGCCCTATCCGGGTCCAAGCACCGGAGATACAAAAAACCAGAATACATTCCAGTGATCATTTTTCAATTGGATCAGGAAGACTGATAACATTATGTACCGGTTTTACGGCATCAAAAATCGACTGAACCATCTGTGTTACTATAGTCAAAAGATAGCAGAGTAGAACTCAACCCAGGAAAAGATGAGAGTGTTATGTTCGCAAATAAGGTTCTCATGAGATGGGGAAATCAGTATCTCCGGATAAGGGAATAAATTGAGGAAGAACAGTCTGATGAAATCTCATTTTTGGGACTTTTGTATTTGGTGACTATCCTTCTCGTATAATGTTCTCCATGCATCTGTGTAATTGGATATCTCCGCCAATTTTTTTAGCGAATTATCCAGAATGGTGAGAGCGAACCACAAATAAAAAAACTCCTCTTTAGCGGAAACCATCCTGTCTTAAGATATTCTAACAGACAATATGCATGAGGTGTCCATGATAATAGGATATGCAGGTTGATTCTGGATGAATCATATATTAACGCATGATCCCATGAAATTTGCTCATCGAAAAAAAATTTCAAAAAAAATAAGTTTTTTCTGCCAGGGGATTTCTTAGTTCAATAAGGAGCCTTTAATCTCCTCATGATTTACCGGCGGTCATAATCCCATAATTAATCAATGCCGTCCGGATCTCCTTTAATTCAATACGCATTTCAGAGATCTCCTTATTTAAATGATTATCCAGATCACTCCTCATTCCTTTCACTTCATGAAGTGTCTCTTCCTGAAGACCAATTGATCTCTCCTGTAGACCAATCGTCTTTTCCTGAAGGCCAACTGTCTTTTCCTGTAGACCAATTGTCTTTTCTTGTAGATCGATCGTTTTTTCCTGAAGATTAATCGTCTTTTTTTGTAGACCTAGCTCTACAATGTCATGTTTAAATGGTTAGTTATCTTGATCCTCTCCAATTTTGATCAATAT
>NZ_QGMZ01000081.1 GCF_003173335.1 Methanospirillum stamsii
TAGAGGCTGTTGCATAGATGGTAAAAAAAAATCGTTTGTGATCCATTAGACTTTTGTGTATGATATCGCCAACATGATCAGTATCTCATTAACCGATCTTAATCCCCTCATGGCAGATACAGTTCTTGGTTGATAAAAAAGGGGGAATTGTGATTGTGGATGAATTAAAAAACGACTAAAAAAATGGCCAACCGTAGTGATGTTAGAAATCTTTGCTAGTTTTTTGATATTATGCACTAATGCCGCTAAAAAGAATTCCCCCTCGCAATTTTCCTTCCCTTTTTGAGAGAAAGTTCTAAACCTCATATTATGTTTAATATCTCCAAAGACTGGTTCTACCATATATTTGCGTTTACGATATAATTCTCTACCAGTGGGTGATCTTACTCTTGCTTCCATAATTCTCCTGCAAATCTCCTCATTGGTAGCATTTTTCTCTCTATCCATAAAAGAACGCCAAACAAATGTACCTATATTTGCAAGTTCCGCAATAGTCACTCTGATTCCATTGGAAATCATCTTACAGATCTCTTCCATTCGTGATACATTCCCATCATCAAGGGTATATTCATGAATTTTTCTCTCTTTTGAGGGAGGGATTATAAAATTCATGCTATACTCATTTTCTGCCAATGCGTTTTGATATGAATAATATCCTGCATCAGAAAGGAAGGAGTGAGGCAGTATTGGCGGATGGATTCCTGAAAAGAGTTCTTGAAGTTCATTTAACATTGGGACTAACAATTTTTTATCGTTTTGTTCATCTGATAACAACGCGGCAAGAATATACTGGTTTTCAGAAACGATAATCTGACCATTATATCCTTGGATCCATCCATTGGTTGTTGACATTATCTGGCTATCAGGGTCCGTAACATTTACTTTTAAATCTGGAGACGGGTTTTTTTGTGGTTTTGAAGGTTTTCTACCTCGTTTCAATTTACCTGATTCTCTCTCTTCTTTCTCGCGTTCCTTGATTTTCTCTTCCTGCTTTTTTGATTCTTCCTTATTTCGTTCGATTATTTTATCTCTTGCGCGGATTAGAACTTTTTTGCGTTTCTCGTTCGTTGAAAGATGCTCTGGCAGGCGATTGATTCTCATGTCCTGAGCATTACCATCTTTGTTTTCACTCTCATCAATCTCCTGGGATTCATCAAATAGACGGTTTAACTCTGATTCCAGGTGCTTTAACTTTTTATTTGCAGAAAGAGAAGCATTACACCCAAATTTTGATCCATCAAGAGCAAGGACCCCAATTTGTGCAATTCCGGATTCTACAATGATTCGAGATAATTGTTTAAAGAGTGATTTGATCTCATATGAGTTATTCTTTTTAAAACGATAGATTGTTGTGTGATCTGGGGTGAGATTGTGAGCGACAATCCGGTACCCGATGTCATAATGACAACACATCTCGATTTTTCTGCTTGATTTTTCACCGCGAATCATTGCATATATCAATATTCCAAGCATCACACGGGGATCAAAAAAGGCAGATCCACGACCATCTTCGCGGTATTTATCAATAAATTTACTGATATCAAGAAGGGAGAGTATATCCAATATTGCATAGGTAATATCATTTTCCGATAACCATTCCATGGCATTTACAGGGAGCAGGAATTGTTGTTCATTACCATACCCTTTGATCATGTTATGGTGATGAGGCATACATTATATTGATCTTTCTAAGATATATAGTTAAGCTTTATTACTTATTGTTAATTATTTTAGTTATTTGTGCAACAGCCTCA
>NZ_QGMZ01000082.1 GCF_003173335.1 Methanospirillum stamsii
ACGAAAAAGAAAAGCATCCTCCATAAGGAGTTTCTGGCATACTATTTCTTCAAGATCAATAAATGGTTCCTCGATAAGACAGTAGGGCGGAGTTCCTCCAAAAATACCATACAAGACAATTGCCTTGTGAAGATTATTTACATAAGAATAGTAATCAATAAACCGGAAGGGTCTGAGTAAGATCTGACCTGTCCTCCGACCATATAACGGACTTTTATACTGCATAAGTTGTGATTCCACTAATCCTATGCTCGATCCAGAGAGAATGAGATAGAGGTTTTTTTTGGAAAGACCGGTATCCCAGTAATATTGAAGGAGAGAAGGAAGTGATGGCTCTTCCTGGACTAGATATGGAAATTCATCGATTGCGATAACTGTTCGTATATCTCCATGTTGCATAAGATATACAAAAAATGCATCCCAGTCCGGAAATGGAGCATGAAGCAGATAATCGTCCTTAAAGAATACGGCTAATTCAGATGAAATTCGTTTTAATTGCAAGTGTCTTGATTCTTCTCTTGCGAGGAGTCGTATTCCCCCAACCTGACTAATAACCTGGTCAATAAGTTCACTTTTTCCAACTCTCCTCCGGCCATATAATATGAGCAGTTCGGCCTTTTTACTATGGAATCTTCGAATGAGAGCTGATAATTCAGATTTTCGATAAATAAACATACTTTAAAGTAGTCTACTTTAGAGTATAAAAATTATTATCTTACAGCACAATATTATACCTATATTCCCATAAATATACAATGTAATTTTCTTTAATTTTCCTTTACAAAATATCATGAATTTCTGCATATTCATTCTTTTTCAGTTAAACCCTCTCTATGAGAAAAGATAATTTATAAGTATGGATACCCTTGTCCAGGTTTATCGAGACGGTGAATGGTTTATCGCTGTTGATCTAGCAACAGATGTTGCAGATCAGGGAAAAATAAAAGAAGAAGCAATATCAAGATTAAAAATAGGACTTAAAGAGCACTATGCAGTTCTTCTTGATATGCTTAAAAAAGACCGTGAATTTGAGGTAATTAAAGTAAATGTTCCAAATAACAAGTCTTCCAGTCCTCTCATCGCATAAAGTATTGAAAGCGCTTAATCGAGCTGAATTTATCATTAAAAGACAATCCAGAAGTCATATTCATTTGTGGCATGATAAAAGAAGGACGCTCGTAACAGTTCTTAACCATGACGAACTTGCCCCTAGAACATTAATTTCCTATGAAAACGGGATCAAATAGGTTGACTTGATCCTGATTTTCATAGGAAATTTACAGTAACATTATGAATTCATCAACGGTGATATCTGCGATACGAATCAGATCTCGTAAAAGACCAGGACCTAAAGTTTTGTGAAGTGGGACTGATATAGTATAAATTGCTCCGTCTTTTGTAAGGATAACATGACTACCCCGTTGTCGGGAAATCTGCCAACCCACTTTAATAAATACATTAACAGCCTCCTTTCCACTCACAACAGGTAATTTAGGCATGGATGGGAATTTCTACATCAGTCATTTGAATCGTAATTGGCAGTCCTTGCTCTTTTCTAACATCTATACATAATTCAATAGCTTCCTGAATATTCAAAAGAGCTTCTTCTTCGGTCATCCCCTGACTCATGCAACCAGGAATTATGGGGCAAGCGACTACATACCAATTATCCTCATCCTGATATATGGTAATTGGAAATTTCATGATAATATCATGTTCTTTTTGACTTTAATAATTTCATGTCTGAAAGATAGAAACCTCCACTCGTTGCTGCTGAAGATGGGGTCCAAGATTAAAGGCATATCGGGATATATCCTCAGTACTTTTTGGATCGGGAATTTTCAAATACAGACGTTTTAAAGGGATAAATTTAAGTTGCAGTATATAAAAAATCGGGAAAATTTTTTTAGATTCTATCATCCCAGGTTTCAGGTTTTTGGTTAAGATTCATTATAGCAAGAATAAATATTTCACGATTTTCTTGTTGAATTGAATAAAATTTTGCATATGAAAGTGATTAACAATGCATCTGTCAACGGCGGTGTAAAAATCCCCAACTCAGGCATTATTTATTCCCCAGTCCATTTAAAGTTATCGCAAAACTATCCAATCTCATTATGTGAGAGTTTGATCAATTTAATTTCGTCAATCCGTTTCTCTTTCTGTCTTTCATTCGATAACTTTCACCCTTGATATTCATCGTTGTACAACCTACATTCCCGCCCCCTCATAACGATGTAGGGGGGGTTACCCCAAGATCGTAATATAACTGCTCTAGTTTTTCCACCATCTCACCCACCTGCAGAGCTTTTCCCGGCTGTTCGAAACATTCAATCACATCCAGCTTATCCAATAAACCAGGAATTGAGAATCTTTTGACAAGATCCTTCTCCTGCATCTGCTTTTTTATATATGAGAGATAAATCAGGGCTACAAACTGGACAAACAGTTTTCCATCAAGACTTTGTTCTGAAGAAACCAGGGTTCGACGCATGTTCAACCGTTCTTTGAGATTTCCGAAGGCCTTTTCGACCACATCTTTGTTCCGATAAAGTTCAAGGGCAGTTACTGCATTCATGGTCTCATTGGTAATCAGGGCAAAGAATCCAAAATAGCGTTTAACTTCGATCACGCTCTCCTCCTTGACCATCACCTGAGTTCCCCGTTTAGGTGTTGTCTTCCATGTGATAAATTGCTGATAGAGTTTCTCATGTTGTAGAACGCGTTCACCAGACTCTAATTCCTGCTTTAATGAGATTAGCTTTCGATCAAAGTCTTTTTCATCATCAGCTGCCTGATCGATGTTATAATAATAGTGGATGTAAATCCGACGAGATTCCTTCAGATTATCCCCTTTGTAT
>NZ_QGMZ01000083.1 GCF_003173335.1 Methanospirillum stamsii
TACCATTTTTTTACCGCAAGATGGACAACAGGGAGGATTCTTTGAATAAAAAACTCCATTTTCGAATATATATTGGTTAGAGAATTGGATGAATACCGGGTTCAGAGTTTGAACCGTATGATATGAATTTAAAGTTGTAACAACGTCCATTATAATATATATTATTTTATATACTATTAAATCTCTCTAAATGTAACTCTCATTAAAAAATTTTTCATATCACTAGAAATTCAGACAGAGCCAGCAGAAAGGAGTAATATTCAAGTATTGAAAGTTACCCATACTGGTTTTCACTTTCACCCGGTTTATTAAAGATTCAAATACTAGTTCAGAAAACCAGTAGGATAGCATAGTATTTCGGAAACCCCCCCGGATATATGCAGGAGAAAAAAATGATAACATACCAGTCAGTAGTGCTGCTCAGTTCTGATATCGCCAGATCAAAGCAGTTTTATCAGGACCTTTTTAATCTTGAGATCCAGCTTGATATCGGAGCACTTGTCACGTTTGTCGGAGGGATTACTCTTTGGGAGAAAAACACTGCAATGCCCCTGCTCTATCCGGGTGTAAAAGAAGTGTCCAACCCGGAAAAACCTGCACAGGAACTCTATTTTGAGACCGATGCGATAGAAGAGTTTGCATCAATTGTCAAAAATAAGCAGATAAAACTCCTCCATGATGTCGATCTCACCCCATGGAACCAGCGGACCATCAGGTTTTATGATCCGGATGGAAATCTTATCGAGATGGGAGAATCGATGGATCATGTGGTAAAACAGATGAGTAAATCCGGACTCTCTCCGGATGAGATCGCAGAAAAGACCTGGATGCCAAAAGAATATGTTTCCATGGTCTTACAATCCGGGTAAAAATCAGATTCATGGATTCATAGTCATAATAGTGCAACGAACGCAAAAAAAAAAAGAAAATTATTACCACTTCTTTTTTAACGCTTACAGAACCTTAACGTTAAAATAAAAGAGGAACAGTCAGATTGAGGATGGATGTAAATTCTTTATTCAGGGTGTGTGCTCGGATGAGAATCTTCATGAACTGTCAGAGTACATGAGGAGACATGAGAGTTTTTATCGTGTATTATTCTCTGTACGGGCATATTCACCAGATGGCTCAGGCGGTTTTATCCGGAGTAAAAGAAGCAGGATATACTGCAGAACTGTTCCGGGTGCCGGAAACCCTTCCGGACGAAGTAATAGAGAAGATGGGAGCCACCGGATTTCAGAAAGAGTTTCGAAAACTTCCTGTGATTACTCCTGCAGAACTGGCACAGGCAGATGCAGTCATTTTCGGAACACCGACACGGTTTGGGAATATGATTGGGCAGATGAGACAATTCCTGGATGCAACCGGGGGTATATGGAGTCAGGGTGCACTGGCCGGAAAAGTGGGGAGTGTCTTTACCAGTTCCGGCACACAGCATGGCGGTCAGGAATCCACTATCCTCTCGATGCATATCACCCTGCTCCATCACGGGATGATCATTGCAGGTCTTCCATACATCTTTGCCGGGCAGACGACTATGAATGAGATCACGGGTTGTTCCCCCCTATGGGGCATCCACCATTGCAGGAACTGATGGCCTTCGGTTTCCCTCGAAGATTGAACTGGACGGTGCACGGTTCCAGGGACGATACGTGGCAAAGATAGCTGAGCAACTGGCAGGGAAACAAAAAGAACTGCTATCTACAGGCTGATTTTTCAAAACAATAACCGTTTATGTCGTTCAATGAAGAATATAGCAGGATCACATAATGGATATCATACCAGAATCAACAGAATAAGGAGTGATTTCTGGTGAGACATACCGATGCATTTACCCTGACAAAAGAGAGACGGCAGGATTTAATCTCTGAAATAAAGGATTTTTTCATGACCGAACGGGAAGAAGAACTTGGTGATCTGGCTGCAGGTATGATACTTGATTTTTTCATGAAAAAACTGGCTCCGGAGATATACAATCAGGGCATCTATGATGCTCACCGGTATATCGCTGAATCAGCAGAAGACCTTTTATCGCTTCAGAAATAAGGACAAACGTAACATCAGTCATCAGTGTCAATTTGCTGTTATCCGGTCTGAACTATAAAAAAAAGGTTACATTTTTTTCAGGGTACAGACTTCTGCAAATGCTTTATTACCGTCAACCAAGAAGATTAGTTCCATTTCATCTACAGAAATCAGATAACCAATTTTTTTATCCCTTTTCATGATCAGCAACATAGAGCGTGGTCATATCATGACCAATCACTCCGGAAAACCCATAGGTAAGATTTCCATGAATGCCGCTCTCATACAGAATTCCTGTAAATCCACGCCTCTCTTGCTCAAGAACAACGAACTCATAGGCAAATGTCGTTTCATTGATAAAACCCCCCTCTGCAAAATGACCAACAGAATTTCCAGCCCATGTTCCAACAAGAAACGGAATTTCAGAAGATTCTGCCGATACATACGATTGCCCAGAACAGACCAGGAGGAGAGATAATATCACAACCCATCTCAACATCATCAAAGGGAGATAAGCAGGATAATTTATAAAAGATTCGTTGTTGGTATTGTACAAATGTCACATAGAAACAAACGAAGATCTTTCTTTCCTGTTAAACCTACCATTCATTCTATTTTAACCTGAACGTGAATTACAATCTGCTTATTCCAACCGATTAGATAAAACACGACCTTACCGATATAGTATCGGTGCTATTATCATAGCTAAGAAAAGATTACACAATGCCAAAAACTTTATGCATTATGCCAAACTATTTGATCATGTGGGTATGATGACGACCATAGTTAATCGATTAAGTTTTATCGCTATCCTCTGCATCATGGCAGCGGTTACGTGTATAGGCCTTGTGAATGGAGTAATGGGAGAAAACCCATATATCACCGTTAATCCGGTTGAAACGAAAAGTATCGGTGATATGATCATCCTTTCAGGAGAGACAAATCTCGAAGAGGGAACAAGACTCTTTATTACTTTAGAAAAGGCCGGATGTAATTCCGGCACAGTGGTAATCAGAGGAAACAACACTGAAAACCGTTGGGTTGCACCTATCGATTCCTGGGGAATCAAGCCTGGTGAGTACCTGGTCAATGTAACTGAAGTAAAAGGGTACAACCTGATAAAAACAGAACACATATATGGTGATGTAAACGCAAACACACCGCTTGTTCTGACCGGAACATTCCTTGGATCAGATACCTCAATACCTGTAAAGGGTCAGGAACATGCCTTCATTACCCTTGATCCCATACCGGATAAAAAAACCGGCGATCTATTTCTCATCACCGGGAAGACAAATCTCTCAGTCGGGACTGATATCATCTGGGAAGTAAGGCCGACGATACTCGATACGGGCATTGAAATTTCAGGAAATCCGGATTTATCCGGGATAATGGCAAACTCCCAGGTGACCAGGGAGACAGGAATTAACCGGGTATCACTCGCCCTGAATACCTACGTGTTCAATCCTGACGAGTATAATGTTTCAGTTTCTACCATAGAGGGAGAAATCTTTGGTACTGATATGAAAACCGGCCCGGTGTCTGACTTTAAGATTTTTACTCTGAAAAATGAGAGTCCATCTGAGACCAAAACCAAATCATGAGGTATTGTAATGATAAATCGGAGACTTGATATTGATAGTACTAATCTCGTAATGAGAAATCTGATTCGGTGGAATGAAAACCAGGAAGATTATCAGGATTGAGGTAAGACTAGAAAACAGGCCATGGTGTAATTGTGAAGAAGAAATATCTCACTTATTCGGGAATACTATCGGCAATCATCCTTGTTGGACTTTTTGTCGCTGTTTTCCTCATAAAATCACCCATTCTCTTTCTCATTCCAGTTTTTACCATTGACCCGGTGACAGAACAGAATGTGGATGAATATAATTTTCTGATTCTATCCGGGAAGACCACCCTGCCTGAAAAAACCAATCTCATTGCATATGTATGCCCTGTTCACAACGTAACCTGCGATAATGAGGAGGAAATAAAAGATGCCAGAGGCAACACCTGGATAACTCCTGGGAATGATGAGTGGAATTCATGGAATGCAACCATCAATCTCTCTCCGCTAGAAAACACTGAATACCAGGTGGTTTTTAAAATCGTTGAGTACATTGAAAACTATACAAGAACCATTGAAAGTGGTCCGGTTGGCTCGGTACAGTTCGTACTCGGAGATGAAAACTGTACAGGGAACTGTATCCGGAAAAAACAGTTGCAGTCCTCTCCATTTATCAGGATAAACCAGGCGGGATATGAAACAGGGCATCCAGATATCACCGGAATTACCAACCTTGCACCAGGCACTATTCTAAAATGGACGATTGAAGGAGATTCCGAAATAGCCAGGGGAAACAATATCGAAGGGAACTGCATGGTGATTCCCGGAATCGAAGGAATAAACAGGTGGTCGGTTACTCCCCCTGAAGATATGAGGCCAGGATCATACCCCATCAGAGTCATCAATCTTTCCAAAGAGATGGACTTGAGAGGGAAGATTACTCCGATTATTGCAAGAAATGAATTCGAATTTACAGAAAACAACAGGCATCTCATCCCAAACTATGAAAAAACAAATAAAACAGAAAACATTCTCCCTGTATACCTCACTATCGATGCTTTACCGGAGATGAATATCGGAAAAACCAGTATGATCTCAGGAACGACGAACCTTCCATCCGGGGAAATTCTTTTCATTGAAATCATTCCCAAAAAAGCATTTCAGGATTATAACTTCACGATAAACCCTCGCGACAGTTCCCAGGGAGGAATTATTTCAGGGATATCCGGTTGTACTCATGTTGAAAATGGAACAAACGGATCAAACCTCTGGGCATTCGAAATACAGACACACCCCCTGCAATCCGGAGAATACAAGATTACCGTCAGTAACACTGACCTTCTGCCAGGCACTATGGAACCTATTGCACCAACTGCGTCATGCACACGGTTTTTTATCCTGGAAGGAGGATCTTCATGAAATATCTGACATTTTTTATTCTCTCTGTTCTGACAGCCAGCCTGGTTGCATCACTCATTGGTTGGTCCATTGCAACCGGATACCTATTTTTGATCCTGATTGCAATACCACTTGGAATTATTATCATTCTGGCTTGCCGGCAGCACATCGATACGATAGTGATGGATGACAGAACCCGTGAGATACGATCCTTTGCGGCTCACCGGGCACTTGAGATCTGGGTAATTTTTGGGGTTATTGAGGCTGTTGCACAAATAACTAAAATAATTAACAATAAGTAATAAAGCTTAACTATATATCT
>NZ_QGMZ01000084.1 GCF_003173335.1 Methanospirillum stamsii
GGCTCTGTCTGAATTTCTAGTGATATGAAAAATTTTTCAATGAGAATTACATTTAGAGAGATTTAATAGCATATAAAATAATATATATTATAATGGACGTTGTTACAACTTTAAATTCATATCATACGGTTCAAACTCTGAACCCGGTATTCATCCAATTCTCTAACCAATATATATTTGAAAATGGAGTTTTTTATTCAAAGAATCCTCCCTGTTGTCCATCTTGCGGTAAAAAAATGGTACATAATGGATATAACACTTTAACCAAGAAAAATGTCGCAACATTAAAAATTGGGAAATATCGTTGTCAGCATTGCAAAATTAATGTTCAAGAATCCCGTGAATTTTTTGAAATACTTCTCAAATTTCTTCATGACACTATTTTACCAATGATCCTGAAAATGCGATGGAATAAAATGTCTTACAGAGGAATCGAAGAAGTTCTTGAGCATATCCTCCCAATAGGTAAAGACGCAATATATACANNTATGATGAACAATTCATTCACATTGGAGGAATTCGGAAATACCGATTATTGATTTTTGACATCGAGTCGGGAACACCAATTATTGATGTAGTGGTGAATGATAAAAAATCTGAAACCATTAAGAATGTATTTTTAGAATCAAAAATTGATTTGACAATTCCCACTGTTATTGTGACAGATTTAGATAGGGCATACCCTCAGATTATGGATGAACTGTTTGGTGATAATCTTCTCCATCAACCTTGTTTATTTCATTTACAAAAACTCATTCTGAAATCCTATTCTAAAAATTGCTCAATATTTGAGGAATTTTTAAAATATCGTTTGCTCAATATCTTCTATGACCATAGCTATGAAATTGAATGGCTGACGCAGAGGATCGAAGAAGAGGAAAAAATCCAGAGTAATTGCTCTAAAAAAGAATATCGTGAGTGGTTGAAGACTAAAAAAGAAGAATTTCATCAATTTTGTAAAAAACTCAAATCAACCAAAACTCAACAAATAACCCGTAAATATGAAGAAATCGTGGATAATATGTTAGATCTCCTCAGTATTATCGAAGAATTCCCTCTGGAGGTACAAAAAAGGTTGAAAATGATCGACAAAATTTTTCTTAAACTCACAAATTTTTGTGATTCTGAAATTATACCAAAAACTAACAATATTGTTGAGAATTATTTCTTTCGAACACTCAACATGGATTGGAAAAAAAGGATGAAGACCGATGTCGGTTTTTTAAATCATCTCAAACTTCAATCAATTAGAATATCTGGTACCTTAAACGAAGTGAAAATGACAATTATTGATGTTTTTTGTGCAATTCGA
>NZ_QGMZ01000085.1 GCF_003173335.1 Methanospirillum stamsii
TGAAGAAATCAGAAAAATAGTTAAATGAATAATCGGATTGTAACCCTAATTCCCATCGATTTCATATCTTGATCCGAGAATTTTATTCCATTAATACAGGCATTCGATTTTTGTTTTTAAATGTCTCTATCAGAATCATGGAAAGATGCATAAAAAGCCTGACCAATCCGATGTATGAATCATAGATTTCACAAATTTTTTACCCAATTCCATCACACAGGTCAGGGCTCATGGCAGGAATTATTACCAGTCATTCACAGTACCTCTTGTTTCCACAAAATGACTTTGTCTTCAAGGTGCTCTTTGGGTCTGAAGAGTCGAAACATCTGCTTTCATCCCTACTTGGTTCGATCACAGGCGAACAGAAATCAGGCATCACTTTGAAAAACCCATTTCTTCTGCGAAATTATCCGGATGAAAAAGAAGGAGTTCTGGATATCAGACTGACCACGGGGAACGGGGAGCAGGTCTTTATTGAAATGCAGGCAGAACGACACAGAGCCATTCATAAAAGGATGCTTTTTTACTGGGCCAGGGCCTATGGAGCTCAGCTCATAAAGGGGAAGGATTATGATTCATTGAAACGGACTACCGGTATCTGTATTCTTGGTCATCCCTGGTTTAAAGATACTGAACCGGTATGCTGCTTTCATGCGTTGGAAAAGAGCAGGTATGAACCGATCTGTATCGATTTTGAACTTATGTTTATGCAGGTGGGAAACTCTAATAGTAAGCAGGGCATTACTTATAATAACGAACTCAGGGCATGGAGAACATTTTTAGGAGCAGAAACTGAAGAGGAGATGATCATGGCAGCAGAAGCAAGTGAAGCGGTACATGAAGCATACAATAAACTGAAAGTAATCAGCCAGGATCCTGAAATAAGGGCGTATAGCGAAGCACGGGAGTTGTGGCTCATCGATCAGACGATAAGGGAGAATGAGGCAAGAAGAGAGGGGAGAGAAGAAGGCAGAGAAGAGGGGAAAGAAGAAGCAATTCGCGAGATGATTATCAACATGAATAAATCTGGAATGCCCATTGAATCAATTGCCGCAATTGCCAATCTTTCACCTGAAGAAATCAGAAAAATAGTTAAATGAATAATCGGATTGTAACCCTAATTCCCATCGATTTC
>NZ_QGMZ01000086.1 GCF_003173335.1 Methanospirillum stamsii
GCACCGATTGCGACGATAAAGACCGGAGAAATATCAAGCAATAACCGAGAGAAGAGTCGTTCCGATTGCAGTGACTTATCAGCCTCTTTTTCAGCCGTAATATCAAGAATGACCCCACTATATAGTAACTCATTCTGTTCCCTTACCGGAGCAGAAATTCCACGCAAATAAATAATGTGACCATCCGGGCGTCTGAATCTGCCTTCAAACTCCCACTTTGTTTCATTTTTCACGGCCTGCTGTATTGATGCGGAAAAACGTGTCCGGTCTTCCGGAACAATCCCGTCGATGAATTTTTGAAGAAACGTAGAGAAATCCCCGGAGATTCCAAGAATTTCACCTACCCGGCTGCTCACATAGGAAAGACCAAACTCGCCGGATTCCTTTGCATAAAACTGGAAAACGATACCGGGTATGGTATTTGCAATTCCGGTAATCTGATCATTACTTCGCCTGAGTGAATCCTCTATCCTTCTCCGCTCAGAAACATCTATCATCGTCGAAAGAGTCTCTCGTTCTCCCCAGGATTGAATAAATACCGCAGAAGAAAGAACCGTCTTCATGGTCCCATCCTTTGCCTTTATCGTCACCTCTTCCCCGTCCAAATACCCCTGCCGGTTAAGTTTCTCTGTTATCCTGTCCAGATCATTCGGCGAAATGATATCAAAATCCCGGGCACTTTTCCCCTCCATCTCGGCGGAGGAATATCCGGTGATCTTTTCGTGGTACGCATTGCTGAACAGGTGCACTCCATTCTGATTATATAGCACACATGCATAAGGAGCAAGGGAAAAAAGGGATCTGAACCGGTTTTCACTCTCCTGCAATGCCCGTTCTTTTAAGAGTAATAACTGGTAATTAGTCTGGAGCGTCTCTTCAGAAGCCTGGATCTGTTCATATGCTGCCTGAAGTTCCTCTTCAGCACGTTTTCGCTCAGAAATATCCCGGAAGTACCAGACACGCCCGAAATATTCCCCGGCATCTCCATACATCGGGGATGAAAATCTCTCCAAAATTCTTCCGTTTTGAAGTTCAACCTCTTCAAAACTCTTTTCTTCAGGATGTTCATACAGGTACCGGACCCTCGATATGAACTCATCCGGATCGGCAAGGAGATGTAAGACAGAAGAGAGAACCTGCTCATCATTCCGGGATAACACAATCTCATCAGAAATTCCCCATACTTCCTGAAATTTTTTATTATATCCAAGAATTAGTCCATTCTTATCTACAATGAGGATCCCATCAAGAGCTGCTTCCTGCTGTGTCTGCAGAATGACATTTTTAAACGCCACCTCATTTTCGGCTTTTTTTCGCTCGGTAATATCCTGAATAACCCCAAGAACACGAATGATATTCCCATTGGAATCCCGCTCACATCTGGCCCGTGAATGGATATACTTCTGCTTTGAACCATCTGCCGGTTGTATCAGATATTCAATGTCATACGGGGTGTCATGTTCAAGGAGATCAACAAGTGTCTGATGCACCCGTTCACGGTCAGGGATGCAGGATTCAATATCCTCTATCGGGAAATCTCCGGCAACAGGAGGATAGCCAAAGATTGCCAGACCTTCTGCAGATCCCCAGATGACTCCGGTCTTAAGATTATACTCCCATGCACCGGTGTGTGCTATCTCCTGGGCCTGGACAAGCCGCTCTTCACTTTCACGGGCTAATTGCTCACTTTTTGCAAGTTCTTCATATTTTTCCCTGAGCTCTTCTTCATCTGCAGCAATCTGTTCATATGCAACCCGTAATTTCTCTTCGGCCAGTTTCTTATCGGTAACATCACGACCAACAACCTGGTATTCAGAAATATTCCCATCCTCATCAAACAATGCACGAACCGCCCAGATCTGCCAGTAGGTATTCCCATCCTTACCCGGGACCATCCGTTCCATCTCCCGGACAGGAGTTTCAGGTGTCAGCGATTGGAAAAATGCATCAACCTGTGAATAATTGCTGATTTCCATGATATCCCGGATATTTTTCCCTACAGGAAATTCAAGGCCAATCCGTGGTGCGTAATACTGGCGGTACGCTTCATTAGTAAAGGTGATTATTCCTTCCGGAGAAAACCTGGCGATCATCTCAGTCTGGTCATTAACAACCGAACGGTATCGCTCCTCACTCTTCCGAATCTCCCGCTCAGCCTGCTTTAGTTGGGTGATATCCCGGATAGACTCAATTGCACCGGCGATTGTTCCGGCCTGATCATACAGCCTGCTGACCTTAAGCAGAATATGAAGGTGTGAACCGTTTTTATGAGTATATTCGGTCTCTGCAGTGATGGAAGTCCCGGATCTCTGAATATGGGAGTAATACTGAAGAATCACATCATCCGGTTCATCAATCAGATCAATCAGCACCGGGCGGTCTTCGCCATAAATAATAGTATTATACTCTTCTTTGCCCTTTCCGATAATATCAGCAGAGGATGACCCGGTCAGTTCTTCAAGGGCATGGTTCCATGCAATAACTTTCCCCGAGACATCAATCGCAAAGGTGGGGTCCGGAAGAAAATCTATGATGTCAGAGAGGCGTTTTTCAGATGCCTTTATCGCCCGTTCAGCTTCTTTTCTCCGCACTGCCTGACGGATTTTATGGACCAGTTCGGCAAACTGTGATTTTGGTTCTCCTCCTTTCTGAAGATAAAAATCAACCCCGAAATCAATCGCCTGAATGACCACCTCCTCCCTGCCCCTGCCGGTAAAAAGGATAAACGGAATATCACCATATTGCCTCCGGACTTCCTGAAGAAACTCAATCCCGTCCATTCCAGGCATCTGATAATCAGAAACGATGCCATCAAAAGAGTTTTGTGCAATCTTTTCCAGGGCATCCCTGGCTGATGGAGAGGTATCTACGGTAAGGTTGCCATACCGCTCCATGAAGAGCTTGCCTATTGTGAGAAGGTCAGTCTCATCATCGACATAGAGGATGCGAAAATTTCGGTCATCCATGATTAAACGGCAAATGCTCCGGTTTTATGTTGCAACTTTTCGTCCATCAAGACAATCATTGAAGAGGATAATCCAATCATCTCTGTGGTAGCACCAAACATATCAAACATACCATCAGGAATGATAACCATTGCATCAGGCAGGGTGCCACATCATGTCCGAAGGTTTTTTCCAAGCTGATGTCAGGAGAGAAATCCTGTACAGGCCCCATTATCTACCTCCGTTCTAATGCAAATGGATACGTATTGTATCCCTTATCGTCAAGAGTAATAAGGGTTACTCAGCCTCTCCCATAACATGAACAGATATCCTGGCCTTAAAAATGGGCCCAATATGGAAAAAAAGGAGACTATTAAGGAATATTTCTTTTATACTCATCCATGATCTCAATAACCACCGGAGTCAGGACAGAGATATTCTTTAGATCCTTTTTCGGTCATATTTCTCATTGTGTGATAATTACCAAAAATTTTTTGTTCAGCCTTTCATATCAGTACTCATGTGATTATCTCATCATTACAATGGAATAAAAAACCTCTTGACTTATGGATAGGTTTTCCTGAAGGCTC
This sequence comes from Methanospirillum stamsii, assembly GCF_003173335.1. Lineage (GTDB taxonomy): Archaea > Halobacteriota > Methanomicrobia > Methanomicrobiales > Methanospirillaceae > Methanospirillum > Methanospirillum stamsii. Next base: position 3,536 of record NZ_QGMZ01000086.1, read on the forward strand.
AAAATTTGTTTGCCTGGAATGTAAACCTCAATATTGTCCGGTTCATGATACAAACCAAAGAACCAGGCGTCAATTAATTTTTTTGGACACCGAACGTATCTTCATGGCAGAATTCCCGGAATACGATGTCCGAACTGTATTATCTGAAAATTAAGGATCCCATGGGGAAAAATCCTGGGTTTTTATCTCATTATGGAAATTTTCTCACCGTTCTCTACAAACAACCGTCCAGAGCCACCATATCACTCAAATCCAGGTTATATTCTCTGATACATTCATTTCCCCATTTTCAGATTCAGCTGATACATCGGGAACAATATTAAGTGTAGTCATCTGCCCCTCTGCTGATGCTTTCCATTCTTCAAAAAACCTGGACCATGCATCCTCATCCTGTGGCTCCATCTCTACAGATTGCTGTATAAGAGAGTCATTTCCCAAAAGAGTCAGGGAGGTCTGGTTTTCTAAGGTCTCTGTATCAGAATCTTCTTTCTGTACCTCTACCATTCCGGTAACCGTGCTGGAACCGGCATCATTCACAACCATCAGGGATACCTGGTAGCTGCCTGGACCCGGATACGTATACACCGGCTGCTCATCGGTTGAATAACTCCCATCGCCGAAATACCAGATACGAAACGTTGGGTTGCCTGAGGATTCATCGGTAAAAGTTGCCATGAAGAGATCAGATTCTTCCTTGATATCTGCACTGAATGATGCCACCGGTAACGTCGTATTTGACTCCTCGACTGATTGGACCATAACAATAGGACAGGGCGGTTTTATCGTCGGCCTGGGTGTCGATGTCGGGACCGGAGTTGTCGCTACAATATAATTTTCCGCAATATAGGTATCAGACCCACCTGCATTTGAAACGGTGAGTGATACCGGATATGTCCCCGGATGAGTATAGGTATGATATGGATGTCGCCGTGGTGAAAAGCCCCCGTCACCAAAATACCAGGCCCATGACGTTGGTTTGTCGCTTGAGGTGTCAATGAACAGAACCGTAAGCGGGACCGGACCCGTTGGAGGAGATGTTATAAATGCTGCCGTCGGGGGGTAGACTACCGGAGTTGGAACCGGAGTCGGGGTAGGATCCGGATTTTGTGTCTGAATCAGACCTGGAACAAATGTCTTGTTATATCCGGCTTTGTTCGCGACAAGAAATCCAACCGGATAAACACCTGGTGAAACATATGTATGTTCCGGATTCTGTTCATTGGACGTTCCGCCATCGCCAAAATACCAGCCCCACTGCGTTGGATTTCCGGTAGAATAATCAGTAAACTGAGCCGTAAGCGGAGCCGGACCGATAGACTGGCTCACCGAGAATGCAGCAACCGGCGGTGTTAATGCCTCAACCTGCATCTCACCAGATGCGAAAATTTCGGCAGTATCATTAGTATCATTAAAAAACCCTGCCTCATATTCGGCAGGTGTGATGATAACTGATTTAGCCGCAATACAAGGACAGAGAAGAGTTAAGCCCAAAATAAGCAGTATGAGTATCCATTTGTCAGATATTTTCCGATTTTTCATGTATTAAGCCCCCATTTACTTTCAGTATCAGATGCAATATATATATAATTCATAATAAATATTGCGTAAAAAATACAATAAATTCAACATTATTTTCATCATCGGCTCATTACTTTCGGAAACCGGATCATTCACTCCTGAAAATAAGGAAAATCGTAAGGTTTTTACAGGGCAGCATGGAAGCTGAGTTAGATTTTTTCTTGATAAAGATAGAAGGGAGAAATTTATCATACAATAAGGAGAGATCCATTGAGTTGATCCTTTTGCAGGCACGATAGAATACCAGGAAAGACCAGCATTAATCATCCGTGGTTGGGATCACCTAAAGAACAACAATTGGAGAAAAACTCAGGGCAGTTACATAACCGAATGACATCAGAAGATGAAGAGTTACAGGAAAAATTCAGAACTGTGATAGATACCCCGAGCAACATTTTCCAAAGCGATAATGAATTGTGTTCCATCATCGAAGATCTTGATGGAGCCTTTTTTCGAACTGATGTACGAGGAAACCTTACCATAATAAACCCATTGTTTGCAGAACAGTTTGGGTATTCTGATACTGCAGACATAAATGATGCACTTTACCTATGTCTCCCCGTCAATCAAAGAATTTCTCGGCATTACTCCAAAAGAGGCAATTGAAGAACCGTTTATTGGTTTTTTAACCCCCGAATCCTTGCAGAAATATCGTCAATTCAAAAAGCAGTTGGTAGATTCGATACAAAAGGGGGTTCAATTTCCCCGAAAAACCGAACTAAACCTTGAATTCAAACACAAGAATGGATCCACGGTTTGGACTGAGATACTTATCACCATTGTCTACGATAACAATAAAAAATTTCATGGCATTGTCGGCGTAACCCGTGATATCAGCAGGAGAAGGCAGGCGGAAATGGCACTCATGAAAGCAAATCGCCATCTCAGCCTGCTTTCAGGAATTACCCGGCATGATATCCTGAACAAGATTACGACAATTCTCGGTTTCCTGTTTCTCTCACGGGAGACGAAACCAAGTCCGGATACGTTAGCGTATCTGAAAAGAATTGAATCTGCCACGAACGAAATCAAAGTGCTCATCGAATTTACCAGATATTACGAGAATCTCGGTTCTTCACAGCCCACATGGCAAAACCTCACTGCCATACTTGGTCAGATTAATTTTCCAAAGCATCTGACAATAGATACGAATCTGGAAAATTACTCCATTCTTGCCGACCCCATGCTGGAAAAAGTGTTCT
>NZ_QGMZ01000087.1 GCF_003173335.1 Methanospirillum stamsii
ACCTAAGTTTGTGAATTTATAACTTACAAATGACTCAACCTAATTTCTGGAAACAAGTTTGTGAACCCCATCTTCTTCAGCTGACCCACCATTTTTTCCGTAAGATTCAGGTACCAGTATGCCTTTTTTTGATTCTCTGTTTCGACCTCAACGTACTCCACCCTTTTCAAGCGCCTAAGTAACTCATCAAACTCATAAATCCTCTCTTTTTTACTTATCTGACACATTCCGTGATTATAAACAACTCTTAACCACAACGCGATCATTGCTACAAAAAAAACCGCCCTAATCCGGTGATTTTTCCAGTGTCTTACCGGAGCGATTTTTAGATGAGATTTCAACGTATTGAATGTTTTTTCGACAAAATCCTTTCCCACGTATTCTTTGACAACATCAGATGCTGACAACAATGAATCGGTAGAATACAACAGATATTTCCCATCAAGATCCTCAGCCTGACGTATTGCTTCTTCATCAAGTGTCCATTTCAACGAATATTGTTTTTCTTGTTTTCGTAATTGAGTGGAAAAAAATTGCCCGTATTCTCCAACAATATCTGAGATCTTCAACTCGATGTTTGATTTTGTTAATCCCCCCAAATTTTCACTTAGCTCTAATAGTTCCCCATCTATTTCCATTAAAAGTTCATTCCTGGCATCAATAGTCTCCATTCGTTTTGCAATGTTGACATACACAACTCCGGCATTCTCTCTACCAAATAATTTGCCCGCAGCCCTCATTGCATATAATGCACTTTTACTTGTAGATTTCACACGATTAGAGAAATGAGCAGAAACATCGGTTTCCCTAATCATCGATATGACCTCATCAGAGCTTTTTTGAACTCCACAAATAAGATTCCAACCTAATTCTTCAATATCTCGGATCGAATCTTCCGAAGTATTCCCCCGGTCCCAGATCAACGTACCTGGTTTAAAAGACATGTCTATCAGTTGAACAAGCAATTCCTTGACTGATGACATTGAATTAAAATTACCGGGTAATAAAAAATATGAAACTGGTGCCTTATCGAATTTAGAAACTAAAATACAGAGATTAATCTGCTTTTTATTAACATGCTTAGAATTATATCCCTTTTCACCTAAATCAGAGCCGGTTCCAAAAATTAGTATTGGTGTGAGATCATATGCAAGAATTTCGGTATGATTTTCTGGTAATGGATGATTCAATCTCCAGTGTAAATAGAGGTCATCACAAATAAGTGTACTAAAATCAGTATATCCATCAGCGGTTGTATCTTTAAAACAGACTCGATCTAACGCAGAATAAAAGGCACTATCAGTAAAGTACTCTCCAGGAAGACCGGATAAATCTGGGATGACACTGCTTGTTACCCATTCCCCGAGGTTAGTTGCACTTATTGGATCCAATGCTTTACTGATTGCCCATGCAGTCAATATCTTTCCGGGGGATTTCCCATCAATGTATCCATCACCACAACAGATCGAATCAATAATTTTTGGCATATTTAGCATATTTTCAGCAATATGCCAAAACAGCGTCACATCTCCTGCTCGTTTAGAATGTTCAGGATATATTGGGGTTTGAATATGGGCTGACTTCTTGGGCAATGGAATATTCTTTTCATCGCTTTCTTTTCCGAGGTACCGAATGAACTTTGTTTTTATTTTTTTGCCCTCTCTGTAGGTTTCATATTCTGCAAGATATACTGCATTTCCCTTTTTGATACGTTTAATATGCATGTAAGTTATAATTATAACTTGCATGTAATTAATACTATCGCCCACAAATGTAGTTTTTTTGAAAATTAAGGGTTGAATGAAAATATTTTGAGAATAAATTCAATAAGGTGAGTTATAATTCGATAAACTTAGGT
>NZ_QGMZ01000088.1 GCF_003173335.1 Methanospirillum stamsii
CTGGACATTTACCATAAACCATATTTAAATTCAATAGTATAGAAAGTATTGCAACTAACTATAGAACTTGAGAAAGTTCGCAAAATAAAATAATTACATCTTCTAATGAATAATCAACAGGAATGTTCACCGTATGAGTCTTTTTGACTTTTTTAGGTCTTGCATATTTGTCTTCATACAACTCATTATTAACAATCAAATGCGACATGATTGTAATCAACTTACGAGCAAGAGCAACAGCTGCCTTTCCTTTTCCAAATAATATCTTTTTTTGCCTCATAAAGTGAAAAAAGACACTCGTCTTTTTCTTAGCTGCAGCATGAGCAATTTGGATTAAGATCCATCTTGGATACCGTGAACCACGCTTGGTAATAGATCTTTTCGAATTATGATCTGTGGATTGGTACACTTTCGGAACAATACCCCCCCAACTGGCAAGTTTCTCACCTGATGGAAAATCTTTGAAATACCCAATTTCAGCAAGAAGAGTAAAAACAGAATTATCCTCAACTCCAGGTGTTGTTAGTAATATTTCATATTCTCTGGGGTAATGTTCGTAAGCTTATAGGATGGAAAGTACTGTTAAATACTCAATTTGTTCATCCATTACCTTTAATACCTGAAGGGAATGTTTTAACTGCACTATTGCATGGAATGAGAGACTCTGTTTCAGCAATAAACGAACATCCTCTCCTTTCTTCTTTCTAATCTGTCCCGCAAGAGATTTTATTACTTCATCTGGTGGTCTTTCTTGAAAAATTCCATTCATAATTACTCTTCCTGATAGCCCAAAAATATCAGTCAGGACATCAGACAGATGGAATAATTCGTTGTCAAATACATTGTGAATTCGATTCTTCAGATCTGACCGTTTACGTGCTAGAAAATGCCTTAATCGTACAATATGGCGAAAATCCCTATGATTTCGAAGCATAACGCGGGATGGAGAAATCATACTTTTTAAAGCTAATTTGGCAATGATCTCTGAATCATTTTTATCTGTTTTCTTGTGTGTTTGAATTTTCATATCATGGGGATTACCCACAATTACGGTAACAAAATCACACAAAAAATCATAGATATGGTACCCGAAGCGATTGGTTGACTCACAAGCAACCACTTCGCACTTATGCTCAAGTATCCAATTTTTTAGTGCAAGAAGATCTTGTATAGTTCGTTCGAATCTCTGCTGTGGTTTGAATCCATTTACATTAAGGATTGTAGCAAGGATGAATTGTTTATGGGCATCAAGGCCGGCATCGATTTTATACTCTTCTGTCATAATTCTTAAAAAAGGTGGTTGGAAATTACATTAGCAGAATCATTTTGCATACGCGATCTAAGTCGCAGTCCAGCTTACATGGGCAATTCAGGGTTAGTTTTAAAACGGGTTTGTGAACCCAAAAAAAACCAACCTGCACCACCAGAAAAGAATAGGGGCCTGAACTTTATCAGTTTTTCATTGGTCAGGCTTGAGACTCCGCCTCATAGGGGTTTTAATTCAAATTCAGGATTTTCCCATCAGATTCAATAATAAGTCATATGGCGGTATTCTCAAAAAGATATTCGTATGGTACCGTTTGTATATAGAGGAGTTGTAAAACTGATGCATTGGCTCCTCTTTTTTCCAGGTGAAGATGAAAAGTTGACGAGTTCCGGAGTCGTATAAGTAATTATGATTGAGTCTGTTCCGGTCCCATCAGATATTTAGAACCGGTTGGATCAATTGATGCAGCCTGGAGATACATATGGGGATGTAATGGAAAAAACCTATACTACTGAGCAGGTAGCCGAAATACTTCAGGTTACTCCAAAAACGATCCGGTTTTACTCCAGGAAGGTAAACCCATCGAATTTAGGGTAACCAATGTATGGAAAATAACTGAAAGAGATCTTGAAGATTTTATAGAAAAACAGCCACAGGTACCAAGCACCGATTAAAGGAAACGATTCCCCATTAATGTAGTTCCAATCGTTTTTTTTTATTCAATTTCTGGAGTATTAGTGCCTATCAACAGCTGTTTTTATCTACCCGGAGCATGTGAAACATTCCCCGAGCCTGGTTGATACACCGGACATACATAAGGGCAACAACGGTCGTGTTTGCCAGTGAAACTCCGAACGAAATACCAGATACTTTTAGTTCGACGATCATTCTTCTCCTCCGGCATATCATCACCTCGCTCCTTCCCTGAAGCCCGGATGGTAGTCATAAGTTGACTCTCTCATCCCGCGAATAAATCGCAGTTTGCCAGGTCAATTGATGCCCTGTATGATTAAAGATATAAAAATGGAAGGCTTGGATAGGGTAATATGAACCGATTATGCTGAACTTTTTACAAGAAATTTTAAAGTCTTTTTTCGAACTCTTCCAGAGTTATACCTGCTGCCTGTAGTATTGATTGTAATGTTTTTGGTGCAAGCTTTTTCCCTGAATGAACCGGGACTGTAATGAGAGATCCTGTGCTGGATATAAGGTAATGGTGACTCCCTCGTATCCTGATCTCTATACCCCATTCCCTTTAAGATTTTGAGGACTTTTTCTCCTGAAATTCGGGGCAATTTCATTATGCCGTAATCTCTTTATGAGTTTGAACGGTAATTTCAACGGGGATTGGTTTATGTAATTCGTCCAGAACGTCCAAATATCCTTCAATGGCCTCTGTGATATTTGCTATTGCATCATCCCATGTATCACCTTCACTGATACATCCGGGAAGTGAAGTAACTGTCACAGTATATCCATCGTCTTCGTTTTTCTCTATCAATACGGTATATCTCAATTGGTTCATAAGATCAAATCCCATGCAGTACGTAGTATTCCATTTTAACGGGTAATAACATGAGCCTTACGGAATAAATTTTTTTTACAAACCAGAGGAGGCGAATATCCTAACCTGTGATGGAGTTCGGTACTACCGGTCATTTTCCTGGTTATACCGGATTATGTTATCCGTACCATTGAGTATATCTGATAAAAATACGAAGACCACATTTTTCAGACATATTGTACTTCGGAGAGGATTTTTGAACGGAGAAGTGGTTTAATACCTTCAATATCAACGAGGTCTACAGGTGATTGTAATGCTTCTTCCAATTTTTCTTCCAGTTCCAAAAATCCAAATATGCTTGGTGGAGTTTCAAATTCGACCAGGATATCAATATCGCTATCCGGTGATTGATCTCCCCGGATAACTGATCCAAATAGGCCAAACCGTTTGATATGATACTGATTGGTTAATTGCGGTTTTATTGTATGAAGTGTGTTTTCGCCGGTCCAATTTTGACCCATACCGCCGATCCAAAAATGATCCACCCCCTAAGGTA
>NZ_QGMZ01000089.1 GCF_003173335.1 Methanospirillum stamsii
TTGGGAGACTGGAGGTTACAGTTTTTCATGAGTTAAGCATGAGGCGGAGCCTCATGGGTGTTTCTTTAGGATATATCCTTTCAAAAACGTGGAAATTCTCGTATGAAGATGCCGCCCCCTCTGCCATGATTGGAGCATCGAATCACTTTGAGGTGGCGATTGCAACAGCGACCATTCTTTTCGGACTTTCTTCAGGAGCAGCTCTTGCAACTGTCGTGGGGGTGCTCATAGAAGTCCCGACTATGCTTACCCTTATCAAAATATGTCTTCGAACCAGAGGATGGTTCCCTAGAAGAGGACCTACTGCGGCATAATCCTTTTTTTTGATATCTGATGATTCAAGAAAGTTTGTAATACCTTGAGTGAGAACCTATAGTGAATGCATGTCACACTTGTGAATACCCCTTGTGTGGAGATTAGTGAATGAGAAAAACACATCAAATTAAGATTTTCGGAGTACTCATATTGTGTACTCTGTTTCTCACCCTCTTTGCCGGATGTACCGGGAACAGTCCGGGCAATGGATCGCAGATTCAAAATGAAGCACCTGATTCTGCCACATTGCCGGATATCACGAAAGTAGAACTCTACCATTTTCACGGAAATCAGCAGTGTGTCTCATGTATACAGCTTGGTGATATGGCTGAAAAAGTCGTGAATACCTATTACCCGGATGAACTAGCATCAGGAAAACTCGTATTTGGTCATATCAATGCAGAAGATCCAGCAAACCTTGATATTGCACAAAAATATGAAGTAGCCTCATCATCACTAATGATTGGAGTATACACGAAAGACTCGTTTACCAAACAGGATCTGGTCGGTCTCTGGTACAGGCTCGGAAATGAAGAGGAATATTCCCAGTACCTGACTGAAATACTGGATCCATTCCTGAAAGGTGAACAGTCTTGAGTGATCTCATGTCTTTCATGGAAGCTATGGGAAGCAGCGATATTCCCCTTGTTGCGGCATTTTTCATCGGACTTATGATGGCGATAAGCCCCTGTCCGCTGGCAACCAACATCACCGCAATTGCATACATTTCCCGAACCCTCTCATCCGGCAAGCACACCTTGTTTGTTGGGTTTCTCTATACAATCGGCCGTATCCTTGTTTATGTTGCCATTGCTGCACTTATTGTCCTTGGTGGTCTGAAAGTCCAGTTCATCTCCCTCTTTCTGCAACAATATGGAGATCTCCTGCTAGGGCCGATACTCTTCATCTGTGGAATTTTCATGCTCGAAATAATTCCCCTGAATATGAAATTTGAGCATGAAGGACTTTCAAACCTGAAAGAAAAACTCTCAAAAAAATTTTTAGACAAAGGGTTTTTCGGGAGTTTTCTCCTGGGTATTCTATTTGCACTCAGTTTCTGTCCGTTTAGTGCTGTCCTCTTCTTTGGTATGCTGGTTCCGCTTGCGTTAAGCATCCAGGATCCAATTGGAGTTCCACTCGTTTTTGGTATGGCAACGGGTCTTCCAGTAATTATCTTTGCAGCTCTTCTCTCCATCGGTGTTAGTAGATATGGAGCGATGATGAGTAAAGTACAGAGTGCAGAAAAGATGTTCCGGCGAACCGTTGCTGTGGTCTTCGTTATCATCGGTGCATATTACACATTACAGGCATACCTCGGGTAATTATTGCAATTATGAGCAAAATATTCAATTTTTCGATACATATATATATGATTCAAATAATATTGAAATTACGACAGATGGGAGATCACCTCACATTATCCGTTTTATTAAAAAATTGGACACCTTCATACCAGTCTTCCTTATTAAAGATCTCATCTGCCTTTTTTAAAATTTCAAATACTCAGGGAGTTAATTCATGAGCAATTTAGAAACCAGATCTAAAAGATTGGCATTTACCATTATTATTACGGTTTTTTTATTTCTCAGTTCAGCCGTCATGATATGTTCAGCATCAGAGACTACAGATGATGGTACTTCATCAGTTGAAAAAGTTGAAGTCTATCATTTTCACTTAAAACACCAGTGTTACAGTTGTATTCGTCTAGGCGAACTTGCTGAACAGACCGTAAACAAAAACTTTGCTGATGAACTTGAATCAGGGAAGATAGTATTTGGTCATCTAACCGTCGATGATCCTACAGATAAAGAAATCGTCGATAAATACAGTGCATCCGGATCTTCTCTCATGATTGGAGTATACACACCTGATGGATTTAAAGTAGAAGAAGATACCAAGGTCTGGTATAAACTTGGTAACCCTGACGAATATGAAGCATATCTGAAAGATCTCATAGAAAAGAGACTTTCAGGCAATATGAATTAAAGATATGATCTCTCAAACGTCAATTTTTTTAATTTCGGTCTCATCAATCCTGATTGTGGTAATTCTAGTCATGGGAATTTCACCAGTTTCCGGAGCTGTCTACTCAATAAACGGTAGTCAGATGGATTCTAAATTGTTATCAGAAAACATTCAATCTGATCCATCATTAATAGCAGGAGATCTTCCACGAGGCAGGGTTATCTTTTTCTGGAACACTCATTGCGGGGCATGTCACCTGGCATGGGATTTCATCGATGAGTTTATTCCGAATCATCCGGAGGTTGAGATCCTGAATTATGATCTTTATAATAGCACTGATAACCGGACATTATTTGAGAATTATAAAGAAAAATATCACCGGAACCAACTTTCAATTCCTTCCATGATAGTAGGAAATATTACTCTGGAGGGAACACAGGATATCAGAAATCACCTGCCGGAGATTTTACATCTTCAGCAGGAGGTTCACTCTTCACAAGGCATAATAGTAGATTTACAAAAATTTATTAATAATCTCCACCTCTTTTAACTTTTTCAGACGAATCCAGGATTGTTTCGGTGTAAAGAAATTTGTTCATCTCAAAATTATGCATTAAATCGAATGAAGTGATTAACTCAGATAATGTAGGTATACCTCTTTCCAGTCTGATAGTTCTCTATAACAATTTTTGGTGCAAAACCGGTTTGTATTTCGTGTACTGATAGTTATTATGATCCAGGTAAACAATCCTGCTACTTCAGTATATCAAAAATAGGGTTATTTTGAGAGGCATGCACAGACACTTGTTATTGTCCAAAAACTAAAAAACTGTTGCAAGAGAGAAATTCCTGAAGGCAGAGTAAAATTGGTATACTAATCCCTTTTTAGATAAAATCATGAATTTTTTAAAAATGGCAGATATTCCAAATTTATTTGAGATAGTTATTCATCAGAGTGATCTTAAGGTCTAATTGACAAAAAATTGATTACGAATTGGTGATGAAGTAACACATTTTCTGTTTTTACATAATGATTGAACTCAACCATAAACGTTATTCACAAATCAGCAAGCGCAGTTATGCAAAATTTTAACTTCAATGGTATCTTCATCTCTTTTTTTGGTTCAATATTTATCTTTCAAGAAATAAAGAGTATTTTGAGCGATTTTTCAACAAAAACAAAGATAGCTAACGCTATACAGGCAAACGAAATTTACCCAAATCCATTACAATAGGATCTTAGAAGACTGTAAACCTTTGAGAAAATCTGGGTTTTTCATGGCGACTTTTTGCCAGGTGCCGCAAAGATTTTTCTAACCAGTTCCATCTTTCAAGAACATCTTTATTTCCAAACAGATTCTGATGCAAAATGCTTAAAAATTCATTAGATTTTTCAGCAAACACTTTCGACCACAGCATTGGACCATATTTTTCTCGCTCATCCGGTTCAATTTTCGTCAGGATCCAAGAATAGAGATTTC
>NZ_QGMZ01000009.1 GCF_003173335.1 Methanospirillum stamsii
TTATTTATATTAAATAGAAAAAGTAGGATTTCTTAGTGAATCACCTGATTTTTGGACACTGTCGGAAATTCTCGAGATAATTAAAAAAGAACAGAATGCTGCTGATGCAATAACTCGAAACATAGAATTTACCCGGAATTATCAGGATATTGGAGTAAAGTCTCCAGTCTGGCATGATTTAGTCAGGCAATACAATGACATCCGGTCTACATTTCATCATCCTTCAATTACCTTGCATAGTGATCTAGAGCATGTTGAGGTGTATGCAGATCCTCTGTTTCCATTAATATGTCAGAATCTGATAGACAACTCTCTCCGCCATGGCGAGCATGTAAAAAATATCCGGTTTAAATCTATTGAAAAAGGAGAAGATTTAATCCTTGAATATTGTGACGATGGTATCGGGATTCCGGACAGCGAGAAAGAGAAAATATTTGAGAGAGGGTATGGGAAAAATACCGGAATGGGTCTCTTTCTCTCCAGGGAAATTCTCGCCATCACAAATCTAGTCATGCAGGAGACCGGAACATTCGGAAAAGGAGTTAAATTTATCATTATCATTCCGAAAGATTCGTATCGTTTCCAGGAATCTGGTATCATACCTGAATAGTCAGAGACGATTTCTGAACAAAAGGTAAAATACATATATCCCCTTTCTCTATTATCAACTAGACAATCACAGGATCTTTCATCTATCTGACTCGGGGATATGATTACAGGCTTTTCTGTCTGAACTAATCCGGATTATTTCAGGGACTGATGAGGAAACCACAGATGATATCAGTAATCTATGTTGACGATGAACCGTTCCTTCTTGAGATATGCAAATTATTCCTCGAGCGTTCCGGGGATATCCAGGTTACCACCTCTGTTTCTGCAAAAAACGCTCTTAAAATTTTATCTTCCAGATCATTTGATGCAATTATTTCTGATTACCAGATGCCCGGCATGGATGGGATAGAATTTTTAAAAGTAATCAGAAAAGACGACAAAATAATCCCATTTATAATTTTTACCGGCAGAGGAAGGGAAGAAATAGTCATTGAAGCCTTAAAAGAAGGGGCAGATTTTTATCTTCAAAAAGGAGGGGATCCAAAGGCCCAGTTTGCAGAACTGAGAAATAATGTTGAACAGATAGTCCGGAGAAGAAAAGCCGAGTCTTCTCTTGTGTACCGTGAAACATTATACCGGACACTTTTTGAGAGTGCGAATGACGCCATTGTTCTGATGGAACATGACCGGGTGATTGAGTGTAATCACCGGACAGAGGATCTGTTTTCTCTCAGTTCAGAAGATCTCATCGGGCACAATCCGGTAGAATTCTCTCCTGAATATCAATCTGATGGAAGTTTATCCGCGAAGAAATCTGTTCATCTGCTTAATGAGGCTCTTTTAGGTATTCCACAATTATTTGAATGGAGATTTTTAAAACCGGATGGTAATACTTTTGATACAGAAGTAAGTCTGAACCGGATTGAAATGATTGGAACGTTCTTCCTTCTGGCAATTATCCGGGATATTTCTGTTCATAAAAAAATACTTGGAGAATTGGAACAAAAAACCCAGGATCTCGCTGCTTCGTATGAAGAAATACTGGCAACAGAAGAGGAATTAAAAACTCAGTATGATGCACTCTTTCAAAGTGAACGAGCAATGAGAATGAGTGAGGAAAAACTCCGTTCAACTCTTGCTTCCATGGATGACCTGGTCCTGACACTGGATATGAATGGTGTTTTTCTTGATGCGTATAAAGAAAACCGGGGAGATTACTTTATCTCACCCGAAGTTTTCATCGGCCATCATTATCAGGAAGTCCTACCACCCGACTTAAGCAAATCATTAGGCTCTGCGTTTGATCAGGTAATCGCTTCCGGAAAAACTGAGAAGATCACCTACTCCATGAAGTTTAATGACGAAATTCGTTATTTTAATTCAAAATTGTCAATCCGGATGGATGGGGAAGGAAACCCTGCCGGAGTGACCATTGTTGCCAGGGATATCACAGAAGAGAAGAAGATCCTACTGGAACTTGCTGAGAGTAAGGTAAAACTTGAGGCGGTAATTCAAAGTTCTCCCATTCCCCAGTTTGTAATTGATAACAATCACCAGGTTATTCACTGGAATGCTGCTCTTTCTGAATATAGTGGTATTTCAGATACCGAAATTATTGGTACAAAAGATCAATGGCGTGCATTTTATCCCGAAAAACGCCCCTGTCTTGCAGACCTTCTCATTGATGAAAAACCTGAACTCGTGGATGAATGGTACAAAGGAAAATATGCTCGATCAGAACTGGTCAAAGGAGCTTTTGAGGCAGTAGACTTCTTCCCCCGGATGGGAAAGGCCGGGATATGGCTTTATTTTACCGCTGCAACGATTCGGGATAATAAAGGAGAGATAATCGGTGCGGTTGAAACACTCGAGGATATCACCGAACAAAAAGAGGCCTATCGTAAGTTACAACATGAAGAGACAATATTAAATGCAGTTATCCAGGTATCTCCGGTACCTGAATTTGTAATTGATAAAAACCACCGGGTTATGTTTTGGAATCAGGCTCTTTCCCGGTACAGTAACATTCCTGCAGAAGAAATGGTCGGTTCTAATCAGCAATGGCGCGCATTTTACCCGGAGGAACGCCCCTGTCTTGCCGATCTCCTGGTGGATAATGCAACAAAAGAATTCAGTACCTGGTACAACGATAAGGTTTCACCTTCAAAACTGATTCCTGGTGCGTTTGAAGCCAGTGATTATTTTCCAAATCTGGGGGCGGAAGGGCGGTGGCTGTATTTTACTGCATCTCCCATCCGTGATAAAAATGGGGAAATTATCGGTGCTGTAGAGATACTGGAGGATATTTCAGAGCAGAAGCGTGCCAGGGAAGAATTGTTGTCGGTATCCAGGTACCTTGAGAGTATCATTCAAAATGCACTGGTTTTTGTGATGGTACTTGATGTTGATACGAATGTGCTCATCTGGAATACGGCTGCTGAAGAAATTAGTGGCTATGCTGCCTCTGAAGTAATTGGTTCCAGGTGGATATGGAGTGCCCTCTATCCGGACCCGGAGTACCGGAAAAAAATTACCGGGGAGCTTGTCAGGATTATCTCAGAAAATCTCTTCCTGACCAATTTCACCACCCGGATCCGGGCAAAAGATCAGAGTGACCATATAATTACCTGGAATACCAGGGCACTTCGGAATGATGATGGTGATATAACCGGATATGTAGCAGTTGGGACTGAGTTTAAACCCTGTGTGTGTCCTGACAAAAAGAATCTCAATCCCTAAGAAATCATCATAAAAAGAAAATCTTGGAAAGATGGCAATTTTCCAAAATTTGTGTCTTCCGGTTTTCTGATAGTATCATGACATTTTCTTAAGCAGCCATGCCATGTTCTGAGCAAGGTTTTTCATAATCTCAAGACCTTCTGTGTCATTTTTCGCTTCTCCAGGATGAAGGCCCATTCCGATGTTCCAGTAATTTGATCCTACGGTAAACATCCCGCTAATCCCGAAAAGATGATTGATGGTGTCATATGCATGAATCGCACCTGCCCGTCTGACCGCAACGACTGCAGCTCCTGCTTTTCTGGTAAATAATCCCCCATTTGCCATTGCGACAAATCCTGCACGGTCAATCAGCGCCTTTACCTCGGTGGAGACATCTGCGAAATAGGTCGGGGTCCCGATGATGATTCCATCGGCATCTATCATTTTACTGATACATTCATTCACAAAATCGTTATCGATAGTACAACGGTTATCCCGGTTTTCAAAACATTTCATACAGGCAGTACAGCCATGAACTTTTTTACCGCCAACTTGTATGATTTCTGTTTCGATTCCTTCCTTTTGTAACTCATCACATACCGAAGTAAGTAATATGCTGGTGTTTCCTTCCTTTCTTGGACTTCCATTAAATGCGACAACTTTCATCAATCATGTCCTCCTGATGTACTAAGTAATTCGAAAGTTTACTGATATAACAGTCCTGAACTATACAATTGAATTCAGGTGCTGTATCTAAACTGAGTGCCTTGATAATAAATCATGTGCAGTATCTTTTTTAAAACATAATCTCATAAATAATACTAATGGGAGAATGTTCAGGAAAAAGAGAATACGGGTGCCCTGTTGAGGCTGCTATTGATATCATCGGAGGAAAATGGAAACCCGTGATACTCTGGCATATCAGGGATAGACCTCTTCGGTTTACTGAAATCCGGGCAATCCTTCCAAATAT
Source organism: Methanospirillum stamsii (assembly GCF_003173335.1). Taxonomy (GTDB): domain Archaea; phylum Halobacteriota; class Methanomicrobia; order Methanomicrobiales; family Methanospirillaceae; genus Methanospirillum; species Methanospirillum stamsii. The sequence goes on from NZ_QGMZ01000009.1 coordinate 4,247, forward strand.
CACGCAGGGTATGCTGACCCGTCAGCTCCGTGAACTTGAAGCTGACCTGGTTGTCAGTCGGACAATATTCGCAGAGGTGCCTCCACGAGTTGAATATTCCTTGACAGAGTTTGGAAAGACCGTAATTCCTATCCTGGATGACCTTTGTGAATGGGGAAAGGTATACCTGAAGATGAATCAGGAAAGAATAAGGACGCGAGAGACCTGCCCTTCTTCGAATTGAAAAAATCTCTGAATAATCATGATCTCTCAATCCGATGCATCATTATACCGGTCGGATTTTCCGGGATGCAGTCTTTCAAAAAGAGAATATAAAGGAAAGTTCCTTTTTTAATAATGGAAAATCAGGCTATTTTTTCAGCAGCCATCTCAATGTCTTCTTCCTTGAGAGTTTTCCTTCCCGCATGAGCGGCAAGTTTGACTGCTTCCTTAACCAGTTTTCCAAGATAATCTTCAGTCTTTGCTACAAGGATCTCTGAGGCGTCGCTTCCAACACGCTCAGCACCACTGTTCTTTGCAACTCTTACAACTGCTGCAATCGGTAAGTCTGCCATAGTATTACCTGGAATAAATTATAGTACCACTCATATAAAAAAAATTGCATCGAAAGGGAGATCCGGCACCTTCGGAAGGGATGAAAGACCTGGTTTTTGAGAGGAAGTGAAGTGTCTGTACTCTCCCGGGACTTTGGGCGTTATTGTTCGGTTCATGTATTGTGGTCTTCCCTCCACCAACAACACTATAGGATTGCCTGTCTTATGATTATTTATGGGACGAAAAAATATACTCCTCACACTTTGTGTGTTAATTTTTCTGTTCACTACGCAGTCTATGGCTTCAATGACAACGATGCCTGATGTTCAGTTACCACTTGGTCCACCCGCTTCTTATCCTCCATTTGACGATGAAGAATTTTTCAGGATGGCAAATAGCACCATCTCTCTCTTTTGCAATGGTGAAACCCTGCCTGTCGGAAGAATGAATACTGCATTTCATGACAAACTTGCAAGTTCTTATTATTCGCTCATTCGGATGAATGTCAGTGAGGGGAATTATACCCAGGCAGAGGATATCACCACTTTTCTTTCCTACACACTGACTCTGGTTGAACAATACGAGGATTATGAAACCGAAAGAACAAAATATTCCCCAGTGGATATGGGTCTAATAACCGATGACGACCTTGAGGAATGGTATGATGCTGCATCTGATGCCTGGAAAAAACTTGCACCTTTCTACCCGGACGCAAAGATGTATGGAATGCCCCCTGTGATTGAACGGGTAAACTGGATTCCCAGTCAGTTTCCAATAACATAATGCGTTTAAGATAACCAAAGAGAATTTCCGGAAAACCGCAAAAAAAGGTTATCCTGGATAATTTTCAATATTTCTTTTTTGTCATCAAACAATCCTGGTGGTAAAGTTTTTTATCAGATCCCTGTCATGTGTAATAAAGAGACAACTGGAAGAGTTTAAGGTTTTCAGGGATGCCTGAGATGATCAGGATATCTGGAATTTTTGGTTTTCATTCAGGAAACAGGATCATGTCAGAAGTGACGCAAGAAGATGGAGCCCTGGAGTTGATTTCGGTCCTCTATGTGGATGATGAAGAGGATCTTCTGGATATTTCTAAAATTTTCCTTGAGAGATCAGGGGAATTTCATGTAGATATCGTGAACTCTGCTGTCACTGCTTTACAATCTGATAAGATCCTATCCTATGATGCCATTATTTCTGACTATATGATGCCTGAAATGGATGGTATTGCATTTTTAAAATCTGTCCGGACATTATCACGTGATATGCCGTTTATCCTGTTCACCGGCAGGGGCAGGGAAGAGGTTGTCATCGAAGCAATCAATAACGGAGCCGATTTTTATCTTCAGAAAGGGGGCAACCCAAAAGCACAGTTTGCCGAACTGATGCATAAAATTCGTCAGGTTGTCCGGAGAAGGCAGGCAGAAAAAGACTTAAGCGAACAGAGAATTTTCAATGATGCCATCTTTACCAGTGTACCTGGTCTTTTGTATATCTATGATGAAGATGGCCACCTCATCCGGTGGAATAAAAACAATGAGTCTCTTACCGGGTTTACCACTGAAGAACTTCAGGGGAAACATTTTCTTGACTGGTTTGAAGATCCTGCAGATAAAGAACAGATAAAAAAGGCAGTGGAACAGACTTTTCGTGAGGGTTCCGGTAGTGCACAGGCAAATATCTCCACCAAAGACGGGAGGAAGATCCCTCATTTTTTAACCGCTGTGAGAGTTGAAATTGGGGATAAAAAATATTTTACCGGAATAGGCATTGACATATCACCTCTGAAAGAAGCAGAAAAAACAATACAGGAGCGGGATGAACAATATCGCCGGTTTGCAAGAAATGCACCGGATATGATTTACCGGTATAGTATTACCGAGGGACGATTTTTATTTGTAAATCCGGCATCATCTGTTCTTACAGGGTATCTGCCAGAGGATTTTTACCAGGATCCGGTATTGTTTGACCGGATTATTCATCCTTCCTGGAAAGAGGTGCTGGATGAAAAAAAGCGTGAATTATTTGAGGGGCACAGTCCGATCATTTTTGAATACCAGATTATCGACAAAGATGGGAAAAATCACTGGTTAAATCAAAGAAAAGTCCTGGTTAGGGATGAAGCCGGTAAACCGGTTGCCATTGAAGGAATCATCACCGATATCAGCTCGATAAAACAGGCAGATGAAGAACTCAGGAGAAGTGAACAACGATTTGATGCCGTGACAAGGAATGCCGGTTCATGGATTTGGGAGATCGATACCGAGGGGATATACCGGTATTCAAATCCGGCAGTATTTGATATTCTTGGATATCATCCGGATGAAATCGTTGGAAAAATGCATTTTCTTGATACATTCGACCCATCTATCCGGGATACTGTTGCAGAACTTTCATTGACGATATTCAGGGAACGTGAGAATTTTAAAAATTTTGAAAATCTGAACCGACATAAAGATGGTTCAATTGTCCTTCTCAGTACCTGTGGCTCTCCGGTCTATAATGAGAAGGGAGAGTTTAGTGGGTACTGGGGGGTTGATGAAGATATCACCGAACAGGTTAAAACCCGCGATGCTCTCAAGCAGGCAAATCAGAAACTTTCCATGCTTGCAAGTGTAACCAGGCATGACATTCTGAATAAGATTGCGGTTATTAAAGGATATCTTGCAGTTGTGAGTATGGAATTTGAGACTCCTGAACTCATGGAATATGTCCGGATGATGAAGTCTGCTACGGCAAGTATCCAGTCCCAGATTGAGTTTACCCGCACATATCAGAATTTAGGGACCGAAGAGCCGGTGTGGATAAATTTACAGTCAATTCTTCCGGTATCACAGGTGCCTGATGAGATAATTATGTCGATACATCTCCCTGATGTCGCGGTGTTTGCTGACCAGATGATTGAAAAAGTCTTTTTTAATCTTCTTGATAATTCTACACGGCACGGAAAGAACGTAACTGAATTAGTGGTTTCCGGAAGAGAGCAGCAGGATGGTTTTCTTGTCACATGGGAGGATAATGGTGTCGGTATTCCTGAAGAAGAGAAAAATCTGATTTTTGAACGGGGATATGGCAAGAACACCGGACTGGGGCTTTTTCTTGCCAGAGAAATATTGTCACTTACCGAAGCTGTAATAACTGAAACCGGAGAGCCTGGAAAAGGAGCAAGGTTTGAACTTCTCTTTTCGAAAGGAAACTATAGAATTTTATAAGCGGAAAATTTTCTCCAAATTTCATATTCACTTTTCTTTTGTCGTTAGATGGAATATATTTAAGAATACGTGTAATGAATATTTGAGAAAAATCATGACTGTATCCGTGGAATCTGATAGTTGTACCCGGTGTGGTATTTGCAGCACAATATGTCCTATGGGAATTATTACCCCGGCAGATAAAGATACGCTTCCAGGAATTATCCCTGGAATGGAATCATCCTGTATTGCATGCGGCCAGTGTGAAGCATTTTGTAAGACCGGAGCAATTGTTGTGGACAAGGGTTCCGGTCATGTGGTGCAGAAAGCCTGGGATGGCTCAGGCATAACTCCAGCTCTGCTTGATACATACATGAAAAGCAGACGTTCTATTCGCCAGTTTAAGAATGATCCGGTTTCACGTGAGACGATTCTTGCTATTCTTGACATCTGCCGGTATGCAGCTTCAGGATGTAATGGTCAGCCGGTTGAATGGCTGGTAATTCATAAACCGGAAGAAGTACACCGAATTGCAGAACTTACCATTGAATGGATGCGGACTCTTGTTAATACCGATCACCCCTTGAGTCCGTTTGTACCTGGTTTAATTTCCGGATGGGAAGCCGGGATAGATGTTATCTGCCGTGGAGCCCCTCATCTGCTTATTCCGCACATCGAGGAGAAGAATCAGATGGCATACACTGACGGGATTATTGCTCTGACCCATGCAGATCTCGCTGCTCCTGCTTTTGGAGTGGGAATGTGCTGGGCCGGTTTTGTTGCTGCAGCATCCGGGTCATATGCTCCTCTGATGGAACTCTATAACCTTCCATCCGGTCGGATTCCCCTTTATGCCCTCATGTTCGGGTATCCAAAGTATAAGCCTTATCATATTCCGGAAAGGAAAAAATTACAGGTTATCTGGCATTAAAATTGCTTATAATGCATCAATCCATATAACTGATATCCAACTACTTTTTTGAATATTATTTATATTCGTGTAAATAGATTGTTTTTTGAAGTGCATGATATATCCCAGAATTTCCTGGGTATTATCATGTATACTCAAACGAACAAAAATTTCCCGGAATGATTATTCTATGGCACTTAAATTCAAACATCTCACGATTGCACTTCTGGCAGTCATGATACTTTTTACTGGTTTGTGCATTGCACAGCCCGAACCTCCCATGGGATAACCACCCGGAGGTATGAACCCGGAAAATGAACAACAATCATCGTATACCCTTGCAGGAGTTTACACTGTGGATGGGGAAGTAGTATCATCCGAAAATGATGAGTTTACCTCCGATATGACTGATATGTCTGCCATTTTCGTAACCAATGGGGGAAGTCTCACCCTTAAAAACCCGACAATTATCACCAATGGAAATACCTCTTCTAATGATGCCAGCAGTTTTTATGGGTTGAACGGAGCCGTACTAGTAAATAATGGAAGTACTGTTTCTATCACTGGAGGGAGTATTACTACAACCGGATCCGGAGCCAATGGCGTAATTCCTACTGGAGAAGGAACTGTTGTTACTCTTTCTGATATGACAATTACTGCGTCCGGCGGGGGAGGACACGGGGTTATGGCTACCCTTGGTGGTTCTCTCATCCTTCAAAATGTGGACATTAATACAACCGGACGCAACAGTGCACCTATTGCAACAGACCGTGGATCCGGGAATGTTACCGTTACAGGAGGGACTATTACCTCTTCAGGGATAGATTCCCCTGGGATATATTCAACCGGACAAATTTCTGTTACCGATGCTGTAATCACCTCAACCGGAACTGAAGCAGCGGTAATAGAAGGAGTAAATACCATTACCCTCTCGAATACGACACTTACCGGCGGTGTGGCAAAAACCGGAGGAGTAATGATCTACCAGAGTTTCTCCGGTGATGCTGACATTGGAACCGGAACATTCACCATGGAAGGCGGGTCTCTGACAGTGCCCGAAGGTCCGGTATTCTTTGTCACCAATACAGATGCAATAATTTCTTTAAATGATGTCGTGATTACTGCTGATTCAGGTGAACTTGTCAATGCTGCTGCCACCTCCCGATGGGGAACAGAAGGATCCAATGGTGGGCATGTGGCCATGACGGCAGATAATCTGGATTTGTCGGGATCAATCATCGCTGATGAAATAAGCACCGTCATTGCAACCATTCAAAATGGTTCCAACCTTTCCGGAGAAGTACATCATGCGGGCCTTATTATTGATAGCTCGAGCACCTGGAATGTGACTGGAGATTCAAATCTTACCAGTCTGGTAATTCCTGGTAGTATATCCGGAGAAGAAGTCACTAATATCATAGGTAATGGATATACGGTGGTGTATGATCCAACTCTTCAGGAAAACAGCCCACTTGAAGGAAAGACTTACAACTTACAGGAAGGAGGAGTTCTCACCCCTGAATGAAAAAGATAAAATCAGAGATTTTCAACGAAATATCCCATCATTTTTTTCAGATAGTATGGATCGTAATTTAAATCATGGTTTTTATTCGTAAAAACAAACATCTCAAACTGCTTTCCTGCTTTTTGGAGTGCATCTGCGAGCTGCAGGGTCATTGACGGGTGAACATTATCATCCATGTCTCCGGTCAGGAGCATGAGTTTGCCTGCAAGGTTTTCTGCCTTTAATGCAGTTACCTGTTCTGAATATGCTTCGGTAACCGGATATCCTTCATATTTTTCTCCCCAGAATGATCCATATAATCTGCAGTCATGGTCTCCTGATGCAGCAACTCCAACCTTATAAAAGTCCGGATATGTGAGCATTGCCTGTGCTGTCATGAACCCTCCGGCTGATTTTCCATACATACCGACTCTGCTCAGATCCATGAACTGATACTTTTTGGCAAGTTCTTTCAGACCGGCAATATGGTCCGGAAGGCCGCAGTCGCTAAGATGTCCATAACTGTAATTATGGAATTCTTTTGACCGGTATGCTGTACCAAGTCCGTCCATGGTAACAACCACATATCCAAGTTCAGAAAGCATCTGGCAGGTCCAGAAGATTTTTGAGTTCCATGAGAGGTCTGCCGGGTAGTGAGTGGCGGTTACAATGGTATAGGGGCCTGGATACACTACATCAATTACCGGATACTTTTTGGTTTCATCAAAATTGGTTGGTTTGAATACTAGTCCATATAGGTCAGTGGTACCGTCTCTTGCTTTAACCGTTACCCGTTCCGGTGATATAAATCCTTTTTTCTGAAGATCAGAATCATCTGCGGTTGCAAGCTGCATAAGCAGAGTTCCGTCCATTGATCTGAGGACAGTGACCGTTGGAAGGTCGGTTCTGGAGTATGCATCAATGAAACAAGAGAAATCCGGAGAGATTGAGATATTATGTTCGGCCTGGCCAGGTGTCAGAAGCTTCAGGTCATTGCCGTCGGTCTGGACCCGGTAAAGGTACTGGTAATAGGGATTTCCCCCTTCTTTTCCACTGGCAGTAAAGTAAATGTGACCGTTCTTCTCATCGACGGCTATTATCTTCCGGACTACCCAGTTACCATTGGTTAATTGTTTTTTCAGGTTACCTTTTGCATCGTAGAGGTACAGGTGACCCCATCCGCTTCGTTCAGAAAACCAGACGATGTCTCCGTTTTTTAGAGTAACAATGTTTGGTTTGTCCGCATACTGGAGATTTGATTCGATGTAGGTTTGAGCGTTTTCACTTAATATCTCCCGGATTTCTCCGGTATTTGAATCTCCTGCAAGTAATCGGAGTGTTTTTTCTCCCCGTTCAATAAAGAGTGAATAGGTAGTGTTACCAGTGCTGTCCCACCACTGGAGTACATCTTCATCGGTGTCCATCATGCTGACTTCCGGCTGTGCCCTGAATTTCATGGGAACAACCCGTTTTTCATCCACATTGATGGTCACCGGTTCATACATCGGTACAACCGCATCTCCAGGGTATGCAAACCGGTAACTATAGAGTATCGGTCTTTTCCCGGTTTCTGGAGCATTCTGAATGAGCCAGAGCGGGCTTACATTCCGCTGGTCAATCTTATATGTGGCGATTTTTTCAGAATCCATCGACCAGACCAGGTATGGGGTGGGGCATTCATTAAGTCGTGCTTCAGAAGCCGGATATCTCACCGTATCTGATCGTTTCCCATAGAAATAGTCATCCGTTCCATCGATTGTAAGGGGAGATCGTTTCCCGGTTTTTGTTTCATACATCCAGAGATTTGATCCGTTAACGTATGCTACTGCGGAGTTATCCGGTGATGGAATACCTGCTTCAATCTCCGGTGGCAGGGTGATTTTCGTGATTGTGTAGGTAGAGAGGTCACAGGACCACTGGTTGTCATATGCTGTAAAGGTCAGGGTTTTTTCATCCGGGGAGAGGGTCATATCCCTGACCGGAAGGCGGGCGGTTTTTATGGAACTCCCGGTTGCTTTCTCTAAGGCCCTGATGAATTTATCCGTGTCAAAAAGGCGTTTTTTCACTCCTTGAGAGACATTAATATAATAAAATGAGCTCTTGTCCCGTGCGGTATCTTCATACCAGAACGCACCCGGCCCTATCCACTGGGGGTTAATATCGGCATGATAAATGTGAGAGACAGCGTTATCCGGATAAAAGAACTCAGCCATTGCGATTTCATGTTGCAGGACCGGATTATTGGTATCTTTTGCCAGTACCGGAGAGATAAAAAGGGTGAGAATGAGAAGAAAGAGTAATGATATGTGTAATGTTTTAAACTTCATAAAAAATGAGGGATTGATTAAGGTAAATAAGTGACTATACCATGCCAGGATACCGTATTTATGAGAAATCATCCTGGTGTGCCGGTTATGTCCCGGGATTACTCCAGATAGTCATGCATTACATTGTATCAGACAAAAGCCCGCAGTACTGCAATGACTCCGAATATACAGAGTATGCAGCCTGTTATCCGATTAATTTTTGTAATACCTCCTGAAGAAATAGTTTTTTGAAATAATCCGGCACTACTACTGAGCAGGGACCACCAGAGAAGAGATCCAAAACATATCCCAGTTACCAGCAATGTCGGGCCATATAATGAATGACCCTCATCTCCGATGCCAAGTGCTGCAACCAGACCTGTAAACAGGAAAATTGTGAGGGGATTTGAGATAGTCAGGAAAAACATGGAACTGTATGCAGCGAGATATCCTTTCTTTGTTGGAAGTGTTTCCATGGCTTGCGGTCTGGAAGTAATTATCCGGATCCCCAGAAGAAAGAGGAATGTTCCACCGATTATCTGTAGTAATTCTGAATTTAAAAGAAGGATATGAGTGATGGTAGCAAGTCCGAATGCAGCAAGTCCTGCATATATCGTGTCTGCGGTTGTCACTCCAAGACCCAGGACCAATCCCATCTTCTTTCCTTCGGACAGCGTCCGGTTCAGGCATAATAAGCAGATGGGTCCGGGCAATGCGGCGATGATAAAACCTGCAACGATACCGGATATCAGAGTACCTGGTTCAATCATTACATTTTATTGCTTTCATGGTTGCTCTGGACAGGGTTCCCTGATACATCCGAATTTTCCGGTGCAGGGCATGATGATTACCGAACTGTGTGGAATTTCTTTCTCTAGTGATTCCTTTATCCGGTAGATACTATCCTGAATCTCTTTACATCTCTTTTCGCCATCAAATTCCAGGAATAATTCAATATAGATATAGTTACCTGACTTTCGGGATCTGACACCATGAAATGCTTCATATTCATCGAAGAAATCTGCGAGTGAACGGACTACAACCAGTTGTAATTCCTCCTCAATGGTTTTATCCAGAAGATCAGGAAGAGAGGTGGAGATGGTCCGGTATCCTGAAAACAGAAATGAACCGATTACAATAAATGATGCAAGCGGGTCGATGTATTCTGCCCAGGAATTATGTTCAAGGAGCATTGCAAGTATCAGGGCAATAAGAACAACAAGATCAGTCCCGGCCTTTGTTTTAAAGAGGGTGATCTGTGCTTCCATTACCGGAGAATATCCCATTTTAGCGATATGGACTTTCTCTCTCCAGAGGACGGTGCTGACACAAACCCCAATAAACATCACAATCATTGCAAGAATCGTGGATTCTTCATGAAGCAGACTGGGGTTTAAGAGTTTAAAAACAGTAAGGGCAAAGACCAGGATAAGTGAGAGAAACATAACGACCCCGGTTATAATGCCTGTTATATTTTCAAATTTACCCATACCGTAATCATAGGCATTTTCTCCTCCTCCTACCATTTTTTTAAGGGCGTACCAGGAGAAGAAGGTTGAAAGGATTTCATTTCCTTTTTTTATAACATCGGTATACAGAGTTACAGATCCGGAAAGAATTGCAAGAATTAATGAAGGGAACCAGAAAATGGTATCAATCACCAGACTTTTGAATATTACCTGCTCTTTAATGATTGCAGAATGAGCGTCTGATACCATGTTTTTTTCTTTACTCATGAGTAGTGCCTTTTGCTAATACATGTGGGTAATAAGAATAGAAAAAACTCTGTTCTCATATCCGGGAGAAGAATATATGGAGGGATATCTGTAATGTTTCAGAGAATTGGATTGTAGCAAAAAAAGGTATTATAATATCTCTAATGAAGAGAAGAACTGGTTCATCTCTTCTTGATACAGGGTCATTATATCTTCATTTGGATATGCAAACCAGAGATACACGATGGTCTTTTTTGAACCAGCAAGGATTAAATTCAGTTTTTCTCTCGTTTGCTGATTATCCCAGTATGATATTGAAAAATACGGGCGTCTTGTGTCAGATCCATATTCTGTTGTGCCGGTTTGTATGAAATCCGGGTAATCTTTCATCAGTGTTTCTTGTAATTCGTTCAGTATGTCGCTATCTGGAATCTGCATGACCGGATTATCAACTATCATTACGATAGCATACAGGCCGGCGGTGTTTGGATCTCCGAACAGATATGCCTTCATCCAGTTATAGTTCATTTTTATCTCCTGCCATTTCCAGTCTGATGGAAAGTTAAAAGTTGTCCGATCATCTGCACGAAATGTTGTCAGGTCTTCCTGAGCCTCTGCTCCGGAAAAAAGCAGTATGAGACTGATGATTAGGAGAAAGAATACCCACTTCATACCCTTTGCTCTGTTTTTCGTCTATATAGTTGTATTCCCAGTCAAATAGTGAGTGATAAACGTTGAATCTATTATAGCGTCTTGATATATATTTCGGCCATTATAAATATCGGAAATTTCGTGAACTGTTATTGGACAAGCAGCATGGTATGATCACCTGATGTGCCTGAAACTGAAGAGTTTCCCTTAACAATCCGGTTTTATGATGATTCGTCAGGATAACCTGAATCATGCGAATAGAACTTTGGTGATGGTAATTATTCGATAGAGCAAAACCCTCTCTCCACATACACCGTTCGGGAGATTATGACGTAAATTTATCCATCTCCCGTTAATTGTAAAAAACTTTCAGTCCAAAACTTTGAAAAAAACCGTGAAAAATGATATCCTTTGGCAGGTGCAATAGCAAACAGAAGAGGTTTGAATATGGGATGTTTTGTTTTTGTTCATGGTGGAAATATGTCTGTAAAGACATGGAATGAACTGGCCAATTCTCATATCTCTACTCCTGATGGATTAATGGGAGGAAGGGTATGGGATCCGGTTATGCAGTACCTCCCCTCTGAAAATGTGAGTTTTGCTCCGACATTAGGCGATGAAAAATCGCACAATCTTACGGATCATATCAATCAGATATGTGATTTGATTATGAGGCATGACCTCAATGCAGTACGTCTGGTCGCTCATAGTTATGGCGGAATGGTAATCAGCGGTGTTGCAGCCCGGATGCCTGAGAGAATTCATCAACTGGTATATGTGGATGCAGCATTTCCTGATCCTGGTCAGTCATTATATGACATCATTCGTAGAGGCGGGTGTGACCCTTCATCATTCCAGGGATTAGAACCTGAACCCCCATATATTGAAAGACTTACCTATGATATGGCTGTCCTTTCTTCTTTTCCGAAAGTGTATATCGTTTGCACCAGCAGTTCATTTTCTCCGGTAACTGAGGTTGTTCTAAAAAAAATCCAAGAATCTACTCGTGAATGGACAATTTTCACGTTATATTCATCGCATGTCCCCATGGCATCAATGCCTGAAAAGCTGGCATCAATCTTACTGGAAACAGAAAAGATAGTCCTTAAGAAAGAATAGGTTTTATGATCCGGTTTAGTCCTGGTTAAATCTCTCTAATCTCAAACCAGGGGAGGTCATCTTCCGGATGAGTAGGATGGTTTTCTGTCGGATATATGGTATTTTTATTAATCTCAAACCATGCAACGCTCTGATCCGGATTATCCGGATGACCTGAAGCAGGGTAAATATTGCCATCGCGGATCTCAAACCAAGGCTCCGGTTCCTGGGGATTGGTAGGATGATAAAGCGTAGTATAGATCTCATTTTCGATTATCTCGAACCATGGGACAGGTTCTGACGGGTTTGTCGGATGAAAGGATGTGGTGTAAATATTCATTGATATACAAAAAACCTCTTACGTGAAAAAACTATTCTAGAGAATTTTACAAAAAAATTAAAAATCGTTTGGATACTCAATCATTAAGACAAAAAGACTATGACTGAAGGACCATTTGGAGTTACAATTATTGGTATTCTCTGGAAAATATGTTTATATTCTGATACCAACAATGAAAAGAATACTGTGTATTGTATCACTATAATGAAAAATATTATGAGTTTTCACTTCTGGAGGATTTTCCTGGTGGTTTTTTTATGCCTCTTCGCTGTGATGATGGGAATATGTTCCGGAACCATTACCGATGGAGGAGAGGAGTCTGATGAAGGCTTTCTTATTCCAGAAGGTTTTGTCTCAACAGGTTCATTTGGCCGGATCATGTTTGCCGAAGGGGCAACAGAAGAATGTGCACCTATTGGGGAGAATGATGTATTTGAAGAAGGAATTTTAGAAATATTTCTGATAATTCCTTATTTTGAAATGACTGACGGAGAAACCTGGCGAAGGGAATGGCTTTTGGATGGAGAAGAGATAGCATCATCAGAAGAGGCCTGGTACGAAGGATCAGAGGGTATTACATACCGGTATCTTACCAGTGGAGATGATGGCCCGTTATCGGAAGGGACATATACGGTAAACCTGTACCTGGATAACCAGATCGCCCGAAGTGCCAGTTTCGAGATCGTCGGTCAGGAGGTTGAACCGGAGCAGCAGGGGAATTCTATCGAAGAACTGGTTGATCCTGATTTAATGAAGGCATATGATATTCTGGCAAATTCAGATAATAAAGCTCTTCGCATTCTTTCATCACAGGTTCCGGAAGAGGGGATAACCATTGAATTCTCTGATGAAATCCCCGGAACGGGTCAGTTCAGATACTCCGGGTCTGATGATCCGGGTAGAGTATATATTTCACCTGATTATTGGAATGAAGCAAGCTGGGAAGAAGTTGCGGGAACAATCGCCCATGAACTAACACATGCTCTTCAGCGTTCAGCCAAAGGAGGAGAAGTGGATTGTACGGTGGAGAATGAATATCTGGCTTTTTTATTTGAATTTTATACCCTGCAGGAGTCAGGCAGGTCAGATATTATCTATGATAAGTTTGGTAATTTGTATGCAGCTGATGGATCATTTGATCATAATAAACTCTGGAATGTTGTAAAAAAAGTATATTCTGACTGTCCGGAATACTAAACAATTATTTTTTAAGTATTATGCCGTAAATCCCCGGTATTTTCCTTCCGGAATGGTCATTTCAAATCTGACTCCAACTCCCGGTTCTCCTTTTTCCACGATGGTAATCCCGGTTATTGATAAAATTTCCCTGATAAGAAAGAGTCCAAGACCGGTGTTTTTTCCAAATCCTTTCTCAAATATTTTCTCTTTTTCATTACCTGCAACTCCCCCGCCATCATCCTCATAGGTCACGAGAAGGGTTTCTCCCTCAGTCCAGGATGAAAACCGGATTTTTGTGAGATTCATTCCATGCCGGATGGAATTTTCAACCAGGTTATATATCACTTTCTCAAGCATCCGGTCGGCATAGATTTCAAGCCGTCCAAGTTCTGAAGTAAGCGTGAATCCTGAAAGAAGGCTTTTTATTATAGGAGATTGTATGATAGCCTCAATATTTTGCCATGCCGGAGCTTCCACTCCAAGATCCTGATATAGTCCGGTGAACTGAATGATATTTTTGATTTCTTCACTAGATTTCATCACCGCTTCAAGCTGCCTCTTGAGTTCCTCATCGGTTATGCTGTCACGAACATTTTCACTGTAAAAGGATGTTATCATCACACGGTTTAGGATATCATGCCTTGTTATGCTTGACAGGATCTTTAACTTATTATTAACCTGAGTTATGGCATCATGGGCTTTTTTGATCTCATCACGGGATTTTTTCAGTTCCTCGTTTGAATGAATCAGGTCTGCCTGGTACCGGTCTGCAATTCCCATAACTCTGTCAAATCGCTCCTGCAGTTTCAGATAGGCGCCTAGTGCCTCTTCCAATTCCCTGGCTAAAGGGGAGTTACCCCCCTTCAGTTCCTCTATTCTCTGGGGAATCATCTCCGGATGAAAAAGTGGATCTTCTTTTGTCATGATTGCCCTGACTGATCTTCCGGTTTAATGATAAAGGGTATGCTCACGTCTTCTCCGAATTCCAGGGCGATTTCATGTGATCGTTCATTTTCAGGATCATAATACCAGATAGCAGAGATATTGGATCCCTTTTCTGCAGCTTCTGCAAGCATGTCCATGATATCCAGCAGACATTTAGTACTGCTTGAATTCATATACCTGATATTGACTTCGATGGTGACCTGGTCATAATTTGGTAATTCAGTGTTAAGCCAGGTAAATACCGGTTCAAAGAACGCAAATGTGTTCTCCGGGTATGATTCTCCGGAAATTTTCAGTTTTTTAGATTCCTCTGAAAAGAAAATCCGGGGTGAGGTTTTTGTTGCCGGAATATCAAGCATCAGGTTCCCCCTGGATTGTAACAATCAAACTGAAAAAGTCACAATTCTCATCAATTTCATCAAACTGATAGTCCAGTTTTTCTTTTGCATGCCGTGCAATTTCGATAAGTCCGAGTCCGGCTCCAAGAGATACGGGATTTCGTTCTTTTCTTAATTGTTCCTTGTAGAGCTTTTTCAAACCTGCCTGATCAAGATTATTTATCTGTTCCAGCCGTGCAAGAAGAGTTGGGACATCCTGTTTTCGTATACTGTTTCCTGATGAGACCTGGTAATTACCGTCTTTATTGCTGATGACCAGAATCGTTGACCAGTATTTTTCTTCTAACCCGGATATTTTCAGATAATTCCTGACATTTTGTGTCTGTTCGATATATACTGCAAAAACATCAGAGATAGTTCCTTTTCCATGCTTATTATCTACAAGGTACTGCCTGATTGCATTTCCTATCTCTTCAATGATACTGTTGGTAAGTGAACCATTGAAACTGATGAGAACGCCTTTCCGGTTGAATATTTCTTTTAATTGTAACAAATCACACATGTCCCTCATCCCCTCTTACCATGAATCCGAATATCAGGAGGTCATCTTTTTGTATCCAGTTATTCTGGTATTCAATCAGATTTGAATATAGTTGTTCTTTCTGACCCGAGAGTGGTATATCAATCACCCGGAGAAGGTTTTTAAAACCTTTTCTCCCAAGACCAAATCCCTTTTCCCCTCCCGGGAGGTCAAATACTCCATCGGTTACCAGGTAAAACCGGCTTCCTGGATTGATTGTAATCTCCTGGTTGGATAGGGCAAACGCTCTTTTATTAGACGAAAAGCCCAGATGGACATGCTCTCCATCTATTTCTTTCACCTCTCCATCATTCATCACAAAAAGAGGTAGCCCGGCTCCGGAAAAGATAAGCCGGTTATTGTCTGGGTATACTTTGCAAAGAGCAATATCCAGTCCGTTTTGCAGGTGACTGCTTTCAGACTGGCTTTTGAGGGTTTCCTGGACAAGGATGTGAAGTTTATTCAGAATGAAAGCTGGTGTCTCATCCGGATGCGTTTCAATTACTCTTGAGAGGAGGGCATTTACCATCATCGTCATGAATGCTCCCGGAACCCCATGACCGGTGCAGTCAATAACTGCGATGTAATAACCGTCGTGTACTTCTTTGAAAAAATAAAAATCCCCGCCAACGATGTCCAGTGGCAGTGATAAGATGAGATAATCTGAAAGATGTGTGTCAAGTTCAGCTTTTGCAGGCAGAATTGACTGCTGAATAAGCTTTCCATACTGGATTGAATCTACCAGTCTTTCCTGAGTTTCAGATAACCGGCGGTTCACGTTTTCAAGTTCGTTTTTTGATGTCAGAAGAGCTTTTTCACTCTCTCGTACCTGAACCAGTGCATGAACAAGGTCTTTTTTCGTTTTCCAGGTATAGATGAGCAGAAGAGACAGAACGGTGACTCCGATAATAATACCCAGGATAGTCTGCCAATAATGCTTTAATATTTCCTGTATGGTTGGTTTTGTTGTCTGATCATATGGAGGCAGATTGAGGGTTTTAAGTAATTCATGGACCGCTGTGTGATCCTGGGCAATGGCCCATCCTGATCCATGTAATGCAATGGCAGCAGGATCGTCTTTATCCATCTCAAGGAGGACTGTTGCAACCTTTTTACTCAGGTTAGGGTCAGTTCCGGTACCAGCAGCAAACGGCCATTCCGGGTACAGACTGGTTGAAAGGAGGTAGGGGAATCCGGGATAGGTATCATGCATGTCATTGAGGACTTTAATCTGGCTGGAATTTATCTTTCCTTCACCTGCCATCCGCTCTATCTGTGAACTCCGGACAGTTCCGGCATCCGCATCATTGTTAAGGACAGCAAGTACTGAATCATCCTGATTACCGGTAAACCGGAGCGAAGAAAAATCTGTAAGCGGATCAATTCCTGCCGTTTTTAATTCTTTCCAGGCCGCCTGCCATCCACCGAGAGAATCCTGGTCAACAGCAACAAAACGCTGTCCTTTCAGATCTTCAAGTCTTATGATGTCATCACGGTCAGACCTTGTAAAAATAACCCCGCCAAAATAGGTTTCAGGTTTGGTTTTACCAGGTACCTGCAGGTTTACTATTCTCTGGGCCAGACCATGATATTCAAGATATGAATATACTGAGGGGTTCGTTGCTACAAATGAGATTTCTCCAATTTTTGATGCATTCGTAATCTCATTAAAGTTAAATGGGACAATGCTAAAGTGGAGAGGGGCCAGGTTTTTCTCTAAGTACTCTGCAGTCGGTCCCCATTCCTGAAGGGCAATTTCATCTCCCCGGTTTGCAAGCACCCCGATAAGGATAGGTGGCTGTTCTTCTTTCTCCTGAAAATCTGCAATACTTCCTGTAGCGAGCAGACTAAGAAGAATGACAATGATACAGTATTGATACCCGGAGTGTTGTAATGACATTAATCCTTCCTTCTGTTATCTCATTTTACATCGTATCGTTCTTTTAAAACCGGAAAAAGAATCATGTGTGTGAATAAGTGAAGGTAACAGATTTATTATAATGTTTCCTTTTTTCCGTTCAAATCATTTGAGAGATATCCCCTAAAAAAGGAGTGAAGTCTTTTTAACTCCGGATTTAAACGGAGGATTATGATATCGAGAACTGCTCCATTCCAGTTGCAATCCGCTGAACTGCTCCGGCAGCCTCGGTAATTGCCTTACTAATCTGATCGATGGTAGCGGTTACCTCTTCGGTCGCAGCTGCAGAATCGACCGCCTCTTTAGCGGTATCCTGAACAAGATTTCCAACTTCATGAACACTTGCGGTTATCTCTTCAACGGCAGCAGCCTGTTCCTGTGCAGCTCCGGCAACTTCGGTAAGATTATTATAGACTGTATTAATTGCCTGTACAATTTCATTGAATACATCAAGTGTTTCAGAAACAGCTTCATTTCCGCTCTTTACTTCCGTTTCTGATACTTTCATTGATTCAGTTACTTTTTGAGACTTTTTCTGGAGATTGCCAATGATCGTTGCGATATTCTCCGCGGATTTTTGTGATTCAAGTGCAAGAGACTTGACTTCATCGGCAACAACAGCAAACCCAAGCCCTGCATCTCCAGCTCTTGCTGCTTCGATTGCAGCATTCAGGGCAAGAAGGCCTGTCTGTTCTGCAATGCCGGTAATAACATCTACAATTTTACCAATCTCTTCCATCTGGCCGGCAATATCAGTAATTATCACTCCGGTTTCATCTATTGATTTGATGATTCCCTGCATTCCCTCTTCTGCTTTCCCGGCTAGCCTGACACCTTTTTCAGATAACTCAACCGTCTGTTTAGCCATACCTGAAGATTGTTCAGCTTTTGATGCAACAGAACTGACCGTACTGGAAAGATCTTCCATGGCTGTCAATGTCTGTTTAATGCCACTCCCACTTCGTTCTGCAAGGACACTTACCGATGATGAACTCTGGGCAATCATGTTTCCGGTACTTGCAACCTCTTCTATACTGGCGCTGGTCTCTTCCATGGATCCGTTGAGAATTTCAATCTCATTTTTAACTTCTCCGATAGCATCAGAGACGCATTTTCCACTGTTGTCAAGGGATTTTTTGAATTTTTCAAAATCGCCCATCACGGAAGCATGGGTATCATACCTGACGGCAAAATTTCCTTTTGCAAACTCATTTACGATATTCATTGCTTCTTTTAAGGGATGAACAAAAGCCTCAACCAGGTCATTCACACTCTGAACGGTTACTAAAAATTCTCCATCATATTCATCAGTAGTAATTTTTGCATTAAGATTGCCGTTTTTTACATCACCGGCGGTTTTCATGATAGCAGTATTTGCACGTTTAGATTTTTCCAGGTTCAGATTGATTTCATCATTCTGTTTTTCCAGGTTTTTAGTCATCTGGTCAAATGAAGATCCTATCTGAGTGATTTCATCATTTCCGGTAAGGCCAATCCGGTATGTAAGATTTCCTCTTCCGACTTCATCCATTCCTTTGAGCAGAAGATTGAACCTCCTGTTCAGGTTTCGTATGATAAACCAGGAAATAAAAAGAAGAATAATTGCACAAACGATGGTGATAATAATGGTAGCAAGAAGGATATTTACATACATCACATTGGAATCAACATAATACTGGTAGGCACTCTGGTTATTCAGTTCAACCAGTTTCTGTATCTCTCCCATAGTTTCAAGCCGTTTTGCGCCGGCTTTTGCATCTCTTAATTCAGATGCCTCTTTTGTTTTTCCTTCAAGAGTCAGAGTATTTACTCTTCCGACGATATCAAAATATTCTAATGAGTATTGTTTTAATTTATCAATAACCTGTTTTTCTTCTTCGTTCATTGGAATGGATTCATATGCCGCTATTTTTTCATTGTATATGTCGATTTTTGGCAGCATATTTTCATTCAGCATCTGTTCTTTTTTCTTCATGTCTGATTCAAGACTGAATTTATAGCCTTCCACAGCATAATTGAGCATTTCATTGTAGGTCTGGATGGCCAAAACTGAATGTGAATATTTATTCTGGTATAACTGGGTCAGTTGTGAATTTATCTTATCAGTACTGTATATTCCAACAAATCCGACTATAGAGATGGCAAGGATCCCAACAATTACTAAAATTAGTAATTTTTTACCCATGGTTAAGTCATCTAACTGAATCATGATTATCTCTCAGGTGTATTGATAATGTTCTCTTCATCGTTCATGTATAAAAAGTTAGGTGACTTTTTATGTCCTGGCTAAAAAATTAACGATTTTAAGATTTACATGAATTTTTTTGTATTCTTTTACCGTACCAATATTACTGAAAATGAGTATGCTGTATGACCTTTAGTCATAGAGTATAGTAAAAAATAATAGATGGATTTCACAAATCTGAAACGGGATTTTAACTCTGTTTATATGACCGGAAGTACCAGGCCGACAACTGAAGTTACAATCCAGATGACAACTGCAATAAGTAAAGATTTCATCCAACCGATGGAATAGAGTTTTTGCAATGCAATGAGCCATACTATTCCTGCAATGAATGCAGCAATCAGTCCCTGACCGATAATTGCATAGATTATTGTGTAAATAATCGTTCCAACAAGGGCAGCAATAATTGCTGTTTTTATGTCCTCAGTCTCTCCAAAAAATTTCGTTATTAAATAGATAATAACAGCAGAGACAATCAGAGCAAGAATAAACATCAGAACAGCAGTCAGTGTTAGTTCCATACAGCTTTGATAAGGTCCAATGTTATATATATCAATTTATTGTGGTAGGTAAAATACAATTCATTCTTAAAGGTCTGTAATATGAAGGTTTAAATCAGGATTATAATCCCAAAATAATCTCCAGTTCATTTGAATTTTCCTGTGTCTTATAATTATTAACCTGATGGGAATGTAATGGGCCTTCGTGAACGATACCATTTTCATGTCTTATGTGCAGTAATGATTTGAGGTAACAAACATGGGATTACTTGATGGTATCGGCGGTGCCCTCGGCGGCATGCTTTCATCTCCGGAAGGTAAAGAACAGATTATGAAATATATCTCATCTCCGGAAGGAATGGCAATGCTTTCTCAGTTTCTCAGTAGTCCGGATGGGAAAAAAGTTGCTGCACAACTGCTGATGCCAATTCTAGGAAACCTGGGTGTTCCGGATACAGTGAAGCAGTCAATTGAGCAGTATATAAAGTGATGAGATAATTTCTTTTTTCATTATCCCTTTTTTGAACCAACCTGAAGTGATATCCGGGTATCTTCAGGAAGTTTTTTTCACAAAGGCAGATTCCTGAACCTGATCCGAAATAAAGCATATTCTAATAACATGGATTCTTTTTTTAGATCTCATCAAATACTCATACCATTAAAAGGTACAATCAGTACGCCATAATATCAGATTGTCTGATACAGTAAATGCCTGTAAGCAAATATTTCTTTATTAAATTAATTATAATGTGTTTTTGAACCCTTCATCTTAAAAAATTTTTGCCATTAACTATAACTGATTTTAACGATAATCATCAGTTCGTATTCTTTGGATGATGAGAACTGACAGATAATTTCGTGATATTTATATTGATAATGCCTGTAGGATGTGATATCTCATGAATTTTGCCCGGATGGAATTTACATCAATCAAACACAAAATTCTCTTTTTTGGAGGAATAGCCTTATTATTGGTAGCGATAGGGATTATCGGGTATGCGGCATACACGCTGAATTCTACCGCTGTAATCTCTGCTGAAGAGGGGCTTCAAAGTCTTGCAGAACATGAAAGTGCCCGTGTTTCTGCAATTCTTGATGAACCATATACAACCTCTTCAGCTGTTGCAGCCCTTTTAGAGGGAGTCAGAAAGACAAATACAAATTTTCCCCGGTCTCAGGTTGTCCCGATGATAGAGGGTGTTCTTGCCGACCGTCCTCTTTACAATGGAGTATATACCATATGGGAACCAGGTGTGTTTGATGGGAGAGATGAAGAATATAAGTTAAAGGACGGATATGACAAGACCGGGCGACTCCGGATTTACTGGTACCGGGATGCATCCGGTTCTATGGTCCGGAAAATCTATGATGAAACCAGTTCAGATCCCGGCAGTTACTATGATGTACCCAAAAAGACCTTGAAAGGATCGGTCATTGATCCGTACATTGAGACCATGCAGGGAGATCCGGTCCTGATGGCATCACTGGTGACACCAATTATCCGGGATGGACAATTTAATGGCATTGTCGCTGTGGATGTTGCGATACAGGACATTGAAGAGATTGCGGATTCTCTCGACATTTATGACGGGAATGGAAAACTTCTGGTTGTAAGTAATGGTGGTCTTATCGCTGGTGCAACAGGTGACCTTGATGTTGCAGGAAAACCCCTGGATGAGGTTGCTCCAGAGTTTAATTTAGATCCCGGACTCATAACTAAGGTAATCTCCTCCGGAGAAACAAATACATTTGATGATGGAACCCACCTTGGTTCTATTGTTCCTATCTCGATAGGAGACTCTGAAACACCCTGGGCGGTTGTGGTTTTTGCTCCGAAAAGTGTTGTTACAGCAGAAGCAACAGCCCAGACCTTTACCCTAATAGTAATTGGTCTTATCATCTCCCTGATTGGTATGGGAGTGTTATATTTCGTAGCCCGTTCAATTGCACAACCAATTATTCATATAACCGGTGTTTCACAGGCTATTTCTGTGGGTGACCTGGAAACCCACATCGGTATCAATCAGAAAGATGAGATTGGAAAACTGGCAGATGCATTCCGGAATATGAGGCAGGGGCTGAAAGATAAAGCAAGTTCTGCAGCAGAAATTGCCCGGGGAAATCTTGATATAACAGTTCCTGTAGCCGGAGACAAGGATGTTCTTGGCCAGTCCATGATACAGATGGTATCATCCATCGCTGATGTAACCTCGACTATGACCCGGCTTTCAGATAATGCATCGGTAGGAAACCTCTCCATCCGGGGAGATTCTTCTTTATTCCAGGGTGAGTATGCCCGGATAGTCGAAGGTGTCAATTCCACACTTGATGCCGTGATGGATCCATTGAACGAGGGTATGCGGCTAGCCGGTGAATATGCCCGGAATAACTTCAAAGCTCGTTTTAATCCGGAAGTGACTGTGCAGGGTGATTTTGTCAGGTTCAGGGATGCCATGGATGAAATCGGCATACAGGTTTCAGGGACGCTCCGGACGATAACTGATAAGATGTCTGAACTGACTGCAAGTGCAGAAGAGGCACAGGCATCTGCAAATGAGGTTGCCCGGGGAGCGGTTGAGGTCGCAACGAATGCTGAAGCGGTATCACATAATGCGGACCGGGGAAGTGATGGAACCAGTCAGGTACTGAAAGCTATGGAAGATCTCTCGGTTGTGGTATCTGACATCTCAATGAAGACCGATCAGGTCTCCCGTCTTGCAGCTGAAGGAAATCAACTCAGTAATGAAGGGCAGACCCTTGCAAAGAAAGCAGGGGAAGGAATGGAAGGCATCAAATCTGCAACTTCAGATATCGGAACTCTTATCAATAGTATAAAGGACCAGATGGAGCAGATAACAAGTGTTATTGCTATTATCACTTCGATTTCTGATGAAACAAATCTGCTTGCCCTTAATGCAGCAATAGAAGCGGCAAGAGCTGGAGAAGCAGGAAGAGGTTTTGCTGTCGTTGCTGATGAAGTAAAAGAACTTGCCACGGAGAGTCATCAATCCGCTGAAAAGATAGAACAGATGATTAATACCCTCAGCCGTGAATCAGCCCGGGCCACGGATATCATGAGTAAGGCACAAAATGAAGTCTCTGAGGGGTATACCGATGTGTTAAAGACACTGGATATCTTCCAGAAAATTGTGGTGATGCTCTCCGATGTAGCTCAGAACATCAGTGAAGTCGCTGCTGCATCAGAAGAACAGGCTGCTTCAGTTGAAGAAATCACGGCAAGTATCAACGAGGTCCATCAGATGATAAAAACCACCGCAGAGAACGCCGTTTCAAATGCTGCAATTTCTGAAGAATCGTCTGCTGCAGTCGACCAGATTCAGCGGGTTGTTGAGAATGTGAACGGGGTTATCACGATATTACAAAGAGAAATTGATAAATTTACAATATAATCCGGGATATAACCAAACGACGAACACAAGAACAAGAAAGTACTACTGCAATCGATCAGATACAAAAATAATGGCTGAATTGTCAATCTTCAACAGCGGGATAAGAAACCCGCTGATGGTAATCCTGGCTTTAACAGAAAGAGAATGTCCGGATGCCTTTGATGAGATTGAAAGAAGTGTGAATTATATCGATTGCACAATTAACCAGTTCGACAAAGGGTGGGATGAATCCAATAAGATATTTTCATTTCTAAAAAACATCATGGTATTGCTATTCATCGGGAAAATGACAAAACTAAAAATCATTTTATTTTTCCGGAATAACTAATATTTACGCTTTTATTGCTCTTCGTGTTCTCACCGTTTTCTCATTATGGTGTCCTTCAGGGTAGGTTGGAGATATTTGTAATGCCTGTTCATAAGCGTCAATTGCCTCAGTATATCTGCCAAGTTTGCTGAGAGCAACTCCCTTGTTATTCCATGCACTTACGTGTCCGGCGTCAAGTAGTAATGCTTGTTCATATGCTTCTAAAGCTTCTTCATATCTTCCGGCTCTGCTGAGGGCTACCCCTTTGTTATTCCAGGCACGGATGTATCCGGGAGAGAGTAGGAGTGATTGTTCAAATGCAGAGATGGCTTTTTCGTGTTTTCCGATTCTGCTTAAGATAACTCCTTTATTATACCATACGGTAGCAAGATTTGTATCCTGTTCAAAAACCTTAGCATATTCAGTAAATGGTGTATCTTCTTTACCCTTGATTTCCTGGAATCTCTCCGGTGCATACTCTGATTTCAGGGTGTCCGGATTACTAATGCTCTCGTGGATAGGGCTCCTGATTGTTGTCTGTGTTTTTGCTGTACCTGAAATAGCGGGTCTTTTTTTGTGAATTTCCGGTTCTTTCACGGTTTTCCGGATAGGTTCGGGTGAAAAGTCAATTGATAAGGGTTCTGTTATTGTATCTTCTGGTTTGTTGGAACTTTCATCCCCCTGTTTTGGTTGAATGGTTGTATGTACAGGGACATTATTTTCCATGTCATCTCCATAAAATTTTTCATCTTCGATATTTCTTGAATCTATCTCGTTAAAATCAATATTGTCAAACAGTTGATTGAATTCATTGATGTCATCTTCAAGATCACTTTCCAGGCTTTCTGTTTTGGTTTTTCGTAAGTTAATTAATCCCATATTAACTCGAATTACTTCACCATTTCTCCTTATTAAGAATCCTCATACCATTTGGTTGAATATTCGTGAATTTTTGTGCTCATTATGAAAGAAAAGTAATGCAATAGGAATATTATGTCATCTGCTATAATGGTCAGGAGTTACAGAATTGTTGAAATCACATTATGTTCAAACCTGATACAATATTCTGGTGCTGTTTTGAAATACCTCTTTTTAGATACTGAAACAACTGGGCTTCCTAAGAGGAAGGCGAATCCAATCACGAATCCGGAACTCTGGCCACGAATGGTACAGATCGCATGGATGCTGTGTGACGAGGATGAAACCGTCCTGGACGAACAAAGCCACATTATCTACCCGGATGGGTATGAAATCCCCGGACTTGTTGCGATGATACATGGGATAACAACTGAACGGGCTAGGAAAGAGGGTTTACCACTTTTGGATGTTCTCTCCCGGTTTACGGGAGTTCTTGTTCAGGCGGAACTTATTATCGGACATAATATTGAATTTGACCGTGGGGTTATTGCAGCTGAGTATGTCCGTAATGGTCAGGATGCTCACATTTTTAATCCTACATATTTTTGCACGATGAAAAAAAGTGCAGATTTTTGCAAAATTCCATATCCCTCCGGAAGAAAAGGGAACAAGTGGCCAAAACTCATGGAACTCCACCAAACCCTCTTCTCCTGTTCGTTCGAAGGAGCCCATGATGCACAGGCAGATGTCCGGGCCTGCGCAAAATGTTATTTTGAGCTTTTGCGACGAGGGATGTTAATTGAAGAAAATAATTCCGAACCTGATAAGATACCCAAAAAGAAAAAAGCAATAAAAAAATGACCGGATGACAAAATCCAAACCCTTTTTACTATCCGGTCTCATTCACTGCTAATGCATCAGAAGCATTTTTTATACCCGATACCCCGGATATGTTATCCGGGTCCCGTTCAAGTGCTTCTTTGTAGGCGGTAATTGCATCTTCAAATTTTTGTAATCCGGATAGTGCATCTCCTTTTCGTATCCAGATCTCTGCTTCATCCAGGTTTATTTCAATTGCTTTGTCATATGCTTTTACCGCTTCATCATAGTTCTCAAGGGTCAGGTAAACATTTCCTTTTGCTTTCCAGTACTCAGGTTCCAGTGAATTCATAGAAATGGCTGTTTTGTATGCATCAATTGCGTTATCAAATTGTTGCAGTCCATAATGTGTATCCCCCTTCTTTTTCCATAAGTCCGGATCATTGGCACCTAATTTTAATGCCTGCTCATATGCATCAAGAGCACTCTCCTGTTCACATAATTCCTGGTAAACATCCCCGATGCTGCTCCAGAATTGTGCATTGTCCGGGTTTTTACCAATTGCGATTCCATATGCAATTTTTGCTTCGGTTTTTTTCCCAAGTGTGAGGAGTGCATCTCCCTTAGCTTTCCAGAACTCCGGTTCATCAGGATTTATGATGATGGCCTGACCATATGCAAAAAGTGCTTTTTCTCCTTTTTGTTGTCCGAGTAGTGCATCCCCTTTCTTCTTCCATAATCTGGCATCCCCGGGATTAAGTGTGATTGCTTTATCGTATGCGTTAGTGGCATCTTCATATTTTTGTAATATTTGCAGGAGATCTCCTTTACTCATCCAGAATCGTGGTTCATCAAGATCCATCCCGATAGCCATGTCATATGCATCCATCGCCGAGTCATACTCCATAAGTCCGGAAAGTGCATCTCCTTTCCTGCTCCAGGACTCTGCATTGTCTGGATTAATTCTGATTGCCTCTTCGTATGCTGCCAGTGCTGCCTGGTAATCCTGGTTCGAAAGAAGAATGTCTCCTTTTCGAGTCCAGAAATTGTAGTCTTCAGGGTTAATTTCGATAACTTTGTTATATGTATCAATCACCTTACCATATTCCTGAAGGTTTTCTAAGGCAGTCCCTTTCTGTTTCCACAATTCAGAATTATCCGGGTTTATCTCAATGGCCTCGTCATAGGCATATAATGCCTCCTTAAATTTTTCCAGGCTGCATAATGCATCCCCCTTCTGTTTCCAGATGTCTGCATCGGTAGGGTTTATTCCGATTGCCTTATCACATACAAATATTGCTTCTTCGAATTTTTCTAAATTCAGCAAAGCATTTCCCTTGGCTTTCCACAAATTCGGATCATCAGGCTTTAGTGTTATGGCATGTTCATAGATCTGCAAAGATTCTTCAAATTTCTCTAATTTTTCTAATGCATCTCCCTTCCCTTTCCATATGTCCGGGTCGTCCTGGTTTAATTTTAGAGCTGTATCATATGACTGAATCGCTTCTTCGAATCTTTGCAAATTCTGCAGAACATCTCCCCTGGCTTTCCAGTATTCAGGCGCAGTCTGGTTCAAATCAATGGCCGCACTATACGTTGTAAGTGCCTCGTTGAATTTTAATAGATGACTGAATGCATCTCCCTTCTTTTTCAGGATATCCGGTTTATCTGATGACAAAGAAATAGCGGTATCATATGCCTGAATAGCATCTTCGAACCTCTGTAATCCATATAATGTATCACCTATTCCTACCCATGACG
This sequence comes from Methanospirillum stamsii, assembly GCF_003173335.1. Lineage (GTDB taxonomy): Archaea > Halobacteriota > Methanomicrobia > Methanomicrobiales > Methanospirillaceae > Methanospirillum > Methanospirillum stamsii. The sequence goes on from NZ_QGMZ01000009.1 coordinate 31,359, forward strand.
ATGCATTTGTCTGGTTATTTTGCAGAACTAACTCGAAAACCGGCAGTGCCTCTTCAAATTTTTCCTGCTGTAATAAGAGATCCGCAAAAAGCTCTGCATTCTCCAGGAGTTCTGCATCAGAGCAGGAGATTATCGGTATAATGCAAAAAAGGAAACATAATATCAGATGCAAGCATATTCGGAAAATTTTAGATTTTTTACATATATGAAGGTATACTGGAGTAAAACCCATGAATGGTAATTATTCTTTAAAATTAATAAATGTTTAATACTGGTGTTTGAATAATCTATACAAAATTCATTTCATACAAGGATATATGTACCTGAATATTCCAATTCATGTTATGTCAAAGTGGTATTGTTCACGATGCGGGTTTATGTATAATGAAGCAGTTGGAAATGAAAAACTGGGCATCCCACCAAATACTCCATTTGCATCATTCGATCCCTCCTGGGTTTGTCCCCAATGCCAGACTCCGAAAGATAAATTCATTGAAGTAGTCGGGTAATCTGTATCAGGATAATCAAATATCCGGAGAATGAAATAATTCCGGTTATTATTCCAGAAAAAAAATTTTTAATTTGATTCCTTCGCCTTAGAATACGCATCAAACATGCTATAAATCCAGACGATCAGGTAGAATGGAATTCCTATTAATATGGTTGAAAGTGCACCGAAAATCACCGCCGCAACAAATAGGATAATTGCTTTTACGAGCTGGCCTGTATAGAACTGGCCAAGACCTGGGATGAAAAATGAGAGAATTACTGCAATCAAAGGTGATGCCATGCGGATCTAATTTTATTCGAGAGTATTTATTTTTTCTTACCAATATGGCCTGTTCGTTTTTTGGTACAAATATTTCGTAAGATGGATTCTTCTCTTTCGGACTATTACGGCAAGGTAGTACCTGAATCTTTTAGATAGTTTTATGAATTGATATACTGTAGTATCTCATAGGTGGTTATCCATGTTTAATCCGCCGGAGAAAATTGAAGATGAAATAAATGAATTAAAAGGGTATATCCAATGTGCAGAAAAAATTCAGAAAGAAATATTCTCACTGAAACAGAAACTTGAAAAATCAAGAATTATTGAGAAAGAAATCAACGATTTAAAGGCAATCTGTGGCGATCCAGATACTCCTGAGGATAAAAGAAAAATATCGTTTGAAGATTTATTAAAACGGGTTAAAACTTATGAAAGCCCGGGTCTGATACAGGAAAAAATTGATTTATTAAATGAAAAGCTAAAAGATCCCTGCATCTCACCAGATAATCATGCACGATATCAATCCCTCATTTATAAAAACACCCATGAGGCTCCGCCTCATGCTTAACTCATGAAAAACTGTAACCTCCAGTCTCCCAATATTAATCTGGGTAGTGAAGGTTGTTTTCTTTTTGGGTTTCAAATCCGTTAAAAAAACTAACCCTTGAATTGCCATCGAAGGCTGAACTGTGACCTAGAT